>CAYZQO010000185.1:0-2502 GCA_964480725.1 uncultured Polyangiaceae bacterium | reverse complement strand
GCCGCCCCCGACTTCACCATCTTTGCCGACGACGCCTACGCCGTGCACCACCTCGGCGACGCGCCGCCGCGCCCGCTCAACCTGGTGCGCGCCTGCGCTGACGCCGGGCACCCGAACCGGACCTACCTCTTCGGCTCGACGTCGAAGATCACCTTCGCGGGCGCCGGCATCGGCTTCTTGGGCACGAGCACCGCGAACGTCGCCTACCTGGCGGAGCTGATGGGCACGCAGATGATCGGGCCCAACAAGATCGAGCAGTACCGCCACGTCCGCTTCCTCGGCGAGGTCGCGGGCGGCATCCCCGGCCTGATGCGGGAGCATGCCCGCCTGCTCCGACCCAAGTTCGACGTCGTCGAGGAGGTGCTGCACCACGAACTCGCCGAGGCAGGGCTCGCTACCTGGACCCGCCCACGCGGGGGATATTTCGTCAGCCTCGACACGGCCCATCCGGTGGCGGACCGCGTGGTCGCGCTGGCCAAGGAGGCGGGGGTCGCCCTGACTCCGGCGGGCGCGACCTACCCCGGCGGTCGCGATCCGAAGAACGCCAACATCCGCATCTCGCCCACCCGACCGCCGCTCGCCGAGGTGCGCTCGGCGATGGAAGTCGTCGCCGTCTGCGTCCGACTCGCCTCGGAAGCGGGCTGACGCCAGCTGGCGCGCCGTCACTCCGACAGGGCGCTGGTCGACGGCTCGGCGGCGGTGGGTGCCGTCTCTACCGTCCTGTCGATGGTGGCTCCCCCGTCCTCGGCGGCGGCGCCAGCGGGCGGGGGAGCCGTAGAAGGTGCCACCTCAATCGCGCCTCGCGAGACGGCCCCGAGCGGTCCCAGCAGGGCCGCGATGGCCAGCATCACGGCGCAGGCCGGGACGTCCGTGCTCCCGATGGCGAGCAGGGCCAGCGCCAGCGTGGCGGCGCTGGTCGGGAGACGTCTCGGCACCAGGACCGCGACCGTCACCAGCGTGTACCGCGCCACCTCCAGGGAATAGAGCATCGTGAGCGGCACCAACGGTCGCGGGTGCCGGGTGAGCTCGCCCAAGGCGCGGGCGACGAGCACCTCGAAGGGGTGAGCGTCGACCATCATGCCGCGGATCCCGGCGGTGGTGGTGACGACCACGAGGCCTGCCACCGCGGCCGCACCGAGCGCGGTCACCCAGGGGCGGCGACCGCGGACCCACAGCGCGACCAGGACCAGCGCGACGATCTCGAGCACGAAGGAGGCCGTCGCGATCACCTGCGCACCCAAGAACCAGCCGGCGAGCGCGCGCGCCCCGGCGCGCAAGGCGAGAGAACGCGCGAGGATTTCGACGAAGGCCGACAGCCCAGCAACGATCAAGGCTAGCCCAGCCGCGCGGGATCGGACCGCGCCCAGGGTGCGCGGGGCGCAGACGAGCGCGGCGAGCCCACTCGCGGCGCCGAGCCCGAGCAGCCACCGTGGCTCGATGGTGGAGACGACGGCGGCGACCCCGATGACGATGACGGTGAAGCTCAAGGGCAGCGCCACCAGGCGGACGAGAGTGGGCAGGCGCGTCTCCGCGAGGGACGCGACCGCGAGCCACACCAGGAACATGCTGCCGAGCACGAAGAAGTGCGCGCTGACCGTCGCGCCGAGCGCCCGGCTGGCCGTGATCCAGCGGTCGAGACCGGCGGCGGTCCCCGGCAGCGCGGGGGCGAGCGCACGGCTGAGCAATGCCGCCGCGGCGCCGAGGAGCACGAGCGCTCGCAGAGCCACCCCGGACACGGCCTCCAGGGAGAAGCTGTCGGACGGCAGGCGCCGTGGGGCGAGCCGCGCGCCGCCCCGAATCGACTCAGGGATTGCCATCGTGGTCACGGGGATCGACTCCGGCGCCGAGAGCAGCGAGACGAGCGTCCAGCACCGCAACCTCGACCCTGAGCCGGACGGTGACGCGAGCGGCGCCGCGACCCCGCCTCACCCGGACGCATCCCCGCCCGGGCGCGGCGCCGCCCCCTGGCGCTCGTCGCGAGCGGCGTCGGCCGGGCGCCGTGGCGGTGGCACCGTCGGTCGCGCCGGCGCAGGAGCCACCTTGAGGAGGTACGGCCGTGCGTTGAAGGTCGAGCAGGCGTAGATGGGATTGCGGTGAAACTCCCAGTGAAAGTAAGCGTTTCCGTCGGGGGAGACGATCACGGCGGGGGGGCGACCGAAGGGCGCCGCCGCGTTCACCGACTCCAGCGCCCCCATGTCGAAGGCGGTGACCCCACTCGACTTGGTGACGCCCATGCGCACCAGGTGCCCGTCGTCGCGATGCACGACGATCTCGAGGTGGGTGACCAGATCCGGCCGGTTGCTCGGATCGGAAGCCGGTAGGGCGTTGAGCGAGGGGAGGAAGGTGTCCGCGAAGATCGGGTGGATCCGCAGGTGAACCTGGTGCAAGTACGCCGCGAACGGGACGCGCGCCGTGTTCAGCGCCGTCTGGTTGCCTGGCTTCACGGCGGCCACGTAGTTCTCGATGGAGGCGCGCCAGCGCTCGATGCCCATCGGTGACCAC
>CAYZQO010000184.1:0-2685 GCA_964480725.1 uncultured Polyangiaceae bacterium | reverse complement strand
CGTCATTTGAAACAAAATATCCACTATAAAGCATAACCAGAAAAAACAAATAAAATGAAACCATACATAAAAACCTATAATGCCATGAAAATAAAATTATTACTTATTACAATTATCATTACGTTCGCTTTTGAGCTAAATGCACAAATAAAAGTTCTCTCTGATGGAAAAATTGGAATCGGGAATGTCCTTTCTCCAACCTCTCAATTGGAAATAGCGAAAAATCAATGGTTAAAACTCTCAGTAACCGATGATGCCTACACTACTAACTATACAGGGATCCTTTTCCATGAGACCGGTTATAATACAGCGAATGATGTGGGTTATGGAGCTAGAATTTTTTACGATGAAAATAATGACAGATTAGCTATAGTAACAAAGCAAGAAGGACTTGATAGGTATGGAATTTGTATACAAAGAACATATGGTCGGGTTGGAATTGGAATGACTACTAATCCATCGTATACACTTGATGTTAACGGCTATGTAAGGGCTACTAATGTAACTATTTCTTCTGATTTACGATTAAAAACCGATATAAAGGATCTAAATAGAAATGCATTAAGTAAACTAATCAATTTAAAAGCTAAGACTTACAAACCTATATTGAAAGACTCATCAAACTTTTATACACCAACTGCTATTTCTAAAAACGATACATTGTCAAAATCAGAACGTGTTGATGATCCGAGAAATAAAACCATGATAGGCTTCCTTGCCCAGGATGTTCAAAATATATTTCCTGAGTTAGTTAGTACGGATGAAGATGGTTACTTAAGTCTGGATTATATGGGATTAATCCCTATACTGGTAGAGGCAGTTAAAGAATTAAATGATAATTATGAAAAAGATAAAACTGATTTAGAAAGCTTAAAAAACAAGGTGGTAGATTTGGAAAATAAATTAAATCAATGTTGTGGAAAATCAGAATTTAAAAGTACTCAACCAAACTCTGATTTTTCCGGAGATTCATATTTAATGCCAGCTTTATACCAAAACTCTCCTAATCCGTTTGATAGTAATACTACTATATCCTATTATTTGCCAACAAATATTTCTAAAGCAACACTTTATATTTATAATTTGCAGGGTAATCAAATTAAAGCGTATTCAATCGATTCAAGGGGAAACGGAAATCTCATCATTACTAGCAAGGAACTAAATCCAGGTATTTATCTATATTCATTAATTGCAGATGGGAAAGAAGTAGATACAAAACGTATGATTCTAGCAGAATAAGAAGTTTACTAACGACTTCCAAGAGATAATTGGATTTTATGAGCATAATACCGCTCGGAAATAACTCCCGAGAAGGCGACTTTCTACACCCAAAAAAGCATGACAAATTGACTTGAAAGGGGTGTTTCTTACGCATATTCAATACAAATTTCTACAATATCATAACCGCTACGCGGTAAAGAATATGTATCCGATACAAATATTTACAACATCTAACCCCTGTCTTAGGGGCAGGCAGGCTCTTTCCCTGCCTGATCATCAGGCAGGCTTGTTCTGGAGAAAAAACTATTCTCCTTTACATTCTTCAGGTGTTCGCGGGTGTCGTTGGCGAACTGGGCTATTTTGGCGCGACTGGCGTCGTTGAGGTCAAGTAATGAACCATTGTTTTCGTAAAAACTTACCGGCAGAATATAAAATGTGGACCTTCCGGGCATGTCTTTCCGGTAGACCCACGTGGGCATATAGCTGAAATCTTCCAGCATGGTTCCGGATGCCGTGCGGGCTAATCTGAGTTCAACCAGTATACCGCCATCTTTGTAACGCGCACGTTGGTTGGATACAAAATTACCCTGCGAATAAACCACCGGTTGCACAATGGTTGAATCAGCGCCCGGGTAAAGCTTTATGGGTTGCACTACATGCGGATGCGAGCCAATGATGGCATCAGCGCCATGTTTACGCATAAATGCAGCCAGCTTTCGCTGGGTTGCGTTTTCTGTTCTGACATATTCTTCGCCCCAGTGTATGGTCACAATGGTATAGTCGGGTTGGGCCAGCCGGGCTTTTTCCAGATCCACACGAATTTGTGCGGTGTCGATGCGGTTAATGATAAAGGGTTTTTGTATGACAATACCATTGGTGCCATAGGTGTAATTCAGCAGGGCGATCCGTATGCCTTTTTTTTCAATGATCAGGGGGTAATTGAGCGCCCTGTCGGCTGAATCGGGAAAGGTGCCGGTATGGATGAATGCAAGCGAATCGAGCATTTTCAGGGTTCGCTTAAAACCGTTCTTCCCGCGGTCGAGTGCATGGTTGTTGGCTTGTATGAAAATATCGAACCCGGCATCGTGCGCGGCAACAGCCAGGGCATCGGGACTGGAGAACTGCGGGTAGCCTTTATAGGGCGGGCCTGCCAGTGTAACCTCGAGGTTGGCTACGGCAATGTCGGCTTGTTCAATATAGGGCTTTACATACCTGAAGGTGGGCTCGTAATTATAACTGCGGGTTGTGGCATCCCATGCGCCCGTTATCTGCTCGTCGTGCCCCATTAAATCGCCGGCAAATACAATGGAAAGCCGCGTAGTGTCAATCGACTGCGAAAAGCCGGTAAGTGTTACCAGGCAACAAAGTAATATGGTTAACCGGGTCGTCAAATGCTATTGGTAATTGGGGATTGGTGATTGGTGATTGGTGATTGGTGATTGGTGATTGGTGATTGGTGATTGG
>CAYZQO010000183.1:0-2698 GCA_964480725.1 uncultured Polyangiaceae bacterium | reverse complement strand
AGCTATAGGTATAGGGCGGCGTGCCAAAATACGGCGTAACCGTCAGCATACCATCACTCAACCCGTTACACGACACCATGCGTTCATCGGTGATGACGGCAGAAAACGGGTGTTCGTAGATGGCAAAAAAGAGATCACTTTTGTTGATGTTATCGCTGGTATAGATCTCGTCGCCAATTTGAATCTGGGGTGATTTATAATAACCCGAGACATAAGCGCGGGAATTAGCATCCATATTTACAATGGTGCCAGCATCATTATAATTCCCTGTGCCCTTAATACTCACTGCATCAATTGGATCTCCAATCTGGTTAAAGGCTGCCAGAAATGCATCTTCATTAAGGGGATCATCTGTACGCAATGTATCTTCATTGAAAACAATCTCGTTGGCAAAGTAACCAGTGGCGTAAATCAGGTTGTTCCGGACAACAAAATCGTTATAAATGTCTTTGGCAGTACTGCCTTTTCGAAAAAGCCATTGCAATATACCACTACGGTTATATTTAGCTATGTAGGTGTCATACCCCCCTGAATTCCCAGCATAAGTATTTGTCAAGGTTTCAGTGGAATCGATAAAAATGGTAGGACTGTTATAATTTCCCAAGACATAAACGTTATCATATTCATCTGTTGTTAAGGTGCGGAAGTTCTCTGTGTTTTGACCTCGAATTCGTCGCACCCATTGTCCGTTGCCATAAAAATCAGTTTTGTATAAAAAGACATCATATGTTGTAGCAGCATAACTTGAGATTGTGCCAATATCAAGCGTTAAATTGCCCTGAAAATAGCCTCCGAAGTAGTAACCATTTTGACCGATATCTAATCTCCTAAATCTTATTAAGTTACTTGTACCCAAAAAATGTTTCGCCCATTTAAGATTAGCATTTAAATCAAAAGCTGCAATGAAGTTCGAAAAATATGAATTACCTTTCAATGTGTCTGCATCTATTGATGAGTTACCAATGATTAGGGAATCCCTAAAGAATCCTGTAATAATCAAAGACTCATCTCCGTCAAATTTTAAGTCAGTACTTGATTGAATATCTGTCCCTTTACCAACATTTTTTGCCCAAATAAAATCGCCATTCGAGTTATATTTTGCGATATAAAAATCGGCAGAATTATAACTTGATATTGAATCAATTGGAGAAAACCTACAATAATTGTAAAATGATCCAGTAATATAGATGTTATTATTATTATCAATCGCAATGCCGCCTGCTATATCAGTATTGCTATTACCAATTTGCTTTTGCCATTCTATAATGCCATCTGAATTTGCTTTGAGTAAAAAAAGATCTTTTAAACCAAATGATATATTACCGAAACTATTAATAGTATCTGAAAAGTTAGTCAATAAATAGATGTTATTTTGCTTATCAACAACTGAATATCTTGGTTCTATATCACTACCTTCAATAATCATTGAATTAATCCAATTTTGTCCGAACGAAGACCCCAAAAATAGAACAGTAGACATAAAGGGAAGGAAAATCTTTTTTGAATTCATATTTGTTTTATTATGAAATTGGATGACCTGTTCCATTAGTTTCTTCTTCCCAAGTATTGTTTTCACCACCTTTTGTATTTCTAAAATCCAATACAATTAGTTCGGGAGTCTTCCAAACTTCTTTGTCTTCTGCAAAATTATCATTTACGATTTCGTCCATAGCTAATAATGTAAAATTCTGTTATACTTAAGGTGTACTAATTACGAAAAAACTATGGTTTTTAAGATATGTGAAGTTTTCATTAATAATAAGATGAGCGTGAGCATAAAGCATACCATCGTTTTTCTTCACAACAAAAGCCAATCTACTATTAATACCATTAAGTAAAAGTAGATATTTAAGCACTAAAGCATCAGATAAACAAGATGTGTTCCATGGAACAAATCGGTTAACTCGAGAAATTGATTTTCTTAGTGCACTATAAATCTCAGGATCACAGTAAAAATCTTTCCTATTTGATTTTTTGAGGATCTTATGTTTATAGAATTTCAAAGGGAAATATGATATGACGATTATGAAATATAGTGAAAGGATTATTCCAATAATAAAATATAGCTTTTCAGTGAAAGGCAATAGAATAACTCTTTTTATGGAATAAAAGAACTTCATAACAATTCATTTAATTAATAATAAATCCTTATGAATTAATTCATTAATGAATTTTATTAATTCCGAATCACAATCTTCCTCTGTAACAATATATTTTTCTAACAATTGTGTAATAAGTTTTTGATAGCTGATAGGTTTTTTAAGTAGTTCCCATATCCGGCTACCCACATTATTCATCCCATAATACTCCCCATTTTCAACAGAAAGCATCACCACTTCGCCGTCGATTTCGTTGAAAAGCAGGTCGTTCCGGCGTTGCAACACCGTATCGGGACCAATTTCAATCTTCTTTTTGCGAATACCCATGCGCACCGTCCGGTTTGGTTAAAATATGCAAGTATCTAAATGTTTTGTAAATATACTAAATTTTACAACGTTTTGTTAATATTTATCAACAGATGCGTTGATTTAGGTGACTAATATGATGCTGGTGGTGACGAGGGACGAGTAGCAGTGGCAGCGGCAGTGACAGTGGCAGCGGCAGTAGCAGTAGCAGTGGCAGCGGCAGTGGCAGTGACAGTGGCAGTGGCAGCGGCAGTAGCAGTAGCAGTGGCAGTGGCAGTGGCAGTAGCAGGGGC
>CAYZQO010000182.1:0-2713 GCA_964480725.1 uncultured Polyangiaceae bacterium | reverse complement strand
GGTGACAATGGTATCAAAATGAAACCGCTATATTAAATAAAGTAGAAACCTCACTTGTGCGCTATCCCCCTTTGGAGGGGGCTGGGGGAGGACATTAATGGATTAGAATATTAAATTGTAGCTTTTATATAACAGACAACTTTTTGATTGTATATCTTGCTAAAGTATTGAACCAAGAATTTTCATTTGTAAATTAGATATGAAAATGAATACCCGATTATCCTCCCCCTACCCCCTCCAAAGGGGGACAACGGCCAAGGGCATGAAAAAAATCCTTCTCTCCATAGGCCTGGCCCTAATGATGGCCAATGCTTTCAATCAAAACCCGGCCCGGTTTTTCCCGGCTGACGAACTGATTTCCACAGGCGTATATTATTATCCCGAACATTGGGATTCATCGCAGTGGGAACGCGACCTGAAGCATATTGCCGATATGGGTTTTGAATTCACCCATTACGCCGAATTTGCCTGGGCACAACTGGAACCCGAAGAAGGTAAATACGATTTTGCCTGGCTCGACAAGGCAGTTGCTTTGGCCGCAAAATACAAAATAGGGGTGATCATGTGCACATCAACTGCTACACCCCCGGTTTGGCTGGGTCGCAAGTATCCCGAAATATATGAAACGGGAGAGAACTTCGTTCAGTCCGATCATGGGTCGCGGCAAACAGCTTCATTCTCAAGCACTCTATACAGGGAGCTGGCCCTCAAAATGGTAGAAGAACTGGCCCGTCACTATGGCAACGATAAAAGAATTATGGGCTGGCAAATTGACAATGAACCCCGCACTTTTAATGATTATGGCAAAGATGCACAACAACGGTTCAGAAGCTGGCTGCAAAAAAAGTACGGCACCATTGACAAGTTGAACCAGACCTGGGGAACTGCTTTCTGGAGTCAGCAATACAATGATTTCTCACAAATCAACATTCCCCTGCGTTCCCAGTGGGGCATGAACCTGAACCAGGTGCTTGACCACGACCGGTTCAATGCCTGGGAAACAGCTTCGTTCATTGACGACCAGGCCCGGGTTCTCCGCAAATACGCTGCACCCCATCAATGGATCACCACCAACTACATACCCGGATACCAGTCAGGACACATTGGTATGAGCCGTGAACTCGACTTCGTGACCTACACCAAATATATGGTCAGCGGACACAACCGGGGAATCGGACTTAAAGGTTACCGCCTCGGCAATTACGAAAGTATTGCCATGTCGAATGATTTTATGCGACCCATTGCAGGTGTTTATGGTGTGTTGGAATTGCAGCCTGGACAGGTTAACTGGGGCACTGTCAACTCGCAGCCATTGCCCGGAGCTGTTCACCTTTGGCTGTGGAGTGTTTTTTCGGGAGGCAGCAAAATGGCTTGCACCTATCGTTTCAGGGCTCCCTTATACGGATATGAGCAATACCATTATGGCATTGTCAGCTATGACGGCGTAACTCCCACACCCGGCGGACTCGAATACCAGCAGTTTATTAATGAAATACAGTTGCTGCGCAAGCAATACAACCCCAAAGCTGTTGTTCCCCGGGCATATGCCAGCCGGAAAACAGGTGTGCTTTTCAATGTCGAAAATGTATGGGGAATGGACCACAACAAGCAAACCACACAATGGAATACCATTGGCCATTTCACGAAATACTATAAAGCCTTAAAGTCGTTTGGAGCTCCTGTCGATTTTGTGCGTGACACAACCGATTTTTCCATGTACCCCGTGATCATTGCCCCGGCTTATCAGCAACTCGATGCTGAACTGGTAAAAAAATGGACCGACTACGTAAAAAACGGCGGCAACCTGGTGCTTTCATGTCGCACCGGCCATAAAAACCGCGAAATGCACCTTTGGGAAGCGAAATATGCTGAACCCATTTATGAACTTATTGGTTCGGCCATTGATTTCTATGATCTACCGGCACCATATGATCCCGGTATGGTGGTAATGAACGGTAAACAATTCAGCTGGAACAGCTGGGGTGAGGTGCTTAATCCTTACGCAGGAACAGAAACATGGGCCACCCACTCAGGCGATTTCTATGCCGGTAAGCCGGCCGTGGTGTTCCGTAAACTGGGAAAAGGAACTGTTACCTATATTGGCGCCGACAGCCAGGATGGCACACTTGAGAAGGAAGCACTCATCCAGTTGTATAACAAAATAGGAATTCCGGTGGAAGACTATCCCGAAGGGGTAATAGTAGAATACCGTGATGGCTTTGGCATAGCCATGAATTATTCCGACAAGGATTTTGTGATGGACCTTCCGGCCGGCGCTGCCATACTGGTTGGTTCAAAAACCCTCAAAACCGCCGGGGTGCTGGTGTGGAAATACTAGATGATGAGAATTTCATTTATTTGTATTGGCAACTAAATGCACAGTTACATTCTGATTTAAAACTAAGCCTGAATAGCACGATGTCCCCCTTTGGAGGGGGCTGGGGGAGGATTATTGAAGAATCATGACCTCATGATCACAATAATTAACACAGATGAAAATAATGTTATGAGACTCAAAAGCAAAGCAACAATTCATCCTCCCCCTACCCCCTCCAAAGGGGGACAAAGCACATCCCGATTTCTGGAACTACTATTCAGGTTTATGGGAGCTGATTTTTTTTAATTAATAATAATATTAATTGCCTTATGAAAACAATCCGTACTGTTGCAGCAGCACTGTTGTTTTGGGTTCTGGCCGTACCGTCCGGCGCCC
>CAYZQO010000181.1:0-2777 GCA_964480725.1 uncultured Polyangiaceae bacterium | reverse complement strand
GCGGCGGACTGCGCGGGGGACAGGCCGGGGATCCGCACCTACGTCCTCGGCGTCGGCCCGTTCCTCGCCAACCTCGGCGAGATCGCCGCGGCGGGCGGGAGCGAGCACGCCTACCTGGTCGAGGGCGACGACGTCGCCGACCAGGTGCTGGAGGCGCTGCGCGCCATCCGCGGCGACGCTCAGATCCCCTGCCGCCTGGGGCTGCCGTCGGCGCCGGCGGGCACAGAGCTCAATCTCTCCCAGGTGAACATGGGATTTACCACCGACGCCTGCGAGGGACAGGTGCTCTACGCCGTCTCCTCGGCGGAGCAGTGCGGGGAAGCGGGCGGCTGGCACTACGACAGCCCCACTGACCCCACCCACATCGAGCTCTGCCCGGCGAGCTGCGATGCGGTGTCCACCACGGCGGCGGAGCTCGTCTTCACGGTGGGTTGCGCCACCGTGTTCGTACCGCGCTGAGGCGCGGGGGGTGTTGAGCTAGATGCGGCGTCTCGCGCCGCGAGGAAGTGAGGCACAGCATGCGTTCGATCGGGATGGTTCCTGGCGCGGTGGCCCTGGTCACCCTGGTGTGGGCGGTGGCCTGCGGTTCTGGCGACGAAGAGGGCGCGAACGACGGCGGCGGCCCGGGCGGCGACGGGCTTGCGACGGGCAGCGCCTGCGACGCGGGCGCCGATTGCGCGAGCGGCCGCTGCGTCAGCGGCACCTGCGCGCCGTCGTCGCTCGCGGCCGAAGGGGCCGCTTGCACCACCCACAGCGAGTGCACCACGGGGAGCTGCGTCGGCGGGGTCTGCGCGGTGACCTCGTGCACGGAAGGCGCCGACTGCCCGAGCGGGAACTGCGTCGCCGGGGTCTGCGGCGGCTTCGCCCTGGGTGGCGGCGCGCAGTGGGTCGGCGGGGGCGCCGGCTACCGGCCGCTGACCACCGGCTGCGGGCCGGAGACGGCCGCGTCCTGCACGGGCGACTGCGAGGCCGGGATCGGCGCCGAGCCATCCACGGTGATTCGCCCCATCGCCACCCTCTGCTTCTCGGGCGAGGGAGACCTGACCCCGGAGGACCCAGCCGCGGTCATCGAGCAGGTGGTCGAGGTGGTCGAGGAGCAGACCTACGTCCACCTGCGGGTCACCTTCGATCCTTCGTACGTGGACAACACCTACGGCGAGAACGCGAGCAGCGGGTGGTTCCCGGACGACACGACCACCGAGACCGAAGGGCCTGGCGGCAAGAAGGGCA
Source organism: uncultured Polyangiaceae bacterium (assembly GCA_964480725.1). Classification (GTDB taxonomy): domain Bacteria; phylum Myxococcota_A; class Polyangia; order Polyangiales; family Polyangiaceae; genus JAFGBI01. Next base: position 1,547 of record CAYZQO010000181.1, on the reverse strand, counting down.
AGTCCGGTCACACCTTCAACGATCTGGTGGGGAGCGACCACACCGAGCTGCTCCTGACCAACGGGGACGGTGCCACCGTGATGGAGATGAAGGTCGACCTCGTCAGCGAGAGCGCGTCGTCCGCCTGCGGCTACGAATCGCTCGGGGTGGTCGGGGGCGAGGGCAAGGTGCTCACGGGCGACCCCGCGGCGGTGCTGGCGGTGGCGACCTCGATAACCCGCAACCTCAACGGCTGCGGCTACTGCGCGGAGGAGTCCTGCGGCGGCGACTGCACGGTGAACTCCCCGGCGACCGACGACGCCTACACGCCGAACCCCGACACGCCGAACTGGGACTACCGCCAGTCCTACGAGGTCTGGATCGACGTGGGGACCTTCGGTAGCTCCGGGTTCGGGCAGGCCTACGTGACGTACACCCACGCCTCGCCGTCCATGGCGGGCAACACGCTGACGGTGGAGCCCACCCCCTGCCCGCCCGACTGGTGCTCGGGCGGAGATTGCTACGGGGGCACGCCGCCCGAAGGGCCGCCGGACGAAGGCGGGGACTGCCCGCCGAACTACCAGCTCTACGTCGCGTCCGAGGGGGAGGCGGGCTGCACCCCGATCCCGTTCGCCAACTACCCGGGCATGGCGGCCTGCCCCGAGGGCTACGTCCTCGACACCGCGAGCGAGGGGCAGTACTGCCTCCCGGTCGAGTGAGGACGCCATGAGGCCACGGTCGTCATCGAACGGTCCCGGGCGGAGCGTCGCTCCGCCCACCCTCGCCGCGCTCCTCGCGCTGGGCCTCGCGGTCGCCGCCTGCGGCGGCGACGACGAAGACGGTGACGGCGAAGCCTCCGCAGCGGGCTCGGGCGGCTCGGGCCGCGCGACCGGCGGCGCGCGCGTCGGAACCGGCGGGTACTGGGGATCCGGCGGTGGCACGGCGTCGACCGGCGGCCGGCCCGGCGGGGGCACCCCCGGCGCCGGGGGCGGCAGCGCGGCGTCGAGCGGGAGCGATCCCGACGAGGAGGGCGGCAGCGCGGGGTCGAGCGAGAGCGATCCCGGCGCCGGGGGCAGCGGCGACGCGACGGGGGGCAGCACGACGCTCACCTCCTGCAAGCCCCTCGACATGGACGACTGGGACCCGCCCGCCTACGTCCCCGCGCGCCACGACGCGGCGTGCACGTCGGCCGAGATCGCCGCGTACTACGACGCGTGCCTCTTCGGCGCCAACTGCGCGGACTACGAGCCGGGTGGCCCTAGCGCCGACTGCGGCGCCTGCCTCGAGCCCTCCTCCCCCACCGACGACACCTGGGGCCCGGTCCTGCTCACCCGCCCGCCGCCGTTCTACGTGTACGACTCCAACGCCGGCGGCTGCATCGAGCTGGTCGGGGAGGCCGAATGCGGGGCCAAGATCCAGGCTGCCGACGCCTGTGCCCGTGCGGCCTGCGACGAGCCCTGCTCGGTGGACGGCTCCCTCGTCTACGAGGCCTACCAGGCCTGCACCCAGACGGCGCGGCAGACCGTCTGCGCGGACCGCCAGGCGGCAGCCGTGTGCATCATGGACGC
>CAYZQO010000180.1:0-2793 GCA_964480725.1 uncultured Polyangiaceae bacterium | reverse complement strand
CACCTACGAGGAGTACCACCCCTACGGAACGACGGCGTTTCACACGGCGGACGGCAGCGCGGAGGTGAGCGCGAAGCGGTACCGGTACACCGGGAAGGAGAAGGACGAGGAGACGGGGCTCTACTACCACGGGGCACGGTACTATGCGGCGTGGTTGGGGCGGTGGACGGCGGTGGATCCGGCGGGGGTGGTCGACGGGCTGAACGTCTACGCCCACTCGAGAGGAAGCCCGCTCCGGTACTCGGACCCGTCGGGAACGCAATCCGACGACGACACCGGGGAACTGGAGGCGGAGACGGACCTCTACGAGAGGCAGTTGAATCCGGAGGAGGACTACCTCCTCACGCCAGAACAGCTCGAGCAGGTCCAAGCGGAGCGCAGCGCGAGCGAGCAGCGGATCGATGAACTCGGTGGATCCGTCCCACCAGCGCCAGGAGAGGCTTCCGTCGAGCCACCGCCCCTTCACGTTGAAGAGAACCCCATGTTCTTCGACGTTCCTCCGGAGCCGCCGCCGCCATCAATGGTCGAGCGAGCTGGCCAGGTTGGGCAAGGCGTCCGGACATTCTTCGAGTGGTTCCCGCCGACGGCGCTGTCCACGCGGCTGGGTGGCGCCATCGGAGAGGGCATCATCCAGGATGTCGAGACGCTCGCCGCCGGGCCCGAAGAGAAGCAGTTCCCCGGAGCGTCAGGGCCGGTGACGTTCACCGTCAAACCAGACCCAGCAGACAAGGTCGCCGCCGCAGCCAATCTCGCCCTTCTGGCCGTGCCCTTCGTGCCCAAGGCTGCAGGGGGTGCGCGTGCCGCAGCACAGCAGGCACTCCGTCCAGATGTGGTACTGTCGGGTGGCCGAAGTGGCCAACTCGTGAAGGGGCTGGTCGGACCACCCAGCAGCGTGGTTCGGGGAGGAGGGGCGAGAGCCTTCGTCACGAATGACCAAGGGCAGGTCATCCTCGACATCACGGCCCAACGCGTGAAGCCGGTCATTCCGGGGCAGGGATTCGTCACCGGCGTCAAACGCGCACCGACTGCGGAGGAACTCGACCTCCTGAACAGAGTCCTGGGAGGTGGGTAATGACCGTCACAGAGCTTGTGGTCAACTTCCGTACCGGCCTCTTGGGTCTACTTCCTGCGGTCGAGCGCGTAGAAATGCCCTGGCGCCCATCTGATGCCTACGATGAATGGGACGACCTTGCACAGGCGGTCTACGAGGCTTTGGTAGTGTGGCCGCTTCGTTGGACACTGCCTGAAGACCAGCACCGGCTCTTCCGCATGCCAAGGTACAATCTGCTACTGGCGACATATGCTGGCTTGAGCCTAATCGAGGTTGTGACACCGAATTCGAGCGGGGCAATCCAGGTTTTCCATGCCCTCGGAACGGGCGATGCGCCTTTTGATACCGTAGTGTGGCGGCCTGTCGGGCCGACAGGTTCGCCACTATCCGACGCATTGGAATCCATCCCACTAGACGGCACTCGCTTCGCGTTGCGAGTGTATGCGAACGGCTCATCGACCAAGGTCGTGGAGGACTTTGCACTGCCGTCACGGCGCTCCTGAGCCCTTGCCATCCTGCCCGACCCGAGCCTCACTGTCCCCGAGGAGGCGCTGCGCCATGACCGCCTACGCCGACGCAATCGCCACACCTGCAGAAGGCGCAGGTGCAGCGAAAGGCGCGAGCTGCCCAGGAGGCTGACGGAGCTGGAGCAGAACCTCTTGCTGAAAACGACGGGAGAGCACCGGGACGACTCTCGGCGCGGCAGCTCAGGCACGCCTTCACCGTGTGGCAGAAGTGCGCCGGCTTCGAGCGCCGGCTGTCGTTTCGCAGCGTGAGGCATGCCGCCTGCACGCCTCGCGGCGAGCGGCTGCCAAACGAGGCACGGAGCTGACGCCGCCGGTGGGGCAGACCCGCCTCGCATCGTCCCGTCCTCCACGCCGGTCCCGCCCGGTGCTAGAAGCAAGCCGTGCCAGCGACCCCGGCCACCGCCGAGCCATCGCTCCACCTCGCCGAGGCCGCCCCCGAGCTCGGCCCGCCGGAGGACCTCCTCTGGCCGACCTGGTCGCAACCGCGCACCTGGCACCCCTGGTGGGACTGGGCCCACGACCGCGCCCGCCGCACCCGCAGGTGGACCTCAGGTGCCCGCCTCGAGCGCCGCGACGACCATCCCCACGGCCGCCCGCACATCCCTGAGCACGAGCTCCGCGGGCACCCGCAGGACCCGATACCCGAGCCGCCCCAGCACCGCATCGCGGCGGCCATCAGCGACCGCCCGCTGCTCGTGGTAGCCCCCGTCCACCTCCACGACGAGCCGGGCGGCGGGGGCACAGAAGTCCGCAATGAAGCGCCCGATCGGCACCTGCCGCCGGAAGGCGACGCCCAGCCTGCCGCCCCGGAGCTCCGCCCAGAGGGCAGCCTCCGACGGCGTGAGCGCGAAACGCATGCCGCGAGCGTGTTCGGCAACGACTGCAGCGTGTTTGGGATGAAGGGGACCGGACACGACGACCTCCCGAGCCCCGCAGAGGAGCGGGGCAACGCCCCCCATGGCGCAGGATCTGTGACACGCGCCCGCCGTAGGGGGCCGCGCATCTCCGCGCGTGGCGCAGACCCTGCGCCGGTTCTGCGGTGCCCCGCGACGGCGCGGGGCGCGGGCGTGAGCTGGACGCGCCCGCTGCGCGCCTTCGTAGAGGCTCGCAGCACGCCAAGACCTCACCAGTCCTTCAGCCACCACGCCACCGCCCCCCCCCGCCCCCCCCTCTGGGGACCCCCGCCCGCGCGGAGCCTCGCCGGAGGCGAGGCGA
>CAYZQO010000179.1:1307-2804 GCA_964480725.1 uncultured Polyangiaceae bacterium | reverse complement strand
TTCCGGTTCCGGTTCCGGTTCCGGTTCCGGTTCCGGTTCCGGTCCCGGTCCCGGTTCCGGTCCCGGTTCCGGTTCCGGTCCCGGTCTCGGTTCCGGTTCCGGCGTCCGTGCCGGTTCCGGTTCCGGTTCCGGTTCCGGCGTCCGTGCCGGTTCCGGTTCCGGTGCCCGTGTCCGTGCTGGCGGTTCCGGTTCCGGTGTCGGTTCCGGTGCCCGTGTCGGGGCCGGTGTCGATGACGGTGGCGTCCTGGCAGTCCTCGCCGCTCGCCGCGTCGCAGTACTCGAACGCTCCGATGTCCGGGCCTGCGCCGAGTGGAACCGCGTTGCCGTCGAAGTCGGTCCAGGCTTGGTTCTGCCAGGTACTGGTCGAGCCAGCGTCGATGGCGGGGCTGCCCGCGCTCGGTCGACCGTCATCCCCGATCCCGGCCTCGGCGACGGTGAGGACCAGCTCGGTGTCGTTCTGGGTCCAGCCGGTGCCGCCCCCCATCGCGGAGAACGGGCTCACGCCGACGTAGACGTTGTTGTAGTTCCAGGCCGCGTTGAGCGAGCCGTTGAACATGCCGCTCCCGCCGTTGACGAGGAAGACGTTGTTGCGGACGATCACGTCCTGGTTCGGGGGGTCTGCCAGCCGGTAGGGGCCGTAGGTGGTGCCGCTGACCGTCTCCTCCTCCACGGCGAGGGTGAACGCGCTGGCGGCGCCCTGCGGGATGTCGTCGTTGAGCGCCGTGTGGACGAGCGTGTTGTGCTCGAACACCAGGTTGATGAAATCGGTGTTCACCGGCTGCAGGAGGTAGAGCCACATCCCGTCGATGGCGACGTTGTAGGCGACGAGCGAGTCGCGGATGATGGCGTGGTTCAGCTGGATCGCGTCGGAGCCGGTGAAGTTGCCGCTGCAGCCCTCGAAGAGCCCGACGCTGGTGGTGCAGTAGTTGTGGTGGAAGCGCACGTTCTCGATGGTGCTGCCGGCCTCCCCGTTCACGATCTCGAGGCAGCCGCCCTCCGCCCCGCCGAGCGTGCTGTTGTCGCTCCAGCAATCGCTCGCGACGTTGTACGCGATCTCGTTGCCGGACCCCATGATCATGTAGGCCTCGGCGCCGCCCGAGGTGCCCATCTCGCTCCCGGCGACGCTGACGCCGAGGTGATGGACGTTGTTGTGGTGGATGTAGTTGTCGGTGCCGTTCACCCCGAAGCCCATCATCAGGCCCTCGGAGCCGTCCACCTCGCAGTTCATGATCTCGCTGCCGCTGCCGGAGACGTTGAAGCCGTTTCCGCTCGGCCCCGTCACCTTGATCCCGTCCACCACGGCGTTGCCGGAGACGCTGATCACGCCGTAGCCGTCGGCCGTGCCCTTCACCACCGGCGCGGGCCCGTCGCCGTAGCGCGTGACGGTCGCGTTGCTCACGCGCATGCCGGTCGTCTCGTAGGTGCCGCCCGCCTTCAAATACAGGGTGTCGAAGGCGGAGGAGCCCATGCCCCCGGTCGGCAGGGTCTGGCGTGGCG
>CAYZQO010000179.1:0-1207 GCA_964480725.1 uncultured Polyangiaceae bacterium | reverse complement strand
CGCGCGCACCTCGCAGATCGGGGCGAGTTCGCGGATCTCGTCATCGCGCGGTGTCGCGCGGCGGGCTGCTCCGCGTGGGGCATCGAGCGCGCACGAGCTCGGGCCGGAGATTTCCGTTCGCGGGAAACTTGTCTGGCCCGAGCCGCGTCGCGATACCCTTCGCCCGGAGCATGGTCGGCGAAGGATCGGGCGATACGAACCTCGAGGCGGGGGAGGCCTTGCCCGAAAAGGTGCACGATTACCGCATCCTCGGCCGGCTCGGCCGCGGGGGGTTCGCGGACGTGTACCTGGCCTGCCAGGACGGCGCCTTCCGGCTGGTGGCGCTCAAGGTGCTCCGCGAGCTGGCGGACGAGCGCCTCCGGGAGCAGGTGCTCTCGCGCTTTCGCACCGAGGAGGCCATCGCCCGGGCCATCGATCACCCGGCGATAGTCCAGATCCGCGCCAGCAGCCCCGCAGGCGTGACGCCGGCGTTCATCGCGATGGAGTACGTCGAGGGGCTTCCCTTCTGCGAGCACTTCCGCCGGCACGCCGAGCGCTCCGATCTGGCCGCGGTGGCCCACGTCGCGCACCAGATCGCCTCGGCGATGGCCGCGGCGCATCGGCTCGGGATCGTGCACCGCGATCTGAAGCCCGACAACGTGCTCGTCAGCCGCGGGCGGCGCGCGGACGGTGGCGGTCGCGCCAAGATCCTGGACTTCGGGATCGCCAAGGCGCCGCTCGCGCTCTTCGCCGGCGCCCACGAGCGCGCGATCACCCGCTACGTCACGGAGCTCGGCACGGTGATGGGCTCGCCCCCGTACATGGCCCCCGAGCAGAACGGCGCCGCGCACGCGGTCACGGGTAAGGCGGACGTGTTCGCGCTCGGCGTGATGCTGCTGCTGGTGGCCTGTCGCGCCGACGAGTCCGAGCTGCTCGGTCCGCGGCACCTGCTCCTGCAGCCGGAGCACGTCGCCGAAGTGCTCGCGAGGCGTCCGGATCTGCCCGCGCCCTGGGTCGCGCTCCTGTCCGACCTGCTCGCCTTCGACCCCGAGCGCCGCCCGGAGATGGGCGAGGTCGCGCGCCGCCTGCAGCGCCTGGCGCAGCGCCACGAGCCGTTCGCCGCCGCCGTGGACGCGTGGCTCGAGCGCGGGGAGGTCCCGAGTCGGCGCCGGCTCCGCCCCCTGCTCCGCTGGGCGGAGACCGCCGGCGAGCTGACGCCGGACGAGCA
>CAYZQO010000178.1:1800-2882 GCA_964480725.1 uncultured Polyangiaceae bacterium | reverse complement strand
CCGCGACCGAGCCCTTCGCGTCGATGAAGTAGATCGCGGGCAAGGCCGTGAGGGCTCTCTGGCGCCGGTAGGGCGCGACCTTGTCCTCCTGGGTGTCGAGATTCAGCCGCTCGACGGGCAGCTTCGGTGGGCTTCCGAGGGCGCGTTGCAGCGCCTCCCAGGTGGCTTCGATGGAGCGGCGCGTGCAGTCGCAAGCGTGCTCCTTGCCCACGAAGACGATCCGAACCACCTTCGTGGCGCTCTCTGCGTCGACGAGCGTCTGCGCGGGCTCGGCAGCGGCCTGCGCGTGGCCCACCCCGACGGCACTAGCCGCAAGGATGGACGCCAGGCCGAGCAACCCGACGAGTCTCCGGAGAGTCTGGGTCATCTTGGGTGCCTTTCTGCAGGAATGCGCCGCTACCGAGCGTCGAGCTCCCGCAGCCGCTGGACCACGAGCTCGCGGGCTCGCTCGACCTCCTCCGGCTGCACGGGCACGTCGTGGCGCTTCTCGAAGCCATGCTCCGTGAACAGCACGTACAGGTGCGGCTTGATGTCGACGTGCTCGAGGATCTTGGCAGCGCACCGCTGGGGGCAGCCGTCGAGCACGACCAGGCGATCGCAGTCGCGAGCAGACACGACGAACCCGCTGAGGTGCGCGCCGACCCCCGCCAGGCAGGACATCTTGCCGAGCCCCTCTCGCGTCATCCGCAGGGCGAGGTCGTTGGTGAGCTGTCCGACGTTGGACGAGCCCGAGCAGGCGAGCACGATGGTCGTGCCCTCCCCGCCGCAGGTGCACCCGCAGCCGGCCCCTGCCTCCGTTGCCATGGTTCCGCTCCTTTCCTGCGACCCGCCGAAGCCGGGTCGCGACTAGAGGATTCCGAAGAGGTAGATGAGGCAGTAATAGCCGCCCACGAGGATGAAGACGATCGCGGTGAGCCGGCGCATCCAGCGCTCGAGGACGGTCAGGACGTCGAAGGCCCGCGAGATCCGGTTGGCGGCGAACGCGAGCAAGAAGGAGAAGACGACGACCGGCACTGCGGTTCCGATCCCGTACACGGACGGCAGGAGCAGCGGGGACTGATGCTTGACCGCCAGCGGCACCA
>CAYZQO010000178.1:0-1700 GCA_964480725.1 uncultured Polyangiaceae bacterium | reverse complement strand
GACAGGAGCCCCTGGACGACGAGCAGGGCGACCAGGACGTAGCTCACCGTCCGGCCGAGCGTGTAGACCAGGCCCCCCGACAGGACCAGGGCGGGCCGGTCCACGCGCTTGCCCAGGTACGAGATGGCGGCGACGTTGGTCGCGAGCGGGCAGGGGCTGATCGCCGTCAGCAGCCCCAGCCAGAGGGCACCCCCGAGGGCCAGTGCGAACTCCATCAGGATCTCGGCACCAGGTCCAGGTGGGCCCTGATCTGCGCCTCGGCGTACTTCTTCAGCGCTTCCTCGTCGCGGGCCAGCGGCCAGACCTGTTCGCAGTTCTGCCACTTGACCGCCGTCTCTCCACCCTGGGCGACGACGACCATGGAGCTGAAGCTGAGGTCGTACTTCTGAACGAAGTGGGCGTTGGCAGGCTCGTCGATGTTCACCTCCTGGAAGGCGAGGAGCCCCGAGGCCGTCTCTTCCCCGAAGCGCTCGTCGATGGTGGCCTTGATCGCTTTCTGGATGCCCACGCAGGTGCGACAGCGCCGGTTCTTGTGGAAGTAGTAGACGACGACCCGGTCGGGGGTGACGCTCTCCGGGGCGACGGCAGCGGACGAGGTGGCCACGCCGACCGCCTCGGCCGTCGCGCTCGTGGTTACGCTCTCCGTCTTCTTGCAGCCGCCGATCGCGACGGCGCCCCCAAGCACGACGACCGAGGCATACAGGGGGACCGTCCCCCTGCGGCGGGTCCCCCCGTGCGACGTGGCGCCGCGTCGCGCCGCGACCTTGGCCCATCGGGGGGTCTGGAACGTGGAGCTCATGTGCCTTCCTTCGCCGCTGCCGTCGTCAGCCAGGAGACGATCTCCGACGCCGCGGGGATCCGTCCGCTCGACTTCACCTCCCCGTCGACGACGAGCGCGGGCGTCATCATGACGCCATAGGCCATGATCTCGTCGATCTTCTCCACCTTCTCGAGCTGGGCGGGGAGCCCGGCGGCCTCGATGGCCTTCTCGGCTTCCGCGTAGAGCTTCTTGCACTTGGGACAGCCCGTACCCAGAACCTGGATCTTCATCGCCTTTCTCCGTCTCCCAAGCCGCCGTGGGCGGCGTGAAACCCTTCGTACTGCATGGCCCGCCCTCAGAACAGCGCTCCGTAAGCCATCCCGGCCAGGGTCGAGAGCACGATCACGAGGCCGATGAACACCACCGTCTTCTTGGTCCCCATCACGCTGCGGATGACGAGCATGTTGGGGAGCGAGAGCGCGGGTCCCGCGAGCAGGAGGGCGAGCGCCGGGCCCTTGCCCATGCCGGACTTGATGAGGCCCTCGAGGATCGGCACCTCGGTCAAGGTGGCGAAGTACATGAAGACGCCGACGAACGAAGCGGCGAAGTTCGCGAGGAGCGAGTTGCCCCCGACCGCTTGCGAGATCCACTGGTTGGGGATGAGCCCGCGCTCCGAACCGTCCGGACCGCCGAGCAGGAGGCCCGCCACCAGCACCCCCCCGAGGAGCAGGGGCAGGATCTGCTTGGCGAAGCTCCAGCTCGAGTCGACCCACATCGAGAGCTCGTCCCGCCTGAACCAGGCGACGAGGCTGGCGACGAGGACGACCAGGAACCCGCCCGAAACCACCCATTTCGCCGCGAAGATGGCCGCCCAGAATCCGCCCTCCCCCTCCGCCGGCCGGCCCCAGTTGGCGAAGACCAGGATGCCGATCATCGCTGC
>CAYZQO010000177.1:0-2923 GCA_964480725.1 uncultured Polyangiaceae bacterium | reverse complement strand
AGAAATCAGCAAGAGTTTGAGTATGGAGCAGGAGAAGAACCGGGGACAGCGGCAGCGGCAGCAGCAGCGGCAGAGGCAGCGGCAGTTGCAGTAGCGTTTGAAGAAGAAGTTTGAAGCTTCGCGTTTGATGCTTCGCAGTTTGAAGCTTCGCGTTTGAAGTTGTGCCTTCAAACCCTATCAAACCTTATCAAACAAACACCGAACACCGAACCTGCCTGACCGGCCGGCAGGCATCGAACACCGAATTTCGAAGAACACCCAGCACCCAGCACCTAGCACCCTTCAAGGGTTTTCAACCACTTGAAGGGAATCCTGCACCCAGCAACCAGCACCTAGCACCCAGTACCTAGCACCCAGCACCCAGCATCCCGCTCCCAGTATCGAGCATCTCGTATTCAGCGAAAAAAACAACTGCAGCAGCATTTTGCTGAAAAGCCCAATTGTTTCGGTTAGATTGAAACCATACGCAACCATTCAGACTGATCAATCGTCTTGACTGAAAAATCATTATGAAAACTTTATTAAATGGTTTTTGGGTCATTTTTTCATTTGTGATGTTTTTATCATGTGAAAAAGACAATTCCGATGACAACAATCTGTTAATCGGAAAATGGACAAATACAACTGACTATACCGAATACATTGATTTCATTAATGACTCATCCGTGAAGGTCAATGGACATGATTTCAGATACGAAATAATTGCTGATTCGATTTACTTTCAATATAGTGGAAGACTTTTTGTGATGTGCCATAAAACCTCACATAAATTCCAGGTAGATTATCATGAGCAGGAAATAACCATTGAAAACATTGGAAAATTATGCCTTGTATGGGGTAGTCAGGGACAAACTATTTACAGCAAAAAAATACAACCCAACATCTTTATAGGAAAATGGATTACAACTGATTTCACCGACACCCTGTATTTCACATCAAACAACAGGCTGGAAAGGCCCCGAAAAAGCTTCAATGACATTTATGAGTATTCATTTACAAATGATTATTTAACCATTCAATACAGCGGACCTGATGAAATTTATGTATTACCCGTTACCTTTGGATATGAATTTACAAATGATACGCTGTGTCTGGATTTTGCTACAACTTACTATCCTGACATTGAAACCGGGTTGAAAAAATACCTAAAACATCAATAACCCTCAGGTGTAACAAGCCTTGTTCTATAAGTCACTATATTAAACCTTCACCTGTTAAGCACATGAAAAAAACAGCATTCGCAATTTCCTGTTTATTAACCTGCATTAATTTGGCAGCACAGGAACAAAATCTCTCCTTTGTTGAAATTTATGACTTGATCCAAAAAGACAACTATTTCAAGGCAAAAGAAATTTACCAGGTCAAAAAGAATGATTTACCGGAACACCATCAGTTGTTTACCGAAGCAGTTCTGGACAACGCTTTCAATAAACTTGCCGATTCGGAAAACAAAATCAATAAGTTGATTGGAAATAAAGAAAACCTGACCGATTCACTGCTATACATGCTGTTTGAAATAAAAAGCGACAACTCCATAAAACTGTTCAACTATGGGGCAGCAAAAAATGCAATTATCACCATTTTAAGCGATTATAAAAACCACCTTTCTGAAAAAGAAACCGCGGATTATGAAAACAGCCTGAAAATATGGACTGCCCTGGAAAACACACCGGTGCAAAAAGTCGACATTAAAGAATATACCTTGCTTAAAATGGGAAAAGACATAGCCGGGTTAAACAACCTGAATATCTCTGCAGATGACGATACAGTCGATTTCATATTCGATACGGGCGCTAACTTATCAACCATTTCGCATTCAACTGCAAAAAAGTTGCATATAAAAATACTGCCTGTCGAAATCAGTGTTGGCGCCATAACTGGTGCTGAAGTATCAGCAAACCTGGGGGTTGGTGAAAAATTGTCCCTGGGTAACATTGATGTGTACAATGTAGTTTTCCTGGTGGTACCCGACAAAGAATTGTCGTTTCCCCAAATCAATTACCAGATTAACGGGATACTAGGATTTCCGGTAATTTCAGCTCTTAATGAAATTCATATTTCACAAAACGGAGATTTTGTCGTTCCCAAAACACCATCAGTTTTTTCAGAGAACTCCAATCTGGCCATGGATGGATTAACACCGCTGATCTGCATCAACAAAAAACACTTCACGTTTGATTCCGGGGCAGATCACACGCTGTTTTACCATTCCTTTTACCTCGAAAATAAAGATGAAATAGAAAAAAACTATAAGCCGGAAGAAATCAGTTTCGGAGGTGCAGGCGGTAGTCGTGCAACGTTCGAGGGATATGTCATTGACTATGCTTTTGAAATTGCAGGAAATAAAGTCACTGTGGAAAACATTCAAGTGGTCAAGGAGAAGATCAAGGAAAACGAAACAGCATATGGCAATATAGGCCAGGATTTAATCCGGAAATTTGAAACCATGATCATGAACTTTGACCAGATGTTTGTGCGATTTGAGTAAGAGCGGCAGTGCTTCGACTCCGCCTGCCTGGCAGCAGACAGGCTCAGCATCAGAAGGGAGCGGCAGTTGCAGTAGCAGAGGCAGTAGCAGTAGCAGTAGCAGCGGCAGAAATCAGCCAGCGTTTGAGTTTTGAGCAAGAGAAGAGGTAAGAATCAATGCAATGAAAAAATGAAAAAAATGAAAGAATGAAAGAATGGAATCCGAAAAAATGATAAAATCAGCAAAGTTATCGTTGTTACGGGTTCCCTTCAAGCGGTTGAAAACCCTTGAAGGGTGATTGCCTTGCTATTCCTTCATTTCTTCATTCCTTCATTTCTTCATTATTTAATTTCCCTATCAAACATCAAAAAACACCGAACCTGCCTGGACCGGCAGGCAGGCACCGAATTTCGAAGAACACCCAGCACCCAGCACCTAGCACCCTTCAAGGGTTTT
>CAYZQO010000176.1:0-2967 GCA_964480725.1 uncultured Polyangiaceae bacterium | reverse complement strand
AGAGAGGTTCACGCTCGCGACCCCGTCGTTGTACACCACGACCCTCGGCATGACGCTCGCGTCCCCCGGGGCCCACGGATCCCGGGCCGCATAGGTGACGTGCATCCGGCCGTCGAGCGTCGCCAGACCACCCGAGCAATACGCGAACGTGGGCTCCTCGCCCCAGACCAGGTCGCCGCGAACGTAGACCGTGATCCGCGAGCTCGGCGCGAAAGCCGAGCGGTCCGCATACGAGTAATCGTTGGCTTCGTCGAAGCGGTCCCAGGCAGTCGTGTTGAACCTGAGCTCGATAGGGCCCGTCGTGCCGCCAGGCAAGAGCAGTCCGGCAGCGTCGGAGAACCGGACCACCAGGTAGGAATTCGCACCCTCGCGGAGCCAGTGGGGTCGGACGAACTCACCGGAGACGTTGGCGTTGCCGATGGCGGCGGAGTCGACCGACAGCACCTGGGCGCTCGAGCCCTCGTTCGTGTACCAGTAGCGGAGCTCGACGTCCTTCAGGGCGACCGGCTCCGTGCCGAGGTTCTGCAGGCTGAGGTGGGGCTTGATGTGCTCGTCGGCCGTCGCGCCCCAACCCCCGTCCCGGTGCTCGACCTGGAGGGAGCCGTCGCCGGGCGGCGCGAACGCGCACTGGCACGCATCACCGAGCCCGTCGTCGTCCGTGTCGGCCTGGTCGGCGTTGGCGAGCTCAGGACAATTGTCCGTCACGTCCGGGAAGCCGTCGCCATCGAGGTCACGGGTGTCGTCGGTCGCGAAAGACACCGATCCAGACTCTAGCAGCGCCGGCGACCCGCGCAGCAGCGCGTAGCGGTAGCTCGCGGGCCTTTCGGCGAACTCCGGCCTGGCTCGAGTCAGCGCCGTACCGAAGTAGTCGAAAGGTAGGTCCTCGTGGCCGAGAGCGTCCCTGGCGTTGAGGCCCACCGCGGGGAGCGGTGCGAGGTCGATCGTGAAGCCGTCCTCGGCCAGGGGCGCGACGAGTGACACGAATCCGACGTCGCGGACACCGTCGACGTCTCCCCTCGGCGCGCCGAGCAGGGCGAGGCCGTTGCTCGTGCTGCCGAGGCCTCGGCCGAGCATCTCGCCTCGACCCAGGTACGGTGTGTCCCCGAGCAGCGGTTCGAGCCCCGGGGTGTAGACGCCGGGCACCTCCAGGTTCCAGTCGGTGGCTCCCGCAGGCGTCAGGCCAGCCGAGCTCCCCCTGAGCGCGTACACGCGACCGCGACGCAGGCGTCCGTCGGGGGCTCCCAGCAGGAGATCGGTGAAGCGGTCGCCATCGACTCGACCGACGGCCAGGGCGTAGCCGGTGTCGCTCCGAAAAGCATCGGCCTCCCCTGGTAGGTTGTCCGGCTCTCCCGTCCGCCCGCGCCCGAAGGTCAGGCCGCTTTCGGGGTCCAACCGGGCGGGCCCGCCCGGGATGACGTGGACCAGGCCATAGCCGTCACGGATGGCAGATACCGCGAGATCGACGCAGGGCTGGCCATTGGCCGGGTTCACGTCCCCGTCGAAATTTCCCGCCGCGAGCGCGAACCCGAACTCCTTGCTCTCCCCCAGCTCACCCCCCGGGAGGTCAATCTGGCTCAACGACTGCTGCCGCTCGACCGCGTTCGGATCCAGGCCGGTCGGCCCCGCATAGAACACCTTCACCACACCCACGCCAGCCATCTCCTCGCCCAGTCCAGCCCATGGCGTTCCGATGGCCAGATCTTCCCGGCCGTCACAGTCGAAGTCACCCGCCATCGGGTTGCCAGCGGGGAACCCGGTGAGCATCCCGTCCAGGTCCAGCCCTACATCGAGCACACCGGGGATCACGACGTTGCCGCCGCTGAGCCGGCCCACGACCGCGTCGTCGACCTCATCGCCGTCGAAGTCGCCAGCACCCAGCCGATGCGTGCCCGCGAGCTCGGACGCCAAGAAGACGCGGTCGTGGTCGCCGTCGAAGGTGAGGTAGTAGAGCGCGTTCGATCGCGTGCTCGCGACGAGGAGATCGTCCTTGCCATCACCGTCGAAGTCCCCCCAGGCTAGGCCGCTGCCGAACCTGGACCGAGGCGGGACCACGAGTCCTCGCTCCCCGTGCCGGAGCCGCACGGACTCCTCCGCGCCACCGCCCCGAAACACGAACACCTCACCCCGGCGGAAGCAATCACCCTCCGCGCATCCATCCGCTGGATCGCAGGCACGGCAGTCGCCGCCGGGCGCTGTCCAATCGCCGCAGGCCAGATCACTCTGCTCGGCGACGTCACGGCACGAGCCGTCGGCGTCGCAGCAGCCGGCGCAGGGTGCGCTGCAGCCACCCGAAGGGAGGCAGCAGGCCCCCTCTTCGCAGGTGGAGAGGTCCGGGCAGCTCCGAGCGGCGGGGGTGCCAGTGCGGCGGCCTGACGACGGGAGGTTGCCGTTCCCCGGGGCGCCGACCGCGAAGTCCTCCAAGCCGTCGCCGTCGAAATCGAAGCCGCGCGGGGCGCGGCGCGGGATAACGCCCGCAGACGTCCGCTCGAGGAAGGTTTCGCCGGCGTCGGACAGCAACCGGACGCCGCCCTCCGAACCGCCGCCGGAGGGGACCAGGTGCGAAACCCCGGCTGGGCGGTTGAGCGACGGCAGCTCACAGATCGTCGGAGCGCCCGTCGGATCGACCGGGCCGCACCCGGCCAACCAATCCTCGATCGGCAGCCCCTGGGTGCTGAGGATCCCGAAGACCTCGTCGCCGGCCACGACATCGATGTCGGGCACGTCATCCCCGTCAAAGTCGGCGATTTCCGCGTGCACGGGCACCCAGGTCCCCGTCGGGGGCACCGCGACGAAGGTGGGAATGGTCACCGTGACGTCGAAGAGCGTGGCATCGATGACGTATTGACCATCGGCGACGACGACGTCGAGCAGCGCATCGAGGGTGCCGTCGCCATC
Organism: uncultured Polyangiaceae bacterium; assembly: GCA_964480725.1. Taxonomy (GTDB): domain Bacteria; phylum Myxococcota_A; class Polyangia; order Polyangiales; family Polyangiaceae; genus JAFGBI01. The sequence continues at coordinate 72 of CAYZQO010000176.1, read as the reverse complement.
GAGGTCGGCCGTCACCTCCGGCGCGTCCTCTCCCATGACGGCCGCCGCGAAGTCCCGGAAGCGACTGCCGGT
>CAYZQO010000175.1:0-3016 GCA_964480725.1 uncultured Polyangiaceae bacterium | reverse complement strand
CGGCCAGCTTGAGCTCGCCGGTAGAGGCACCTGGCGCCAGGCTCCCGGCGCCGGCTTCACCGGCACCCAGGGAACCACTCCGGTAGCTCCACCCGCGACGCTCCGCCCTCGCACGGTCCCGCGGTCTGGACGGGCACGCAGATGATCGTCTGGGGCGGGACCGACACCGCGGGCAGCGACGGTCGAGCGCCGCTCGGCGGTCCCGGGGACGCTCCTCGGCGTGGGCGCCCGAACCGCGCTATGTTCCTCGTCATGGCCGACCCTGTCCGCCGGCGCGCGACCTACGAGGACGTGCTGAGCGCGCCCGCGCACCTCGTCGTCGATGGCGAGCTGCGGCTCCATCCGCGCCCGGCCAAGCCGCACACCGTGGCGGCCTCGGCCCTCGGCGAGGAGCTCGGGCCGCCCTTCAAGCGGGGCCGCGGCGGCCCAGGAGGCTGGATCCTCCTGGACGAGCCAGAGCTGCACCTCGGCGAGGACGTCCTCGTCCCCGATCAGGCGGGTTGGCGGCGAGAGCGCATGCCGACCATCGACGCCACGCTGCCTTACTTCGTCGAGCGCCCCGACTGGGTGTGCGAGATCACGAGCCCCCGGCGCGAGAAGTACGATCGCACGGACAAGCTCCGCATCTACGCCCGCGAGCAGGTGCCCTGGGCCTGGCTCATCAACCCGCTCACGCGCACGCTCGAGGTCTTCGCGCTCCGGGGGGACGAGTGGGTGCGGCGGGGGGCGTGGCGCGACGATGCCCGCGTGCGCGCCGAGCCCTTCGACGCCATCGAGCTCGATCTGGCCATCCTCTGGGCGGACGTGACGCTGGCGGAGTAGCGCTCGCGCCGGGGCGCCGGGGGGGGGGCGACGCGCCCGGCGACGATCGCGATGCCCTCGATGACGTCTTGACTCCCGCGACGTCGAGCTGCGATGGGTGGGCGAAGGCTTGCTCGAGGGGACCGTGTTCGGGGACAACTACGACCGGCCGTTCCCCGTGCGAGCCGAGAAGGGGCGGAGCTGACCCGGTCGAAGCACTGCCGCACCACCAGCCGCTCGGCGTGAAGGAGCTGGGGCGTGCCTTCCAGCCGTTACCGGCCGCGGACGCGGGGGACGCGGCCACTACCCCCCGAGCGCCGTGACGTCCCGCCCGCGCGCATGCACGGCCGCGCGCAGGGCCGGCCCGGACTCCTCCTCACGCAGCAGATCGACGGGCGCGGCAAAGTGCTCCTCGAGCTCCCACCAGGCCGCGGTGCGGGAGTCGGCCGGGAGCCCACGCACCAGGAGGTCCACGTCGCTCCGGGCGTGCGGCTCGCCGCCCGCGAGCGATCCGAACAGCCACACCTGCTCTGCCCCCAGCGAACGGAGCAGCGCCACGGCCTCGGGCAGCCGCGCGAGCCGCTCGTCGGCGAGCGCCCGCGCCCGGCGCTGCCGGTCGCGGATCCGTTCTTCCAGCGGGAGCACCACGCCGTCAGGGTAGCGCAGCCCACGCCCCATCGCACCGCGCTCGCCACCGCGGGGCGAGATCCGCGGCTCCCCCGGGGCTCGGGGGCGAGCGATCCTCCACGTCGCTCCCGCGGATTGCCGCTCTAGCCCGGGTTCCGGGCCTCGTCCGCGTGCTGCCCCAGCCAGCGCTCGAGCCGCTGCCGTGGTCGACCGTCGGCCCGCGCCGCGCGCGGATGGGGGGCCGGCATGCTGTGCGTCATCGGCTGGGCTCGGGCAGCGTCCGGACCAGGCGGAAGCCGCCGGAGACAATCGGGATCTTCGTGCTAGTCATCCGTTCCGCGAGCCGAAGCCAGCTCGGGTGGCCCGTGTGCGCGCCACCACGCCTGGCCATCTGCAGCAATGCATCCACGTTTTCCCAGGGATCGCGCGCAGGCGCGTCGGTTGTTGTCACGTACTCCGGATTCGACGCGAATTCGTCGACATTCCCCAGTACGTCATACAGTCCCCACGCATTGGCTCCCTTCCGCCCCACGGGCTGGGCGCTGCCCAAGTTGTTGCAGTGATACCAGGCGTAGTCGTCGAGCGCCGGCTCGTGCATGTTCACTTGCAGGTCAGACGCCGCTTCCTCCGACATCGGCCCGGTGAAGTACGTCGTCCGCGCCCCCGCCCGTGCGGCGTACTCCCACTCCGCCTCCGTCGGCAGCCGGTACCCCCCGCAGTCGTAGACGCTCGCCGTCGGGGTGGCCACCGTCACGGCGTCGCAGTACATCAGGTACTCTGTCTCAGCCGTGCAGGCGCCGGAGACGCAGAGATCGGGGTTGTTCGTGATCCCCTGGCACCCCTCCAGCACGTAGCAGGGCTCCAGCGGCGGCTCCGCGTGCTCGGACCGCCAGTTGGCATAGTGCAGCGCCGCAAACCAGCTCACGCGGTCCATCGGGCATTCCGGCTCGTCGCACGCAGCGTTGCCCGCCTCGACCTCGATCTGGGGCGCTCCGTACGGCAGCGCCCACCCCGTCTCCGCCCACTCCGCCCGCGTCACCTCGTACTGCCCGATCTCGAAGCTCCGCGTAAGGTACACCGTGGTCAGCGTCTCTCCCCTCAAGGCACGTCCCGGCTCGTCCTCCGGCGAGCCCATCACGAAGCACCCCGCTGGGATCCGGCACCACCCGTCGCGGCAGTCCTTCACGACCTCGACGTGCTGGCAGGTCGGATCGTCCGTGTGGGGCACCCAGGGGAGCTGCACGGGGGCCGTGAGGTCGGAGGTGTCTTCAGATGGCGCCGCCGCACAGTCCGCCAGGATGCTGCCCGCACTTCCCGCCTCGGCGATCCCCGTCGAGCCACCCGAACTGGCGGCCCCACCCGTGGGATGCACGGACACGACCGCATGCTCCCCTCCCGGTCGGCACGAGGCCGCGAGGAACAGGAGCGCCCAGCCAGCGCGGTGGCGAACTGGGTCACTCACGGCGTCAGATCCGTCGAGACTCCGTAGCGGTCGCCAGACACCTCGAGGTTCCTCCATTGATCGACGGTCAGCGCCACCGTCTCCGGCCGCCCTGCCTCCGCCAGGTCAGCATACAACCCCCACGCC
>CAYZQO010000174.1:0-3075 GCA_964480725.1 uncultured Polyangiaceae bacterium | reverse complement strand
GGGGGCAGGTCCGCCGCGGCGAAGGCGAGGAAGCCGCCCGCGTTGATCACCGAAGCGAACAGGATCGCCTGCCCCGAGACGGTCAGGGCGTGCCGCAACGACTGTTCCACGGTGCCCGTGCGGCGTCGCTCCTGGAAGTGATAGAAGAAGTGGATCTGGTCGTTCTCGGACGCGCCGAGGATGGTGGACGCGACCAGGATGGTGGCGACGTTGAGGACCAGCCCGCTGACGCGCATCACCCCGAACATGACGGCGATGGCGAAGACCGAGGGGATCAGCGCCATGATCCGCGCAGTGCCGCTGCGGAACACGACGACGAAGGCGCAGAAGATGATGAGCACCGTGAGCACGAAGCTCTCCACCAGCGTGGGCACCAGGCTCTGCTTGACCTTGGCCTGGAGCCGCGCGGCGCCGACGAGCTTCAGCTCGAAGGCCCCGAGCGCGGGGGTCTTCTGCACGGCGCGCGTCCACTCCTCCCGGATCCGCGCCTCGACGCGATCCAGGCTGGCCTGATCCTGGCCCTTGCCGATGACGGCGAGGTACGTCTGCGAGAGCGATGGCCCGTCGACGAACCGCCTGAGCATGGGCTCGCTCCGGGCCCCCTGCTCCAGATCAGCGGCCAGGTCCTCCAGGTCGTCGGGGTCCGTGGGCCAGGCGTCGCCGTCACCGGAGACGTAGCGCATCATCCGGAGCAGGGTGGGGATACCTGCCACCGCCCCGACGTCCGGATCCGCCTCCAGCACCTGCTGATACTCGTGCAGCGCCGTGAGCACCTCCGGCTCCGAGACGGTGCCGAGCTTGCCCTTGAGCCACACCTGGGAGACGCCGAGCCCTGGCAACAGCTGGTTGGCGCGCTGGAAGTCCTGGTACTCCGGCGCCCGGTGGCTCATGTAGTCCACGGGGTTCGAGTACATTGGGGCGGGAGGCAGGAGCCCCGGCACCCCCACCAGGGCGGCGACGCCCGCCGCGCTGAGCGACAACGAGGCCACCACCAGCGGCCAGCGCCAGCGGTACGAGAAGTGGGTGACCCACCCCACGAAGCGCGCGAACCACGGCGTCGCGGTGCGCCGCTCCTGGCGGGTCGGGGTGCGCAGCACGGCCTGCAGCGCCGGGAAGAGCGTGAAGGACACCAGCCAGGTCAACAGCATCCCCACCGCGACCCAGACCCCCATCTCCCGGATGGGACGGATGTCAGACACGGTGAGCGCCGCGAAGCCGACGGCCGCCGCGAACAGGGAGGCGGTCACGGCGACGAGCTTGTTGGCGAGGGCGAAGGGGTGGTGGTCGATCGGGGCGACGTCGGGCGGGCGATCCACGTACCGCGAGTGGATGTAGACGAACGACGCCGTGGCCGTGATGAGGACGGTCATCGGCACCATGGGCGAGACGATGGTGAACGACCCGCCGGTGAGCCCCACGGTCCCGATCGACAGCGCGAGGCAGGCCCCGAGCCCGATACCGAACGCCACCAGGGTCCGGACGGAGCGGAAGAGGAGCAGCACGAGCGCCGTGGCCAGGGCCAGGAACAGCCCCAGGCCACGCGCCCCCGAGCGCCGCGTCGCGCGCCCGAGGTAGCTGGTGACGTAGGGCTGCCCCACGCAGCGGACCGCCTCGATGGGCTCCGCCCTCGCCCCGCTCCGGACCAGCGCCTGCTCGACGGCGGCCAGCACCCGATCGCGGTCCTGCTCCGAGCGGACCTTCATCCCCAAGGGGACGGCCAGGAACCCATCGCCGACCAGGCCCTGCCGGCGGATGAGCTCGCTGTTCTCGACGAAGGCGCGGAAGGCCGCGACCTCGTCCGGCTCCGCCGTGAAACCGCCCTTGGTCCGCCGGAACGCGGTGAGCGCCGAGGTCGCCTGTACGTCCGGGATCGCGCCGAGGGCCTGCTCCAGTCGGTCGAGGATCGTGAGCACCCCGCGACTGAGCGGCTCCTTGGCCTCCAGCACCAGGAAGGCCTGCTCCCCGGAGCCGAACACCTCCTGGAAGGCCTTGGTCGCGACGTAGTCCGGATCGGTGGTCACCACCAGGCGCTCGATCGAGTTGTCCTGCCCGACCTGGGCGGCGTAGTAGGCCGCCGGCGGCAGCAGCAGGGCGTAGACGCCGAGCACGAGCCAGCGCGCCGCCAGGAGGCGGCGGAACACGGCCTGGAACGCCGGGTACCGCAGAGCGGGATTCAGATCCTCTGCCATCGGCGCGGAGCATATCCCACCCTCGCGGCCCCGCCGCGACAACCGGCGCGGTCGCCGTCGTGGGCGACCACCGCGTGGACACCTTCGTCGTGAACGCAGACGCCGTGTACGCCTGCGTCGGGATCGGGATCTTGCGCATGGAGCGCTGAGCCGCGAGACACCCGTGCCGCTGCGGCCTTCCCGCCACACGGCGGGTCGGCCCGGGATCCGGCGCGGCCGGGTGGTGGCGCGGGGGCGGGTCGTCTAGGATAGCGCCGGTTCAGGGTTTCGACTCCCGGGGGTTCGCGGGACAGGGGCGCGCCGACAGCGGCGTTTCCCCCGGGCGGGGTTTGACACGCATGAGGAGAGTCCGATGAAGAAGCACGACAAGAGGAGAAGGTCCGAAACCACCACGACCGGCGACGACGACGAGCTCAGGGCGCGGATCGCCGCGGCGGCGTACTACCGGGCGGAGCGGCGGGGCTTCGCCGGGGGCAGCGAGTTGGAGGACTGGCTGGCGGCCGAAGAGGAGATCCTCGGCGGGAGCCAGGAGAGCGGTGCGGAGGCCAATCCGGAACCCTAGAGCGGCAGTCCGTGCTGATTGCCGCAGAGGACCAACGAGCTAGAGCCCCGCGGCGCTCGAGCGCCGCGGGGTGAACCGGCGCGCCCGCGCCGACGGGGCGCTCGTCGAACGCGTTCGGCCCCTAGAACAACAAACGGTTTGTTTGTTGTTCTAAATCAATGACCTAGAGCACCGACCTGGGAGCAGACCACGCCCGAGGCGCCGCCGAAAACGCATCCTCGCCGTGCACGGATGCGTTTTCGGCGGCGCCGTTGCTGTCGGCAACCTGATCGGTGCTCTAGTTCGTCCACCATGACCTGGCACCCCGAGTACGGCCCGCACAGC
>CAYZQO010000173.1:0-3167 GCA_964480725.1 uncultured Polyangiaceae bacterium | reverse complement strand
CCGCGTCAGCGATCCGCGCCGGCGCGGGCCGCCGCCTCCCCTCGACGGTCGACGGAGCCCGCCGAGGAGCGCGACGACTGGCTCCCCGACTGGCTCCCCTGGGCCGTCATGATAGGGCTCATCCTGGTCGGGATCTTGGGCGCCTTGGGCGTGTTCACGCCGGTGAAGGAGCCGGGCCTGGGCGCGGCCGAAGAGCCCGCCGAGCCGGCCGCGTCGGTCGCCAAGCGACCCCAGCCAGCGGCGTCGGCGAGGAACCGACGTCCCCCCCCGCGCAAGGACGCAGCGGCCAAGGCCGAACAGGTGGGCGCGAGCCACGTCCTCATCGCCTACCAGGGCGCGACGCGCGCCAAGCCGGACGTGACGCGCACCAAGGATCAGGCCAAGGAGTTGGCAACGAAGGTCGCGGCGCGCGTCAAGAAGGGCGAGGACCTCGCCAAGGTGGCGCAGGAGGTTTCCGATTGCTCCAGCAAGTCGAAGGGCGGCGACCTCGGGACCTTCACGCGTGATCGCATGACCCCGGCGTTCTCCCAGGCCGCGTTCGCGCTCAAGGTGGGCGAGATCTCGGACGTGGTGGAGACGCCCTTCGGCTTCCACGTCATCAAGCGCACCCAGTGAGCTCCCGGTTTCGCCCTCTCACGCTCGCAGCCGCGCTCGCGAGCACCGGCTGCGTGGTGACGACGTTCGAGGGCCCCGCCGAGCCGCCGCGCGTGCTCGTGCCGCCGCCTCCGGTGTCCGACGCACCCGCGCTCGAGGCAGCAGCGGCCCCGGGCGGCGCGCCTTCCGAGCCGGGCCCCGCCGAGGCGGCGACGATCCTCGTGGAGCACCTCGTCGTCATGCACCAGGACGCGCGCCGCGTGCCGCCGAACGTGACCCGCACCCGCCAGGAGGCGCGGGCCCGCGCGGAAGAGGCGCAGCGGCGGGCCGCCGCGGGCGAGCCCTTCTCGGCGCTGGTCGAGGAGTACTCGGACGAGCCCGGCGCCGCCGCGCGCGGCGGCCGCCTCCCCCGCTTCCGCTACGAGGACATGGTCCCCGAGTTCTCCCGCGCCGCGTTCGCGCTCGCCCCGGGCGAGCTCTCGGACGTCGTCGATACCCCCTTCGGCTACCACGTCATCCTCCGGATCGAGTAGCGACACCGGGCCCAATCCCCGCCCCCAACCCACCCCTTCCCCCCGGGGAGCCGGGGCTCCGGACCCAACTGCTCAGGCGCCGAGGAGGGGTTAGCGGTCGCCCCAAGTAGTTCGCATACAAACTACTTTCTCCGACCCCGACCCGGACCCCGACCCCGACCCCGTCACCGCGCGGGCGCAGCGCTCGCCGCGGGCAAGGCGGCAGCCGCCCCGGATCCAGCGGGCGCGCCGCTCACGGCCGCGGCGGAGACGGCCCCGGACGGTGCGGGGGCGCCCTCGGCACGCGACCGCTGCCGCACCTGCTCGACCACGGCGCGCAGCCGCGCGACGAGCTCCGCGCGGGACAGGACGCGCGCCTCGTCCTCGCTCGGGGTCGCCCCCAGGACGTGCTCCTCGTCCCCGACGCCCACCACTACGGCGCCCGCTTGCGCGACCCACCACCGCGTCTTCGGGGCAGCGTCGCCGCCCCGCCGCGTGAAGGTGCGCGTCGGGAAGGGCAAGAGCTCCTCCTCGTCGGCGCCCGGCAGCCGCCCGAAGGTCTCGATCACGTCGCGCGCGCCGTCGGCGTCGGGACGCACCATCACCAGGACGCGATGGCGGCGTTCACCGTCGGCGTAGTACCCCACCGCGCCCCCGCCGACCCCGGACACCCCGAGCAGGTCGTCGTAGACGTAGGTGGCCCCGTTCGAGACGCGCTGCTCGGCGGGGAGCAGCGCGACCGCCCGCGGCAGCTCGAGGTCCCCGGGGATGCGCTCACCGAGCGCCCGCGCGATCCCGGGGAGCACGCGATCGCTGGTGGCGGCGAAGGCGTCGCGCGCCTCGTCCGTGTTCGCGTAGGTGACCTGCGCGACGTGGAGCCCCCGCCAGACGTAGGCCTCGCCCGTCCCCAGCGCCCCCGCCCCGCCCGCGTCGAGCGGACGGGTCGTCAGCCGCGCCGGGTCGTCGGAGCCGACCACTCGCCGGGAGTAGAAGCCGTAGGCGCCCTCCCGCGTGGCGAAGCGCGCCAAAACGACGCTGACCTCGCCGGGGGAGCCGCCACCGTCCACGTACCGCTGGGTCACCACCCGATCCAGCCCGAAGGATTTGTAGACCTCGCACTCGCCGTTGAACTGCTCCAGGCAGACCTGGTCGAGCGGCTGCTTCGCCGCGGCGCCGTAGGCCCGCGTCTCGCCGTTCGGATCGAGGCAGTAGCTGCCCACCTGGCGGGCAAACGCGGGGGCCGAAACCGGATCGCTCGACCGCCCTCCCCCGTCCCGACAGGCGCCGGCGCTGGCGCTCGGCGTCGGCGGGGGCGGCGTTCCCTCCGCAGCGCGGTCGCGACCCTTACACCCCAAACCGGCGAGGAGCAGACCGAGGCCCGTCGCGAGGAGGCGAGGCGAGACGAGCCGGGCAAGCCCGGGGCGGGTCGGGTGGGGTCGAGGCATGGAACGGAGCTTTCCTCGCGGCCTTCCGTTGCGCAAAGCCGCAAATATTTGCGGCCCCCTGCAACCGTTGCTCGCCGCTCCGCGCGTGGCTCCAGAATTGAAGGGGGTTCCGGGGGCTCGAGGGCTCCGCGAAGCGGCACGACCCTTGCTGGCTTCACCCCAGGCCCGTGGTTCCCTCACGCTCACCCCATAAACCTACCGACCGGCCCGGTTCCCACCGGCGCGGCTTCACGCTGATTGAGGTGATGGTGGTGGCCATCATCATCGCCGTCACCTCCGCCCTGGCCATCCCGGCGGCGACGGCGCAGCTCCGTGACCGGAACACGCAGCGCCTGGCGCAAGACGTCGCGGCCGCCTACCGCACCGGCCGCACGAGCGCGATGGCGCACGGCGGCGCCGTGCTGGTCCGCTTCGTCAACGGCGAGCTCCGGGTGCTCGAGGGGATCGACGGCTCGACGACGGGTGACGTCGCCTGCGCCCAGCTCCCGGTCGCCCAGTGCAACCGCCCGGCCACCAACGCCTGGGAGGACGACGATCAGGCGAACGATGGCGACGGCAATCGCCGCGTGGCGAGCCTCACCCCGGCGACCTACGCCGGCTCGGGCGCGCCGATGCA
>CAYZQO010000172.1:0-3184 GCA_964480725.1 uncultured Polyangiaceae bacterium | reverse complement strand
ACATACTCGCGCTGGTTCTTCCCCATCTCCTCCTTGATCTGGGAGTTGATGCGCTCGCGCATCTTGAGGATCTCGAGCTGGCGAGTGAGCAGGCGCAGCACCTTGCGGATGCGCTCCTTGACCTCCACCGTCTCGATGAGCTGCGCCTTCTCCTCCACGGGCGCGTCGAGGTTCGCCGCCACCAGGTCGGCGAGCGCCCCGGGCGCCTGAATGGAATCGATGAGCGAGCCGGCCTCGCGCGGCAGCTCGGGCATGAGCTGGATCACCTGCTTGGCGACGTCACGCAGGCTCATGGCCAGCGCCTCCGCCTCCACGTCCTCCACCGGCGGCGCCTCGACCCGCGTGATGCGGGCCTTGAGGAAGGGCGCGCTCTGCGTGATCTCGTCGAGGCGGATGCGCGTCACGCCCTGCAGGATGAGCGAGTAGTTGCCGGAGCTGTGCTTCAGGGACTTGAGCACCCGCGCGGCGCAGCCCACCGGGAAAAGATCGTTCATCCCCGGGTCGTCAGTGGAGGGATCGCGTTGCGCGAAGATCGCGATCACGCTGCCGGACTGGCTCTGCACCTCCTCGACCAGGGCCACGGACTTCTCGCGCCCGACGTCGAAGGGGGCGACCGCCCCCGGGAACAGGACCGCGTTGCGGATGGGGAGCACCGGCAGCTCGTTACCGAACCGGAGGTCTTCCTCGGAGGACGGGGGCGGCGGGGGGGCCTTCTTCTTCTCGGTCATGTCTCGTCCTTGGCGCGGCGCCGGCAGCGCGGGGGCCGTGGGACCGCACCGGCGATGAGCGGGATGCTAACCACCCGTGCGCCGCACGCCAGCGCTGGCATAGCACTCGACCGGCGATTAATACACGCGGGGTGAGGACCGTCTTCTTCGGCACACCCGCCATCGCGGTGCCCGCGCTGCGCGCGCTCCACGAGTCCACGGCCGTCGAGGCGGTCGTGTGTCAGCCGGACCGGCCTTCGGGCCGCGGGCTCGCGCTGACCCCCCCCGCGGTGAAGGTCGCCGCCGCGGGGCTCGGGCTGCCCGTGCGGCAGCCCGTCAAGGTTCGGGACGGGGAGCTCGCCGAGTGGCTGCGTCAGCTCGCCCCCGACGTGGCGGTCGTGATGGCCTACGGTCGCATCCTGCCGGATGACGTGCTCGCTGCGCCGCGCTGCGGGTGCGTGAACCTCCACGCCTCGATCCTGCCGCGGTACCGCGGGGCCGCGCCGATCCAGTGGGCGGTGATCCGTGGCGAGACGACCACCGGCGTCTCCCTGATGCAGATGGACGCCGGCATGGACACCGGCCCGGTCTTCACGGCGCGGAGCCTCGCGATCGGACCCGACGAGACGGCAGGCGAGCTCGCGGAGCGCCTGGCCGAGCTCGCAGCCCGGGTCGTCCGGGAGGACCTCGCTGCGGTCGTGACGGGCGCGATGGCGGCGGTCCCGCAGGATCCGAAGCTCGCAACCCACGCGCCGCCGATACGGGGCGAGGACGCCGTCATCGACTGGACCCGCTCGGCGGCGGACGTCCACGCGCTCGTGCGCGGCATGTCCCCGTCGCCCGGCGCCCGCACGGCATACCGGGGCGGCACCCTGAAGGTGCACGCGCTCGCGCTCGCCGCGGACGGGCCGACGTCGCCACCGGGCGTGGTCGCCGTCCACGGTCGCCGAGTGTTCGTGGGGACCGGAACCGGCGCCGTCGAGGTCGTCCGCGCCCAGTGCGAGGGCCGGCGACCGCAGTCGGCGGCGGATCTCGTCAACGGTCGCGCGCTCCGGGACGGCGAGGCCCTGGGCGGCTGAGCGCCCCGATGAGGCGCGCCGGCGCCAGCGTCCGTCGAGGTGGGTTCCCAGAGGACGAACGGGTAGACTCACCCGGATGGCGGACGCCGCGGCCCTGCTCGCCGACATCGCCGCCGAGTTTCCTGGCTTCCGCGTGGTTCGGAAGCGGGACAGCCCGCTGTCGATCGCGATCGACCGCGCGCTGCACGCGCTGACGCTCGGCCGACAGCGCGCGTACCTCACCCACTACCACACGGTGATCGGCCGCACCCTGTACCTGCCCGACAGCTGGGACCGCACCCCCGAAATTGCCCGCGTCATCGTGCTCCGCCACGAGCGGATCCACCTCCGGCAGTTCCGGCGTTTCAGCCTGCTGGGGATGGCCTTGATCTACCTCGTCCCGCTGTTCCCGGTCGGCCTCGCCTGGGGGCGCGCGTGGCTGGAGTGGGAGGCCTACCGGGAGACGCTCGCCGCCACCGCCGAGCTTCGAGGGCTCGAAGCGGCGCGGTGCCCGGCCCTGCGCGGGGAAATCGTTGACCGCTTCGTCACCGGAGCCTACGGGTGGATGTGGCCCTTCAGGCGGGCGGTAGAACGCTGGTACGATGACGCCATCCGTGAGCTCGAGGCGAGAACCGACGACTCCTCCCGGCGGGGCGCTCGCCGCGATGATGCCCTGGAGACCTGACGCTTGACCTCCGCCGTCGTCGGCATCGATCTGGGGACCACCAACACGGTGGTCGCCGCGGTCCGTGACGGACAGGCGATCGCGCTCGCCGACGCCGAGGGGCACCGCCTCCTCCCGAGCGTGGTGTCGTTCCACCCGAACGGCGGCGTCCTGGTCGGGCGGGAGGCGAAGGGGCGACGGCAGATCGACGCTCGCAACACCGTCTACTCGGTGAAGCGGCTGATCGGCCGCAGCTGGAGCTCGCCGGAGCTCGCCGCGGCGCGCGGGCGTTTCGCGTTCGACATGCGCGAGGGCCCGGGGAACGCGGCGCTCGTCGTGGCGCGCGGCGAAACCTACACGCTGCCGGAGATCAGCGCCTTCGTCCTGCGCAAGGCCAAGCAGCTCGCTGAGCACGCGCTCGGGCAGTCCGTCGAACGGGCTGTCATCACGGTACCGGCCAATTTCAACGACCTGCAGCGCGCCGCCACCAAGGTCGCCGGGCGAGTCGCCGGGATCGAGGTCCACCGAATCCTCAACGAGCCGACCGCCGCGGCGCTCGCCTACGGCTTCGGCCGCGGGCACACCGAGCGCATCGCCGTCTACGACTTTGGCGGCGGCACCCTCGACATCACCCTGCTCGATCTCGCCGGCAACGTCTTCGAGGTCCTCGCGACTGCGGGCAACACCTTCCTCGGCGGCGACGACATCGACGTCCTGATCGCCGAGCGCATGGGCGAGGCTTGCCTGAAGCAGCA
>CAYZQO010000171.1:0-3241 GCA_964480725.1 uncultured Polyangiaceae bacterium | reverse complement strand
CTGCGCATCAGACCGCGTCTACCTTGGAACCGGGCGGCGGTCGCGCGTTGGGTGCGATCACCCGCGCGACCGGGAGGCCGGCGAGAAATTTGCCCGCCGCGACGCCCGCCCCCGACACTCCCCGCATGGGGCAGTACTGCGAAGTGTGCGCGAATTTCCGCTCCGCCGCGGAGCGCGACGACGGCCGTGAGATCGTCCAGGTCGAGCTCGACGCTCGGCCGGTGCTCCTGTGCCGCGGCCACGCTCTGATCGCGGAGCGCTCCGGGGTCCAGACCTTCGAGCAGCTCCGCGAGCTCTACGGGAGTGGCCGGCGCTCCCACGTCCCCCGTCGGCGCCCCGCCCCACTGCAGCCCGGGGGCGAGTCGCGGCCGAGCGGCCGTCGCGCGACCGACGGGTAAGGCCTCGACGCGAGGACGGCGCCGCCGCGAAGCGGTCGGTTCGGCGCGCACGGGCGTCGCGGCGGACCGCGAGGCGATTTCGGCGCGCAACCGGCACTCGCGCGCGACCGACCTCCCAGCATGGACCGCACCAAGCCGGTGCGGAGCCCAGCAGGAGGCTGAGTCGTGGGAGATGGCGTCAGCGGCGTCGGACGTCGCCAGGAATCGTCCGTGCCCGAAGAGGAGGCGCTCGCTTGCGGCACCGGGCCCAAAGATAGGGCGAGCGAAGCGGAGGCAGCGGCAGGGCGCGGCGAGGAGGATCCCGCCACGCTGGCCTGCACCGCCAGCTCCGCGGCGGCACCGGCAGCGTCCTCGCGCGCATTCGGCGCGCCACCACCCCCCGACGCGCCGAGCGCGGCCACCCTCCCCTCGATGGGCAGCCGAGCGCTCGTCTCGACGTACTCGGCGTCGAGAGCCCGCTCCGTCCCGCCGACCCCACCGGCCAGCACCCCGCCGACACCATCGGGGCAGGCAACCGCAGGCCCGATCGCGCCCGCACCCGAGCCTCCGAGCGCGCTCGACCTCTCCTACTCTCTCGGCAGGGAGGGCAATCCCGGCAGCGCCACCGAGGCGGAAGCGTTCGGCGTGTCGATGCACCTCGGCAGCGACGGAGCGAGCTTCGAAGGCTCGGCCCTCACCATGAAGGGCAGGCAAGGGGGCGCGCCGGGGTCCTTGGAGCTCCTCTCGGCGGACGCCAAGCTCTTCCGCCAGGGCGCGCTCTACGACGCGGACGCCGCGGTTGCGCGGGGCAGCCTCGAGTTTGGTGACGTCTCCGCCGAGGCCGCGCTCCTGAACGCCAGGTCCCACGTGGCGATCCGCGGTGACGATGGCAGCGTGGGGCTGCACGCCGGAGCCAGCTACTCCCTGGTTTCGGGCGCGGTGACCATCGGCGACGTGACCTCGCTCACCCTGGGCGCGAGCATCGGGGGGGGATTTGACGGTGGCATCGGGCTCCGTGACCGCGACGGAGATGGCCAGCCCGAGCTCTGCGCGCACGGAAACCTCGAGGTCGGCGCCGGCATCTCGGTCGGCGTCTGCGCGGAGCTGACCGCCCCCGTCGGTTCCGAGCCCACCATCGCCGACGGCGCCCAGGGGGCGGGCAACGCCGATCCCGAGCCGGCTTGGGGAACCGGGGGCAGGGCGGCCTGGTAACCCCCCTGCGAGGGATGACCGCCGAGCACGGAGCGCGACGGGGACACCGACGACGCCGAGCTGGATCTCGTCGACCCCTGGGCGGATCATGGCCCTGCTTGCGTGATCGAGCCGTCGCCGGCACGGTCCCTGGCCCACGACTTGCTGCGTGAGGCGCCATGACAGGCTCCGCCACGTTCGAGCTGGGGCTCCTCGCGCTGCTCGCGGTCGGCTGCGTGGGCGAAGCAGCCCCCGATTGCGCGAGCTGCGGCGCAGTCCAGGGGAGGGAGACGGGTGGCACCGGCGGTGACGACGGCGTCGCGGCGGCACAAGCTGGCACAACGTCCCTCCCCACCTGCGAGCCCGGCACCGTTGGGGCCCGGACCACCTGGAACCCGTACCGGCGCACGCTGCCCTGGTCGGTGGGCTTCGGCGGCGCGGGTGGAGCCGGCGGCGCGGCGGCGACCGAGAGCGGCTGCACGCCCGCGAACGCGGCGTCCACCGAGTCGTTTCGCTGCACGGGCGCGGCGACAGTCGCTCGCTCCGACGCCGGGCTAGGGCTCACCTTCGAGGACGGGTCGACCCTGCTCTGGAACGAATCCCTGGTGCCGATCGCCTTCGCGCCGCCCGCCGCTGACCACGGAGAAACCGTGTGGGCGGACTTCAATCGGGAGTTCGGGTACGTCTGTCCCGTCTGCGGCAGCTACGAGCGGCGCACGATCGAGATACGCGACGCCCCAGCGGGGAAGCTGCTCTGGATCGGCGCGGAGGGTCACGAGCTTGCGCCAACGGATCCGGCGCTGGTCACCGAGCTGTTCGGCGTCACCGTGCGCTACGAGCCCGCCTGCGTCGCCCCGGCAGAAACCGACGCCTGTCTCGACGCCGAGCTCGTCGAGCAGGACGCCGTGCTCGAGACAAGCCCTGAGCAAGTGGTGCGGCGCGGCGAGCGCGCCACCGTCACCACCCCCGGCGGCGCGTACGAGGTCCTGTGGGCGGCCTCGGAGACGAACCGGGTGGACACCGACGCGCAATGCCTCGACGGCCCCGCGCTCACCGAGGACCGGGCGTTCGCCGCGAGCTGGATCCCGTAGCGGGCGGGGCGCGACGGCGCGTCTGCCCATCGGCGGGGCTCGGCGCTCTTGGCTGGGCCATCCGGCATGTTCGTTGCAATACGGGGGGTATGGCACAGCTCGCTCGATTCGGTTCCTTGGCGTCGTTCGTCGTGATGGCGGGCTTGATCCTTCCCGCTGCCTGCTCGGAGTCCGACGACGCCGCCGACGGCTCGCCGGAAAGCACGGGCGGCGCGGACGGAACCGGAGATGCTGGCGAGCCGGCCACGGGCGGCGCCGACACCACGAGCGGCGGCGCGGCGCCGGCGGCGGGCAGCGGCGGCACCGGCAACACGGCGACCGTGCTGCCCTGGGGCGGCACCGCCAGCCACGACTGCCCGGACACGCTGCTCAATCGCGGGTCCGGGCCCGGCATCCTGTGCGACGTCGGCGAGGGCGTGACCTGCGCCGACGCCGATCACCGCTGCGAGTGCGGCGCGTTGACGTTCGAGGGCGCGCCGTGGCGCTGCGTCCCCTCCCGCCCCGACTGCCCGGAGACGCTCCCCGAGGACGGCGCGAGCTGCGCTGAGCTCGAGCCCTGCGACTTCGTCCGCGACGGCGCGC
>CAYZQO010000170.1:0-3362 GCA_964480725.1 uncultured Polyangiaceae bacterium | reverse complement strand
TCGGCGCAGGCGACCTGGGCGGAGGCCACCAGCGCCACGCGCAGCGTGGCGAGGGGCGGGACTTTGGCCCAGTATACCTGCGAGTAGAAGGTGTCTTCGGGCAGGCTGGCCGCGTAGATGTATCCCTTGCCAAAGCCGGCCGCTACCGCAGTCTGATTGCCACTCCGATAGTTGCCGGCGATAGTGAGGGCGTATTCGCCATGGACCGCCCCCACCCCGTCAGCGTCGTCGAGGGAATCCTTGAGGCTCAAGGGCCATACACCGGCCACGTCCTGCTCGGTGGCCGCGAGGAGGACGGCCATGACGGCCTCGGGGTACTGATGCAGTGACGCGGACCGCTCGAGGAGCGCGGCAGCGATCCCCCCGACCTGGGGCTGGGCCGCACTGGTCGCCGAGAAGGTGGACTTCGTGTTCGGTGACGAGCCGGCGGTGTCGATGTTGTTGCCCGGAGCGACAAGATGCGGCAGCTCCCACCCCGCGGCACCGTGGTAGTTCAGCGACGAGCTGGAGGGGCGCATGGTCTTGAGGTTGTCGCGGTTCGTGTCGGAGGTGTTCTGGGCAGCGCCGACCACCAGGCCGTTGCTCAGCCGACTCGACGTGGATTCGTTTTCGCTATTGCCGGCCGAGACGGAGATCACTGGGTAGGGGTACTGCATTGCGTAGTAGTCGAGCACGAGGTCGATTGGTGCCTGACGAATTGGCTCCGAATAGTCGCCGCTGCCAGCAGAGCGGGTGATTATCTGAGCTCCCTGCGACACCGCCCAGTCGAGCGCCGCCTCGAAGTCACAGTTCAGCTCCTCGTCGCTATCGTGATTCGCGTTGATGAGGGTCACGCCCCGCGCGGTCCCTTGGCGGAGCTCGTCCACCGTGTTGCGGACAACGCCAGCGATCTGTCGCACGTGGGTACCGTCGATACCCGAAGGGCAAGCGCACTGGTAGGTTTGACTGCCCCAACTGCAATTCCCTGGGGGCGCCCCCAGGTTCTCGACCCCGTAGCCCCACCGCGCTCCCTCTTGAACGGCCACCACGATCCCGTCGCCGTCCCATCCACCCGCGTGCAAGGCTGGAATACCGTCGAGGTCGTAGTAGCTCTCGCTTTCGTTCTTCGCCACCGCGGCGGCGGCGTTGGACGAGGTGGTGATACGAAGCACCAAGTCGAGATCCCCGATCCGCTCCATCTCCTCCTGAGTAGCGGTGACGGTCACGAACGGGGCGGGAACGGTCCTACCGGGCCGATCGTCGTATGCTACCGTTGCCGCTGGAGCGAGCTTGAGGACAGCGGCCGTGAGGCCCGCTGCCGCGCTCCGGTATGCGCCGCGAAGCCGCCCGTAGGTGGCGTTGCGGAGTGCCGGTGACTCGGCCATTTCCTCCCGTGGCGGCAGCGGTTCGAGGCCGACCGAAAGCCAGACGTCGGCTTCGAGTCGTGCACCCGGCCCTTGGCTGGCGAAGCGCTGTCGAATGTCGCCGTTCATCCGGTGCAGGACGTCGCGATACGTCCGCACCATTTCGGCCTTTCGCTCGGCGATGTCCACCGGAGCGCCGGACTCGTCATAGTAAGTCCTCTCGACGCGCCCGGTTTCGGGGTCGAGGCAGCCCCACGCGGTCAGCTTCTCTTCGAGGACATCGAGGATCCGCGGGCCATTCTCCATCGCCACGCCGGCACAGCGAAAGCCGTCCGGCAGGTCACTGTTGGCTCCCGGCTCCCCGCTCAGTAGGAGCACGACTTCAGCTGCCGCGCCCCCCCCCGCAGACGGCGAGCAACCCGCCAGCACCCCGAACATGCTCCCAACCGCAGCGAACGCCGCACATCGCTCTACGGGCCCCATCATCGCCCCACCTCCGGCTTCTCGAGCACCCATACCCCTTCTTACCAGGCAGTCAACCACCGTCTGAGGCTTGTGGCACCGACTCCACCCAGGCCGAAATTCCAGCAGGACTGCTCGATCTAGATCGCGTAACGCGGATTGGACGAAGCCGCTGCGCGGCAGGAGCGGCGTTCTGCCGACGGTGAGCGGGTGGCCGGCTCCCCGTCAGTCGTCGCGACGGGCCACGGCGAGGGGCGGCGGATGTCGGGCGAATCGCGAGGTGAGTGCCGTCGCGTGACGGGTCCGTGACGCTGGTGGGCCCCGTGCCCGGCAGTCGGGTGCGGGTCACCAGGGAGACCCGTCATGGGACAGCTACGCGACAAGATGGAAGAGGACTTGAGGCTCGCGGGATTGAGCCCGAATACCCGTCAGACCTACCTCCGCTGCGCCGCCGTGTTCGTGCGGCACTACGGCCAGGGGCCGATGAGGATGGGCCGTGCGGAGGTGCGCGACTTCTTGCTCCACCTGCTCGAGGAGCGGAGGGTCAAGGCGGCGACCTACAACGTGTACGCGGCTGCGCTGCGATTCCTGTACGCCCGCACGCTCGGGCGACCGGAGGAGGTGGCGTGGGTGGGGCACCTGAAGGTGACCCGGCGCCTGCCCGCCATCCTGAGCGCTGAGGAGATCGAGCGGCTGCTGGCGGAGCTACCGTCGCTGAAGCACGTCGCCATCGTCATGGCGGCCTACGGCGCCGGATTGCGCATCAGCGAGGTCTGTCACCTGCGGGTCGAGGACATCGACAGCCAACGGATGGTCATCCACGTCCGTCACGGCAAGGGTGATCGCGATCGGTACACGATGCTGCCGCGTCGGCTGCTCGAGGTGCTGCGCGCGTACTTCAAGGAGGCCCGCCCGGTGGGGCCGGAGCTGTTCCCCGGGGGCAAGCCCGGTACGGTCCTGTCCCGCAATGCCGTCAACAAGGCCCTGAGGCTCGCGACCGCGCGCGCGGCGATCAGAAAGCGCGTGACGCCGCATGCGCTCCGGCACGCCTTCGCCACGCACCTGCTCGAGGCGGGGACGGATCTTCGCACGCTGCAGGTGTTGCTCGGGCACGTCTCGATCCGGTCGACGGTGCGCTACGCGCAGGTCAGCCCGGTGATGATCCGGCGGACCCGGAGCCCCGCCGACCGGCTGCCGCCCGCGCGGGCCACGGCAGGGGAACGCCAGGTCGGGCCAATAGTGCGTCGGGGCAGGGCGGGTCCGGTTGCGACTCCGCCGGTGCCGTCACCGAAGACCCCGCCGTCGCGTCACGCCGCGTAGCCGCGGCCAGTGATGACGGCGCCGCCGACCTGCGCCGACCACCACGGGTCGGCGCGGGGAGCCCGGGCGCGCCTGGAGCTTGCGGACATCGTCCGTGAGCACCGACCGGCGTACGCCCGGCAGTACCCCCTAGCCCCCACCGAGAGCGCGGTGCTCGACGCGATCGAGCGGTGCCGCACCGCCGCTCAAGCGACCGTTCTCGGACGGTACCGTCGCCGTCGACCTCGACCCGCTGTC
>CAYZQO010000169.1:2321-3474 GCA_964480725.1 uncultured Polyangiaceae bacterium | reverse complement strand
GTCTACATCAAGCTCGGGCAGGTCCTCGGCGTCATCGCCACCTTCCTCCCGCGCGCCTACGCCGAGGCGCTCGAGCCGCTCCAGGACCAGGTGCCACCGCGACCGTTCCGCGCCATCCGGACGCGCCTGATCGACGCGCTCGGCCCCGACGCGCTCGCGCGGTTCGCCACCTTCGAGCCAGTCCCGGTCGCCGCTGCCTCGCTCGCGCAGGTGCACCGCG
Organism: uncultured Polyangiaceae bacterium; assembly: GCA_964480725.1. Taxonomy (GTDB): domain Bacteria; phylum Myxococcota_A; class Polyangia; order Polyangiales; family Polyangiaceae; genus JAFGBI01. Next base: position 3,254 of record CAYZQO010000169.1, on the reverse strand, counting down.
CCACCCTGCTCGACGGCCGCGAGGTCGCCGTCAAGATCCTGTACCCCGGCATCGAACGCACCATCCGCGCCGACCTCCGGGTGATCCGCTCGGTGTTGCCCCTGGTCAAGCGGCTGATCCCGGTCGGTCACCTCGAGCGGGTGGTCGAGCAGCTCGCGGCCCTGCTCGAGCACGAGACGGACTACGCGCGCGAGCGCCAGAACCTCGAGCGGGTGCGGGCGCTCTTCGCGGACGACGCGGCGGTGACGGTGCCCCGGGTCATCGAGGAACTCTGCCACGGGAGCGTGCTAGTCATGAGCTTCGAGCGCGGGATCCGGATCGCCGACCGCGACGCGCTGCTCACCGCCGGGATCGATCCGGTTGCGGTCGCGCGCCTGCTGGTCCGAGTCTTCGTGACGATGCTGATGGAGCACCGCGTGTTCCACGCCGATCCCCACCCCGGCAACTTCCTGGTCCGCCCGGGACCCGAGCTCGTCATCCTCGACTTCGGGGCGGTGGAGACGGTGAGCGCGGACTTCACCGAGGGCATGAAGGCGGTGGCCCTCGGCCTCAGCACCAAGCAGGACGCGCTGGTCGTGCGGGGGCTCGAGCGCCTCGGCTTCCTCGCCGCCGACGGCGATCGCGCTCTCATCGCCGCCGTGGCGCGCGAGTACGTCGCGGTGCTCGGCGCCATCGAGATCAAGGACTACGGCCGCCTCGACGCGCGGGCGATCGAGCAGGTGGTGGGGGTCCGGCGGCTGCGCGGGCGGCTCCGCTCGGTGATGCGGAGCGTCACCTACCCGCAGGGGTTCTTCTACGTCGAGCGCGCCCTGCTCCTGCTCTTCGGGCTGGTCGCGCAGCTCGCCCCCGAGCAGGGGCTCCCTGGCCTGATCCTCCCCTACGCCACCCAGGCCCTCGCCCGCCGCCGCGCCCGCAGCGTGCCGCCCCCGAGCG
>CAYZQO010000169.1:0-2221 GCA_964480725.1 uncultured Polyangiaceae bacterium | reverse complement strand
GCGCGCCAGAGCTCCCGGTCGAGCAGGTGGGTGGGGCGCACGTTCTTCGTGGCGGCGAAGAGGTTGCCGCGGAGGTGCGGGTTGTCTTGGGAGAGCTTGGCGACGAGCTCCTTGACCCACTGCCGCTTCAGGTCCGGCTGCAGGGCGCAGGGGCTCTGGGGGACCACCGGGAGGCCGAGCTCCGCGGCGCAGGCGGCGACGTCCGCCTCGGCGACGTAGGCGAGCGGTCGAATCACCACGTTGCGACCGTCGTCGGAGCGGAGCCGCGGCGGCATCGCCTTGAGCTGCCCGGTGTAGAAGAGGTTCAAGAGCAGGGTCTCGACGATGTCGTCGCGGTGGTGGCCGAGGGCGACCTTGGTGGCACCGAGCTCGACCGCGACGTTGTAGAGGACGCCGCGCCGGAGCCGCGAGCAGAGCACGCAGGGGGTGTCCCCCGGCCGCAGCCGCTCCTGGACGATCCCGTAGATGTCCTCGCGGACGATCCGGTAGGGCACGCCCTCACGCTCGAGGTGCGCCTCGAGGACGTCCACCGGGAACCCGGGGGCGCCGTGATCGAGGTGCACGGCGACGAGGGAGAGCGGGAACGGCGTACGCCGCGCAATGCCGCGGAGCAGTCGGAGCAGGACCAGCGAGTCCTTGCCGCCGCTCACGCAGACCATCACGTGATCGTTCGGCTCCAGCAGCCCGAAGTCGGCGCTGGCGCGCGCCACCTCCGCCGCGAGCCGGCGCTCGAGGCGGCCCCCACTCATCGCGGGCGCTCCGCGGCCCGGCGGACCGCCCGCCGGAGCGCGACCAGGTCGAGGGGCTTCTCGAGACGCTCGTTGGGCACGCTGGCCAGAAACTCCGCCGAACGCAGGGTGAACGCGCCGCCCGTCATGAAGATGACGCGCTGCTCGACCCCGGGCCGGAGCGCCGCGATCTCCCGGTAGAGGTCCACGCCGCTCATCCCCGGCATCAGCAGATCGCAGAGCAGGACGTCGAAGTCCGCACTCCCGAGCAACAGCTCGAGCGCCTGGGGGGCGCTGGTCGCGACCTCGACGTCGAAGTCGTCGACGAGCAGGCGGCGCAGGATCTCGGCCACGGGCTGCTCGTCGTCGATCACCAGCACCCGCGCCCGCACCTCGAGCCGAGTGGACGGGGGCGGCGGGGTGGGGGCCTCGTCCATCGCGCCAGGCGGGAACGCCGGCAGCTCCACCCGGAAGGCCGAGCCGCGCCCAGGCTGGCTCTCGACGCCGATGGTGCCGCCGAGCGCCGCGATGATGTTGTAGCAGATGGGCAGCCCGAGGCCGGTGCCCACGCCAATGGGCTTGGTCGTGAAGAACGGGTCGAAGACGCGATCGATAAGATCGGCGGCGATCCCGACGCCGTTGTCGATCACCTCGGCGACCACGCGGTCGGGGCCGCTCGGCTGCACCCGCACGCGGAGCTCGTTCGGGCCCCGGCGCCCGGCCGGCATGGCCTGCACGGCGTTGGTGACGAGGTTCAGGAAGACCTGCTCGAGGCGGGCCGCGTCGCCGCGGACCATCGGGATCGACGCGTACTCGCGGACCACGACCGCGCGATCCTCGAGGTGGCTCGCCGCCACCTTGAGCGCCGCCTCGATCACCCGGACGAGATCCACCGGCGCCACCTCGGTCTGCAACGGCAGCGAGAACTCCTTCAGATCGCGGACGATGCTGCGCACCCGGCCGGCGCCGTGGCGCGCCTCGGCGAGGCGGGCGTGGAGCTGCTCGAGCCGCTCGGGGTGCCGCGCGATCCGAGGCAGCTCGCGGACGATGTACTGCAAATTCAGGAGCACGTAAGCGAGGGGGTTGTTGATCTCGTGGGCGACGCCAGCCGCCAGGGTGCCCACCGCGGAGAGGCGGTCCGCCTGGATCGACTCCGCCCACGCCTCGCGCCGCCGCGTGAGCTCACGGCCGATCGCGAGCAGGGCCGGGCGCCCCTCCCACTCGGTCGGGATGCTGACCAGTTCGACCGGCACCGAGCTCCCGTCGGGGCGGGTGAAGCGGACCTCGGTCGGGGGGTTCTGCTGCTGCAGGCGCATGGCGGCGTCCACCCGTCGCCGCACCTTGTCGAGATCGTCCGGGTGAACCCGCTCCACGATGGGGGTGCCGAGCAGCTCGTCGAGGCTCCGATGCCCGCCGATGGCCAGGGCGGCGGCGTTCGCGTAGGCCACGAGCCCGTCCTGCACCAGCACCACGGCGTCCGGAGCGGCGTCGAG
>CAYZQO010000168.1:0-3479 GCA_964480725.1 uncultured Polyangiaceae bacterium | reverse complement strand
CCAGTCTGTGGCCGGCGCTCGCGCCCTACCAGACGGGGTCCGTGCAGCGGATACGGTGCACCCGCCGGACGGGAAGGTGCTCGGGAACATCACGCTGGCGTGCTACTTCGGGGCCAAGATCCGGGTCAGCGGAGCGAACGGGTTGGGCAAGAGCCCGCCCGCGTCGCCGCGAAGGTGCGCCTCGATCGACGCGACCGCGATACCTTCGGCCTCGCTCTCAATCAGCCCCGCCCTGCTCGAGTTCGCTCCGCTGGTCTTACCCCGCGACCCTGAGCGATCCTCCCAGATCGAAGGGAAAATCGCCTGGGTCCGTCGGGCGGCGTGAATCCATTGCGCCGGGACGCGTCCAACGGGCATGACGACGCAGCCCCAGATGGTTCGAGCCACGAAGACGACCCCCAGACGCACGGGCCGCGCGGACGTGCTGGCCGCCAAGAACGTCCTGGCCCTGGTGGACCGGACGTTCGGGGACGACCTTCACGCGAAGACGGTTCTGTCCCTCGCCATGGGGGTGGTGGGCGTGCTGCACGCGGCGTCGCTGGGGATCCATGCGATTGGACGCGGACTGGCCGCCGCGAAGGGACTGAGGTTCAAGCACGCGACGAAGCAGGTCGACAGGTTGCTCAGCAACGGCAAGGTTCACCTTTGGCGGCTGTTTTCCGCCTGGGTTGAGTTCGTCGTCGGACCGCGAACCGAGCTGGTCGTCGCCATGGACTGGACGGAGTTCGATGCCGACGACCAAGCCACGATCTGCCTCTACCTGGTCACGAACCACGGTCGGGCCACCCCGCTGGTGTGGCACACCGTCTACAAGTCCAATCTGGAGGGGAAGCGGAACGGCTACGAAGACGAGGTGCTGGAGTGTCTTCGTGACGCGCTGCCGAAGTCCACGAGGGTGACGATCCTCGCCGATCGAGGCTTCGGCGACCAGAAGCGCTACGAGCATCTGCAATCGCTCGCTTTCGACTACATCGTGCGGTTTCGCCAGGACATCCTGGTCGCCGATCAGTTCGGCGACCAGCGGCCTGCAAGCGGCTGGCTGAGCCCGAACGGACGCGCTCGCCTCCTGAAGGACATGGCGGTCACCGGTGACTTCCACATCGTGCCGGGCGTGGTCACCGTCCACGACAAGCGCATGAAGGACCCTTGGTGCCTCGCGACCAGTCGCACCGACCTCGCGGCGCCGGAGATCGTGAAGCTCTACGGCCGCCGCTTTTCGATCGAGGAGACCTTCCGCGACACCAAGGACATCCACTTCGGCATGGGCCTCGCGGCGACGCACATCGGCGACTCCTCTCGCCGCGACCGCCTGCTCTTGCTCGGTGCCGTCGCTCACGCCCTGCTCACTCTGCTCGGGGAGGCCGGCGAACGTGCCGGACTGGGGCTGACGGCAAACACGTCCAAGAAGCGCCAGTTGTCGCTCTACCGCCAGGGGTGCTTCTGGTACGACGCCCTCCCCAACTTGCCTCACGAGAGACTCGCACCGCTGATGCAGTGCTACGACGAGACGCTCCGCGAACATCGCTTCTTCCGCGAAATCTTCGGCATCATATGAGGGGACGACTCAGCCCGCGACCTTGACCTGCACGACAACGGCATCGGCGCCCTGTCCGCACTGCTCGACGATCCTTCGCCTTGCCTCGTCGCCTCCCTTGCAGGACCGTGCGGGACGGTACACTGCGGACCTACCCCTCGCGAATTTGTGCTAGATCCGGCGCAGGATGTTGAGCGCACTCCCTCTCCTTCACCTGGCACGCAAGCTGCGGCTCCTTCCGAAACGCCGACTGCGCGACGTCGCGGTGCGCACGTGGCAGATCCATCCCGCGGAGGAGACGATCCGGCCCAAGGCATACTTCCTGCCCGGCCAGCTCGAGCGCATCCTCACGCTCTCGGAGTTCTCCGCCACCCGCGAGGAGGAGGAACGCCTGCTGCGCGGACAATCCCGCGCCGTGCACGCAGCCACCCGCGGCTACCTGCTCAAGGACGCTGTCATCCTGGACGGAGCGATCCTGGCGCAGGATGGAGTCGACGTCGTACAGGCTCCCTTGAGACGAATCCCGGACGTCTGGATCCAGGAGTCGTACGCGCACGGAGCGCTCTATTCCACCTACGGCGGCAACCACTACTTCGGCCAGTGGCTCATCGACGATCTGGTGACCTATCGTCTGGCCGTCAACGCGGCGCCGCCCGTGTGCACGAGACGCCCCCTCAGCCCGCACGCGCAGGCGTACGAGGAGCTCCTCGAAATCCGCCCCTTGCGCGCGGCCGGGTGCCACTTCCGCGAGCTCGTCGTGTTCGACGACATGGGACAGAATCGCGACAAACGCGCCCGTTTCGACCAGAACCGGAGGGCCCTCCTGTCCAAGACGAAGGCAGGTCGCCACCCGGGGGTCTTCCTTCTGCGTCGGAGCTCTGGTGCCAGGCGCGTGCTCCTGAACGAGGAGGAGGTCGCAGCTCACCTCGAACGTCGCCGGGGCTTCCGCGTGCTCGACACCATGACCACCAATGTTCCCGCCTTGCTCGAGGCCTCGGCGGGTGCCGAGGTCGTGGCGGGGGTCGAAGGCAGTCACCTCATGCACGCGCTGCTAGTGCTGGAGCCCGGCCGCTCCCTGCTCACCATCCAACATCCGAACCGCTTCTGCTCCCTCCCCAAGGATCTCACGGACCAAGACGACCAGCACTTCGGGTTCGTGGTGGGCCATCCCGAAGGTAGGGACTTCCGCGTCGATCCCGACGAGGTGGAGAGAACCCTCGACCTGCTCCCCAGGTAGTGGCTCGCTCGGCCCCGGCGCGCGCCGTCCGCCCTCGCCCGACGGCCCCCGAGGGGACTGGCGATCGTCAGCGGTCGCTCTCGCCCGGTTGGCTCGTCGCGAGCTCGCGCATGATCAGGCGCGCGACCTCATGGACATGGGGCGGACGCAGGATCCCGAGGTGATCGTCTTCGATCCCTTCGGCGACGATCTCCCGGGCGAAGCCGCGCCAGCCCATCTCGAGGTCGACCCGCCTCCCCATGGTTACGGGACCCCGCAGGGCGCGAAAGACCATGACTCTGGCGTCCAGGTGGGGACCCGTGGCGGAGAACGCGGCGATGTCGGCGTCTGCTTCGGGGCCGTCCACGGGGAAGTCGATCGGGACCGGGTTGCCACTATCGGGCAGCGGCTGCGGCACCAGGCCCCGGAGCGACCGGACGATGGGCAGTCGCTCGAGCCGCGGCTCTGCCAGCGCACGCACTCGCTGCACCACGCTGCGCGTGAGCTCAACGGGATCCTCGAGCACCCGGCGTACCATGGTGCGCGCAAACCCCCCGGGATCCAAACGCATCCCGCCGGGTAGCACGGCGTCGAACACGACCACCAGGGCGACGTCTTCTCCCTCGGCCCGGAGACGCCGCGCGACCTCGAAGGCCACGACACCTCCGAAACAGAGCCCCGCGAGACGATAGGGGCCGTGCGCCTGGTGCTGGCGGACGAGGCCAACGT
>CAYZQO010000167.1:0-3609 GCA_964480725.1 uncultured Polyangiaceae bacterium | reverse complement strand
TCAGGCCCGAATGGTTTTACCATCCGGTTGAAGATTCCAGGGTTAAAACCGTTCCTCAACTCATGGATCTCTATTATAACTCAACCGGACGTAATGGGTCCTTGTTGCTCAACTTCCCGATTATGCCCAATGGTCTGATCCATCCAACCGATGAAAGAATGGCGCTGGAATTTGGAAAAGCAGTTCAGGAATCATTTGCTGTAAACCTTGCCGAAAAAGCGACGGTAGCAGCATCCCATGTTCGAGGCAATGCAAAAAAATTTGGAGCAGCTAATGCCCTGGATGGCAAAAGCGAAACCTATTGGACTACGGATGATGAAATAACAAGCGCTTCTTTAACTATTGATTTAGGCGAGCCAACCCTCTTTAACCGTTTTTCAGCGCAGGAATATATTCGTATGGGGCAACGGGTAAAGGCCTTTACGGTTGAAGCTCTGGTTGACGGAAACTGGAAAGAAGTGGCAAGAGCAACTACCATTGGGTATAAACGGATCCTTCGTTTTCCCGGCGTTAAAGCAACGAAAGTTCGCCTCACCATTACCGATTCAAAAAGTTGTCCGGTCATTTCCAATATAGGTATTTATAATGCACCGGTATTCCTGAATGCTCCTTCCATGACCAGAAATAAACCGGGAGAAGTTACTATTACAACCAATGATATTGGTCCGATTTTTTACTATACTACTGACGGCAGCGAACCTACTGTAAAATCGGCCTTATACACTTCGCCTTTTCTTGCTGATGGGAAGATTGAAATCAAAGCAATTGCTTATGACCCGGCTATGGATAAAAGCAGTCCTGTTGGACGGGAGAAATTTGATATTTCAAAAAAGGAATGGAAAATAGTGGGTGTCCAGAATGAAAGCGTCAGCAGCATACTCGACGGGAACACATCAACTGTATGGCACCAGCGCGGTGATAAAGTTTTGCCCTTTGATCTGGTTATTGATTTGGGAAAAAATTTTAACGTAAGCGGTTTCAAGTATTTGCCAGACCAGAACAAATGGAGTTCGGGAATCATTACCAATTATCAGTTTTATGTTTCAAAGAACAGCAAAAACTGGAAATTGGTGAGCGAGGGTGAATTTTCCAACATTAAAAACAATCCCGTTTGGCAAGTCAGGAGTTTTGCACCAGTAAATGCCCGGTATATTCAGCTGAAGGCATTAAAAAATACCCAGGGTGATAATGTTGCGGGATTTGCTGAAATAGATGTGATAACTGAATAAAAAATGAATACGCTATGAATCTGCGAAAATTAGTTCTGATGGTATTAATGACAGGCCTTTTCAGTCATGCTTACAATCAGTCAGTCAGAAAAGAACAGCTTTTGGATGACGGCTGGAAATTTTCTCTGGGCGACATAAAGAATGCTGAGAAGCCATCATTTAGCGACAAAGCCTGGCGTGAGGTTGATTTGCCCCACGACTGGAGTATTGAAAGACTACCCGGACAAAAGACCGGAGAAGTTGTCGGCCCCTTCTCAAAAGAAAGCATTGGTACTACTGCTACAGGATACACGGTAGGCGGAACAGCCTGGTACCGCAAAACATTTACATTGAGTCCCAATGTAAAGTATGATCGTACCATCATCAATTTTGACGGGGTGTATATGAATGCCGAAGTTTGGGTAAATGGTAGGAAGGTTGGAATTCATCCCTATGGATATACGGCATTTCATTTCGATATCACCCAATATCTCAATCCGGCTGGAAAGGCAAATACGATAGCTGTAAAAGTAAAAAATGAAGGTAAGAATTCACGCTGGTACAGCGGATCGGGTATTTACAGACACGTATGGCTCATTCAGACGCATTCAGTTTGCATTGCACATAACGGGGTTTCTGTAACCACAGAAAATGTGGGCGAAAACGGTGATGCCACAATAAAAATATCTTCCACAATTCACCAGCCTGCGGCAAAAAGCAATTCTGTAAAGCTTGGAGTAACTATAATCGGTCCTGACGGCAAAGTAGTGCAAACCCGGGAGACGCAACCCGAATCACTTGCTTCAGGCAGTTCCTGGATAGCGCAGATAATCACCGTTCCGAAGGCAAAGCTGTGGTCGGTTGAAGAGCCAAACCTTTACAAAGCCGAAGTACGGGTATTCGCAGATGGCCTTGAAACAGACAAGGTGTCGGTCACTTTTGGCATACGAACCATTCAGTTCAGTGCCCAAAATGGTTTCCTGCTCAATGGCAAAGAAGTCATTCTAAAGGGTGGCTGTTTACATCACGACAATGGCTTCCTGGGCTCGGCAACCATTGACCGGGCTGAAGAACGACGGGTGGAAATCATGAAAGCTTATGGTTTTAATGCCATACGGGCCAGTCATAATCCACCTTCCAGTCAATTCCTTGATGCCTGTGACCGGATTGGCGTTCTGGTAATTGATGAGGCTTTTGATATGTGGGAGCGACCCAAAAACCCGGAGGATTACCACCTGTATTTCAGGGAATGGTGGAAGAAGGACCTGGAATCAATGATTTACAGGGACAGAAATCACCCCAGCATCATCCTATGGAGCATTGGCAATGAACTCAACGAACGTGCTGATTCAACCGGCTTTTTGATCCGGAAAAAACTGGTTGCGGAGGTTCATAAATTGGATCCAACCCGGCCGGTTACAGAGGCCATCTGTAATTTCTGGGACCACCCCGGTCAGGAATGGCAGACTACAGCTCCTGCCTTTGCGGATTTAGACGTGGGAGGATACAATTACCTGCATCAGCAATATGATGCCGATCATGTATTGTACCCAAACCGCATTATTGTTGGAACAGAATCTTTTGCCCTGGAGGCATACGATAATTGGAAGCAGATGGAAAAAAATTCCTGGGTAATTGGTGATTTTGTATGGACGGCCATGGATTATCTTGGTGAAACAGCTTGCGGTAATTCCAGCTATGCACCCAAAGCGGGTCCGCGGGTTGGACTGAAACCCTGGCCCTGGTTTAATGCATTTTGTGGAGATATTGATCTTTGCGGATTCAAAAAGCCTCAAATGTATTACAAGGATGTGGTGTGGAATAACAGCAGGCTGGAAATGATGGTTCATGCACCGGTGCCTGAAGGCATGGTGGAAACAGTAAGTTATTGGGGATGGCCTGATGAGTATCAGAGCTGGAACTGGGCCGGGTATGAAGGCACAATGATGGACGTACGCGTATTTTCAAATTGCCAGGCTGTCCGGCTGGAACTGAACGGAAAGGTAATTGCAGAACAAACTGTTCACGACACTGCAAAGTACATAGTTCGTTTTAAAGTACCCTATGAACCGGGTGTTCTGAAAGCCAAAGCCTTAATAAACGGGATTGAAGTAGCATCAAAAGAAATCCGGACTACAGGAAATCCTGCAAAAATAAAACTCACAGCAGACAGAAACAGGATCGGGGCCAATCGAAACGACCTTTCGTATGTAAAAGTTGAAATTACGGATGATCAGGGGAATGTAATTCCAAATGCCGAAATACCAGTAACCTTTAAGGTGTCAGGCCCGGGTGAAATGGCAGGTTCCGGAAATGCATGCCCTACGGATATGGAAAGTTTTAACCATACGGTTTGTAAAACATATCGCGGTCAGGCACTTGTAATCCTCAGGCCGCTGAA
>CAYZQO010000166.1:0-3687 GCA_964480725.1 uncultured Polyangiaceae bacterium | reverse complement strand
GCTCTCCTACCAGCAGGCCGACGCGCGGGTCCGCGGCGAGGAGGGCGCGTTCCCCTGGACCTTCCAGGCCGACGCCGGCGCCACCCACACGGAGTCGCCTTCGTTCAATCAGACCGGCGATCTGGTCACCACCAACACCGACACCATCGGGGGCGGCGCCCAGCTCGACAAGGACTTCGCGACCGGGACCTCCCTCAGCCTGCGGCTGGAGGGTGATCGGTACGACACCGACCGCCCGCTGACGTCACTGTACGGGGCCGCGCCGCGGCTCGATCAGGTCGGCTACGACATGGCGGCGCGCGCCACGGTCACCCAGCCGCTGCTGCAGGGCCGCGGGCGTGAGATCGGGCTCGCCCCGCTCCGGACGGCGCGCATCGCCCGGACCCAGGCGGAGCGGGCGCGGGACCTGGCAGCGAGCGGGCTCGCGCGCGACGTGCTGACCGCGTACTGGGAGGCCTGGTACGCCGGACGCACGGTCGCTCTGGAGCGAGAAGCGCTGAAACTAGCGGCGGATCAGCGGCGCGCCGCCGAGGCGCGCCGCGACGCGGGCGCCTTGGCGCCGGTCGATGTGCTGACCTTCGCCAACCGCGAGGCCGAGCTCCAGGAGTCCCTGGTCACCGCGCTCGGCACCGTACGCCAGCGCCGGCTCGCGCTCGACCAGCTCGTGGGCGGCCGCGTCGCCACTGCCGATCTCGTCGGCGAGCCCTCCGCGGCGGTCCGGCTGCCGAGCGAGTCGGCGCTGGTGGCGTCGCTGGAGACGAGCTCGCCCGAGCTCGCCGAGCTCGCCGAGCGCGTGCGTCTCGCGGAGTCCCAGGCCAAGACTGCCACCGAGCCCTACCGCGCCCGCCTCGATCTGGAGTCGTACGCCGAGGCCCGCGGGCTTGGCGAAGGCGAGCTCCCGCCCGCGGTTGGCCAGGTGGCGAGGCTCGCGGCGCTCAGCGCGCACCTGGGTCTCGTCTACCGGACCCCGCTCGACGGGCGCCAGCGCTCGTCCGCCCGCGCCGAGGCCGATCTGGCGGTGAGCGTGGCGCGCTCGAACCTCGAGGCCGCTCGCCAGCGGGTCCTCTCCTCCGCGCTGACTCTGACCAGCCAGGCGCGCACCTCCCAGGCGCGGTTCGAGGCGGCGAAGCGGACGGCGGAGATCTCCGAGCAGCTCTTCCGCGCCGAGCAGCAGCGCTTCGAGGCCGGCACCAGCACCCCCCTCCAGGTTCAGGAGGCGGAGGACTCGCTCCGCCAGTCGCGCCAGCGCGTCGAGCGCGCCCGCGTCGATCTCGCCCTGGCTGCGATCGACCTCGAGCACGCCACCGGGGCGCTGCTCGATCGGTACGTCACGACGGGCAACCGCTAGAGCGGCAATCCGTTGGCCAACTACGGGAGCGGGCGGAGCCGCCCGCGCGCCCGCCGCCGCTCGAGCCGCCGGAGCTCCCGCTCCGGCTCGGGCACCACCTCGAAGCGGTGCTGAAGGCCCAGCGTGAGCTCCACGGCGTCGGCGCCCCCGTGCAGGACCGGCAGCGTCGTGTCGGGCCGCGCCGCGTCGCCGCGATCGAAGAAGGAGAAGACCGTGAACAGGTCCCAGCCGCGCTCGAGGATGGTGAGCGCCGCGCCGAGGGTGAGCCCGAGCCCCGGCCCCGGGTCGAGCGTGCGGACACTGGCCCCGTCCCAGGTGAGCTCGCGCGGGGTCCGCGCGTAGGGGAGCCGGTAGTCGATGGAAACCCACGCGCCCCCGGCGCTGGCGCCGAACAGCGCGGCGGCGCTGGCGACGAGCTCCTCGACGAAGAACGGCGCTGTCGGCTCCGGGCGGAAGGCGAGCCCGGTGGTTGCTGTGCCGAGCTCTAGATCGAGCCACACGTGTTGGTCGAGGCGAGGCTTGTACTCAAGGCTCGTCGCGCCCTCCCAGTGGTGCCCGTCGCGACCGAGCAACGGCCCGCCGCCCCCACTCACGACCGCGGCGCAGCGGTGCGCGAATGGCACCCGCACCCCCCCGAGCGCCCCCTGCCAGACCGGCTCGTCCAGGCCGTGGGGTTGCTTGACCACGAGCTCGGTGGCGGCGAACAGCTCGAGGTGAGGCCCGAACGTGCGGCGGGCGCGGAGGCGCAGCAGGCCAAGATCGGTGAATTTTACGGCCTGACCCGCGAGCTCTCGGTCGGTCACGACGAAGATCACCTCGCCACCGACCTCGACGACCCCGGACTCGAGGAGGAGATCGTCCGCGAAGAGCGATCCCGGGCTCGGCACGTAGGTCTGGTAGGTGGCCGACTCGGCCACCGTCACCTGATCCAGCGCCATCCGATCGTAGGTGGTGAGTGCGTCCGGCATGCCGGGCGGCTCGGTCGCGGCCCCCTCCGCACGAGCCCGCATCGCCTCCTCGAGCGTGGGGATCCCCGCGGCCGGCTCGACCGGCGCGGCCCCAGTCGGGTCCCCAGCGTCCGCCGCTCCCTCCGCCCCCGACGCCGCCGCCTCGTCGTGGGGACCGAGCCGAGGCTCCGCCGTCGGGAGCGCCAGGCCGCGCGGCGACCCAGCGAGCGAGACGAGCAGCGCGCCAGCGCCCGCGACGCGGAGGCGACGGCAAGCGCGCGAACCGACGGGAAGAACGAGGTCACGAGGCGACATGAGACGCTCCGCGCGCATTGTGGCCCCAGTCCTCCCGTTCACCAAGGCAGTCCCAGACCGCTGGCGGCGGCGCCGTGCGCGAGCCATCCGGGGACTGCGACCCCCAACCGGCCAGGATCTTTGGCCCCGACCTCACCCGGAGGTCGCGCCATTCGCCGTCCCCGGCGCGGGCGCGAGCATCGCCTGCTCGTTCGGCGCCAGGTGCGCCTCGAGCCACTCGAGGCGCGGCCGGACGCGGCTCCGGATGCTTCGCTTGGGGGCGTTGCGCATCTCCTGCTCCCAGGTCCTGAGGCGCGGGCGCCCGGCGTTGGCGGCGAGGAGGATCGGCATCCCCGTGACGGGGTCCGCCGCGACCACAAAGAACGAGTGGTAGTGATCCTCGTCGCCCCGCGGCCCGTGGATGGTCACCACGTCCCCCGGGATGAAGCCGTCCGCGTGAGCCGCGAGGTGCGCAAAGAACCGCTCGCGATCGGCGAAGCGGATCCGCTCCTCGGGCGTCAGGTCGTAGGCATCGAACCACTCCGGGTGGGCCCAGGCGAAGCTCACGAAGCGCTCGACGCTCCGCTGGTTGTCGATGCCGAGCGCCGAGAAGTCGAGGCGACCCACGATCCGCTGCCGGTCTTGCTCCCGCCCCGCCCACCAGGTGCCGCTGGCCCGCTCGAGGGTATCGAAGACGAAGTCGATGCAGACCTGCGGGACCCGCGGACGCCCGGCGGCGTCGAAGACCGGGTACTTGTCATCGTTGAAGCGATACTGGTCCCAGCCGTGCTCGTAAGCCCAGCGCCATTGGGGCCGGAGGTTGCCGTCCTGCTGCCCCTCCTCGGTCGTCGGCTCGTCGAATGGGAGCGCCTCGGCAACCGCGGCCGCGATCGCCTCCCGCTGGACCCCGAGCACCGCGTGCCGGCGCCGGGCGAGCGATCGCGCGAGCGCCACCGCCTCCGCCTGCTCGGGGCGCACGACCTCGCAGGCGAGCGTGAGCCGCGCGCCGTCGTGGTCGAGCACGGCGTCCACCCACTCCGCGCCGTAGCGCAGCCGAGCCAGCACGCCGCGGTCCGTCCAGCGCTCGACGTCCACCCG
>CAYZQO010000165.1:0-3793 GCA_964480725.1 uncultured Polyangiaceae bacterium | reverse complement strand
TCCCCTTCGACTCCGGGGAGACGGCACCGGCCACTCCGGCCACGAACGCGAAGGTACAGGCGGGGATCGACGCGATCGAGGCCGGTGACTACGCGGCCGCGAAGGCAGCGCTCACGGAGGCGACCGCGGCGAATCCCGAGGACGCGCAGGCGCCGTACTACCTGGGGGTAGCCCTGGAGGGGCTCGGGGAGACGGAGGCGGCCCGCGCCGCGTACGAGAAGGCGATCTCCGTGGACGGTAAGCTCGTGGAGGCCCGGATCAACCTGTCCGGAATCCTGATCGACGCGGGGGACGGCGCGCGGGGGCTGACGGTGGTGGAGGAGGGGCTACAGCTGGCCCCCGACGACCCGGCGCTGCTGATGAACCACGCGCTGGCGCTCGAGCTCGTGGGGGACCGCGCGCGAGCGGTGGCCGCCTACGCCAAGGCAGTGGAGAAGAACCCTGGGGACGTCACGCTCCGCTACGCCTACGCCGAGAACCTGGCCCAGGCCGGCAAGACCGCCGAGACGAAGGCCGAGATCGCCAAGGTCCTGGGGTCGACCAAGGACCCCCAGCTCACGGTCGCCGCGGCCCAGCTCTCCAGCAAGGTCGGGGATCACGCGACCTGCGTCCGGGTGCTCGACGACCTCATCGAGGGCCAGGCGACGCCCGACCTCTACGTTCGGCGCGGCCGCTGCAAGGCGGAGGGCGGGGAGGTCCGAGGCGCCGAGGCCGATTACCGGGCGGCGCTCGCTCAGGACGCGAACTTCGCCGGCGCCCACTTCTACCTGGGCGTTCTGCTGCAGAAGCAGGGCAAGACCGCCGCGGCGAGGCAGTCGCTCAACAAGGCCGCGGAAACCGGCAAGGGAACGCCCTTCGAAGAGCTCGCGAGGAAGGCGCTCGACGGCTCTTGAGCCGGCAACGCCGCGGATGGAAGCAGCGCCGCGACCGGTTCTCGGTCGCGGCGTTCCGACCTCAGCCCTTCTCGGCTTCGCCCGCGGCGGCCTTCACGATCTGGTCCACCAGGTGTGACGGGACCTGCTCGTACTGGCCGAACTCCATCTTGAAGCTCCCCGCGCCCTGGGTCAGTGACCTCAGATCGGTCGAGTAGCGGAAGAGCTCGCCGAGCGGGACGTCCGCGCGGACCACGTGCAGATCGCCCTGCTGGTCCATGCCGGAGACGCGCCCACGCCGCTGGTTCAGGTCGTTGGTGATGGGGCCGACGTACTCCTCGGAGGCGGTGACCTCCACGCGCATGATCGGCTCGAGCAGGATGGCGCCGGCCTTCTCCTCGGCCTTCTTGAAGGCGAGCGAACCCGCGATCTGGAAGGCCATGTCGGAGGAATCCACGGAGTGGTAGCTCCCGTCGAAGACGGCGCAGCGCACGCCGACCACGGGGTAGCCGCCGAGCGAGCCCTTCTCCATCGCCTTGCGCACCCCAGCCTCGACTGAGGGCACCCACTTGGTCGGGATGACGCCGCCCTTGATCTCGTCGACGAACTCGAACCCGTCGCTGCCCACGAGCGGCTCGACCCTGATCCAGCAGTCGCCGAACTGGCCGTGCCCGCCAGACTGCTTCTTGTGGCGGCCCTGGGCCTCGACCTTGCGAGTGATGGTCTGGCGGTAACGAATGTGGGGGGCGCCCCAATCGAGCTCGACGCCGTAGCGCTCCTTGAGCCGTCCGGCCACGAACTCGAGGTGGACCTCGCCCATGCCGCTGAGGATGGTTTCGTTGAACTCGGAGTCGATGTGGTAGTGGAGCGTGGGATCGGTGAAGCAGAGCTTGTTCACCGCGGGCCCCATCTTGTCCTGATCCTTGCGGCTCTTCGGCGTGACCGCGACGGAGTGCACGGGGTTCGGGAGACGGAGCGGCGCGAGCTTGACGGACTTGGTGGCGGTGAGGGTGTCGCCGATGTTGCTCGCCTTCAGCTTGGGCACCGCGATGACGTCGCCGAGGGTCGCGTCAGCGACGTCCTTCTTCTCCCGGCCCTCGATGCGGATGGGGTGCCCGACGCGCTCTTTGTCGCCGGTGGCGGCGTTGATCAGGTCGTCGCCCGACTTGATGGTCCCGTTGACGACCTTGAGGAAGAAGATGTCCCCGACGCCGGGATCGCTCGAGATCTTGAAGACCTGGGCGACGGCCGGGGCGTCCTCGGCGAGCTTCAGGGTTTCGGTTTCGCCCTCCGCTAGTGGGGGCGGTGGCAGCTCGAGTGCCGAGGGGACGAGGTGGACCAGCGTGTCGAGCAGCATCGTGGTCCCCTTGGGCGGGAAGGAGCTCCCGACGATGACGGGCTGGATGTCGCCGCGGCGGATGCATTCCTTCAGCTGCGGCAGGATGTCCTCCTTGCGCAGGGTTTCGCCGTTGGCCACCTTCTCGAACAGCGCCTCGTCGCCCGCGGCGACCTCCTCGACGAGCTCCTGGTGAGCGAGCGCAAATTCGTCCTGGAGCTCCGCCGGGATGGGACCCTCGGTGATCTTGTCGTTGTCGTAGGCGAGGTAGCGAGAGTCGACGACGTCGATCACGCCCTTGAAGTCGGGGCCGAAGCCCACCGGCAGGGTGACCGGGAAGGCGCGCTTCGAGAGGTTCTTCCGGATTGAGGCCAGCGTGCCGTCGAAGTCGGCGCGCTCACGGTCCATCTTGTTGAGGAAGAACAGGATCGGCTTCTTGCACTGGACGGCGAGATCGAAGAGTTGCTTGGTGGCGACGTTCACGCCACTCGAGGCGTCGACCACTAGCACTGCGGCGTCGAGGACAGAGAGGGGAGCGATCGCGTTGCCGATGAAGTCGGCGAAGCCGGGGGTGTCGGCGAAATGGAGGCGGTGCTTGTCCCAGATCAGGCTCTGCACCTTGGCGACGACGGTCGCGCTGCGCTTCTCCTCCTCGGACTCGTTGTCGAGGTAGCTGCCGCCGCTCGGCGACCGCCCGAGCTGGTGGCAGACGCCGGCGCGGAAGAGCAGCGCCTCCGCGAGGGCGGTCTTGCCGCTGCCGGATGCGCCAATGAGGGTGAAACTTCGGATCTTTTCGGCCGTCACCTGGGTGTGCCTCCGCTCACGAGAAGGGCGCGACAATAGCCGCCCTCCCCCCCCTTTTCAAAGGGTATTCGGGCGGCCGGGCCGCCCGCGGCCCATCCCGCCGAGGCGCTGCCGGCGGTCAGAGGATGAGGTCGAGGATTCGGTCGAGCTCGTCGAGGGACGAGTAGCGGATCACCAGCGTCCCAGCGCCGCCGCGGTCGCGGACCTCGCAGCGCGTCCCGAGCTTCTGCGCGAGCCGGCGCTCGAGGTCGCGAGCGCCGGCGGCCTTGGCGGGCTCGGCGCCGTCCCGGTCGCCCTTCGCCTGCTTGGCGGCGCGGACCAGGGCCTCCGTCTGGCGGACGGAGAGCCGCCCCCGGACGACCTTCTCGGCGAGCGAGGCCAGGGTGGTGTCGCTGGGCGCCCCCAGCAGCGCGCGCGCGTGCCCCTCGGTCAGCGCCCCCTCGCGGATGCTGGCGCGGACCCCTTCGGGGAGCCGGAGCAGGCGCAGCGCGTTGGCGATGGTCGAGCGGTCCTTGCCGACGCGGCGAGCGAGGCTTTCCTGCGTGTAGTCGTGCTCGTCCAGGAGGCGTTGGAGCGCCTCCGCGAAATCGATCGGATCTAGGTCCTCTCGCTGGACGTTCTCGATCAGCGCGAGCTCGAACGCTTCGTGGGCGGAGACGTCGCGGACCACGACGAGGACCTCGCGCAGGCCGGCGCGTTGGGCCGCCCGCCAGCGGCGCTCGCCGGCGATGAGCTCGAGCCGATCCGACCCCGCGACGCGCCGAACCACGAGCGGCTCGAG
>CAYZQO010000164.1:0-3966 GCA_964480725.1 uncultured Polyangiaceae bacterium | reverse complement strand
AAGATGACAGGCTCCAGGCTCCAGGCTCCAGGCTCCAGGCTCCAGGCTCCAGGCTATCGGGTTCGATCGCGGCCTGTGTGCTTCTCCTGACCACGCTGGGCCAGGCGCAGTCCGCGACTCTGGATGCGCTCTCCTTCGATGAACCACAGCATTGGCTTCCACGACAGGCGAGCGGGGATGCCCACTCTGAAGGCTCAGGGAGCCTTGCCCTCTCGGTGACGGGCTGGACCGACCTCGTAAGTGTTCCGCTCGAATCGCTGGGAGAGGTCGGTAGCGCGGTGCGGCTCGATCTTCAAGCCCCGACGACGCCGACCTGGGGCGAAGCTCGGTTGATCCTGGTGCTCCCCTCGGCGCATGAGTATTGGCGCGATCTCGGCGGCGTCTCGCTTGTCGGCACGGCTCCCGGCGCCTTCTCTACGCTGTCGTGGCCCGTTCCCTCCGATCTCGGCACGAAGCTCTCGGGGCCCTATTCGGATCTTCGTCTGCACGTCATCATCAACGCGCCCTCGGGCACGTACCTGCTCGACGATCTTCGCTTCGATTCGCCCGGCGCTCCGCCTCCGCCCGGACCGGTGGAGATCCCCTTCGAGCTCGAGTTGGCCTTGCCCGATGGCGTCAGCCTCGATCGACTGGCCATTGCCGGCGTCGAGGGTGTGCGCGTCAACGACCGCGCGGTGGTGCGGCTCTTGGACGGACGGGAGCCGATCATCGCGCTCACTAGAGAGGGTGAGGTGAACATCGGAGCCGACGCGCAGGCCGGCACGGTCTTCAGCGCTGCCAGCGTCGTGCTACGAAATCGCGCGAGCCTACGGGGAGGGGTATTCGCCGCCGGAACCATCGACCCGAGCGACGCCATTGTTTCCGGCGGCCTCCACCCGTCGACGGCCGTGACCTTCAACGACCGGGTGCTGAGCTGGACCTACGCTCCTTCGAGCGAGGACGCCAACCTCGAACCCGAACAGTCGCTCTACCTCGAGCCGGGCGCCTACCGGAACGTCAGCATCAAATCGCGCGCGTGTCTCTATCTCGACACGGGCACGTACTTCTTCGAGTCGCTCTCGATCGAGCCCGAGGCCTTCGTTCACGTCGGCGGCAGCACTGACCCCACGGAGATCCTGATTCGCTCCGCCTTTGCGTACAAGGGCCAGTTCGTCGAGCCGCTGACGGCAGCGCGACCGGGCAACGTCCTCGTCGGCTTCCTCGGCGAGTCCGCGGTGTTCATCGACGCCCCCTTCCGAGGCACTCTGCTCGCACCGAACGCCCACGTCGTGGTCCGCGGCGGGACTCGTCACGTGGGGACGTTCTACGGCCGAACGGTGGAGGTGCATCAGGGAGCGGTGGTTGACGCATCCTTCGTCGCTCGCGCCAATGAGCCGGGCGTCGCCACTCCGGAGGGGTTGCTCCTGCTCGACGAAATCACGGGAGGCGACGGCACCCGCGAGAACCCGTACCTCGTCATGCGTGACAATCCGCACCTAGCGGGCAGCTTCGCGTTGCGCGAGGGGGAGAGCGTCTCGGGAAACGGGTCTGCCGTCGGACCGGGAGTGTACAGGAACGAGTTCCACTGGAATTGGCAGGGGCCCTATCAGGTCTTCGGGGTTCTTCGTGCCACCTCCGGTTATGAGATCGATCCCGAGTTCGGTACCTATATCTCCACGGCGGTAATGATACCGACCGCGGCGAGCGATGAGTCAGTGAACTACGACACGCGCGTCTTCACGCTGGAGCCGGAGAGACTGTACAAACTCGAGGCCTCGGTAGTGCGGACCCCGAACGACATCGCGGCGGAGGTGGAGTACTCCCAGCCCATCTGGGTGCGACTGGCGCCGGAGGTGGCCCTTGGCTCGAAGTGGCTCGTAGACGCGATCCCATCGTACATCGCTCCTGAGGCGGTCGCTAATCAGACGCTAATGGCCGAGATGGTGTCCGTTTACGATTATCAGCTCCTCGCTGATAGCAATTCGACCTTCTCCATGCGCGCCCATCCGAGCCCTGCGAAGCGCGAAGCCTTCGGGGACCATCGGGGCGGCAGCATGGTGGGGCCAACTGCTCGCGATCTCCCCCCAGACGATATCTGGGGACAGTGTCGCACTCTGACGGATGTTGGAGTCCCGCGGCTGGGAGCCGCAATGATACTCGGGATTATTCGCTCCACGAATGCCCAAGAGGCTTACGCCAAATGCGACGGAGGAGGGGTATACTCGGATTGGGGACCCCTCACGGTTGCCTCAGCCGATCGTATCGGGGAGGATGACAAAGTGTCCTTCCTGGGCCTGGCCGGCCATACCGACAATCCGACGCTCTGGTTCTGGCCATCCTGTTCAAACAGCGCCGCGAAGACCTACTTGGGGGTTCAAGTCCATCGCCAAAATTGGACGCCCGTAACGCTGGCCCATGAGCTATGGCATCTGGTTACTGGGTCTGCGAATGAAGGAACCGCTGCGGACGAAGACGTCCACGATCCGGGGTGTTCCGACTGGCACTGTGCAAACGTTCGGGCCGCGTGGTGTCCGACGTCGGTGGGGTCCAACGTTGCCGCGGTCGCGGACTGGCTCGATACGCCGCCTTGGGGGGCATGTCGGCTTGCCGGGGGTGCCTACACAATCACGACACGGCGGCGGTGTCGCGCGCAGCTTCTCGGCGAGCCGATCGCCACCTGCCCCGACCCGAACAACTTCCTTAGTTGTTACGGTTTGGTGGTGCCGACTGACGGTTGAGGCCGGGCATCGGAAGCGCAGGTAGGCGCATGGGGCGCTCGCATGGCAGAGTTCGGACATCGAGAATCCAGACCGCCCTACTCGGCCTCTGCCTGGCCGGCTGCCCCGGCTGCGGCGGGCGCGTCATCGAGGAGCCGGCGTCGCGGCTGTGTGACGCGCGTCCATCGGACGCACTTCGCCACGTGACGGTGGGTCGGGCGGGGGCGTGCGCGTGGGGATTGGAGGAGGAGGTGTCATGTTGGGGGTACTCCTCTTTCGCGCCACACCTGGAGGGGTTGCCCAGGGGCGCGGAGGTGTATCGCTTGGGCACCTCGGGCAACATCTGTGCTCTGGAGGCCGGGGGACGCGCCACCTGTAACGGGGAGGTGGGCTTGGGTACCGCCAGCGACGTTGCTACCGTCGACCTCTGGCGGGCGGTCTGTTCTTCCTATCGGTCCGGTCTGGCCGATTGCTGGTGGGGCGACGTGACTGCAGTCGCCCGTGACGACGGGCCCTGGCCGTGGCGTACCGTGGCATGTGCCGCGAACGTCGTCTGTGGGCTGCGCGCCGACTGTACTCCGGAATGCGCCGGCAACCAGTATCGGGAGGGGGTCTATGCGATCTCGCCAACGCCCCCGGGGTTCGTCGGCTGGCTGCCGCCGGATGAGCCGCTGCAAACGTTGAGCGTATCGAGCACGCGAATCTGCGGGCTTCGGGCCGACGGGAGCATCGTCTGCTGGGGAGGCGACTACGCCGATTACCGGGAGCATCCGCCCCCCGACGGGACTTTCACGCAGGTCGCGGCTGGCGAGTGGTTCAACTGTGCCCTTCGTGACGACGGAGAGGTTCTCTGCTGGGGCGCAGGCGGTTGCTGGGATACGCCGGCGGCCTTCGATCCGGCGCCGACACCGCCGCCCGGACACTTCCTGGAGCTCGACGTGGGTGAGGAGGCCGCCTGCGGGGTGCGCCCGAGCGGTGCCATCGAGTGCTGGGGCACCGTCAACGCGGGGGCTCTCCTCGACGTCCCAGCGGAATGGCGCTGAGGCCGGCGGGGAAGGACCCCCAACGGCTGCGAGTCGACCGCGGCCCGTTTGCGCCGCGGCGTCGCGATCACCTCGTTCACCCCTCGGCACACTCCCACGCACCCTCCGCGCTGCACGCGCAGGGGACGTTCGCCGGTGGCGTGTCGCTCCCCGAGTAGGCCGGGCGCAGGAAGTCGCAGCTCGTGCCCTCGAGGCCGGCGCAATCCTCGCCCGTGTTCGGGCCAACG
>CAYZQO010000163.1:0-3966 GCA_964480725.1 uncultured Polyangiaceae bacterium | reverse complement strand
TTGCCCCAAACCAGAATCTTGGCATCCAGCCGACCTGTGGCGTGAACGTCGATGGCGGCTTCGCCCGCGATCGGACTCGGTTGAACCGTTGCCGCGTACTCCACCGTCGGATCTATCTTCAGCCCCCACTTGTCGTTCCCCGACGCGATGTTGCGAGGCACGTCTTGGGCGGGCGTTAACCCGACGTCGATAGCGCCGTTGTGGCATGGATCGGCTGTCTCAAGGTACTCCGGGGGAACGTAGGTGGGCTGCACGGGGAAGGCCACACCGTCCTCCGGGTCCTTGCTGCTCCCCGGATTCTCCACCGGTGTCCCCACCGCGTCCGCCTCGGGGCACTCGTTGCGCACCTGGCAGTGGGTTTCGGTGGGGGTCGCGGCGCAGCTCTCGAGGGAGGGCGACGCGCAGCGCTTCAGCTCGATCGATTCGGCGTCGGCGGCGCTGGAGCAGGTCGGATCGATGCAGTCCGGGCTACCGGTGCACCCCACGCGCTGACAGACGACCGCGCAGACCTTGCCGAAGAGCAGGCAGTCGGCGTCGGACTCGCAGAGGCCGAGGTCGTCGTCCCACTCGATGGTCGTCTCGTCGATGGTGCAAGGGAAGCGGTCGGGGGAACCCGGGCAGACTTCGTCAGCGCCAGGCGACGAGTTGAGCTCGGCCTCGGATGGCGTCGTGGGCGTTCCGCTCGCGTCGCACTCGCGGTACTCCACCACGCAGGACTGCTGGACTGGCTCCGTGCGCGGGCGCAGCTCCGTCTGGAAGGTGACCCCATCCTCGGCGAGCGACTTCACGATCTCGAGCCCAGGATCGCAGTTCTCGTGGCGCGGGGTATCGTCTGAGTTGATGTCCCCGTAGTCGGGGTTGGTGGGGAACGTGTCGCCCATCTCCCACGAGCCCTGCCAACCCCAGCGCAGATCGCCGTAGTCACCGGCCGACTCCCAGTCGTCGTAGAAGTCCTCGTGCTCGAACGGCCCGTGCTCGATGACGACGTTGGGATCGAGGTGAATGGTGCGCGCGAAGATGGCGCCGCGGTGGTGCTCGGCGGTGGTGCGGAGGTAGACCTCGGCCTGGGGCGCGACGAGGAAGCCCGAGAAGGTGCTCTCGAGGAAGAGCGTCGAGGTTCCGGTGACGATGATGAGCGGCTCTGGGCGGACGTCGTCCACACCGAGCAGCTTGCCGCGGGTGGTCAGCTCCTCCCGCACGTGGAGCCGCACCGGCCCCGCCGTGTCGTCGATCAACAGCTCGCTCTGGGGCTCCAGCACGTGGAGCTGTTCGAAGTAGTAGTCACCCGCGCTGATGACGAGGCGGGAGCGCGATTTGACGCTCACGTTGCCGTAGCGCCCAGGCGAGAGCGTGTACGGAGGCTGGTCCGGCTCGATCATGATGTTGCCGGCGCTGGTTGCCGGGAACGTCACCGTCCACGACGTCGTATTGAACGGCTCGAAGGCGTAGTCCTCGACGATGAGCCCGTCGACGATCGTCCCGTCCTGGCGAGTGATGGCTCCGGCGGTGAAGAGCGAGCCCATCAAGTGCGCGCGCGAGCGCAACGTGGCGCTGTGGCGAGCATAGAGATCACCAGCGAGCGCACCGGCACCGATCTCCGCGCCCTGGCTTCCCAGCGAGACAATCGCGGGCATCCCATTGACGCTGCTCTGGATCTGGGCACCGTCAGCGAGGTCGAGGCGCTCACTCGCGGCGAGGGCGACCTGGTCGAGGTTGACCAGCGCCGGCACCGAGATCGAAATTGAATCGCTCTCTCCCGGAGCGCTTCCACCGGTCGCGGCACCACCGGTGGTGCCGCCTCCGGTTCCACCCGTTGCCGAGCCGCCAGTCGCGGTGCCGCCAGTCGTGGTGCCACCCGTCGAGGTGCCGCCGGTCGAGGTGCCACCGGTGGTGCCGCCTCCGGTTCCACCCGTTTCCGAGCCGCCAGTCGCGGTGCCGCTAGTTCCACCGGTGGGCAGCGTCCCACTGCCGCCGGTGCCGCTGCTCGGGTAGCTGAAGACCACGGAGGTGACAGTGGGTCGATTGCTGCTGCCGGGGGCGTTTGCGCAGAGCCCGAACGTCGTCGAAGCCCCCACCGCGAGCTCGGCGTTCCAGCTCGCTGGGGTGACCGTGAGCTGGTCGCCGCTCGTGGTGTAGTTGCCGCTCCAGAGGGTCGACAGCGTGCTCTGGTTCATGGCCATGACGACTGTCCAGGACGTTGACGCCTGGGTCCCGTCGTTGGTGACGGTGACATTGGCGCAGTACCCCGAGCCCCAGTCGGAGAAGTAGGCCACAGTGGCGAGCGCCTGACTCACGGCGCCACTTCCGCTGCCGCGATCACCTCTACCTCCGCAACCTACACCAAGGACCAATAGCAACCCCGCCACTACGCGGAGGCCGACGCCTCTTCGCCTCGAGCGTTGCGCCCCGCCTGGCGTCATCTGCAAGCAACCGTCACTCCTGGACATCGCAGGCTCCCTTCTCGCAGATGAGCGCCGCTGGCTTCGCGCAGAGCTGCGGCGGGCATGGATTCGACTTCACCCAGTCGCGGCAGTACTCCCGAAAGGACGCTCGCCGTGCCTCCAGGACGGCGTCGGGAACCGCCCCGACCTCGGCCGGGCACCGGGCACAGGCGCAGTCGGCCTGGCCACTGAGCTCACCGAGCGTCTCGTAGGCGCAATCCGCGGCGGCGGTGCACTCCGCCGCGCGGGCAATCGCCGGGGGCAGGGCCTGGGGAGAGAGTGCCGACCCATCCCCCGCCGTTGCGGTCGCCGCCGGCGCCGGCTCCGCTCGGTCGTTGCTCGAGGCCCCGACCTCCAGCGCATCGCCAGCCGGTGTCCGCGCCTGGCCGCCCGTGGCGACCATGGAGAGCGGCTCGTCCTTGCCGCAACCGAAGAGCGCGATCGCCAACCCAAGTACGAATGCCGTGGGGGAATGGCGCCGCCCGTTCCCGGCGCACGGGCAGCCACGGCCCAGAGATCCGATCTTGATGCTGATCATGGCCATGACCCTCCTCATCCTCCAAGGACGTAGGTTCCGGGATCCACCACGAGGGGGCTCCCGTCCGTGTCGAGCACCTCAAGCTCCGAGAAGGCGCCGAGGCCGTCGCCCAACCAGAGCCGCACCTCCCCGGCTTCTCCCACCGGCGCCTCTGCACCGCTGGCGTGCCAGCCCAGGTCCACGGCCCCGTCTCCATCGAAGTCCGCCACTCCGGCGGGGGAGAAGTAGGTCGGCATGGCCGGCAGCCCGACGCTGTAGACCAAGTCGTAGGTCAGGAGCTCGTCCGTGGCGTAGGCCTCGCACGACTCCTGCAGCCGCGGGTCGTCCTCGCTGGTGCAGGCCCGCCGGTGCATCGTCATGGCCCAGAGCGTCACGGCGCCCGTGCTCGGATCGCGCCAGAGCAGGTCTGCCGCCGCCTCGTCGCCGCCATCCGCCGCGGCTCCGGCCGCGAACGGACCGGCCGCGAGGAGCTCCTGCCCGCCGGTGGCCGG
Organism: uncultured Polyangiaceae bacterium; assembly: GCA_964480725.1. Lineage (GTDB taxonomy): Bacteria > Myxococcota_A > Polyangia > Polyangiales > Polyangiaceae > JAFGBI01. Next base: position 496 of record CAYZQO010000163.1, on the reverse strand, counting down.
GCCATCGAACCACTGGCCGTAGCGGATCGCGGTGGAGAACTCGTGCTGCGCTGTATCTGGGTCGAAGCTGTCGAACGGCTCCATCAGCCAGAAGTAGTAGCTGTCGTAGAGCTCGCTCCGAAGGAGCACGTCGTCGACGTGATCGCCGTCGAGGTCTGCCACGGCGGCGATCTCCCACTCCGGATCCAGCAGGAACAGCAGCCCGAACGGCGAAACCTCGCCGGTGACGACCCGGATGTACACCCCGCCGTAGCTCGGCTCGCGCCAGAACTCACCGATCATCCCGGGTCCCATCACGCCCCGCGCCGTGAGCTCCCAGTCGCCGCCCGTCGGCGATGCCCCGACGTACTCCGGCGCACCGGTCGCGACCGTTCCCTCCATCGGGACCATCACCAGGCGATTGATGGGATCCTCCAGCGCGTAGCCCCAGAGATCCTCGTACCCATCCCCGTTCCCGTCCTTGCGCAGCGCCCCGCCGCGGACCTGCGCAATCCAC
>CAYZQO010000162.1:0-4031 GCA_964480725.1 uncultured Polyangiaceae bacterium | reverse complement strand
CCCGTCCGAGCCCGTCCAATAGCCGAACCCGCCGTCGCGCTGCTGGTGGGAGCGGAGCGTCGAGATCGCTCGCTCGAGGTCGGCGCGGTCGAGCCCGCTCTCGACGCCGAGCCGCGCCCCGCCGGAGGCGAGCAGGAGGCTCGGGACCAGGCTCGAGACGAGCTGCTCGGTGCAGCCGTAGGGGTACGTCTCGAGCGCCCGCGCTACCTCGCCGAGGCCCGCGAAGGGCGAGCTCGAGAGGGTGAGGGTGAGCCCGCCCGCGTCGGGGCGCGCGGCCGCGAGCGAGCCGAGCCGCTCCCACGCGACCCCTTCGGCCACTCCCTCCACCACGGCGGTGGTGAACGTCAGCGGCTCCGTGACGCGGTGCTCGATCCTGATCGCGTCGCGGAGGGCGCCGGAGCGCGCGGTGGCGGTGAAGGTGGCGACGCCGGGGCGCCCGGCCAATAGCTCGAGCTCGAGCTCGTGGTGCCCGCCCGCGGGCAGGCGCACCGTTGCCCGTCGCTGCCCCGTGAGCGCCCCCGTGGCGCGGAGCTCGAGCTCGACGTCGTGCGCCTGAGGCAGGGTGGAGTCGAGCACCACTGCGGCACGGAGGCGGTCGCCGACCCTAGAAACCCGTGGGAGCCGGGGGCGCAGCAACAGCTCCTGTGACGTCTCGAACGTCCGCTCGGCGCTGCCGAAGGCGTCGTCCCGGGTGGCGGCGACGGCGAAGACGTGCCAGCGCGTGGCGTTGTCGGGGAGCGGGAGCTCGAGGGTCGCCGTCCCGCTTGCGTCGAGCCGCAGATCGGGCCGGTACCAGGCGACCGCCGGGAAGCGCTCGCGGACGGGTGCCGCCCCCGGCGGGCCGACGTGGGTGGCGCCCATGCGGACTCGGGGATGACTGCTCCTCCGGTGCTCGGTGGGCCAGTAGAGCAGGTGCCGGTTGTCCGACGACTCGAGCGGGGTGAGCACGCGCTCCGCGAAGGTCCAGAACGGTTTCGGGAGACCGTAGTGGCGCAGGGCGAGCACCCCGGCGTCCACCGCCCAGAGGGTGACCTGCGCCGCCGTGGGCTTGCCGTTGCGCTCGACCGTCACGCCGAGGCGCAGCTTCTCGCCGGGGCGCGCCCGGGGAGGCAGGCGGAGCGAGACGTCGAGGGCCTTGTGCCCGCTGTCGACCCAGAGCTCCGTCGCGACCTCCTCGCTTGCGGAACGGCCGGCGACGAGCGGGCGCGAGCTCGTCACCCGGAGCGTCGCGTGAGGGAAGAGCCGGTCGGAGACGGAGAGGCGTCGCAGGTTGCCGCCGGCACGCAGCCACACCACCTCTCGCTCCAGGATCGCGTCTCGCTCCAGCGTCACCAGGGCGGGGGCGACGGCGGGCGAGACGATGCAGACGCCCACCGTGTCGCCGAGCTCCCAGCGGCGCTCGTCGAACCGGTCTTCATAGGAGGACGGCACTCGCCACGAATGGTCGTGCCGCACCAGGTCGAGGCCGGCCGACGGCGGCCGGCGTCGGCACCATTCGGCGAAGGAGAGCCGCCGGCGAGGGCTGGGGTCGTCCTCCCGCGGCTCGGTCACCTCGGGCTCGGGCTCGGGCTCGGGTTCCTGTGGCGGGCGCCACTCCGCCACCGCGGGGGGCAGCACCTGGAGGTCGAGCGCCGTCACCACCGGGTTGCCGCGGGCGTCGACGCTCGTCGCCCGGAACTGGTAGTCCCCCTCCCGCGCGGGGGTGAAGACGCAGCGGCGCGGCTCGGCGCCGGTCACCACCTGGCAGCGCTCGGGTGCAGGCGACGGTCGGGCTTGCGCCGGCGGCGTCGCGTCGCCCACGACCGGATCGGGCGAGAGCTCGACCGTCACCTCGGCGCCCACCTGCGGCGCCCCGTCCGGCGTGGCGGCGACCACCTCGACCGCGATCGGGCGGCCGGGGTAGCGCGGGGAGACGTCGTCCGGGCGGAGGCCAACGTAGAACTCCGCGGGGTGCACGAGCGCCGCGGCTGTGTCCTCGATGGCGAAGCGGCGGCTGACGTCCGCGACCTCGGCCTCGAACTCGACGGTGAGCGGGACCCGGACCTCGGGGAGCGCGAGCGGGTGCTCGAACCAGGCGCGCCCCTGGGCGTCGAGGCTGCGCTGCGCCTCCACGGTTCCGCCGCGGGCGCCGTCGTCGCGGTCCCCGAACGAGTAGCCGTCGAAGCCAGCGGGACGGAAGGCGGTGGCGTAGGCGGACACCTCGATCCGCAGGGGCACGTCGCGCATCGCCGCGCCGTGGAAGTACCTGCCGAGGACGCTCAGACGCGCGGTGTCGCCGCGGACGTACGTCCCTTGGTCGAGCCGTGCCTTCACCTCGAAATCGAGCACGCGGTAGCGGCTGATCACGAAGCTCGCCCAGCGATCCCGGTGCCAGCCTGTCGGAGCGCCTCGCCACCGGACCTCCACCGAGGCGAAGCCGAGGGCGGCCGTCTCCGGTAGCGTCCCCTCGACGGCGAAGGAGCCGTAGTCGTCGGTTTGCGTCCGGCGCTCGAAGAGGACGCGGTCCTGGCCGTCGCGCACGATGACCTCGAGCTTGTGCCCCACGGGCGTCTCGAGGCCGCTCGGCGCCGGCCGGCGGAGGTAGCCCTTCACGTGGAGGGGCTCGCCCGGCTGGTAGATCCCGCGCTCGACGAAGACGAAGGGGAGCAGCGTGAGATCCTCCCGATCGAGCCTCTGCGCGACGACGCGGGCGTGATCCTCGCCGCGGGTGACGGTGACGACGGGACCGGGCGCATTCGGGCGGCCGAGCGCGCGCCGCATCGCGTGGGCGGGGAGGACCGCGAGCCCGTCGCGATCGGTCCGGGTCGAGAAGGGCCTGGAGGGCGGGCGGGTCGCGCTGGGCGCGGCGGTGAGGGTGATCTCCGCGCCGGCGACAGGGAGGGCATCCGACAGGCGCGTCACCCAGACGATCGTCCCGTGCGGGCTCCAGCGCGCGAGCACCCCGAGGTCGGTCACGGTGACGAGCCGCGGCGGAACCGGGGGAGCGCCCTCGCCGCGGGTGGCGACCAGCAGGCTCCCGGTGCGGTCGCCCGAGAGCAGCTCGGCGGGGAGGGGGAGGTCGACGTAGTCGTACCCGTTGGGGGCGGCGGTGAGCGGCAGGTGCAGCTCGCGGGTGCCCGGGAGCGCGGCCACAGTGGGGTAGCCCCGCTCGCCGCTGCCGAGCCAGGTGACGGCGTCCCGCGCGGACAGCGGCGCCAGGGCGGCCTCCACCGCCGGGACGTTGAGTCCCCAGAGGCGCAGCAGCGGCGTCGGGCGGCTGCGCTCGATCACGACCTCGGGCTCGGAGGTCCACTCGACGCTCGGCGTGTCGTCGGCCATCGCGAGCTCGAAGCGCTGGCCGCGGGTGACGCGCTCGCCGTCCTCGGTGACGAAGCCCGGCCGGATCTCGACGCGATAGCGTCCGCCGGGCGCGGGCTCGAAGAGGGTGCCGAGCGGGATCGAGTCAGTGCTCCCCTGGAATTCGTAGCGGTCCTTGGGGACCTCCGGTTCGAAGCGGAGGTGCTGGTAGAGCGCGAGCGCGGGGACGGGCTTGGAGAGAGTGAGGGTGGGGTACGACCCGGCCGCGCAGCGCCCGTCGGGAGTGCGCTCGCACTCGAGCGTGAACCGGAGCGGACCCAGCGTCGGCAGCGGGAAGCGCGCGGGCTCGAGGGACACCCGCGTGCCCTCCGCGCCGCGGAGCCCCGCCGCGGCCTCGACCACCACGTCGCCGACGCCATCCGGGATCCGGGGCAGGAGCAGGCGCTGATCCGTCTCCACCCAGTCGTCACCGAGGCCCGCTTGCTCCACCGTGAACGGGATTGGCACCCGGCGCCCGGCGCGCGTCCCGCTGATCGAGAGCACCCGGCGGGCCTCGCCCCGGGACACCGGCTGGTTGAAGTCGAGGCGCAAGGGGTAGCCGTGAGCGACCACGAACCCGTCCGGGAGGCTCGCCTCGAGCAACGCCGGGCGCGGCGTCGCGAAGGCGAAAGCCCGGTCGGCCCCGAGCGTCGCGCCGTCGAGCGCGCGCGTCGCGGCCGGCACCACCACCTCGA
>CAYZQO010000161.1:2371-4073 GCA_964480725.1 uncultured Polyangiaceae bacterium | reverse complement strand
CACGGCAAGCTGCGCGGCGGCGGGCTCGGTTTCCGATATTACGAGCTCGCGCGCGACCTCGAGGTCGAGGTCGACGTGGTCGGCGACCGGATCAAGCTGCCGCGCTTCGCGATGGAGTTCTCCGACGGCAAGGTCGCCGGGCGTGGCGTCGAGATCGCTCCGTTCGAGGGCGGGGGGACGCTCGTCGTGGCCGAAGTGACGGCGGACGCCGTCCCCTTCCCGTCCCTGATGCGCGACCTCGGCGTGGCCAAGAACACCATCGTGGGGTGGGATCTCGACGCGATCCGCTGGAGCGACGTCCGCGGGACGTTCCGGCCGCTCGCCATCGACGGCAAGCTCCACGGCCGGACCTCGGATTTCTCCGTCTTCGACCGCGGCGTCCACGACGTCGGCAAGCAGCCGATGATCGCCTTCGACGAGGCGACGATCGACGGCCGGCTCGCGATCCGCCCCGACGCGCTGGAGTTCCTCGACACCACCGGCCGGTTCGGTCAGAGCACGGTCCACGCTCCGCTCGTCTCCATCGGCTTCCACAACGAGATCCGCATCGAGGTCGCCCGCTCGGAGCTCGAGCTCGCGGACATCTCGCCCATCGCCGGCATCCCCTGGGCGGGCAAGGCCACGGTGGATTGCCAGCTGGCGGGGATCTCGCGGAGCCCCGTGCTCACCGGCGAGCTCGCCATCGAGGGTTTCGAGTTCGGGGGGTTCCCGCTCGGGGACGTGGAGCGGAGCGCCGTGCGCTTCACGCCCCTGCAGGTCGACCTCTCCGATCTCGTCGCGCGCAAGGGCCGCAGCCGCTACACCGCCAGCGCGGTGCGGCTCGACTTCAACCGCCGCGGCGCCGTCATCGTCGACGCGACGGTGAGCAGCCCGCGCTTCGAGCTGCGCGATTTCCTCGCCATGTTCCACTTCGAGGACGACCCCCGCTACGTCGACCTCGACGGTCACGGCCGGGTCAGCGCCGAGGTGCGCTACGACCTCGGCGGTCCCGACGACCGCTGCGGGCTCGGCAATCTGCGCGTGCGCGGGCAGGCCGAGGTCGAGGCGGCGAACATCTACGGCGAGCTCTTCGACGGCGGCCGCGCGGCCATCGACCTGGAGTGGGCGGACCGCGACGCGAGCTACCGGGGCGTCACCCTCGACGTCCCGAGCTTCACGCTCACCAAGGGCGCCGGCGTGGTCATCGGCTCGCTCCACATGACGCCTGGCTCGAACCTCGCTGGCAACGTGGTCGCCACCGGCCTGCCCTCGGCGAAGATCCAGACCCTCGGCGCGCTGGGGGTGCTGGCCGACACTCGCGTGGGGGCCGTGGTGGAGGTCGGGGGCAGCGTCGACCACCTTGCGTTCGACAGCGAGGTGACCCTCTCCCCGACGCGCATCGGCACGGCGACGCTGCCGGCCTCGCACCTCTCCGTGCAGCTCGAGCCGAGCCGCCGCTCCCTCCGCTCCCTCGGGACGACGCGTTGCGGCCAGCCCATCCCGACGGCGTTCGACCGGGCGGAGTACGAGCGGGACCCCAGCGAGGGCACCTACCGCGCCAATGGCGATCTCTTCGGTGGGCAGCTGAGGCTGACCAGCCTGGAGCTGTCACGCCAGCGCTTCAAGGAGCTCCGGGGCACCGTCGAGGCCCGGGACCTCGATCTCGGCGCCGTCGCGCAGCTCAGCACCCCGATCGCGCTGGCCGACGCCAAGCCCACGGGCA
>CAYZQO010000161.1:0-2271 GCA_964480725.1 uncultured Polyangiaceae bacterium | reverse complement strand
GCGGTCGACCTCCGTCCGCTCGATCTCGCCGCGCTCACCCGGGCGGTGTCGGGCGTGGAGCGCGCGAGCGGCCAGGTCGGTGGCGGCCTGCGCGTCACCGGGCCGCTCGCCGCGCCCCGCTACGAGGGGGGCTTCTCGCTGGAGGCGCGCGAGATCCTGGTCGCCGGGCTCCCGGCGCCGCTCACCGACGTCGTCGTCTCCGTTGCGCTCGAGCCCGGTGCGGTCCGGGTCGAGCGGGGCCTGGCGAAGGTGGGGACGGGGACCGTGCGCGTGGCCGGCGGCGCGCCGCTCACCGGATTCACGCTCGGCGACGCGCGGCTCGACGTCGAGATCCGCGACCTGGCGCTGGCGCCGATGGACGGGGTCGAGACCGTGCTCGACGCCGATCTCGTCGCGAGCTACGCCGCGCCCACCAAGGGGACGCCGGCGCCGCTGCCGCGGCTCGGGGGCGAGATCGTCATCCGGGCGCTGGAGTACTCCCGCCCCATCACCATGTCCGCCGAGATCGCGTCGTTCGCCCAGCGCGGCCGCCGGACGACGGTGGACACCTACGACCCGGACGGGGACCGGCTCGATTTCGACCTGCGGATCCGCTCCGAGCGGCCCCTCGAGATCAGCAACAACCTGGTCGAGGCGCGCCTGGAGCTCCCGGACGAGGGGCTGCGCGTGGCGGGGACCAACCAGCGCTTCGGCGCCGCGGGCGAGGTGCGGATCGTCCGGGGGGGACGCATGCAGCTCCGACAGCACGAGTTCACCATCGAGGACGGGGTCGTGCGCTTCGAGGACGAGACGCAGATCGCCCCCGTCGTGGACCTCACCGCGGTCACCGAGTACCGCCGCTACTCGCAGACCGGCGACGCCGGCACGAGCGGCGCGAACGCCGCCGCGAGCCCAGGCACCGTCGCCTCGTCCGGGCGGTGGCTCATCACCCTGCACGCCCACGGGGACGCCGACGCGCTCAAGATCGATCTGTCGAGCCAGCCCACGCTCGCCCAGGACGACATCTTCCTCCTGCTCACCGTCGGCATCACGCGGGCGGAGCTCGACCAGGCCAAGGGGGCGAGTGTCGGCAGCAGCGTGGCGCTCGAAGCCCTCGGCACCCTCACCGGGGCCGATCGGGCGGTGAAGGAGGCGGTCCCCGTCATCGACGACTTCCGCTTCGGCAGCGCCTACTCGTCGCGCACGGGCCGCACCGAGCCCACGGTGACCATCGGCAAGCGCCTGGCCGACCGCATCCGCGCCAACGTCACCAGCGGGCTGTCCGACTCCCGCGAGGTGCGCTCGAACCTGGAGTGGGAGGTCGGCAACCGGGTGAGCGTGGAGGCGTCGTACGACAACGTCAACGACATCTCCACCTCGTCGCTCGGCAACCTCGGTGCCGACGTGCGCTGGCGCCTCGAGTTCGAGTGACGCGGCGAGCGCTCGCTACCGCTCGTCGCCCCCCGGCAGCAGCCCTTGGCACGCCCACCGCGGGCCGCTCAGCGGGCGGCCGCCGGAGAACTCGATGCCGCATCGCTGCCGCTCCTGCGCCAGCTCGAGGAGGTCCGCCACCAGCGGCTCGGTCCAGTCGCGGGCGCCGTCGAACCGCGCGCGGATGACGCCCCGGGGGTCGATGATCCAGGTTTCGGGGAAGAGCCGCGTCCCGTACTGGCCGGTCACGACCGCGGCCTCGGGGTCGTGGGCGACGACGAACGGCGCGGGCCGGCCGAGCAGGGCGCCGAGGATCTCGCGCACCGCCTCGATCTCGTCGTCGGTGGCCACGGTCACCACGGCGAAGCCGCGCGCCGCCGCGCCGTCGGCGAGCGCCGCCAGCGACGGGAGCTCCTCGCGGCAGGGCTGGCAGCTCCGCGTCCAGAAATTCAGCACGACCACCCGCCCGCGGTAGTCCGAGAGACGCACCCGCTCCCCCGTGAGGGTCGGCAGCTCGAAGTCCGGCGCGGTGCGGTTGGTCCCGGCGTAAGCCGGCGCGAGCGCGCAGACGGGGGCGCAAACGCGCCGCTCCTCGGCGCGCATCGCCATCCGAACGAACCCATGGACGGCGAGGGCCGCCAGGACCACGAAGGCGAGCTCGGCGAGGTGCAGGGCGCGCACGGAGCGTTCCTAGCACCCTCGCGCTCGGGCCACACGACCTGGGTCCCGGCTGGCGGCCGGGACCGCGGGGGCGTACCTTCGGGCTCCGGGCCCCGTCCCCGCCCGGGCCGTCGCCCCGTGCAGCAATCCGCCTGGCGCCTGTCCACCTCCTCGACGCTCGCGGCGCTCGCGGCCGCCGGG
>CAYZQO010000160.1:0-4123 GCA_964480725.1 uncultured Polyangiaceae bacterium | reverse complement strand
AGCACGTAGCGGGCGGAGGCGTAGTTGACGGTGACGACGGCGAGCTTCACGGTGGGGATCGGTACCACGGGGGCGTTGGCGCGGTGAAGCCGTTTGCGGCTCAGCCCTCGTACCCCCGCGGGTTCTGCGACTGCCAGCGCCAGGCGTCGGCGCACATGTCGTCGAGCGTCAGCTGCGCCTCCCAGCCGAGGTCGCGCCGCGCCTGGTCGACGTTCGCGTAACACTCGGCCACATCGCCGGGGCGCCGGGCGACGATGCGGTAGGGGACCTTGCGGCCGCTCGCGCGCTCGAAGGCGGCGACGACCTCGAGGACAGTCTGGCCCCGGCCGGTCCCGAGGTTGTAGGTGCCGGCTCCGGGGTTCCCCTCGAGCGCCGCGAGGCTGGCCAGATGCCCCCGAGCCAGATCCACCACATGGATGTAGTCGCGCACGCCGGTGCCGTCGCGGGTAGGGTAGTCCCCGCCGAAGATTCGGAGCTCCGGGCGCTGCCCCACGGCGACCTGCGCTACGAACGGCATCAGGTTGTTCGGGGTCCCGCGCGGGTCCTCGCCGATCAGGCCGCTCGGGTGGGCGCCGACGGGGTTGAAGTACCTGAGGAGCGCGACGTGCCAACTCGGGTCCGCCTGGCAGATGTCCCGCAAGATCTCCTCGATGATGAGCTTGGTCCGCCCGTAGGGGTTGGTGACGCGGACGGGGAAGCCCTCGGTGATGGGCACCGCGTCCGGCTCGCCGTACACCGTGGCGGACGAGCTGAAGACGAGTCGCTTGACCCCGTGGCGCGCGAGGGCGTCGAACAGGACGAGCGCCCCCCGGACGTTGTTGTCGTGGTACCGCAGCGGCTGCTCGACCGACTCGCCGACGGCCTTGAGCCCCGCGAAGTGGATCACAGCGTGGTGCTCGGCGCCCGCGAGCACCCGGTCGAGCGCGCCCGCGTCCCGCACGTCCACCGGGTGAAACGCGAGAGCGTGGCCCGTGAGGCGCTCCACCCGCCGCAGCGACTCCTGGCTGCTGTTCTCCAGGTTGTCGACGACTGTGACGTCGTAGCCCGCCTCCAGCAACTCCAGGACGGTGTGGCTGCCGATGTAGCCCGCGCCCCCGGTGACCAGGATCCTCATCGCCGCTCCCTTGTGTTTACCCAAGCGCGACCACGTCGCGGCGGTCGCGCGGCGGATCCTACACCGCCGAGCGCCGGCGCGTTCAAGCCAGGAGCGCCCAGTCGGCCATCGCGAGCGCGTAGCCGGCGACCACGGCGTTGGTCGTCGCGTGGGCGATCACCGCATCCGACAGGCGGCCGCGAGCGATCGCGAGCCAGCCATAGGCCAGCCCCGCGACGGCCGCGAGCAGCCACTGGGAGTGGAGCAAGCCGAACGCGACGGAGGAGCCCACGAGCGCGAGGAAGGTCGCGGCCCGGAAGGGAAGAGCAGTGAAGTCCCGGGCGACGAGGCGCCGCATCAGGTAGCCGCGGAACGCGAGCTCTTCCGCGAGCGGCACCGTGACGACCGCTCCGAGCAGGCGGGCGGCGACCCACGCCGCAGCGAGCGGGGCCGGCAGGGCTGCCAGGCCCGTGCGCAGCGTCGCGCCCGAATCGGGATCGGCGCGTTGGAAGCCCACGATCCACAGCCCGGCGACGGCCAGGCCCGCCGCGACACCCAACCAGGGGCGCGAGAGGTCCAGGCGAGGGTAGCTGCGCCGGTAGGCGTAGAGCAGCGCCGCCGCGGCGATGACGCGCAGCGGGTAAGCGGCGTCGAAGCCGTGCGTGAAGAGCCCCGTGACGAGCGCGACGGCGAGGATGGCGAGCAGCGGGAGGAGGTAGGCCGCGACCAGGTTCGGCCCGGCCTCCACCTCCGCGTCACCGCTCGGCACCTCGGCCTGGAACGGCGCCCAGCGGCGGGCGATCCAGACCGCCCCGAGCGCCACCGCGGTGAAGAAGAGCCAGCCCGCCTTCGAGTGGAAGCCGCCGAGGGCCATCTCCGGCGAAACCCAGGTCCCCAGCGCGATGAGCGAGACGACCCGCACGACGTTGAGCAGCCACGTCACCGCCAGGGCCAGGGGCAGGAGCAGCCAGGCGCGGGGCCAGCGCAGGGTCCGTCGCTCGACGTAGAGGAACACGCCGAGGAAGGCGGTCATCAGCCCGAGCCCCTCGATGCCGGAGCAGACCGGGGCGATGCTGACGTAGAACCGCGAGGTGCCCACCTCGGCCGTCTCGACGGCCGCCACCGGGTCGGACGCGAGCACCGTCAGGAGCGCGTGGGTCACCTCCAGGGTCGCGCGGATGAGCGGCGCCGCGATCCCCTGCACGAGCAGGCCCGCGCCGAAGGCCAGGGAGCCCACGAGCAGGCCCAGGGTGAGCGCCCGCCTCGCCGTCCAGAGCGTGCGGCCGAGCCACGACGGCCGCCAGAAGGCCGCCGCCAGGGCGGCGATCGCCAGCAGCACGAGCAGGAACCAGGCGAGGAGCCAGGGCCGCAGCGTGGGGTCCACCGCACCCGGCGATCCGCCAGTCACCACCCGCGTGACGAGGTACAGGACCGCGAGGATCGCGAGGTGGAGGCCCAGCGCGAGCCAGCGTCGCGACGGCGGCGCGCTCGGGCGCTCGAGGTCGCGAAGGACCCCGCGAGCGCCCTCACCACCCGCGAACCAGGCCCCGACGACGACCAGGAAGGCGAGCGGGGCCACGGCCCCGACGCCACCCATCAGCCCCTCCAGCCCCGTCGGGACCAGCAGGGTCCGCGCGTCGATGGAGTAGCTGACGATCAGGTACTCGGCCGCGAGCACCAGCAGAAACAGACCCCAAGCGGGGAGGCCGCCCCCACGTTGCGCTGGGAGAGCGCCACCGGTGCCATGATCCGCTCCACCGGCGTCTCTCGCGCCCAGGCCGCCCTCACCCGCTGCTCTCCCCCGCTCGGTCACGGATCCCTCTCTCCTCCTCAGCGCGCCTCGGCGAGCGCCTTGCGGGCGGCGGCTGCGGCCGGGAACTCCCCCGGCAGCGCGAGCGCCTCGCGCAGGAGCCGCTTGCCCTGCTCCGCATCCCCCGCGGCGAGCAGCACGGCGCCGAGGTGGTACTGGACCGTCGCGCTGGAGGAACCGGATGCGATCTGCTGCAGCAGCTTCCGGGCGCGCTCGAGGTCCCCCTTCGCCCCGCGCCGGAAGAGCGCCCAGGCGAGGGTGTCGGTGACCGCCGGCTGGTCGGGGGCGAGCCGGTGCGCTCGCTCGGCCAGCTCGACCGCCTTCGCCGGTTCGCCGAGCTCGTCGGCGTAGAGCATCGCGGTGTTGTTCAGGGTCACCACGTCCCCCTCGGCGAGCTGAAGGACCCGCTCGTAGTAGGCGACGGCCTGCTTCGCGTCACCCGTCCGCGCCAGGAACGACGCGACCTCAGCGAGGACGGCCGCCGACCGGGGGTTCTTGTTCTCCGCCTCGCGCAGCGTCGCGAGAGCCTCGTCACGGGCGCCCCGACGCTCCTGCACCGCGCGCAGGGCCGACCATAGGCGCACGTCGCCGGGGACGCTGGCGAGGGCCTCGCGGAGCACACCCTCGACCTCGGCGGGCTGCCGGGGATCGTCGGTGAGCCGCGCCAGCATCAGCCAGAGCTCGGCGCGCTTCGGGGCCTTGGCGACCTCGGCGCGGACGCGCTTCGCCGCGGCTGCACGTCCACCCGCCTTCTCGTCGAGCTCTACGAGGGCCGAAAGCGTGCGGAGGTTACCAGGCTCGAGCCGCAGCGCCGCCTCGAAATGCGCAGTGGCTGCCGGGAGATCCTTCGCCTCGAGCGCCGCGGCTCCGAGGAGATCGTAGACCGCGGCGGGCGCCCCCGGCTTCGCGAGCGGCGTGAGCCGCGCGACGGCTGCGCGGGACTGCCCCTCCACCAGGTCGAGCCGAGCCAGGGTGAGCACGGTGGCCAGACTGCCGGGCTGAAGCTGCTGGAGCTTCTCGAGCTCGGTGCGCGCACGCGCCCGATCCCCCTTGCGGACCAGAGACTCCGCGAGCATGAGTTGGAGGCGCGCGTACTCGGGCGAATGCTGGTCTTTCGTGGCGCTGAGGGCCCGCTCGAGGGACGGCATCGCCGCCGGGGCACCGGTGAGGAACTGGTGCTCGGCGCGGATGCGCAGGATGGCCGTGTCGTCGGGACGGTC
>CAYZQO010000159.1:0-4189 GCA_964480725.1 uncultured Polyangiaceae bacterium | reverse complement strand
GATGGAGTCGTCGTCGCAGTCCTGCGGGTAGCCGTCGGTGACGAGGACGATCGCGGAGGATAAGGCGTTCCACCGTCCTGGCCGCTAGGCCAAGTCACATAGTCTTATGAGATCAAGATCGCGCAGTGATGCTGGGATTTCGGCCAGCGTGGCCCCCGGAGGGGTCGAAGCGTCCGTCGCGTCACGACGCACCATGACCTCCATGATACCCTCGCCCGGAGAGTCACTCCGCAAGGTCGACGCATCGCGTCTCCTCGCGTAGCCACGCGGGCGCTACAGCGCTGGCGGCATCGAACCGACCGGCTAGGTTCCGCCGTGGCGGGAGCGACGCTGAATCCTCCGGCGCCGTGCCGCTCCGAGCAACGCGAGCCCCACTCCCAGCCAAACCGCAACGCCCGACCGTGGCCCGCCGGTGCGACAGCCGCATCCGCCGTCGTCGGTCGACTCGCTCGCCGGGTCCGCTGGCTCGTCCTCGTATTCCACGGGTGGGGGCACCACGATGCCTCCGCCTCCCGTCCCCTCGCCGGCACCGTCAGCGCCGCCCGCACTGCCATCGGTGGTGCCAGAGCCCTCGACGCAGGCGCCGCGCTCGCACCGCTGCCCAGCCGGGCACGCAGCCTCCGCGCAGGCGTCGCGACACGTTCCTTCGACGCAGTACTCGCCCGCCGCGCAGGACGCGTCCGAGCATGCGTCGTCGACGCACAAGTGCTCAACACACGACTGTCCGTCCGCGCAACCGCGGCAGTCGCACGAGTTGCAGAAGCCGTAGTACTCGCCGTCCCGTTCGCGAACCTCGCAGGCGTAGCCCTCGTCGCACTCCACCGCCTCGCACACGTCGACGCAGACGCCGAGGTGACAACGCTGTCCGTACGGGCATTGCACGTCGTCGCAAGCCCCCACGCAACTGCCAGACACGCAGATCTCGCCGGGCGGGCAATCCACCCCGACGCACTCCGGATCGAGGCACACGCCGGACCGATTGTCGCAGACCAGGCCCAGAGGGCACACGAACTCGCCGGAACTGCAGGGCGGGACGCACTCGCCCCGGAAACAGATGAGCGCTTGGTCGCAGAGATCGCCTTCGTCGATCTCGCCGTCGCAGTTGTCGTCGAGCGCGTTGCAGACTTCCTCGCGAGGCTCCTGGGTCGAAATGCAGGTGAGCACGCCGTCCCGGCACTGCATCACTCCATCGCCGCAGATCCCGTCGTCGCCGGTGGAACAGGGCTCACCCCCGCCGGCACACTGAAGCCCCGTCACCAGGGTCAACAGATCCTCGAAGTCGTTGTCCCCGCCGCCGTTCAGGTCTTCCCAGCCGAAGTAGAACGCTTCCGGGTTGATCCGGCTCTGCCACGCCAGCATGTGGATCTGTCCATCCGCGTCCGGGTTGTAGGCCCGCTGCGTGTAGAACAGGTTGGTCGGCGATCCCGCGAGCGTCGCCCCCAGCGGATCGTCCTGGGTGGGCACGCACTCGCCCTCGTCATTGGCGAGGAAGAACCCGACCTCGGCGATCCCGGCCGGCACGGTGAGTGTACGCTCGGTACCGATGTCGTCGTCGCAACCCAGAAACACGTGCAGCTCCTCGAGCGCCGGCTGGACGGCTTCCCCGTCGGCGTCGCGCCGGACCTCGTACCAACCGAAGACGTTCTCGTAGCTGGCGCCCCGAGCGATGACCTCGAAGGTGAGGTTGCACAGCGGGTTGAACGTCTCCTGGGCGATCGTCGCCGTGTCAACGACGTCGATGTCCCCGTCGCCTCCGAGGCTCTGCTCGCTGTCGTTGATGCAGACGCCGACGTTGCCCCAGCACTCGTCGCCAGAAAGGGCGGGAATGGTCGTACCGTCCACCTGCTCGACCGCCCGCGCGGAGCCGACTCCAGTGATCGCCACGAAAACACCGGTGAGAACGAGAAGCCGTTGCCGCATGGCTGCAATATAGCACCCTCATCGAGGCTCGGGCGGACGAACCACGAGCGCATGTGACCGCATTGCTCGGTCGCGGCAGTCGTGCCCGTGCAGGCGTTGATCTCCGCCCAGAACGCCCGTGAGCCCTGGCCTCCGGGGGAATCGTACTGCCCGCCCGGCGGCCCCACGACGCCGCCCTCGTACGGCCCCAGCGTGTCGTTCAGACCCCGGAACTCGATCATGGAGATGGGCCGCGCAGCATTGCCGGGCTGCGTGCCGAGATCAGTGTCCGCGAGCGCGATGGCGGCGATCCAATCGGCGGCGTCGCACACGCCAGAATGTCACGCTTGACGGGCACACGGCGCCAGGGGGCCCTGCATTCGCTGCACTCACACGTACCGCGCCTCCGCGCCCGCACGCCGCTGTCGGGGCGAAGGCTCGCGAGCGCTGCGGCTCCCGGAGGTGCGATCGGGGCGCTGTCCACATTGTTAGCGCGCAAGTTCGGGCTGACAACGACAACTCCGCTTCCGCTCAGGTTCAGTGTCGATCGCGCCTCGGTGGGCTCCTGAACTTCTATCATCGCGAGGCGGCGTGATGTGCTGCGATGGGTTTCTGGACAGTACGGGTGGGGGAGGCTAGGGCCCGGATGGCTATGGGGACGTGATGCGCACGTCATCCACATAGAACCGAGTGTCGCCTCTGCGTGCCAAGAGGGCGGGCGTTCCCGACGAGAGACTGGAGCGGACGCAGGTGAGCTTGGGCACGTCCATGTCGTCGAGGTACCCTTGGAGTAGCGTTCCCGTAACGGAGAGCTTGACGGTGTACCAGGAGCCGAACGGGGACGCGGGCAAATCGTAGGTGGCAGTGCAGTCCTCACCGGAGAGGACGGAATTCCCCTGGCGCAGGCGCAGAACCTGATCGCCATCGAGGGTGAGCGCGTAGTAGCTCCACTCGGCGCCCGAGTTGCGGACCACGACTCCGGCGCCCACGGTGCCCACGGTGGAAGTCGAGTTGTCGAGATAGATGCGAGCCTGGATGGTCTGGTCCGGCGGAGCCGATACTGGCGCATTCCTGAGGGCGATGGCGGCGACGGACTGGCCACCGTAGTACAGGGCTGTCGAGGAGTCCCGTTCGCGGAGCGTCCACCAGTCACCGGAAACCCAGTCGTTCGCGGTATCGGACTCGAAGTCCTCGCACAACAGGGCCTGGCAGGCGCCCAGCGTGGGCGTCGCCTCCACCTCGGTGGAGATCTCGGACGCGCACCCGATCGAGTCGACGGCCCTCACGACGTAGTAGTACGAGGTGTCGTTCGTGAGCCCGGCGTGGACGTATCCGGATCGGGCGTCCGGCAGGTCCGTGTAGGGTCCTCCAGAGGTCGTGGCACAGCTCAGGACGTACTCGACCTCTCCCGTTCCGCCGGTGGATTCCGCCCACGTCAACACGTTCTGCCAGCTGTCCACGGTGGCCGTGACGTCGGGGGTGCTGGGTATGGCCGTGCACCCCGTGGGGGTGGCGGTGACCACCGCCGAATCCCCCCCACTGCAGGTCGCGTTGCTCGATGAGACGAGAGCATAGACGGGTTCGTTGCTGGGGAGGCCAGCGATTGCGTACTGAGTCGCCGTGGTGCTGGCGCTCCGTGTGAGGGAGGTTTCGTCCGACCCGTACCGGATCGTGTAGGACGCAGCGCCGGTAGCGTTCCACGTGAGGGTGACCGTATTTCCGAAGATCGAAGCGTCGGCCGTCGGGGGTGCACAAGGGATCACCTCGACGATCGCCGAGCCGTTCTCGCAGGTGGGCGGATCACCCAGGCTGACGCGGTAGTAGTAGCTCGCGCCGAGCTCGAGCGCGGGACCGTCCGCGTAGGCCGTGTCGGCCGTCGAGGCCAGCGCCGTGAAGGGTCCCGTAGGGCTCGTGGCGCGCCAGATCTCGTACGACTGCGCTTCCGGCACTGGCTCCCAGTCGAGCTCGGCGGTGCCGTCGCCAGCACTGACGGCGACCATGATGGCGGGCGCGGCGCATGCGTCGGCTTCACCCTCGCCACCGGCACCGGCGTTGCCTCTCCCGCTGGTCCCGCCCGGCGAGTCGCCACCGATCGCGAGGCCGCCCGTGGCATCTCCGCCGTCCGCGAGACCGCCCGTGGCATCACCACCCGTTGCGAGGCCACCGGTGGCATCACCACCCGCTGCGAACCCACCGGTCGCGACCCCGCCCGAGCCGTCACCGCCTGCCGCGAGGCCGCCGGTGGCATCTCCGCCCTCCGCGAGCCCGCCGGTGGCATCTCCGCCCTCCG
>CAYZQO010000158.1:0-4220 GCA_964480725.1 uncultured Polyangiaceae bacterium | reverse complement strand
GCCTCCGCGCTCACGGTGCTGACGTCCTGCACCCGGATGATGTACTGGGCCTCGTGGGTGGGGCTCTGGACGTGGATCACGTCGGCGCCGCTGAAGCCCGCGGCGACGACCGCCTGCCGGATCTCCCCGGCCGACGTCGGCGGATTGAAGGCGACCTCGATCTCCGTGCCGCCCCGGAAGTCCGTGCCGAGCTTGGGGCCAGGCCAGATCAAGATCCCCAGCGAGAGGAGCACGACCACGATGGAGGCGCCGGCGAAGTACCGGCGCAGGCTCATGAAGTCGAAGACGCGGTTGACAGGAAAGAGCTGCATGGCGGCTGGCTCCCCCGGCGCTCAGCCGATGCGGAATTTGGATTTGCGATTCATCGTCCGCACCCACAGGTCGTAGAGCACGCGGGAGACGAATACGCCGCAGAAGATGTTGACCGTGGTGCCAACCATCAGGGTGAAGGCGAAGCCCTTGATGGGCCCGGTGCCGTACTGGGCCAGCACGATGGCCGAGATGATGGTGGTGAGGTTACCGTCGATGATGGCGCTGAGCGCGCGGGAGAAGCCGATCTCGACCGCGGCGCGCGGGCTCTTGCCCTCGCGGATTTCGTCCCGGATGCGCTCGTTCTGCAGCACGTTGGCGTCCACGCCCATGCCCATGGTGAGCGCGATGCCCGCGATGCCGGGTAGGGTCATCGAGGCGCCGAGCGACGCTAGGATCGCGAGCTGCAAGAAGACGTTGAGCATCACCGAGAGCGCCGCCACCACCCCGGCCATCTCGTAGTAGGCAAGGATGAAAGCGAGCACGAGGGAGGCGCCGACCGCCGCGCCCTCGACGCTCAGCTTGATGGCGTCGGCCCCGAGGGACGGCCCGATCCGCTGCTCGTTGGAGGGCGAGATGGGCGCGGGCAGGGCGCCGGAGCGGAGCACCATCTCGAGCTTGCGGGAGTCGCGGAGCTGGATCTCGGGATCGCCCGAGCCCATCGTGATCTGGGCGTGCCCGCCGGTGATGGCGGAGAGGATCTCCGGCGCGCTCTCCACCTTGCTGTCCAGGATGATGGCGAAGCGCTTCTTGACGTTGGCGCCAGTGATCTTGCCGAAGTTGCTGCCGCCCTGCTCGGTGAAGACGAGCCCCACGTTCCAGCCGCCGAGGCCCCCGCCCTGGTCCGGCTGGGCGCGGGCGTCCCGGATCATGTCGCCGGTGATCTCGGCGCGGCTCTTGAGCAGGTAGGTGCGCCAGCCCGCGGGCTCCTGCTTCAGCGTCACCTCGTCGACCGTCTGGTACTCGAGCCCGAAGCCCACCTCCCGGTCCGGCGGCAGCGGCAGGGTGGCGACCCACCCCTTCAACCGCTCCAGCACGACCTTCGACTCCTCGCCCTTGGGGATCGGGAGGTACGCGAAGGTGACCACCTTGACGACGCGGTCACCGTTGGGGTCGAGCCCCGCCGGGACGCGCTCGCGCTGGAACTCGAGGCCGTCGAGCGGCCAAGCGTCTGACCCCTGCTGCTCGAGGTCGGCCTTGACCGGGCCGAAGAAGTCGTTCTCGTCGTCGAGGAGCTTGAACTCGAGGCGCGCGGTCTGGCTGATCACCTCGCGGATCTCGGCAAAGCTCCGCTCGTCCTCGCCGGGCACCTCCACGATGATGTCCTCGGCGCGGGTCGACACCGCGGCTTCCTTGAGGCCGAGCTCGTCGACCCGCCGCAGGACGATTTCCTTCGCCTGCGCCACCGCCGAGTCGCGGATCGCGGAGGCGGCGTCCTCGCGCACCGTGTAGACGACGCGGTTGCCCTGGATCTCCGGGTTGCCGAGGTCAGCCCGGAATTCGTCACGGAAGCGGGCGTCGATGCGCGCCTCCACGTCGGCCGGATCGGTGAAGGTGAGGACGAGCTGGTTGGCGGGCTGCCGTGGCGCGGTGACGACCACCTTCTCGCGGAGCCGGGTGAGCTCCTCCTCGGTGGGCGCCTGGCCGCCGCTGTGGATGCCGTAACTGGTGGCGAGCAGCGAGCGCATCTCCTCGTAGTACCGGTCGCGGCGATCGCGGATCGCCTCATCGACGTCCACCGTGTAGACGAGCCGGAGCCCGCCCCGGAGATCGAGGCCGCGACCGAGCTTCATGTTCACCCGCGGCGGCAGCTCGGCGCGCGGGGCGCAGAGGTAGTCCGGGCAGGAGAGCCGTCCGCCGCTCATGTCGCTCAGCGTCGGCCACATGGACAGGAGGGCGACCAGGGCGACGGAGACGACCAGCCCGGCGCGCATGCGCCAGTTGAGATCGACGAGGTCGAGCGCCGCGATCAGCGCCCACAGGGTGAAGATGGCGAGGACGGCCATCCCCCAGAAAGAATCGAAATAGGCGGAGGCGGCCGCGCCGGCGGCGCAGACGGCGCCGACCCAGAGGGCATTCCGGCGCCGGCGCTGGAAGTACCCGAACCCAGCCAGGAGCACGGCCGCGCCGGCGAGGACGTAGGTGAGAATTTCGTTGATCGGGTTGCTCACGGGCTCGGCTCCAACTGGCGGGGCGCTTCACTTCTTGTCGGGCTGGTTCTCCCCGGTGTCCCGACCGAGCAGGCTCGTGCGCAGGACCTCGACCTTGACCCCAGCCGCGACCTCGACCTTCGCGTAGCGGTCGCCGACCTCCAGGAGCTTGCCGACCAGACCGGACTGGGTCAGGACCCGGTCACCCTTCTTCAGCTCAGCGAGCGACTTCTCCTGCCGCTTCTGCTGCGACCGGCTCATCCACCACATGAGCAGGAAGAGCGGGGCGATCATGAGGAGCATCGGCAAGAGAGGGCCGAGCCCGGTGGGGTCGCTGCTCGCGGGCGGGGCGGGTGCGGGGGCCTGTGCCGTCTGCGGCACCCCCTGCTGCCCGACCTCCAGACGCTGCGGCTGCGGGGGGAGGTCTTGGAAGGCGAAATTGGCCAATCGGTACTCCGGGAGCGGCGGCTATACCCACTTTGAGGAGGCCACGCAAGCCGGCGGCCCAGCCGCATTCGGCACCGAGACGGCTAGATTCGCGGCCCCTCGCGGGGGTGAACGGGTGTTGAGAGGGGTCCGGCCCCGGCCGGGCCCTGCTGGCGCGCCTTGACAGCCCCCGGGCGCACCGGTAAGCGTTCGGCCCCTCCTTGTTCAGCTCGGAACCCAATTCGAGGTCCACAACGTCCCCGGCCAAGGGGGCTGGACCGCAGGCGCGTAGCTCAGTGGAAGAGCACTACCTTGACACGGTAGGGGTCCGCAGTTCAATCCTGCGCGCGCCTACTGCGCCCGGCGCGCGGGGTGACTCCCCGCCGTGGACCGGGCGCGCCCCGAGCCTCCCTCCCCACTCCGAGCAGCGGTCAGCCGCGATGGCTGCTTGACGCATGACGGTGTGGGGACGCGGTGCGCTCGACACGGCGCCGCCCGCCGCGTCGGGCGCGTGCGGGCGACGGACCGAGGGGGCCGGGCGCTCGCGCCCGCAGCGATCTCGCCTGGCGGGCGAGGCGCGAGGGTGACCGTGCGCCGGGCGGATGCGTCCGTGAGAGGCCGTGCAGCGAAGGGCCAACGCCCCTCGCCGTGAGACAGTGACCGCGAACAGTAAGGGAGATCACGCACACACATGGCAATGGGGCGACGATTCAGCCGCGAGCCGAGGGGGCCGCAGATCCGGATCAACCACCGCATCCGGGTGCCGGAGGTTCGTGTCGTCGACGATGATGGCTCGAACCTCGGCGTGATCCCAACCGAGGAGGCCCTGCGCCGGGCCCAAGGCAAGGGTCTGGACCTCGTCGAGGTGAACCCTAAGGCCGCGCCGCCGGTGTGCAAGATCCTCGACTTCGGCAAGTACAAGTACGAGGAGAAGAAGCGACAACGCGAGGCGAAGAAGCGCCAGACCGTGGTGGAGGTCAAGGAGATCAAGCTCCGGCCGAAGACGGACGACCACGACCTGAACGTGAAGGTGCGCGCGGCTCGCAAGTTCCTCGAGGCCGGCAACAAGGTGAAGGTGATTTGCCGCTTCCGCGGCCGCGAGATCACCCACCCCCAGATTGCCTCCCAGCAGCTCGAGTTCATCGTGTCGCACTGCGAGGATCTCGCCAACGTCGAGCAACGACCGACGATGGAGGGGCGCGCGATGACCATCATCATCTCGCCGAAGCCGCAGGTCTTGCAGCGGCTTGCGCAGGAGCGCTCGCGGCAGGCCGAGGAGAAGCTCAAGGCCGAGAAGGCCGGCATCGTCCTCCCCGACGAGGAGGTCGACGACGA
>CAYZQO010000157.1:0-4286 GCA_964480725.1 uncultured Polyangiaceae bacterium | reverse complement strand
TAGCCCCTCCCGGGTTCGAACCGGGACGCCCTTTCGGGCCGCGGATTTTAAGTCCGCTGCGTCTGCCTGTTCCGCCAAGGGGCCGCGCGATCGCGCGCCCGCCTGAGCCCGTGTCGCGGGGGCACGGCGAGCGCTGGGGACCGCCGAGGCGAAGCCTAGCAGAGGTCGGAGGCGGGGCGTGGATCCGTCGCCCCGGCGCCGAGGCGCCCGCGTGGCAGCGGTCGCGAAGCATGGTAGGGAGCGCGGCCATGAGCCACATCTACCGCTCGGTTCCGCCCGCCGGGACGCGCCTCGGCATCGCCTTCTCGGGGGGTCTCGACACCCGCTGTGCCGTCGCCTGGCTCGCCCGCCAAGGGCTCGAGGTCCACTGCTACACGGCCGATCTCGCCCAACCGGACGAGAAGGATCCCGCCGAGATCCCGCCGGTCGCGCTCACCCACGGGGCCAAGAGCGCGCGCCTGGTCGACTGCCGCGAGGCGCTCGCGCGCGAAGGGTTCGTCGCCATCCAGTGCGGCGCCTTCCACCTCGTGACGGCGGGGCGCAAGTACTACAACACGACCCCGCTCGGGCGCGCTGTGACCACCACGGCGATCATCCGCGCCATGCGCGAGGACGACGTCCACGTCTTCGGCGACGGCAGCACCCACAAGGGCAACGACATCCAGCGCTTCTACCGCTACGGGATCCTGACCAACCCCGCGCTCAAGATCTACAAGCCCTGGCTCGACCGCGCCTTCGTGGACGCCTTCGGCGGGCGCAAGGAGATGACCGACTACCTCGAGGCGCTCGGGATGCCGTTCATCACCAGCGGCGAGAAGGCCTACAGCACCGACTCGAACGCGCTCGGCGCCACCCACGAGGCCAAGCACCTCGAGTTTCTGGACCAGGGCTACCGCATCGTCGAGCCCATCATGGGCGTCGCGTTCTGGAAGCCCGAGGTGGCCGTCGCCACCGAGGAGGTCACCGTCGAGTTCGAGGCAGGGCTGCCGGTCGCGGTCGGCGGACGGCGCTTTGGCGGCATGATGGAGCTGCTCCTGGAGGCGAACCGCGTCGGGGGCCGCCACGGCCTCGGGATGAGCGACCAAATCGAGAACCGCATCATCGACGCCAAGAGCCGCGGCATCTACGAGGCCCCGGGCCTGGCCCTGCTGCACATCGCCTACGAACGCCTCCTCTCGGCGATCCACAACGAGAACACCACCGAGCTCTACGTGTCGCTCGGGCGACGGCTCGGCCGCCTCTGCTACGAGGGCAAGTGGTTCGACCCCGAGGCGATGATGCTCAAGGACGCCCTGACCCGGTGGGTCGCGCCGCTCATCACCGGGAGCGTGACGCTCGAGCTCCGCCGTGGGGACGACTACTCGATCCTCGACACGCGCGCCGCGCACATGGCCTACGGCCCCGAGAAGCTCTCGATGGAGCGGGTCGCGGATCCGGCGTTCACCTCGGAGGACCGCGTGGGGGCACTCGAGATGCAGGCGCTCTCCATCACGGACAACCGCGAGCTGCTCGTCGAGTACCTCGAGACGGCCGGGCGCCTCGGCCCCGGCGCCCCGAGCGAGGCGCTCCCAGAGCTGCTCGGCACCAAGCGCGATCCCCGCTGAGCGCCAGTGACCGAGTTGCAGGGTCCCATCACCCCCGTCGCCGCGCTCGTGCCCGTTCCGGGCACGACCCTCACGGCGTGGCGCTGGCAACGGCCCCCGCGCGATCCGGCCGCGGCCACCGCGCGCGTCCTCTTCGCCCACGGCATCACCGACGACGGGCGCTGCTGGGATCCCATCGTGGCCGCGCTCATGGCGGACCACCCCGGCGCCGTCGATGCCGTCGCCTACGACGCGCGCGGCCACGGCCGCTCGCAGCCGCTCGGCTGCGCGGGCGCGCCAGGCGCCCTCGGTGGCGCGGCCGCGGACCCACGGGCGCTGCCGCCGGCCACCCTCGCGCGCCTCGCGGACGACCTCGTCGCGGTGGTGCAGGCGCTCGGGCTCGAGCGACCCGTCGTGGTGGGGCACTCGATGGGCGCCATGACCGCCGCGCTGGCGGAGGCCCGTTCCCCCGGGCTCGCGCGGGGCCTGTTGCTCGAGGATCCACCCTCACCCTGGGCGCCGCTGCCGGCCCCGCCCCCGGCAGCGGCGATGCGCGACGGGGAGCCGCCGCCGCTGCCCCCTTGGCTCCTGGCCCTGCGCAGCCGCGAGCCCGCGGAGGTCACGGCCCCCGGCCGCCGCGATGGCTCCGCTTGGCCCGAGGACGAGCTCGGCCCCTGGGCGGCGGCCAAGCGCGCAGTCGCGGCGGACGTCGGCTGGCTCTTCGTGAGCCTCGGCGAGGACTGGACGCGCGAGCTCGACCGGGTTCGCTGCCCCGTGCTCGTGCTGGCGGGCGATCCGGCTCGCGGGGGCCTCTTGCCACCGGACGACGCCGCACGCCTCGCCGCCCGGTTCCCGTGCGCCTCGCTCCAGCACGTGGCCGGCGCCGGCCACAGCGTGCGACGGGACGCGCGCCCCGCCTTCCTCGCTGCCTTGCGCCGCGCCCTCGTCGCCGCGGCGTGACCGGGCGCCCCGTCAACCCCCGGTGAGATCGAGCGGGATGTTGTCGCGCTTGTAGAGTTCGCGGAGCCCGCTCTTGTCGGTGGACTTGATGTAGGCCTCGCGCGGGTGGACGATCTTCTTCTTCACGAGCTCGAAGAGGTGATCGTTCATCGTCTGCATCCCGGAGCCCCGGGCGGTCTGCATCACGGTGGTGAGCTGGTAGGTCTTCGACTCGCGGATCAGGTTCGAGACGGCGGCGTTGGTGAGGAGCACCTCGTAGGCGGCGACGCGCCCCCCCGACTGCTTGCGACAGAGCACCTGGGCGATCACCCCGCGCAGCGACTCGCTCAGCATGGTGCGGATCTGCGCCTGCCGGTCGGGCGGGAACTGATCGATGATGCGATCGACAGTACTAGCAGCCGTGGTTGTGTGCAGGGTGCCGAAGACGAGGTGCCCGGTTTCCGCCGTTTCGATCGCGATGGCGATGGTTTCGAGGTCTCGCATCTCGCCCACCAATACGATGTCCGGATCCTCGCGGAGCGCGGCGCGAAGCGCGTTCTTGAAGCTCTCGGTGTGGGAGCCGACCTCGCGCTGGTTCACCAGGCACTTCCGGTTCTCGTGCACGAACTCGATCGGGTCCTCGATGGTCACGATGTGGTCGGTGCGGTTGCGGTTGACGAAGTCCACGAGCGCGGCGAGCGTGGTGCTCTTGCCGCTCCCCGTCGGTCCCGTCACCACCACGAGCCCCTTGCTCAGCCAGCAGAGGTCGAGCACGGCCTTGGGCAGGCCGAGCTGATCGGGGGTCAGGATCTCGAAGGGGATCTGCCGGAACACGGCGCCCATCCCCTTGCGATCCTCGAAGAAATTGGCACGAAAGCGCGCAACACCCTCGATGCTGAGCCCGAAGTCGGCGTCGCGACAGGCGTCGAACTGCTCCCGCGCCCGGGGCGTCACCACCTGGAACAGCATCTCCCGCATCTCGGCGTCGGTGATCCGGGGGTGTCGGGGGTCGAGCAGCTGGACCTCGCCGTTGACGCGACAGCGGGGGATCTCCTCGGCCGACAGGTGCAGGTCGCTTCCACCGAGGGCGACGAGCTTGCGCAGGTAGCCGTGCACCCGCGGCTCCCCGGCGACGGGCGCCACGACGGAGCGCGGCGGCTCCTCTGCCGTGGTGCGCGCCGTCGCCGCTCGCGGCACCTCCACCGCAGTGCGGGCCGCCGCTGCTCGCGGCTCGACCCGCGGGCGCGTCTCAGCGCCCGTGGGCGGCGTTTCGGCGCCGCTGCCGATCACGAGCGTCGGTTCGGCTCGCGCCGTCCGCGAGCCCGCGCGAGGGGGCCGCGACGCGCGGCCGCCGCCGGGCGGCCGTGAGCGCCCCCGCGTGGGCGCGGGCTCGAAATCGAACTGCTGGCTGGGCGCCCCGAAGTCGAACTCCGCCGGCTCGATCGCCGCCTCCGCCACGTGGGGCTTGAGCGAGGCCCGCCACGTGCCCCCGTCGAGCGCGACGACCTCGATCTTCACGGTCGCCCCCGCGCCGCTGGTGTGGACGAAGTTGACGAGCTCACCGCTGCGGAGCGCCTCCTCGGCTCCGTCGGGCGCGATCTCGGCGACGATCGCCTCGAGCTGCGCCTGGGCGATGACGGCGTTGGCGGAGCGGTCCCCGCCGCGGAAGCGGAACAGCGCCGCCTTCCCTCCCTCGAGCACGAGCTCGCGCGCGTCGTGCTTGAGCAGGTGATCGACGAAGGCATCGAGGCGGCTCTGGCGTGG
>CAYZQO010000156.1:0-4300 GCA_964480725.1 uncultured Polyangiaceae bacterium | reverse complement strand
AGCTTCCTTGCGCACGAACGCGTAGAGGAACCAGTCCAGCGACGGCACCATCTCACCCGCCAGCTCGAGGCGCACCAACGCCTGCTCGGCAGCGCGCAGACGCTCGGCGAGGGCCTCGAGCGCGAGCGGGGGCTTCGCCGGCGGCAGCGGGCTCGGGATGAAGGCCGCGACCTCTTCGCCACCCACGGTGGTTCGCTCGTACCGGCCAGTTGTTCGCTTCGCCACGTCGGCTCTCCCTTGGAACGTCCGCATTACCAGGCGCGCAGACTGGGAAAGCCCGCGTGACTAGGTTGGTATGCTAGGAACGAATCCTTTACTAGTGACGGTGCCTAGTCAAGGAAACGTTACTAGCGCAGCGGCGGACCTTGATCTGCGCCGCCGACGGCGCATGATGGTATCGGTTTATCCAATACTCCTCGGGACGACCATGCTGCCTCGACCGACCATCGAAGCCTTCGACCGCCACCTTCTCGGGCTCGGTCTGCGCTTCGAAGGTGTCGTCATCGGCGGTTCGGCGCTCGGGCTGATGGGGATCGTCCAGCGGCCGACGCGTGACTTCGACATCCTCGTCCCCGAGCTTCCGCTGGCGATCGCCTCGGCTGCGCGCGACTTCGCACAGGGGCAGCGAAAGGCTGGCGTCGACCTGGCCGACGACTGGCTCAACAACGGTCCGATGCAGCTCGGCGATGTCCTTCCGCCCGGCTGGCGCGAGCGCGTGCAGCGGGTCTTCGAAGGACAGGCCCTCGCGCTCAGCACGCTGGGCAGAGCCGACTTGCTCAAGAGCAAACTGTTCGCGCTCTGCGATCGCGGCACCGATCTGCCCGACTGTATCGCGCTCGCACCGAAGGCAGACGAGCTTGCCGAGTGCATGCCGTGGCTCGAACAGCAGGACGGCAACGAGCTGTGGCCTGCGCATGCGCGGGCGACGGTCGCCGATCTCGCGCGGAGGCTCGGTCATGGCGTTTAGCCGCGCGACCTCCCCCGAAGCGATGCCCACCGTCGACGATCTCACCGCCCGCATGGTGGGCATCGGGATGAACTTCGCCGCGAGGGCCCAGCCCGACGCGGACATCGAGAGCACGCTCTTGCACGCCTCCGTCGTCGGTATGGATCAAGGTGATCTCCGCGTGCTCGCCGTGCTGACCGCGTGGCTCGGCGTGCATCACGCGCATGTGAACGCCGACCGGCTCGTGCGGCTCGTGGGTGCACATCCGTCCGACCGCGTCCGAGCGTACTGGGCGGCGGTCGCGAAGTGGCTCGAGAAGGATCGTCGCCTCGCCCGGCTCGCTGGCGCATCCGAAGGCGCGCCGATCGACCTGCTGCCGACTGGGACTGCGTTTCAGCTGCGGCGACGCGGCGAGGATGAGCGCTTCACCGGGTCGGGGCTACGGGTGCCGAAAGGTACCCTCCGTGATCGCCCCGGGGACGTGCTCTCGCCGGAGGTTCTGGTTCGACGTCACGCGGGCTACCGAAACCGTGTGCTCATGGGCCCGTCGTTTCGCGCCGACGTGTGGACCGCGCTCGAGCACGCGCCCGATCTTTCCATCGCCGACGTCGCACGGAAGGCGTCGTGCTCGTTCGCGACCGCGTGGCAGGTGGCGCAGGACTACCGCCTCCTGCTGCGCGCGGTCGGGCCGAACGCAGCGCAGGAGCGACCTGTTGGTTAACGGCGTGACCACAACAAAGTCGATGGGTTACAAGCGTCGATGTCACGAGGTAAGGCAGACGAATTTTGAGCCATTCGAAGCGAGACGCAAACGGGACCGACCCGTTGCTTGACTGAAGCCCCCACGACGATGTCGGCGGGGGCTTCGTCGTTCTGGCGCGAAGAACGCGCCGGGTGCGACGAGGGGCCAGTCGGGGGACACGGGTGCGGCGTTCTACAAAGAGCGCCGAGGGCGGCGCGGAGGGGCCGCGCAGGGGCGAGTGGACGGCGGGGTGCTCTCGGCGGCGTCCGGGCGGGGAGAGACGCGGGGAGACTGGTTGACAGGATCCGCTCTCTGCGACCGGGTGGTTGACGGGATTTTGACCCGGTGGTTGACGGACTAGCAGAGGGCACTCGATTGGGCTGGGGACCGTCACTTTTTCGTCCCACGCTCACGCTGCAGTTCCTTGCCCGCCGGCGTGAGGCGGTAGCGCTGGCTCCGGCTGTTCGGCTTGTCCGGGCGGGTCATCTCAACGAGGCCAGCGTCGAGCGCAGCCAGCAGGTAGGCCTTGCGGAAGTGATCTCGGTTGCTCAGCGAGAGCGCGTCCTGGAGCTCTTGCCGGGTCACCTCGCCGTCGAGATTCTCGACCACCCTGAGGACCTGCTCGGTGACTTGCCCGGTCCCGGGACCATGCAAGTCACCATGCAAGTCACCATGCAAGTCGGCGGCCGGCGCCTTCCGCCGCACGGTGGCCACGAACAGGCCGCCGTCACGATCGTCCCGAAAGTCGATGTCGGGCCAGGCCTCGAGCGCGCGTGGCACGCCCGAGCCGAGTCCCCGGTACGGCAGCACGCCCTTGGCGACGAAACTCGCGAGGATGGGGTTGCGCAGGTTCGAGTTCCCGACGCGGATGTTCTCGACGGTCAGGTTGTTCGGCAGCGTGCCAGGGCTGATGATCTCGATGCGGTTGTCAAAGACGAAGAGGCGGATCGGCGCGCTGATCAAGTAGTCTCGATGAACCAGCGCATTGACGAGAAGCTCCTCGAAGACGACCGGCGGGATCTCGGGCACGCCCGGGCTGTTCACCCCGCGGCCCGCCTGGACCTTGTGAAGGTTGCGGAGCACGACCGCGAGCGCGTCATCGAACACACTCCGTAGCGGACCGCCGAAGTCCTCGGTGTCGTCGTACCTCGAGGTGTGGATATCGTTGCCCGGGTACTTCACCGCCTTGATGACGAACTGGGGCTTGATGCGCTCGGGCTGCTCTCCGAACAGCAGCAGCCCTGCGAGATTGAAGCAACATCTACCGCGCACTCCTGACGGGAAGAGCGCAAGACCCCGAGCCAAAAAGGGGACGGGCTCTTCAGCGACTTGGAGTAGTTGGGACTGCGTCATCGTGGACGGCCGGCCCCCGAACCAACACGCCGATGACCCGGAGTACAGCCGAGCGCACGATACCAGCGCGAGGCAGGTCACGACAACCGCTGCGAACGCTCGGAAGCCCGCGATAGGACGAAGAAAGTCGGGACTCAGCGGCCGGTCGCGTTCACCCCGCGGGGTGACGCTCGGTTGCAGCCGAAGCTCTCACCGAAACCCACAAGTCCCGCTGCTCCACCCAGCTCCCGGCGTGCGCCACCCCCCGCAGCGCCCGCTCCGCCATCGGCTCGGCTCCATCGACGGCCTCCAGCGCGAGGATCTCCCTCTGGAGGTCGGGCGCGAGCAGGCAGAGGTCCAGCAGCTGGCTCACCCTGGCCCTCGTGAGCCCGAGCCTCCGCGCCACGGTTGCCGCGTCGGGCACGTCACCCCGGTCGATGGCGCGCTGGAGGTGGTGCGCCAGGGCCAGCATCCTGGCGACTTTCGCCGGCCGCCGCACCGGCTCGGGAGGGGGTGGAGCCTCGGGCGCCGGCTTCGCGCTGAAGCTCACCCGGCGCGCGCGCGCCCGGAACAGCCCGCTCGGGATCACGTGGCGCTCGGTGGTGGCTGTCGCCGCCGGGGCGGCCGCGGCGCTGGCGGTGTCGTCGCTCACGCGGCCTCCTTGGTCTCGGGCGAGGTGAAGCCCGCGAGCTCGACCTCGATCACGCCCTTGTCCTCATCGACCCGGACCTGGGCCACCAGGATGCGCAGCAGCCGCCCCTTGTTCTCGGGGGTGAGCAGGTCCCAGACCCGGGCGAAGTTGCGGAGCGCGTCGATGACCCAGTCGGCGACGGTGCGCTCGGCGGCGAGCTCCTCGAGATCGCAGTTCACCGCCGTGAGCTGCTTCTCGGCGGCGAGCAGGCGGTCGGACTCGACGACCAGCTGGGCCTCGACCAGCTCCCGGGCGCGGCCCTTGAGGCGCGTGGCCTGCTCGGAGAGCCGCTTCGCCTGGTCGGCAGCGGCTGCGATCTTGGCGGGCAGCTCGGCGCGGAGCCGTTCGGCGGTGGCCCGCCGGCTCTCGGTGCGAGCGTGCAGGAGCTGCTCGACGTGGGGCACGAAGCCGCTTTCCGTGGTGTGCCGCGCGATGCGCTCGACCACGAAGCGCTCGATGGCGTCGGCGGGGAGTGGCCTCGCCGAGCACGCCTGGGGGCCGTGGTGATCGCGGGTGCTGCAGCGGTAATAGCGCTACCGCTGCCGGAAACCACGCTTCCACCGTGCGCGCGCCGACCAGGCGCGTGAAC
>CAYZQO010000155.1:0-4399 GCA_964480725.1 uncultured Polyangiaceae bacterium | reverse complement strand
ACGTCGAGGGTTTCGAGCCCGAGCCGCGCGAGCGAGCGGGTGAGCTCCGCCTCGAGAAACGACGGGTGGATGCAGTGCCAGGCGTCCTGATCCTGCTTCACCAACTCCGGCCAGGGATCGCCAGAGGCGGCTCGGGACCGCGCGTCCTCGAGCGTTGCGCCTTGCAGGTAGCCCACCTTGGAGACGACGACGACCTCGTCCCTGGATACCGCGCCCGAGGCGACGAGCTCGCCGAGCACCTGGCCCACCAGCGTCTCGCTCGAACCGCCGCCGTAGTTGG
This sequence comes from uncultured Polyangiaceae bacterium, assembly GCA_964480725.1. Classification (GTDB taxonomy): domain Bacteria; phylum Myxococcota_A; class Polyangia; order Polyangiales; family Polyangiaceae; genus JAFGBI01. The sequence continues at coordinate 4,119 of CAYZQO010000155.1, read as the reverse complement.
TCGAGGTGTCCACCAGGTTCACGCCGCCCTCGAGGGCCGCGGCAAGGGCCGCCCGGTGTTCGCCGGACTGCTCGACCACCCGGTAGGCCCCGAACCCCAGCGCGCTCACCCAGGGCCCCTCGCGTCCGAGCCTCCGCGGCGTGCCGCCGGGCCCCTTTCGCGCGAGGTATCGCGCCGTGGCGTCCGCGGCCGCGCGACCCGTGAGCGGTCGCGCGGCGACGGTCGCCGCGCGCGAAACCCGCTGCACCCGCTCCGCCTCGTCCAGCGCAGTGGCGAGGGCGCGGGCGTCACCGGAGGGCGCGTGGCAGGTGCCATCGCGGCACACGTAGGCCGTCGCCAGCCCCGTCCCGGGCCGCCCCTCGAGCAGCGCGCTCTCGGGCGGGCGAGCCGCCTCGTCCGGCAACGCGTGCGCGATCACGCGGTTCGGCAGGTAGCGGCGCCCCGCCGCGCGTGCGAGCGCCGCCAGCGTCGGATCGGCGGGCTCGCCCGCGAACACCAGCTCGACCGGGCCCTCGAGCAGCAGGTCGACGACGCCGAGCGTCGTCGCGAAGGCGCGTGGGATCCGCCCGATCTCGTGGCCGTGCCCGCGGAGCGCCCGCACGGCGCGGGAGTGCAGCTCGGGTCGCCCGAGGTGCCAGGAGAGGCGCGCGAGTAGGCGCGCGGCGACCGCGTTGGCGCTCGGCAGGGCCCCGTCGTGCCCGTCGCGCGGGCGGACCAGGAGCGCCTCGTGCCCCCGCGCGGTGGAGAGGAAGTCGCCCTGCGCCGGATCGCCGAAGTCGGCGACGAGCCGCTCGGCGAGGTGACGCGCCGCGTCGAAGGAGGCCCGGTCCCCGCAGGCCTCGTACAGGTCGAGCAGCCCGTCGGCGAGGAAGGCGTAGTCCTCGAGGTAGCCCCCGAGCCGCGCCTCCCCCGCGCGCCAGGTGCGGAAGAGGCCCCCGTCGGGGCGCACCAGGCGGGTGAGGGCGAAGCGCGCCGCGCGGAGCGCGCCCTCGCGGAAGCGCGCCTCGCCGAGCACCCGCGCGCCCTCCGCGAGCGCGCCGATGGCGAGCCCGTTCCAGCTCGTGAGCACCTTGTCGTCGGTGAGCGGGGCGATCCGCCGCCGCCGCGCGGCAAGCAGCCGCTCCCGTGACTCCGCGAGCGACCGAGCGAGCTCCTCCGGCCCGAGCCCGAGCTCCGCCGCGACCGCTCCGAGCGGCCGCGGTGCGTGCAGAACGTTCCTCCCCTCCCAGTTCCCCTCGTCCGTTACGCCGTAGTACGCGGCGAAGGGGCGCGTGGCCTCCGCGTCGAGGATCGCCGCGATCTCCTCCAGTCGCCAGACGTAGTACCGCCCCTCCTCGCCCTCGCTGTCCGCGTCCAGCGCCGACGCGAACCCGCCCTCGGGCCCCTGGAGCTCGCCCAGGACCCAGTCGAGCGTCTCGGCGGCGATCCGCGCGTACTCCCGCTCCCCGGTCACGGTGACGGCCTCGAGGTAGCTCCGGGCCAGGGCGGCGTTGTCGTACAGCATCTTCTCGAAATGCGGGACCAGCCACCGCTCGTCGGTCGAGTACCGCGCGAAGCCCCCGCCGAGCTGGTCGTAGATCCCGCCGTCCTTCATCGCGTCCAGGGTGCGGGTGACCATGGTGAGCGAGCGCTGCTGGCCCGTGCGGTGGTGGTGCCGGAGCAGCAGGGAGAGCGCCGCCGGGGGCGGGAATTTCGGCGCCGCACCGAACCCCCCATGCTCGGCGTCGAAGGACTGCTCGAACGCCGCCACGGCGTCGTCGATGGCGCTCGCCGGCACCTCGCCGGGGACGCTCGGCAGCGCCGCCGCCGCGACGTGGGCGGTGAGCTGCCGCGCCTGGTCGTCGAGCGCCGCCCGCTCGGAGCGCCAGAGCTCCGCGATCCGCGCCAGGAGCTCGCGGAAGCCCGGGCGGCCCTGGCGCCCCGTTGGCGGGAAGTAGGTCCCGGCGAAGAAGGGCCGCTGGTCAGGGGTGAGGAAGACGGTCATCGGCCAGCCGCCGCTGCCGCAGAGGGCCACCGTGGCGGCCATGTAGATCTCGTCGAGGTCGGGGCGCTCCTCGCGGTCGACCTTCACGCAGACGAAATGCTCGTTCATCGCGGCGGCGACGGCCGGATCGGTGAAGGACTCCCGCTCCATAACGTGGCACCAGTGGCAGGCGGCGTAGCCGATGCTGAGCAGGATCGGCCGATCCTCCCGACGCGCCCGCTCGAGCGCCTCGGTCCCCCAGGGGTACCAGTCCACGGGGTTGGTCGCGTGCTGCAACAGGTACGGGCTCGTCTCCCCGGCGAGGCGGTTCTGGCGCGGGGGCGCGGCGGGCGACATGCCCGAATGCCTAGGGCCACCGGGGGCCGCGCGCAACGCGGCCTGCAGGACCCCCTGCCCCGGGGAAGGGTTGAAGGTGGGTCTGCGGCGCGCGAGACGCCGGATCCCGCTCCCGGGACGGGGCACCGGGCGGCGGGTGAGCATGACTCGCCGGAAGAGCAGCGCTACCATGGGCTCGTGTCGTCCCGGTTCTCGGCCTACGTCGCTGCGCATCGCGCGGAGCAGGAGCGAGCGACGCTCGCGCTGCCGGCGCTCCGCGCCCGGGCCCGAGCGGAGGCGGCGCTGGCGGCCAGCCGCATCGGCGATCGAGTCGGGGCGGAGCGCGTGCTGCTGTTCGGCTCGCTCGCGCGAGGCTCCTTCGGCCCCGGCTCCGACATCGATCTGGCCGTCGAGGGGCTCGCGCCGGGTCGGCTGGTGGACGCGATGGCCGCCGCGGAGGAGGGCTGCCCCTTCAAGATCGACATCGTGCCGCTCCACGCCGCCCGCCCGGAGCTCGTCCGCCGGATCCTCGACGAAGGGACCGTGCTGTGGTCGCGCTGAGGCCAGACGCGGCGACGCGTCTCCGGGCGGAGCTCTCCAGCGAGCTCGGAGAGCTCACCCGCGTGTGCGGAGAGATCACGCGGCGGCGCGACGTACGGGACGACACCGCCACCTACGCGCTGGCGCTGCTCTTGATGAACTACTACACCGGAGCCGAGCGCATCTTCCGCCGCATCGCTGCCCATCTGGGCGGGTTGCCGCCGGCGTCGGACCGCTGGCACGCGCAGCTGCTCGAGGACATGGCGCTCGATCTGCCCGGGATCCGTCCCGCTGTGCTCGCGCGGGACACGGTCGAGCGTCTCGCGCGCCTGATGCGGCTGCGCCACGTGCTGAGGAACCTCTACGCCTGGTCCGTGCGCCGCGACGAGCTCGACGTCCACGTCGCGGGCCTGGAGGCGACACACACGGCCGTCGTCGCCAGTCTCTCGACCTTCGACGAGTTCCTGGCGGCGCTCGCGCAGAACTGAGCGTCCCCTTCCGCGTCACCTCCGCTCAAGCACGATCAAATGCTCCCGTCGCGCCCTTCCCCCGAAGGCGGCGCGGGTCGGGGCGTGGAAGTGCGGGCGCCGCTGCGAGGCGCGCACGGCGACCGCGAGGCCGCGGCGCTCGGCGAGGCGGGCGACGAGCTCGTCGGCCCAGAGCGGGACCGGGCCGATGGCGGAGTCGGCGATCAGCAGGGCGGCGCGGCCGTCCGGCGCGAGCACGCGGGCGAGGGCGCCGAGCGTGGCGTCGAGCTCCCGCTCCCAGGCGGCAGCCGCCGCTGGCGGCGCCAGCGCGGCGAGGCGCCGTCGCGCCCCGAGCTCGCGCCGCTCGAAGGCGGCCGCGTCGAGCCCGAGCCAGCGCAGGCGCGTCGCGTGCTGCGCGTGGTAGTCGTAGACGCCAGGGTACGGCGGTGAGCTCACGACGAGCCCCACCGAGCCGTCGCCGATCCCGTCGAGGCGCCGCGCGTCGCCCTCCTCCACCCGGAGCGGCGGCGGGCGCTGCGGCAGGAGCGCGGCGAGCTCGGCGATTTGCTCCGCGAGCAGCGTCGCGCGATCGTGGAAGAGGCGGATGGTGAAGCCGCTCGCCAGGCGGCGGGGCGCGGTCTCGGTCGCCGTATCACCGAGCTGCTGGCTCACCTTGGTCAGGAGCGACGACAGCACCAGCCAGAGCGCGCGCCGCACGGGCTCGGGAGCGCGAGTCTCCTCCAGGGCGGCGCGCAGCCCGTCGAGCTCGAGCAGCACGTGCGGCTCGAAGAGCTCGCGGTCGCGCGGACCGAA
>CAYZQO010000154.1:0-4495 GCA_964480725.1 uncultured Polyangiaceae bacterium | reverse complement strand
AGCGCCCCGGTGCCGTGCCCGTGGAGCACGTACCCTACGGGCTCACCGCGATCGAGCAGACGGTCGAGGAACCCGTCGACGAGATCGAGGGACTCCTCGACGCGGTGTCCGCGCAGATCGAGGGTGTTGTCCTGGGTCCGTACCGGCACGAAGCCGGCCCCGAGCGTGGACGTCGCCGGTGCCGCGGGCTTGCGGCCGCGGTGCGCGCCGCGCCGCGCCGCGCCCGACACCGCCGCGCCGCCACCCCCGCCTCCGGTCAGCAGCTCCACCTCGCCCAACGGCACCAGGAGCTTGAGCACCCCCGCCAGGACGCGCACCTGTCCACGCGCTGGTGGATCGATGACCTCCGCCGTCCGCTCCAGCCGCTTGAGGAACACCCGCACGCCGGGCGTGAGCTCCGCCGCGGTCGCGGGGCGCCGCGCCGGGCCGACGGGCGCGGTCCGCTGGGTGAGCTCGCTGCCCAGCGCCACCACGCGGGCCGCCGCGTCGATCTCCCGCTCGAGCGCCGGGACGTCCGTAGCCGGCGTGGAGCCCAGGCGGGCCACGACGTCACGGAGCCGGGCCCGAGCCCCCCGCACCTCCGCCATCAGGGGCTCGGCCTCCCGCGCGAGGCGCCGTCGCTCCCCGTGCTTGGCGGCGTCGAGCTCGGCCGCGAGGGCCTCTCGCAGCCGCTCCTGCTCGTCGGCGTCCGCCCTGGCGCTAGCGAGCGCCTGGTGCAGCGCCTCCCGCTCGGCATGGAGGCGCTCGAGCAGCTGCTGGCGCGCGCGAGCCTGCTCGGGGACCAGCGCCCGAGCGCGCGCGACCACCGGTACTGGCACGCCGAGGTGCGCGGCGACGGCGAGGGCGCTCGAGGGACCCGGCACCCCCAGCACGAGCCGGTAGGTGGGCGCGAGCCGCTCCAGATCGAAGCCCACCGAGGCGTTGTGAAAGCGCGGATCCTGCGCCGCCGCCTCCTTCAGGCGCTCGTAGTGGGTCGTCACCGCCACCGCGGCGCCTCGCTCGAGGAGCGCCTCGACAATGGCCTGCGCGAACGCGGCGCCCTCCTCCGGGTCCGTCGCGCCGGCGAGCTCGTCGAGCAACACCAGCGTGCTTGGCCCGGCGACGGCTAGGATCTCCGACAGCCGCGCGACGTGCGCGCTGAAGGTGGACAGGGCGCGCGCGATGGACTGCTCGTCCCCGAAATCGGTCAAGATGGCGTCGAACCACCCGATCTGCGACTCCACCTGCGCCGGCACCGGGAGCCCGGCGCGCGCCATCGCGACCGCCAGGCCCAGCGACTTGAGCGAGACGGTCTTGCCCCCCGCGTTGGGCCCCGAGACGACCAGGGCCTCCCCCGCCGCCAGCGCGAGGTCGTGCGGCACCACGTCCTCAACCGCGCCAATGAGCAGCGGGTGTCGCATCGATCCGACGTCGACGCGCGCCGCCTCGCCGGGGGCGATGGGCCGGGCGCGCGCCGCCGCCGCCCAGCGCGCGATGGCCGCGAGCACGTCCGCCGCAACGCAAGCCGCCTGGGCGGCGATGAGCTCCTCCCCGCGCGCGCCCGCCAGGGCCGCGAGCTCTACCAAGACCCGCTGCTCCTCGCGCACAACGTCCCCCAGCGCGACCGTCAGCCGGTTGACCACCGGCGTGACCTCGGCGGGCTCCACGTACAGGGTGCCGCCGGAGGCGCTGGCGCCGAGGACCATCCCGGGCACCCGGTGGGGCGCGTCCGCGCGCACCGGGATCACCCACCGCCCGTCCCGCTCGGTCGTGAACCGATCGCGGAGCACGTCGGCGTGGCGGCTCACCGCCGCCTCGAGCTGCTTGGCGAGCTCGCGGCGCACCGCCACCACCCGCCGCCGCGCCTCACGCACCGCCGGCGACGCAGCGTCATTGACGGCGCCGTCCGGGTCGAGGGCCTTCTCGATGCGCGCCCCGACCGCGTCGAGCCCCGGATCCGTCGCGAGCTCGCGCGCGAGCCGCGGCGCGAGCTCCGCATGGCGGGCGAGATGACGACGGAGCCCGGCCGCCGCGGCGATCAGCTCCGCCACCGCGCGGAGCTCCTGCCCCGTGGGGACGGCGCCGCGACGCACCGCGCCGAGGACCTCGTCGAGCTCGTCGAGCCCCGCGGCGGGCAGGGCCTCGCCCCGCTCCGCGCAGCCCATCGCCTCCGCGACCCGCTCCACCCGCGCCAGCGCCGCCGCTCGGTCGCCCGCGGGCGCGAGCGCTCGGACGGCCCGCACCGCCGCCGCCCCGGCGCAGCCGGCCGCGATCCGGTCGAGGAGCGCCGCCCACTCGAGATCGGCCGCCGTCTTGGGCGAGAGAGGCGCGTCGTAGTCCACCGGGTCGCTCATGACGTACGGAGCCACACCACCTGGGCACCCCAGCCCCCCCGGAGCGGCGTCGCGTCGTCGAAGCCCGTCACCAGGGGGTGACCCGCGAGCACCTGCCGCACCCGCGCACGCTGTGTGCCCCGCCCGCGTCCGTGCACGATCCGCACCTCGCCGAGGCCACGCTCCGCCGCCGCCTCGAGGTAGGACGCCACGACGTCGGGGATGTCGCGCGGCTGGAAGCCGTGCAGGTCGAGGCAGTCCCCGATCTCGAGCACGGCCACCGCGTGGGCGGGCGCGTCGTCGGGAGGCGCCGCAGCATCGCCGGGGCCGGTCACAGCAAGCACCGCTCGATCTCGTCCGCCGAGGTCGCGCGCAGCGCGCAGTCGTAGGCGCGACGGGACACGCGACCTCCGCAGCGCGCCAGCTCCGGCCTGACGGTGAGGCGGACCTGGGCCTGGGCACGCCGGTGATCGAGCTCGTCCGCCGGCAGCCGCGGCTGCTGCGACCGCAGCAGGAGTACCGTGTAGCGGTCGAGCAGCGCGCGGCACTCCCGCTCGCTCGGGCGGGGGCCGCAGCCGGTCGCCGCCGCGACGGCCACCACGACGAGGAGGCAGCGCGGGGTCGTCACCGGAAGCACTCCTCCACCGCCTCGACCCGGGTGGCGGCGCGCGCGCAGGCAAGGACGCGCGCCGACATCGGCTTGCCGACGCACTCCGCGCGAACACGCTCCCGCGCGCGGGCCTTGAACGCCTCCACCTCGGCCGCCACCGTCTCGGCGCGCGCGGATCCGTCGGCCTCGAGCTGGAGACGGGCGATGCGCTCCACGATCTCCTCGCACTCTGCCTCGGTCGCCGGACGACCGCAGGCCACCGCAGCGACCGCCACGATCGCGCCGAACCGGCAGGGGCGCCATCTCGCAGGAGGCATCGTCAGCCCGGCAGCCTGGTCGCTCACGCGGGGTGACGCAACCCCGAGCGCGAGGCAACGGGCGAGTGCGGCGGGGCGCGAGCGCACGGCGCCCCGCTCGGCGACGGACCACCAAATAGTCGCGGGATTTTGGACCCTTGGGCCGTCCCTGCTAGACTCGAGGGTGGACATGGCCCGGATGCGTTCGAGCGAGGCTCCCGCCGCCGTCCCGGAGCTGATGCTGCAGAAGGCCTCGCTCGCGCGCACCGCGGGGATGCGCGCCAAATACGCCCAGCGCGGGCTGGCCCACACGGGTGAGGTCGATCCGACAACGCAGGTGCTGCTGCTGCGACAGCTCTACCTGTCCCACCTGGAGAGTCGCCGGTTTGACGAGGCGCTCGCCATCACCCGACAGATGCTGGCGCTCGACGTCATGCCAGACGTCGTGCGCCAAGACGCGGCGCGCGCGTGCCTCGGGAACGGGGACATCGAGGGTGCAATCCACCACCTCCGCCTGGCGAGCCGGCGCGCCCCAGCCTCGCGCCGCGCCTTCCACCTCTGGACGATGGGGAGCGTCCTCTACCTCAACGGGCGCGAGCGCGAGGCAGCCAACGTCTTCGCGCGCGCAGCGCACTGGGGCACCACGGATCGACCGCTCTACCTCGCCCAGCTCGAACTGGCGCGGATTGCGGCGGTGCCGGCGCCGCCCGATCCGAAGGCCCTGACCGCGCTCGGCGACGCCGCCGAGGCCCTCGCCGGCGCGCCCTGCGGGCAAGGGTACGGGGAGTTCGTCCGCGGGGAGATCGCCGCCCTCCTCGGCCGTGACGACGAGGCGATCGCGCTCCTCGAGTCGTTCGTTGCGCGCACCACCCGGGGTCGAGTCGCGCTCGCCATCGCGCTCGCCGCCGAGACGCGCCGCGCCCGGCGCGTCCTCGGCCGCCTCCGGCGCCGCCGCAGCAGGCCGCCCGGAACCCTGCAATGACGGCCCCGGGGCCGCCCGCCCAGCCGGGACTCGACATCGCGCGAGCGGCCTCCACAATCCGCTCGATCACCGTGAGAGCCTTCCCCCTCGCCGCCGCTGCTGCGCTCCTGCTCGTCGCCCAGACTGCCCACGCCGGCACCGAGGCGTGCCAGTGGGTCGGCGGCGACGCCCCCGCCGCCTCGAACGCCTTCGCGGCCGCGCTCGCCCGTGGCCCCGTCTACGCCTTCCTGATCACCTGGATCTTCGGCCTCGGCGTCGCGCTGACGCCCTGCGTCTATCCCATGATCGCGGTCAC
>CAYZQO010000153.1:0-4543 GCA_964480725.1 uncultured Polyangiaceae bacterium | reverse complement strand
GGAGATGGGCATCGACATCGGCGATCTCTCGGGGGTGATGCTGTGCTCGATGCCGCCGCTGGCCTCGAACTACCTGCAGCGGGTCGGCCGCGCGGGGCGCAAGACGGGCAACTCCGCGGTGCTCACGCTGGTGCGCGCCCACCCCCACGACCTCTACTTCTGCCACGAGCCGAACGAGATGCTCCGCGGCGAGGTGGCCGCTCCCGGCTGCTTCCTCGACGCCCCCGAGATCCTCGTCCGGCAGCTGCTCGCCCACGCCATGGATCAATGGGCGCGGAGCGAGGGAGCGGGGCGCATCGACCCGCGGATCGAGCTCATCCCCCGCTCCCCCAAACCCGACCGCTTCCCCTGGTCCTTCTACGACTTCTACCGCCGGGAGGGCCCCGCGCTCACCGCCCGCTTCCTCACGATCTTCGCCGCCGAGCTGACGCCGCCCAGCGTGGAGCGGCTCCGGGCGGCCGCCGCGGACGGCGCCCTCATCACGCCGATGCAGGAGGCGTTCGCCTCTATCCAGGCCGAGCGGCAGGAGCTCGTCGAGCGCATCCGGGTGCTGGGCGACCGCGAGGCGGCGATCACCGCAGATCCCACCCTGGCCGAGCCCAACGACACCGAGCCCGAGACCCCGGAGGAGCGGCTGGAGGCCGAGCTCCAGGAGATCCGCGACGCCCGCGGCGCGTACCGCCGGATCCTCGACGAGCTCGGTCGCAAGCACCCCCTGAACGTCCTCACCGACGCGGGGATCCTGCCCAACTTCGCCTTCCCCGAGCCGGGGGTCACCCTCAAGTCGCTGCTCCGCCCTCCCAAGGACGAGGGCGGCGGCGACAGCCAGCGCCAGGTCCGGCGCCTCGAGTACCTCCGCCCCGCGTCGAGCGCGATCCGGGAGTTTGCGCCGTTCAACACCTTCTACGCCGAGGGGCACAAGCTCCGGGTGTCGCAGATCGACGTCGGGAGCCGGGCCCGGCCGCTCCTCGAGCAGTGGCGGCTCTGTCCCCAATGCCACCACGCCGCCCGGGTCGTCGACGAGACGGCGCCGCTCGCGGGCTGCCCCCGCTGCGAATCGCCCCGGTACCTCGACCAGGGCCAGCGGCGGTGGATGGTGCACTTCCGCCAGGCCTGGTCGGCGATGGACCTGATGGAGGCCAGCACCGCGGACGACACCGAGGAGCGCGACAGCGAGTCGTACGCCATGGCCGAGCTCATCGACTTCGAGCCCGAGGACCAGCGGGGCGGCTGGCTCGTGGAGAACGAGGAGCTCGTGTTCGGCTACGAGCTGTTCGCGCGGATCCGCCTCCGCGAGCTGAACCTCGGCCCGCTCGGCGACCGCGGGGACCCGCTCGATCTCGCGGGGAGGGCGTTCGCGCCCCGGGGCTTCGTGGTGTGCCGCGACTGCGGCAAGGTGCAGCCGCGGCGCCCGCGGCCGGGCAGCCCCCAGACCGAGCACGCGCCCTACTGCCGCGTCCGCACGAGCCCCCGCGCGCGGGAGGAGCTGGAGACGGTGTTCCTCCACCGGGAGCTCCGCTCGGAGGCGATCCGGCTCGTCCTGCCCGTCTCGAACCACGGCTTCGAGCAACTGCTGCCGACGGTGAGCGCCGCCCTGCAGCTCGGCCTGCGCCGCAAGCTCCACGGGCAGGTGCCCCATCTCCGGATCACGACCGCGACGGAGGCGGTCGACGGCGTGCGGCGGCACTACCTCGTGATCTACGACACCGTCCCCGGCGGGACCGGCACCCTGGCGGAGCTCGTCCGCGGCGATCCGGTGCAGGGCTGCGGGCTGTTCGAGGTCATGGAGCTCGCGCTCGCCCACCTGCGGAGCTGCTCCTGCGTCGAGCGGGAGGGGGCCGACGGCTGCTACCGCTGCCTCTTCGCCTACCAGGCGGCGCACGACCTCCCGAACCTCTCCCGGCGCTCGGCGGTCGAGCTGCTCGAGCGGGTGCTGGCGCAGCGCTCGCAGATGGCACCGACGCTATCGCTCACCAAGGTGCGCGTCGACAGCGTGCTCGAGAGCGAGCTCGAGCACCGGTTCGTGGAAGCGCTCGGGAAGCTCGCCGACGAGCGGCGCTGGGGCTGGGAGCCGCTGCAGGCGCGCGGCAAGGAGAGCTGGCGGCTCACCCTGCCGGACGGGGCGTGGCTCGTGGAGCCGCAGGTCCCGGTGGGGCCGCCCGACGTGGGCCTCGCCTGCCGTCCCGACTTCGTCGTGACCTCGCTCACGCGGGACGACGTGCTCCCGATCGCGATCTTCTGTGACGGGCTCGAGTTCCACGCCTGCCCGGGACAGCCCCGCGGGCGCATCTGGGACGACGTCCGCAAGCGCACGGCCCTGCTCGAGTCCGGGCGGTACCACGTCTGGTCCGTCACCTGGAAGGACGTGACGGACGCGCTCGGGGAGACGCGGCACGGCGCGCCCTCGCTCCTCACCGAGGCGAGCGACACCATGCTGCGCACGGCGACGCAGGCGCTCGAGAAGGACCGCGAGGGGTACCGGGTGCCCGTCGATCTCGTCACCCTGAACGGCCTCGAGCAGCTCGTCCGCTTCCTGGCCTGCCCCGACCGGGGCGCGTGGGGCGACGCGGCCGCGGCGCGCGGCGTCGCCTGCCTCGCCGTGCGGCCGCCGCTCACCGACGCGGCCATCGCGACGGCCCGGAGCGAGCTCCGGACCGCGATCGAGCGGTCAGCGACCCCGCCCGCGCACCAGGCGGCGCTCGGCACCACGGTGGCGGGCCTGAAGCCGCTCCCCGCCAGCGCCCTGCTCGTCGAGCTGCCGGCGGCGCGGCTCGCCAAGGGCGAGCTCGGGGCGCTCCGCTTCACCCTGCGCGCTCACGACGACCGCGCGCGCCGCGACGGCGAGGCCTTCGAGGCGAGCTGGCGCGCGCTGCTCCAGACCTGGAACCTGCTGCAGTTCCACGCCGGCGAGGTGGTCGTCACGACGACCGAGCTGCTCGAGCACCAGGCCGCGGACGAGCCCGCGGGGGGCGTCCCCACGGCGCCGCACCCGGCCCCGCGCGTGGAGCCGCGGCCCCTCTCGGAGCACCCCGCCGCCACCGGCCCGGACGATCCGCGCGTGGCGCTCGACGAGGAGCTCCCGGAGGCCCGTCCGCTCGCGCTCGCACTGCTCGCGCGGGGGCTGCCCGCGCCCGAGGAGTTCACGAGCCCCTTCGGCCCCGGCGTGGTCCTCGACGCGGTGCTCGCCTGGCACGCGCTCGGGATCGCGCTCTGGTACCAGGCGACCGAGGCCGATCGGGAGGCGTGGGCCGCCCGCGGCTGGCAGATCTTTGGCCTGGAGACGGACGACCCCGAGCGGATCGCCGAGGCCGTGGCGGCGGCGCTCGGCGCCGCCCGGAGCGGCGCGGGGCGGCACCCGCAGGAGGACTGATCGATGCAGGCTCAGGTGGCGATCTCCGCGGACTTCCTCGAGGCCTACGCCGGCATCCCGCGCAAGAGCCAGAAGCGGGTGCGCTCCTTCATCGAGAAGTTCAAGGCGGATCCGACGCAGCCCGGGATCCATTACGAACCGATCCACGACACCGTCGACGAGGCCGTGCGCACGGTGCGGATCGGCGACGACTACCGGGCGATCGTCATCCGGCCGGACCAGGGCAACGTCTTCCTCCTGGTGTGGGTCGCGCACCACGACGAGGCGATGGCCTGGGCCAGCCGCAAGCGCTTCGCGGTCCACCCGCACACGGGCACCCTGCAGGTGTGGGAGCCGGTCGCGGGGGCGCCCGCCAACGACACGGCGCCCGCGCCCGCGCCCGCGCCCATGTCCGTGGTCAAGACCGACCCGTCCGCGGCGGTCCCTTCGGGCCGCCTGCTGGCCGGGCGCACCGACGACGAGCTGCTGCTGCTCGGCGTCCCCGAGCCGCTGCTCCCGGCGGTGCGGGCGCTGCGCACGGACGAGGATCTGGACGAGCTCGCGCGGTTCCTCCCCGCCGAGGCGAGCGACGCGCTCTACCTGTTGGCCGCCGGGTTCACCCTCGATGAGGCCATCGAACAGCTCGCGGGCAAGGCACCCCCGGCGGCGCCCGAGGCCGCACCCGCGGTCGACACCACGGACTTCTCGGCCGCGCTCGCCCGCCCGGGCACGCAGCGGAGCTTCAAGCTCGTCGAGGACGACGACGAGCTCGCCGAGATCCTGAACGCCCCGCTCGCCCAGTGGCGGATCTTCCTCCACCCGGCCCAGCAGCGCCTGGTCACGGCGCGCTCCAACGGCCCCATGCGCGTCCTGGGCGGCGCGGGCACCGGCAAGACCGTGGTCGCCATGCACCGGGCGCGGCACCTGGCCAAGGAGGTCTTCCCGCGCCCCGACCAGCGCGTCCTGTTCACGACCTTCACCAAGAACCTCGCCAGCGATCTGCGGCGCCAGCTCGGCGATCTCTGCGGCCCGGAGCTCTCCCGCATCGACGTCGTGAACCTGGACGACTGGGCGAGCCATTTCTTGAAGTCGCGGGGTGTGAGCGTGAAGCCCTGGCCCAAGGATCCGGAGTTTCGGCGCAAGCTCTGGCTGCGGTGCGCCGGCGAGCAGGCGCCGAACTCGGACCTGCCCTGG
>CAYZQO010000152.1:0-4780 GCA_964480725.1 uncultured Polyangiaceae bacterium | reverse complement strand
AGCGCCGCCGGTGGCGGGGCGGAGGCGCGGCGCAGGTGAAGGACGTAGTCCCGGCCCCGCTTGAAGCCGTGGCGCGCCACGAGCCTGTCGAACTGCTCCATGAGCTCCGCCGGGAGCTTGGGGTAGCAGCGCGTCTCCTGGACCAGGAAGGAGGCGTGCGTCGCGAGGCTCACGGCCTGCTCGGCGCTGCCCAGGCGCCGGAGGGGCCGCTCGTACCGATCCGACGCCGGACCGTGCACGGGCGTGGTGAGCTGCGAGAGCGGGTGGAGCCCCGGCTCGAAGGCGCCCCGGCAGGTGAGCAGCAGCGCCACGTCGTTCTGGCGGGTCACTGGCGGCTCGGCGGGGAGCGCGGCGACCACGTAGCCGCCCACCCGCCGGCGGTCGCTGAGGTGAGCGCTCGCGTACTCATGGAAGCGCAGATCCCCCGCCAGCGAGTCCCAGCCGATGCTCTTGTCGGCGTCGAACACGACGTGGGTGACGCCCAGGCTCCGGTACAGGGCGTGGACCTCGGCGGGGCTCCGGAGCAGGCCGTAGTCGATGCCGAGCTGCCAGGCCTTGCGATCAGAAACCACCTGGCGACGGGTGCCGAGGTGCGCGTTGATGTCGTGCAGCAGCAGGCGCGCGCCCTCGGGCGTGGCGCGGCCGACGTCCTGCCACTGCTGCTGCACCTCCAGGCGGCGGTCGAGCGCGTCCAGTCCCCGATCGCGTGAACGGAAGCCCTCGGCGAAGAGATCGGCGACCTCCTTGATGGGCGCCTTGATCATGGCGTGCGTCTGGATGAACCACACGTCGCCCCCCCAGACGATCTGCAGGCCCACCAGCGCCGCCACCAGCGCGCGCCCCGGCCACCAGGCGGTGCGCCACACCAGCAGGATGCAGGCCGCCAGCGCGGCGGCCATCAAGGGCATCAGCCCCTGCAGGTAGCGGTCCTGATGGTGCACCCAGTACCAGGCGAAGATGCCGGCATGGATGTAGAAGACCAGGAGCCAGAGCCGCCCGGTCCGGCGCAGCGCCGGCAGGCAGAGCAGCAGCAGGGTGAGGAGCGAGCCGATGACCGGGACCTTGCCGTGCAGGCTCGGCCAGTCGTTGGGGATGAAGGACCAGGTGACGAGGACCTTCAGCGTCTCGAGCACTCCCGCCAGGCTGCGCTCCGGGGCCCACATCTGCGTGTCCTTGTAGAGCCACTGGAAGACGTAGGGGGCCGTCTCCGTCCAGGGACGCGGCCTGAAGTAGGCGTGGAGCATCGGGTAGAGCGGATCGCCGTACCAGATCAGGTTCTTGAGCCACTGCGGGGCGGTGAAGACGAGCACCGACAGAGTGGCCGCCGCGGGGGCCCAGAGCCAGTCGAGGGGCGCCCGGCGGCCTCCCGGCTCGAAGAGGAGCCGTCGGAGCGCGGTTGTCGCCACCCGATAGGCGATGACGAGCGCTGGGACTGGCACCAGCAGGAGCGCGGTCGTGTCCTTGACGGTTGCGGCCGACGCCATCAAGAGACCCAGGAGGGCGGCCCAGCGCGGGTTCAGTCGCTCGTAGGTGAGCAGGGTGACGAGGAAGATCGGTGGCCCCAGCATGGCGCCGAGGTGATCGGAGCCCCCGCAGAGGGTGGCGTCGTACAGGAGCACGCCCGGGAAGAGGAAGCGGGCGGCCCACACCGTGGTCGGATCCGCTCCCGGGACCAGCCGGCGCACGACCGCCGGGATCCCCACCAGGGTGGTGACCAGGAAGACGACGTACTCGACGTGCGCCGAGAGGAGCATCTGGTCGAAGAGCTCGGCGGACGGGGCGAGGAACGCCCAGGTGTAAAGGAGGTTGGCGAGGTGCGGGCGCGTCCCCGGGGTCCACCCCTCATCGAAGCGGCGGATCCCCCCGGTCACCGCGTAGTCCTCCGCGATGGCCATCTGCTTCCACCGCGCGTCGAACTGGACGTTCTCCGGCGTCAGTATCAGCAAGTACAGCATCAGGAGGCCGACGAACCCGAACAGCACGATGGCCCAGCGCCCGGCGGGCTTGCGTTGGGGCCAGAGCTCGCGGGCGGTCCCGGCGGCGCGGAAGGCACGGGCCGTGAAGCGCCCGAGGGGGCGGGCGGTGAGCGCGACGGAGAGGAGCGGCAGGGCGAAGAAGGTGACGGGCCCGTAGAGCCCGAGCACCCCGACCGCGAACATCGCAAGCTCGAAGAGGTAGACGCCGGCCCCGAACGCGATCGTGATCTGCTCGAGCGTTCGCAGGGGCCGCGGGCAGAACCACTCCAGGGCGGCGTTGCCCAGCGAGAACGCCGCCACCGCCCATCCCAGCGCGCCGATCCAGTACGCGGCATAGCGCCAGAAGAGCCAGCGGCTCACCGGGTAGTGCGGGGCGAGCTGCCAGGCCAGGATCGCCAGCGCCGCGACGAGGGCGGTGACGAGGTAGAGCTGGACCGGGAGCCGATTCGGCCGGAGCAGCCAGTCACAGCGGTACCGGAGCCGCTGCAGGAGGCGAAGGAGCGTCGAGGTCATGCGAGCCTGGGTGCGACCGGTCCGTGCCGTCGCGTCCCCGGGCGGGGGCGGGGACGGTCGCCCCGCTGCGGTCGCATCCCCGGAAGCGCGGGCGTGTGGGCCCGTCTAGCACGCGTGCTCGCGTTCGCGGCAGGGGGGAATGGTCGTGGCGCGGAGGCGGCCCCGCCGCCCACGCCCCGGGCCGCCTCACCAGGCGCTCATGGGCCCGAGATCGTGCACCTCGAGGCCGAGGCGGCGGAGCTGGCTCGCCGCCGAGGCGCTCCGGGCTCCGCTCCGACAGTAGACCACGATCGGCCGCGCCGGTGACGTCAGCTCGTGCGTTCGCTCCGCGAGCTCCCCGACCGGGACGTTCACTGCGGCCGGGAGGTGTCCGCCCGCGAACTCCCCGCGAGTGCGCACGTCGAGCAGGAGCGCCCCCTGCTCGACCAACTCGTGTGCGCGCTCCGAGGTCGCCGTGCGGCGCCCACCACCGAGTCCCATCCAGCTCATCACGTCGAACACGACCGCTCCTCCTGCCGGCTCCGTGCCGGATCCGCCGGTCAGAGTGCAGGGAAGGCTTGAAGGGTTCACCGTTGCCCCGCTGGCCAGAGAACCGAAGGGGGCGGCGCGGGCGTTCCCCCTCAGAGCCGACCCTGTTCGACGGCGGTCGCGAGCTCGCCGAGGTCCCGGAACCTCGGGCAGTCGCGGTCGGCCTGCAGGTCACCCCGATCGACGAGGACCGCGCGGAGGCCCGCGGCCCGCGCCCCGACGACATCGACGTTGAAGAGGTCACCGACGTGGAGGGTCGTGGCAGGGTCCGCCCCGACGCGCTCGAGCGCGAGGGCGAAGAAGCGCGGATCGGGCTTCTCCACCCCCTCCTCGCCGGAATCAACGACGGCGGCGAACCACCGCCCCATGCCCAGGCGGTCGAGCTTCATCCGGACCGTGCCGTTTGCGTTCGAGAGGACCACGAGCAGGAGGCCCAGGGCGCGGAAGCGAGCGAGGGCCGGGACGACGTCCGCCGGCACATCGTCCCAGAGGTTCTCCGCGGCGTGGAGGCGGCATAGCTCCGCGATCGCCGCGCTCGCCGCGGCCGGGGGCGCGACGACGCCGGTGCGGGCGAGGACCCGCGCGAGGAAGGCGGCGGTGCGGTCTTCGTCGCTGGTCAGCCGGATGCTCTCCGGGCTGTCGAGCTCCCGCATGACCGCGAGCTCCTCGGTGGCGAGAGCGGCGGGTGTCGCGGCAATACCGTGGGTCGCGAGCACGGTGGCAACCGTGCCCCAGTTCGGGCGGACCAGGACGCCTCCGGCGTCGAGCGAGAGGGTACGAAGCATGGCGGCTGGTGTAGCCCGGAACGGGCGGCGCGCCCACGCCGGGCAGCGCCGAGCGCCTAACGTGGGCGTATGCGCGTCAGGTTTGCTCTCGGACCAAGCGGTAGCCGGTCAACGTGAGCGCCATCGCGAGCCCTGTCTGCAGATCGCGCAGTGTCTCCCCGTGCCCCCAGTCCACGCCGATCTCGACGAAGGTCTCGGCGGCCGCGTCGGAGAGTCCGGTCACCAGGGTCCGGGCGCCCTTGAGCTGCGCGGCGCGGATGGTCTTGTTCAGGTGATGCGCCACCGCCGTGTCGATGATGCTCACCCCGGTGAGATCCAGGATGAGAATCCGAGCGCGATGCTCGCGGATGCCGGCCAGCACCGAGCGCAGGATGTCTTGGGCACGACGGGTATCGATGCTGCCGACCAGGGGCAGCAGGAGGATGCCATCGAGCAGCGGGATGATGGCGTGGAGAGCTCCCGGATCGCGGCGCGCTGGGCGTCGATGACCTCGGCCTCCAGGCGCTTCTGCTCGGCGCCGAGAGGCCCCGCGGAAGGTCGTTGCACCGCGTCCACTCCAGGTTCCCTCGCTGGCGCCACCGGGTTTGGATCTCGTAGCGGAATCACGTCTTGTCTGCCTGCCGCAACGGCGGTACCCGATCACCAGGCACGGGTGCAGTTATCGGCGCGGCCGATCCGTGCTACCGATGCAGTTCATGCGCTCATGGATTGCCCTTGGGTTGGTCGGCGTGGCTCAGCTCTTCGGGTGCGAGAGCACTTCGAGGGTGGCGCCCCTAGGCGGGGAGCATGCAGCCGGTCAGGCAGGCGAGGGATCCCTTGCGGGAGTGGGCGGCAGCGATCCGGGGGGCGGCGCTGGTACGGGGGGTGACTCGGGTGGCGGTGGCGTCGACCTGGCTGGCGGCAGCATTGGCGGGAGTGAGATCGGCGGGAGTGAGATCGGCGGGAGTGAGATCGGCGGGAGTGAGATCGGCGGGAGTG
>CAYZQO010000151.1:0-4917 GCA_964480725.1 uncultured Polyangiaceae bacterium | reverse complement strand
GTGTGCTTCCAGTCGACGTCGTCGTCGTCCTCCCCCCGCAGCGGGGCGGCCATGAAGCGCCCGACCACGCCGATCGAGGCCACGTCGTGGACCCAGAAGTCGTAGCCGACCCCGATCATGGCTGAGAACCCGTCGGCGTGCTGGTCCTCGATATCGTACCGGGCAACGCCGAGCGCGGTGTCCACCTCAGCCTCCCCGTCCCCGAGGGACAGGCGCCCGTAGCCGAGCGAAACGGTGACGCGTAGCCCGGACTCGGGCTTGGGGTACAGGTCCAGCAGCGGTCCCAGCATCCAGTAGGTGCCGGCCTCGAGCTCGACCTCGTCGATGGTGGCGTCTCCCCAGTCCACGTCCCTCCCCTCGGGGGAGGGCAGGTGATTCAGGTAGAAGCCGCCACCGACGAAGCCCCCGGGGAAGACCGCGTACCCCGCCGAGAGCTCCCCGACCAGGGCGAGGCCGCCGAGCGATCCGTCCAGCCGCTCGCCGAGGATCGGGTCACTCTCGAACGAATCACCGGCGTAGCCGAGTCCGAGGGCGGCGCGGAAGTGCAGGCCATCGTGGACCCGAGGCTCCGCGGCCGAGGCCGGTGCGGCCAGGATCATCAGGGGGGCGAGGGTGACGCTGACGAGGGAGGTCTTGCGCATGAACGCTCCTTGACGAGGCGGAGTGACGCCGTCGCCGCGAGGGGGTGGTGCCGCAGGTGAGCGAGGAGAGGTCGAGTTCGCTACGGCACGAGGGCGCAGTAGTCGGGAAAGTAGCTCGGGAGCCCCCCAGCGTAGTCCGCCGGCGAGCCCCAGCGATTCTCGTCGAAGAACCGGGTGGCGACGGCGCCCATGGTCCGGGCCCGGGACGACATCGACACGAGGTGATCGCCGCCGTCGTCGCAGTCGATGGCGACGCCACCGTCGGCGGCGACGAGACCGCAGAAGTAGGCGCTGCAGGTGGAGAAATCGACACCGATGACATCCAGGCCGGCCGCGCCGTGGGCCGCGATCGCCGACGGCGAGTGGCTCGGCTCCTGCAGGGCGAAGCCGTCGAGCGTGAAGGAGAGCGCCTGGACGAGCCCCCCCGACATGCACAGCACACTGGCGACGTACCCGGAGCGCAGCCGGGCCATCACGCCGCACTGGAGCCCCCCGGCGCTGTAGCCCGACACATGGACGCGACGGGGGTCGACCAGCCCCTGCTCTAGGGCGCACGCCAGCACCTCGTCGGCGATGGCGAAGTCGCCGGTGTACCAGACCGCGTTGCCGGTGTTCGAGCCTTCGCGGGTGGTGGAGGTGAAGGAGGCGACCACGCCGCCGCTCGACTCCACCTCGTCCATGAGGTCACCGAAGCCGGTGCTGACCTCGGTGTACGTCATGCCGGTGGCGTGCCAGTAGAAGAGCAGCGGTCCCGCCACGCCGCTCGGGCCGACGGTGAGCGACACCTCGCTGCCGAGGAAGCTCACCATCCCCGACTCGAGCGTGGGGCAGGTCGCGGTCGGGGTGGGCAAATGGGTCGGGGTCGGCTCGGAGCCCGTGCCGCCCGAGCTGGTGGCGCCGCCCGTCACCTCGCCGCCGGTGCTGGCACCACCGGTGGCCTCGCCCCCCGTCGCCTCGCCCCCCGTCGCCTCTCCGCCGGTGCTGGCACCGCCAGCGGTCACGCCCCCCGTCGCCTCGCCCCCCGTCGCCTCGCCCCCCGTCACCTCGCCGCCGATGCTGGCACCACCGGCGGTCACGCCCCCCGTCGCCTCGCCACCGGTGCTGGCACCGCCAGTGGTCAAGCCCCCCGTCGCGCCCCCCCCCGTCTCCTCGCCGCCGATGCTGGCACCACCGGTGCTGGCGCCACCGGTAGCCACGCCCCCCGTCGTCGTTCCGCCCACGAACTGACCGCCCGACGTCGCCCCGCCCGCGGGCTCACCCCCGTTCGCCGTGCCGCCGCTCGCTGCCCCCGCGCCGTCGCTCGTCGAGCCGCCCGTGACCGCGCCGCCGCCCGGCATCGCCCCACTAGTGGCCGCGGTGCTGCCGGTCCCCACCCCCCCATTCGACGCCCCGCCCGCGGCGGGAACGCGATCCTCGCCTGCATCGCTTGACTCGCTGGCGCAGCCGAAAGCAAGCGTCACTCCCACCGTGACGAGGGCCGCGCTGATGGTCTGGCGACGCATGAAGACCTCCTTCCCGTGGCTCAAGGTGGCAGCTCCATCCGCGCCGCGCAGGCACCGGCGGGCTCGAAGTGCGTCCCCTGGCGCTCGGGGACCGCGCCGCCGGGCTTGTTCCGCGGGGAGCAACAGGGCAGCATGCTCGGGTGAGGTCCCCTGCACGCGGACGACTCCGGAGCCGGGCGAGTGGCGAAGCCCGGCGCGACCTCAAGTCGCCGGTGGTGGGGACGGAGTCGGTACGCGTGCTCTGGCCCTTCCTCCGCTACCTCTCCAACCACCCGCGGGGCGGGCTCCTGCTCGATCCCGCAACCATCGACGCCTCGCTGGCAGATCCAGACGTCCGGATCCCGCTGACCGACGCGGGACGGATGCTCAAGGAGGCGATCCGCGTCACCGAGGACCCTGCGATCGGGCTCCACGCCGCGGCGTGCGTGGAGCCCACGGACTTCGACGTGCTGGAGATCGCCGCGCGCAACGCGGAGACCGTCCGCGGCGCGCTCGAGTGCACCGCTCGCTACTACCGCCTCCTGACCGAGGACGGTGCCTTCGCGCTGGAGGTCGACGGCGAGCGGGCGGCGTACTGCCGCCGGTCCCGGATCGGCGTCACCACGCCACCGGCCGCGGCGGACTTCGCGTTCGCCTCGATGATCGCCTTCCTCCGGCGGGCGGTGACCCTCGACGAGTCGCAGTGCACGCTAGAGCTCGAACAGCCCGAGCCGAGCTACGCGGCCGAGTACCGTCGCTTCTTCCTCGGCCGCGTGCGCTTCGGAGCCGGGCGCAACGCGCTGGTGCTCCCCCGGGCGTTCCTCGACGCACCCCTGAACGCGCCATCGCCGGTGCTGGCGCGCGCCTTCGCGCTGCGCGGGGACCAGCTCCTGGCGCGGCTCGACGAGGGCGACACCCTCACCGCGCGGGTCAAGCGCCTCACCTGCCAGCACCTCGCGTCCGGGCAGGTCACCATGCGCTGGATCGCGAAGAGCCTCGGTGTCAGCCCGCCGACCCTGCGCCGCCACCTCGAGGCGGAGCAGGTGACGTTCAGCGAGATCGTGGATGAGGTCCGCCGCTACTCTGCCGAGCAGGAGCTCGCGGGCAAGCGCAGCGTGTCCGAGATCGCCTTCAACCTCGGCTTCTCCAGTGTGAGCGCGTTCTGCCGGGCCTTCCGGCGCTGGCACGGCGTGCTCCCCACCGAGTACCGCGCGGCGCGGACCGTGAGGCCGTAGCCCCCGCGCGCCACGTCGCCGACCATTCCCGGCGGTGCAAGAGACTACTCGACGTTGGTGCGGAAGTCCGACGTCCCGGAGGGCGGCTCGAGCAGGAAGCGCCGGTAGCACTCGTCGCCGGTCAGGAACACCTTGAGCCAGGCGGTCCCGTACTTGCCGCATTGACCGCTGGCGCCCGCGGGGGTGTTGGCGAAGAAGTGGTCGGCGCCCTGCACCTCGAAGAGCATCTTGGGCGTCGTCTCCGGGATGCTGGTGTAGAAGCCCTGCGACTGGCCACCGGCCAGTACGTCAGCGGTGCCGGCGAACAGGAGCGTCGGCACCTGGTCATTCCGGTAGGTCTGCCCCGGGTTCCAGGCGCAGAGGGTGATGGCGGCCTTGAGCTCGGGGTGAGCGTCGACCGTGATCAGCGTCCCGCCGCCACCCATGGACCAGCCCATGACCCCCAGGCGCGACAGATCCAGCTTGCCTTCGAGGGGCCCCCCGGCGCGCGTATTCTCCGCCTTGATCGTCTCGAGGGCGTCCAGCAGGGCCTCCGAGCGCGCCGGCGGCTGGTCCATCGTGCTGTTGGTGCCGATCGTCAGCGTGACGATCCCGTGCGAGGCGAAATGCGGTCCATAGTCCGCGATCGAAGACTCGAGGGACATGAACCCCGGGACGATCGCCAGCGCCGGGTAGGGTGGCGCTCCGTCGGTGGGGTAGTGCATCGTCTGCGACCCGTAGTCGGAGCCGTCACGCAGACCGGAGGAGTAGCTCCGCACGTCGAGTGGGCCCTCCTCTGCCGGATCGGCGACGTCGCCGCAGCCGCTGCCGCCCGTCGCGGGCGCGCCGCCGATCGGCTCGGCGCCGGCCGTCGCGAGGGCCCCGCCGTCCTCGGGCGCGCCGCCGGATCCGCCGACGCCGCCTGTCGTGAGCGTCCCACCGACTGGCTCGACGCCACCGGTCGCTGGCTCCCCGCCGGCTGGCTCGAGACCTCCCGTCGCGGGCGCTCCTCCACTCAGCTCGCCCCCCCCCGTCGGCCGTGCCCCGCCGCTCGCGGGTGCTCCGCCGCTGTCCGCTGTGCCTCCCGTCGGACGACTCCCGCCGGTCGCTACCGTCCCACCCGTCGCCAAGACGCCGCCTGTCGCCAGCATCCCTCCGGTCGACGGGGCTCCGCCGGTGGCGTGGACGCCTCCGGTCGTGGGCACGCCGCCCGTCGCTGACGCCCCGCCCCCCGCGGCGCTCACACCGCCCGTCGGTCTGGTTTGGACTCCGACGCCGCCCGTGCCCGTCGACCCCACGTCCCCCAGACCGGCCGCACCGGAGTCACCCCCCGCGGGGCCGACATCCGCGGCTCCCAGGACGTCAGACACGTCACCCCCGTCGCTGTCCGAGCAGCTCACGAGGACCCCGAGGCACGAGAGCGTGCCGACCGCGAACACCGTGCGAGGGTTCATGCTTTGGCTCCCGAGAGGCAGCGGAGCGACCCGTCTTGCCGCCCACCTCAACCTCCCACGGGGGAGCCCCCTCGCCATGCTCCCCGAAGCTCAATTCGCACACTCCACGGCTCACGCCCCGGGGGCG
>CAYZQO010000150.1:0-5021 GCA_964480725.1 uncultured Polyangiaceae bacterium | reverse complement strand
GCGCCCGCACGAGATCGAGGAACTCGTTGCGGCGGTGCTCCCGCTCGAGCAGCTCGAGGTGCTCGACGACCCCCTCCCGGAGCGCCGCGGGCGACCGCAGCGGCTCGTCGAGCAGCCGCCGCGCGACCCGGCGCACCTCGGCCGGCAGCCGTCTCAGCAGGGTGTCACTTCCCGTCACCGTCGCTCGTCCCAAGCAAAGCCAAGAGTGGACACGACGACGGTAGCTCCATCCGACGGCGAACGGGGAGCGAAATCCCAGCGCCGCCAGCCCGCGGCGCGGCGCAAATTCCGCGACGCTTCGGGGGGCAGCGGGGACTGCTCGGAGGATCTATGTCCGGGCGCGTGGGCCGGGAGGACGACGGCCCGTCGTGACGCGCGAGCGGACGCCCGGAGCTGACGTCGCGTCATCTCAGACGACGCCCGGCGGCG
Organism: uncultured Polyangiaceae bacterium; assembly: GCA_964480725.1. Taxonomy (GTDB): domain Bacteria; phylum Myxococcota_A; class Polyangia; order Polyangiales; family Polyangiaceae; genus JAFGBI01. The sequence goes on along the minus strand of CAYZQO010000150.1, from coordinate 4,592 downwards.
ACGCAGAGGACGGGGTGACGGTCCAGCTCGTTCCGAAGTGAACCCAAGGCTTGCCCTCCCCGGGCGCGAGCTCGCCCGATCCTTCGCGACCCGTTGCCTCCGCTGCTCATGGGCGATACCCTCATGGATTGGGTCGGCGGTCGGCTGTTCAACCGTCCGCGGAGGGACATGCGCATGCGCAGTTCAACGCTCGTGAGCCTGTTGATGCTGGCCGGAGGTTTCGCTTCCGGGTGCGGGGACGGCGACACGCTCGGAACGAATGGCGGCGCGGGTGGTGGTCCGTACGGCACCGGGGGACTTCGCCAAGGCGAAGGTGGCGGCGCGAGCGGCGCGGGGACCGACTGTGTCCCGGGCGCTCTCGGTTGCTCCTGCTACGGCAACGACACCTGTGACGCGCAGCTTCGCTGCGAGGATGGCGTCTGCAATGCCTGCGAGGTCGGGACCCTCGGGTGCTCGTGCTACCGCAATGGAACCTGTGACGATGGCCTGACGTGCCAGTCGGACCTCTGCGAGCCTCATGGAACGGGCGGCGGGGGTGGCGCGCTCGCGGGCAGTGGCGGCTCCGGTGGTAGTGCGACGGGTGGCACGGGTGGCCCAGGCACGCCCGTCGGCGCCACGGGCGGCACGTCCGCGGGTGGTCTCGGCGGCGTTGTCACCGGCGGTACCCGTTCCGGGGGCGAAGGAGGTGTTGAGCTCGGTGGTGCGGCAGGCGAGAGCGGCAATGGCGGCCAGCCACCGGTACCCGGCTGTGGCAACGGATTCATCGACACGTTCGAGGCATGTGACGATGGCAACGCGGACGCGGGGGACGGCTGCTCGAGCGCGTGCAGGCTCGAGGAGGGCTGGCAGTGCCGCGTGCCGGGCCGAGACTGCGTTCCCTACTGTGGTGACGGGAGCATCGTGGCGGGCAGGGAGGGGTGCGACGATGGCAACGCGATCAGCGGGGACGGCTGCTCCAGCACCTGCAGGGAGGAGCCGGGCTGGGACTGCGGGACCGCGATGCCGAGCGTCTGCACCCGGTCCTGCGGCAACGGGGTCCAGGAGCCCGGCGAGTCCTGCGACCAGGGCGCGGAGAACGGCCTGTTCTACGGCGACCCCGCCAACCCCGGCTGCTCCAAGACCTGTACCCTCGAGCCGAGCTGCCGCACGGGGGGCGTGACCGGCGCCTGCCAGATCTTCTGCGGCGACGGCAACATCGACGTCGGCGAGGCGTGCGACGACGGCAACGCATACCCCGGTGATGGCTGTGACGCCATCTGCCAGCAGGAGGCCGGTTTCGCCTGCGAGACGATCGAGGAGCTCGACACCGAGCCCTGCTCCTCGGGCGGCGGCGAATGCCTCGTGCTGCCGGTGATCTACCGCGACTTCGACGGCCAGAACGTCAACGGCGGCCACCCCGACTTCTTCTACCTCGGCGCCTCGGTCGGCGGCGAGAAGACCCTCTGCGTGCCGAACGCCTCCGGCGACCCCGACCCGGTCACCTCGAACTGCTCGAGCACCGACTCGACCGAGCTCTGCACGGGCCTGGTCCTGCCGACGCTCAGTGCGCAGGGCAAGCCCCAGTTCAACCCGGCCAAGAACGGCATGTGCGAGTGTCGGTTCACGGACCGGGACGCGAGGGACATCATCACCGCGACCAACGGGCAGGCCTGCACCGTCGAGGGGGACGGCTCGACGCGCTATCGCGTCGGCTTCGACAGCGTGCTGAACGTCCCTGTCATGCACAGCGCGGAGACGTTTGCCCAGTGGTACACGGACTCGAGCTACAGCACCGCGGTCCGGGGCACGCTCGAGCTCGAGGCCATTGCCGGCGGGGTGTACCAGTTCTCCAGCAGCGACGGGGACACGGTCAACGACGACATCCACTCCTTCTGCGACAACGAGCACTCCGCCATTCTGTCGAGCGGGTTCTTCCCCCTCGAGGATCAGGCCCGGGACAAGATCTGCAACATCTGGCCCTACTGGGAGAGTGGGCTCGAGCAGGCTTGCTGCGCAGGCACGAGCTGCCCGGTTCTGTCGCAGTGGGATCCGGACGTCAACTATGGCACCTGCGACCCGGGCGAGGGCGGGGCGCTGCCGTTCGACACGGGCGAGATCACCGGGATGCTCCGGAACTTCTACTTCACCACCGAGGTCCGCTACCTTTTCCGCTACAGCGGTGCGAGCGGGATCCTCTCGTTCTTCGGCGACGACGACGTGTGGGTGTTCGTGAACGGGCAGCTCGCGCTCGACCTTGGCGGGACCCACGAGCGCCTGGAGGAGTCGTTTAACATCAGCGGCGCCACCTTCGGGCTCGAGGAGGGGCGGATCTACGAGATCGCGGTCTTCCACGCCGACCAGCACCCGCGCGAGTCGAACTACCAGCTGACCCTCTCCGGGTTCGAGACGCAGCGCTCGGAGTGCGTGCCTCAGTGCGGCGACGGGGTGGCCACCCTCACGGAGCAGTGCGACCTTGGCGCCGAGAATGCGGACGACACCTACGGTGGCTGCCGCACCGACTGCACGCCCGGGCCGTATTGCGGCGACGGTGAGTTGGATGCGCCCGAGGAATGCGATCATGGAGCCGCGAACGGCAGCGTCTACGGCAGCCAAGGGGACTGTTCGACGGCATGTCGACGCGCGCACTTCTGCGGCGACGGGTTCGTGGACACCGCTTTCGGCGAGGCCTGCGACGATGGGGGCCCGAGCGCGGACTGCACGGATACCTGCACGGAAGCCTCCCCGTAGCGAGGGAGCCGACGAGCGCATCTCCATCGCAGCGGCGCGGCAATCGAGAACCGCGAGCCGCGCCCCGACTCCCTCGCTCGGGCCTGCTCCGCGGCCTCGCGGCCGCGGTCGCAGCCGCCCTCCGGGCGGGCGAGGTCGTCCTGATACACTGCGCGCTCAGCCAGGTCCGCACCCCGGCGCTGGCGCGGGTCGTGTTCGAGTCGCTCGGCTCGCCGAGGAGCACGCCCTCGAGCGCGGCGCCCGCCGCCGCGTGGGCTTCGGGCGGTGAGGGGGGCGACGGCTGGACTCGCGCGGGTCGCGGGTGGCGTGAGGGTGGGGCGCCTTGGCGCGGGGGCCTCTGGTGATACCATTCGGCGGTGGACTTGCTGGCCGAGCGGATCGCGGACGAGCAGCAGGCGGCGCGCGCGCGGGCGGATCGGCTCCGTGCGCTCGTCGGCGATGCGGCACGCCTGCTTGGCCGCCGCGGGGCGCGCCGGGCCTGGCTCTTCGGGAGCCTCGCCGGCGATGGGGCGCCGCACGCGCGGACGGACGTCGACCTGGCCGCGGAGGGGCTCCCCGAGCTCGGCCTGATCCGGACCATCCTCGAGCTCGAGGATTTGCTCGGGGCGCCGGTCGATCTGGTCCGCCTGGAGGAAGCGAGTGACGGCCTGCGGTCGCGGATCCTGGCGGAGGGAAGGGAGCTCGATGTCACCGGCTGAGGTCGCAGCGGTCGCGCGGCTGCGCCTGGCTGCCGAGCTCGACCAGGATCGAGAGGGGCTGCGCTCGCTCGCGTCGGCCATCGAGCGCCTGCAGCACCGCACGGACGACCCCGACCGGGAGTGGCTGCGCGTCCGGGCGCTGAGCTTCGAGATCGAGCGCTGGTACACGGCGATGGAAGCCACCCTGGAGCGTGTGCTGCGCGCGCTCGACGGGGCAGTCCCCGCCGGACCGAGCTGGCACGACGACCTGCTGCGGTCGGCGGCGGTCCCCATCGAGGGGCTGCGTCCGGCCGTGATCTCGCCGGAGGCGGTGGACGCGCTGCGCGAGGTGCGTCGCTTCCGGCATTTCGCGCGCCACGGCTACGATCGTGAGCCGGATCCCGCCCGGGTGGACGAGCTCGCGCGGGTCGCGCTCGGAGCCCAGTCCGCCAGCGACGCCTCCCTCGGGGCGCTCGGGATCTGGCTGCGGAACAACGAGTAGCTGGATCTCAGCCCGCGCGGCGGCCTCCGGGTGGGGTGGCCTCGGGCTTGGCCAGCTGCCGCGCGCGCTTGCACCTTCATGACTGTAGGCGGCCACCGACCTCTCGCTCCCATGACCCCCACCGAGAGCGCGGTGCTCGACGCGATCGAGCGGTGCCGCACCGCCGCCCTCGTTGGGCACGTGGACGCCTGGCTCGCGTGCGGTCACCAGCGACCGTCCTACAACCCTTGCCACGACCGGCACTGCCCGAAGTGCCCCGCCGTGGCCCAGCCCAAATCGCACCACTTCTTCTTATCGGCGACCGGTCGCACCGGTCGCGCCGGTCCAGCCTGTTGGGCCTGTCGGACCCGTGGCACCGGTCGCGCCGGTCCAGCCTGTTGGGCCAGTCGGACCCGTGGCACCGGTCGCGCCGGTCCAGCCCGTCGGGCCTGTCGGGCCGGTGGTTCCCGTCGCGCCGGTCCAGCCCGTCGGGCCTGTCGGACCGGTGGTTCCCGTCGCGCCGGTCCAGCCTGTCGGGCCTGTCGGACCGGTGGATCCGGTCGCGCCGGTCCAGCCTGTTGGGCCAGTCGGACCGGTGGATCCGGTCGCGCCGGTCCAGCCCGTCGGGCCTGTCGGGCCGGTGTCTCCTGTTGCGCCGGTCCAGCCCGTCGGGCCTGTCGGACCGGTGGTTCCCGTCGCGCCGGTCC
>CAYZQO010000149.1:0-5208 GCA_964480725.1 uncultured Polyangiaceae bacterium | reverse complement strand
TGCACGCGACCGACCCGCCCCGCCGAAGGCCCGCGCGCCGCACGCTGGTGGTGGGAGCAGGACGAGCAGAAGGAGTGCGGAATTCACGTCGAGCAGGGACGGGTCGTGCGCACCAAGCGCCCCGCTGACTACCAGATCTGAACCAAGGATTCCAAAGCATGGCACCGAGCACGAGCACCACGGTCATCCACGAGGGCAAGGTCGCCGACGTCGCGTTCAACTCGGTGATGCCACCGCTCTATCCCTCGTCGACCTTCGCGTTCGACTCCCTGGGGGTCAACCGGGGCTTCGACTACACCCGCAGCGGCAACCCGACACGGCAGGCCCTCGAGCGGTGCATCGCCGCGCTCGAGGGGGGTGCCGGCGCGGTCTGTACCGGGACCGGGATGGCCGCCGTCGCCGCGGTGCTGCACCTGCTCGGCGCCAGCGATCACGTCATCGCGGGACACGACATCTACGGCGGCACCTACCGCCTGATGAGCGACATCTTTTCACGCCTGGGCGTCGAGTTCTCGTTCGTCCCCATGGACGACCCGGGACACGTCGGTTCGGCGCTCCGCCCCAGCACGCGGCTGATCTGGATCGAAACCCCCTCCAATCCGCTGCTCAAGCTCGCGGACATCGCCGCGATCTCGGCGCTCGGACGCGAGCGCGGGGCGCTGACGGTCGTGGACAACACCTTCCTCACCCCGGTGTTCCAGCGCCCCCTGGCCCTGGGCGCGAGCCTGGTCGTGCACTCGACCACCAAGTACATCAACGGGCACAGCGACGTGGTCGGGGGGGCGGTGGTGTCCGCCGACGCCGAGCTGGCCGAGCGGGTCCAGTTCGTCGCCAACGCCTGTGGCCTGACCGAGTCGCCGTGGGACGCGTGGCTAGTGCTCCGCGGCCTGCGCACCTTGCCCCAGCGGATGGCTGCGCACGAACGCGGGGCGACGGCGCTGGCCCAGTATCTGGAGCAGCGACCGGAGGTGCGCGCGGTCCACTACCCCGGGTTACGCTCGCACCCGCAGCGGGACCTGGCGCAGCGGCAGATGACCGGGGCGGGTGGGGTCGTGACCTTCGAGCTCGACGCCGGCCAACCCGAGCTCGACCGCTTCTTCGGCCCGCTGCGGCTCTTTGCGCTGGCCGAGTCGCTGGGGGGGGTCGAGTCCCTGATCGAGGCGCCCTGGTTCATGAGCCACCAGTCGATGTCCGAGGCGGCGCGCGTCCACGCCGGGATCACGCCGGGCACGATCCGCGTCTCGGTGGGCCTGGAGGCGCCGGAGGATCTGATCGCCGACCTCGAGGCGGGGTTCGAGGCGCTGCGGGTGACGGAGCGGACGGGTGGGTGATGGTCGTCGCCGACAGCCTCTGTGACCTGGTGGGGAGGACGCCCCTCTTGCACCTGCGCCGCTTCGCCGCCGGGGTGAACGCACGCGTCTACGGGAAGCTCGAGTCGTTCAACCCGGGCGCCAGCGTCAAGGACCGGATCGCGCTCGCCATGATCGAGGCCGCCGAGCAGGAGGGTCGCCTCGGCCCCGGCGCCACGATCATCGAGCCGACCTCCGGCAACACCGGGATCGGCCTGGCCTGGGTCGCGGCGGTGCGAGGCTACCGAATCATCCTCACGATGCCCGAGTCGATGAGCGTCGAGCGACGCAAGATCCTGCAGGGCTTCGGGGCGGAGGTGGTGCTGACGCCGGCTCGCGAGGGCATGGCGGGCGCGGTCGCGAAGGCCAGCGCGCTCGCGGCCAAGATCCCGGGCAGCTTCGTCCCGCAGCAGTTCGAGAACGCCGCGAATCCGGCGGTCCACTGGCGGACCACCGGGGCCGAGATCTGGGCGGACACCGCGGGCGAGATCGACGCCTTCGTCGCGGCCGTGGGGACCGGGGGCACCGTCTCGGGCTGCGGTCGGTTCTTCAAGGAGCGCAAGCGGGACGTCCGCGTGGTCGCCGTCGAACCCGAGGAGTCGCCCGTGCTCTCGGGCGGGGAGGCCGGCGCGCACCTGATCCAGGGGATCGGCGCCGGCTTCGTGCCTCGCAACTACGCGGCCGCGGTCGTCGACGAGGTCGTTCGCGTCTCGAGCGCCAACGCCATCGCCACGGCCCGGGCGATCGCGCGCACGGAGGGGCTGATGGTCGGGATCTCCTCGGGCGCGAACGCCTGGGCGGCCCTGCAGATCGCCCGCCGCGATGATTTCCTCGGCAAGACCGTGGTCATCATCCTCTGTGACACCGGCGAACGCTATCTCTCGACGCTGCTCTACCACGAGGACTAGCGAGTACGGGCAGGCACGCACGGTCGGCGCGTCGACCGCCTCACCCACCACCGAAGAGGGAAGCAATGCACCGACTCCTCACCGGGCTCCGACGCAGTGAAGAAGAGTACGTCAAGGACGCGGGCCTCACCCTCGACTTCGACGAGATCGCGAAGAAGGGCGCGATGTCGCCGGAGGAAACCCTGATCGCGAAGTGGTACGGCATCTACTCCACGCGCCACCCGGGCAACTTCATGGCACGCATCGTCGTGCCCGGTGGGGTGCTGACGGCGACGCAGGCGAGGGTGATCGCCGACGTCGCCGAGGCCCACGCGCACGGCCACGTCACCCTGACCACTCGTCAAGCGGTCCAGCTCCACTGGCTGAAGCTCCGTAACCTGCCCGACGTCCTCCGCGCGCTCGGCCTGGGCGGCCTCAGCACGTTCCACGGCTGCGGCGACGTCACCCGCAACGTCACCGCTTGCCCTCTGGCCGAGAGCTGCGCGCACCGGCTCGTCGACGTGCGACCCTTCGCCAGACGGACGGCGGCGCGCCTCGGGGCGGATCGCGATCTCGACAATCTGCCGCGCAAGTTCAAGATCTCGTGGTCCGGCTGCGCGGGAGCTTGCGCCCAGCCGTACCTGAACTGCCTCGGCCTCGTCGCCGTCAAGCGCAGGGACGACGGCGAGGTCGGCTTCCGCGCCGTGATCGGGGGCGGCATGGGCTGGGAGGGGTTCGTCGCCCGGGAGCTGTTCTCGTTCGTCCCCCAGGATCGCGCGGTCGCCTTGTGCCGCGCCGTAGCACTGCTCTACCGTGACCACGGGGACCGCTACGATCGCGCTCGCTCGCGCCTCAAGTACGTCGTCGAGCAGTACGGCGCGGACCGATGCCGTGAGCTCGTGCTCGAGTCGCTGGCCGCCGAGGGCGTCGCGACGTCGGGGCTGCTCTGGGATCCCGACGCTGTGGTCGACCACGCGGTCCCCGATCGGCCGCTGGTGGACAGCCAGGTGCAGACCAACGACGGGACCGCCCTGGTGCGCATCCGCGTGCCGAGAGGGGAGCTGACGCACCAGCAGCTCCGTCGCATCGCCGAGCTCTCCGAAGCGTTCGCTGACCAGCGCCTGTATACGACGAACCGCCAGAACCTCGAGCTACACGGGGTGGCGCCAGCGCGGCTGGCGGCCGCGCGCGCCGAGGTCGAGTCCCTGGGTTTCGCCTGGCGCGGTGTCGCTGGGCTTCAGGATCTGGTCTGCTGCGTCGGCACGACCTACTGCCCGAAGGCGGTTTCCGGTACCCGTGAGCTGTACGGACTGCTCGAGCCGCTCCTGGGATCGGGGGCGTACGCCGACCTCACCGAAGCGGTGACGATCAACATCACGGGCTGCCCGAACTCCTGCTCTCCCTATCGGATCGCGGACATCGGCTTCCGCGGGATGCGGATCCGCGGAGAGGTCGGCTCGGTGGAGGGCTACGAGGTCGTGGTCGGCGGTGACCAGCGGTCACACGGCCTCGTCCTGGGGGACTTCAAGGTGGACGATTGCCCTGAGGTCGTGCGACGCGTGCTCGACCGCTTCCGGCAGCTCCGAACGGCAGACGAAACCCTCCGTGACTGCGTGGCTCGGGTGGGGCTCGCGCCCTGGCGGGAGGCGGTGGACGATGCGAGCTAAGTATCAGCAGGCGCCGGCGCTGCACGAGCACTCCGTCGCGACGGGCGAGGCGCGCACAGGCGGGGACGCCCGCGTGATCGCGCGCGACATCCCCTGCCAGGCCGCGTGTCCCGCGGGGACCAACGTGCCCCTGTACATCGAGCTGTTGTCCCGTGGGGACCCGGACGGGGCCTACCGCGTGAACCTCGAGTGCAACGTCCTCCCGGGCGTCCTGGGTCGCGTCTGCACGCGTCCGTGCGAGGCACGCTGCCGCCACCAGTGGACGAACACCCTGGGCCCCGTCGCCATCTGCCACCTCAAGCGGGCGGCGGCGGACGGTCGCCGGTCGCCGCTGGCACCGCTATCGCCCTGGTTTCCGCCCACCGGCAAGCGGGTGGCGATCGTCGGCGGCGGTCCCGCCGGACTGGCCGCAGCCCGCGAGCTCACCCGCTGCGGTCACGCGGTGACGATCTTCGAGCGCGGCCCGCACCTGGGCGGGATGCTGGTGGACGGCATCCCCAAGTTCCGACTGCCCCGGACCGTCGTCGACGAGGAGATCGCGCTGGTCGTCGACAGCGGCGTCGAGGTTCGGCTCGGCGCGGCCGTGGACGCGGCCGCCCTCACCGAGCTCGCCGCCACCTTCGACGCCGTGTGCATCGCGGCGGGCACGACGCGGGAGCGCACGCTGGAGCTCCTGGGCGCGCCCGCGGAGGCGCTCTGGTCCGGGCTCGCGTTCATGCGCGACTACAATCGCGGCGTGATCGCGCAGCTCAGCGGCGACGTGGTCGTCGTCGGCGGTGGTTTCACGGCGGTCGACTGCGCCCGCGCCAGCGCGCGCGCGGCACGCCGGCTGCTGGGCGAGGGGCCCGCCGTGTCCATCTTCTACCGGCGCAGCGAGGAGTTCCTGGCGGCGACCCAGGACGAGCTCGAGGAGCTCGACCGGGAGCACATCACGGTGAGGACGCTGGCCACGCCGGTGGCCGCGCGCAGCGTCGACGGACGCCTGACCGGGGTCGTCTTCCAGCGGAACGTCCTCGAGCGGTCGCGCGGGGAGGCGAAGCCCCGCCTGGTTCCAGTGCCGGACAGCGACTTCGAGGTCCCCTGCCGGCACCTGATCGTCGCCATCGGCCAGGAGCAGGAATGGGGTCTGTTGCCGGCGGGGCTGTCCATCACCGAGGGGCTGCGCACGACCTGGACCCACGTCTTCGTCGCCGGCGACTTCGCCACCGGGAGCGAGAGCGTCATCAAGGCGGTCGCCGGCGGCAAGGCGGTCGCCGAGGCCATCGACACCTTCCTCATGGGCGAGCCACGGTTCGAGCGGCTGGT
>CAYZQO010000148.1:0-5725 GCA_964480725.1 uncultured Polyangiaceae bacterium | reverse complement strand
CGACGCCGAGGACGTAGGTGCGGATCCCCGGCCTGTCCCCCGCGCAGTCCGCCGCGGCCGTCGCGGCGTCCGCGAGGGTCGGGCAGCAGGAGGCGTCGCTCGGACAGGTGACGGGCGCCTTGGGCTCGCCGTCGGTGAGCAGCAGGATCACGACCTCGTGGCTCGGTACCTCTTCCTTGTGGGACTGCGCGGTGGTGCAGGCCGCGCGGATCGCGGCCCCGGTCGGGGTTTCCCCGCCGGGCTCGGCGGCCTCGAGCGCGCGCATCAGCGCCGCGGCGTTGCCCGGTAGCATCCCGATCGGCACGTCCGGCGTGGCGTATTCGTCGGGATCGCAGCTCGTCGCCCCGATGGGGAGCTGGCCGAAGGAGCCGATCCCGACGCCCACGCCCTCGCTCTCGGGATCGTCCAGGAACTCGCCGAAGGCCCGGGTGATGGCCTGGAGCCGCGTCTCTGCGCAGCCTGCCACGTCACACCCGCCCTCGGGCAGCGGCGGATCCACGCACCGGCACATCGAGCCGCTCCGATCGAACATCACGTAGATGTCGAGCGGAATGTCCTCCTTCTCGTAGACCGCGCCGGAGCAGCCGGCGTCGGTCATCTCGAGCTGGCAGGCGCCCTGGGCGTCCGTTCGCCAGGTGAAGCCCTCTTGCGCGCCGAAGCCGAGGCCGCCGGGGTCGAGCACGCCCGGCGCGCCGCCGATGCCGGCGGAGCTCCCGTCGTCGTCGCCGGGGTCGTCGTTGCCGCACCCCGTGAGGCAGGACGCCGCGAAAGCCAGGGCGATGAGCGGTGATCCTCGGTGCATGGTCGCTCCTCGACCGCCGCGGTGTGTCGCTGCGGCCGATCGAGGGGTAAGTACCGCGACGGCGCTGAACGGCTCACGTCGGGCGACGATGTCTCACCGGACGACGACGGTGCAGACGAGCGCGCCGACCTCGCCCACGCAGGTCGCCCCCGCGGAGCAGCAGTCCGCCGCCGTCGTGCAGGCCTCTCCGTCCGGAACGCAGGCCGTCGAGCAGATCGGTTCGGTCTGGCCGCCTCCGATGCAGAAGCCGCTGCAGCATTCGGCGGCCTGGGCGCAGCGAGCGCCGTCGCCGACGCAAGGCGGCCCGGACGAGTCGAGGCGACAGCGCTTCGATTTGAGCCCCACCGGATCCTCGACGCAGTGGACCGGCCCCGCCTCGGTGCAGCAGTCGGCGTCCGCGTCGCAGAGCTCCCCCTGGGCGCGGCAGGCGCCGGACCAGCACACCGTCCGCCCCGTGCCGTCGTCCTCGCAGCGCCCGGAGCAGCAGTCCGCGGGGCCCGCGCAGTCCTCGCAGAAAGACGCGCAGCTCGTCACGCGGGCGCAGCGCTTCTTCTCGTCTGCGGCCACCAGGCAGGCGCCGCTGCAGCACTGCTTGGCGTCCCGGCACTCGGCCTCGAGCGCTACCTCACAGAGGGCGACGCCGGGGGGGGCACAGGTCGCCGCGGCCGCGGAGGCGGAGGCGGACGCGGCGGGGGCCAGGACCTGCAGCGTCACCTCCTCGCAGGCCGACGACAGCCCCAGCAGCGCCGCGAGCGCCGCGGCGGCGGCGAGGGGCCAACCAGGGCGAGGCGGGGCGACGCGGGCGGCGACCATGCTAGAAGTCTTGCGCGAGGCCGAGCGATCCCGCCACCAGGATCCCGCCCGCGCTCACCAGCGGGGCGGTTCCATCGGTCGCGGCCAGGCCTCGGGGAGCGCCGCCCGCCAGCGCCTCCACCTCGAAGCGGAGGCCCCCGGTGAGGCGCACCCAGCTCGCGATCCCGCCGCTCAGGCTCAGCGCGGTGCCCCCTCGCCGCGTCCCCGTGGACGCCTCCGTCGGGTGCCCGCGGAAGGTGAGCGCCAGCGCGTCTGCGCGCGCGACCAGCCCGGCGCCGGCGCGGCCGACGAGGGGGGTGAGGGGAGCGGTGGCGGCGACCCCGGCGATCCACCCGCTCGTCGCCACGCTGCCGAACCGGCCCTCCTCGTTCCCGGCGCCGCGGACGCCGAATCGCGCCCCCAGGGCGAGCCGCCGCGAGAGGTACCCCGTCGCGCGCAGGTCGAGCCCCAGCTCGCGCAGCCCGCCCGAAAACTCCTCGCCCGCCAGCGCGAGGCCCACCGCCACGCGGGTCGAGGGACGCCCCGCCGGGCCGCGCCGCCGCTCCCGCGCCACGTCCGCCTCCACCTCCGGCGGCACCGGGACGTCGCCGGCCGGCGCCGAGGCGAGCTCGATCTCGATCCAGCTCGCACGGAGCAGCTCGGTCGCCCCGAGGGCGATGGTGAGCGCATGGGCGTCGGGCGGGGTCGTTGACAGGTCGATGCTCCGCGCCAGCTCCTTGCTGGTGACCGCGTCGACCACCTCGGCGGAGATGTCCACCGTGGACCCGTCGCTGGCGGTGAGCCGGACCGTCGCCAGTGCGGGAGGCGCGCCAGGCCGCGCGTCCGTGCAGACGTCGATCCCGCTCGGTGCGAGCTCGGCGCGCATGTGCTCGATCGTTCGCTCCTGGGCGACGGCGGGCCCGGCGTTCTCGACGACGAGCTGCACCCATGGGCGCCCCGCGGCCGGGCAAGGTCGGGACGCCGCGTGTGCGGTCGGGGCCGTCAGCGCCGCGGCCAGCGCCGCGGTCGCGGCGACCGCGAGGTGCCCCGTCAACGGCGGCATCCTCGCGTCACGGCCCCCGCGTGCGCACCGGTCGGGTACTTGGCGAGGTAGGCGTCACGCGTCCGCTCGCAGGCGGCCCGGTTGCCGAGCGCCTGGTACGCCCGCACCAGCCGGGCCGATGCGTCCTCGCCAAAGGAGCCTCCGCGGCGGACCGCGTCCTCGAGCGCCGCAGCCGCGCCCGCCGCGTCACCGAGCTGATCCTGCCGCAAACGGCCGAGCTCGAAGGCCGCCAGGCCCGCGCGCGCGTCGCCCGGGAAGCGTCGTCGGAGCTGGTCGAGCGCCCTGGCCGCTTCCGCGGGACGCCCCGCGAGCTGCGCCTGCTCGTACAGCTCGAAGAGGCGGCTCGGGCTGCTGGTCGCCACCGCGCGGGAGAAGCCCTCGGGGCCGAGCGCGGCGTAGGTGGCCTTCGGATCCGCCTCGGATGGGGGCGGGGTAGCCGCGGACGACGGCGCCAGCGCCGTCTCCGGCGCCGCGCTCCCGACCGGCGCCACGACCAGGCTCGGCGGCGATGCGACCGCGGCCGGGGGCGCGGCCGCGATGGGGCCCGCCACCGGCGTAGGATCGGTCCAGGACTGGCCCGCGGCGAGCTGGGTCTCAGCACCGCCGTCGAGGGATCGCACGCGCACCGCGCCGCGCTCGACCGCGACCGTCACCCGCGGCTCCCCGGGGACGGCGCTGGTGACGACGCGGAAGCGGGTCCCGACCACGATCACCTCCGCGCGGGCGGCCTCGACCGTGAGCTCACGGCGCGGGTTGGAGGCCACGTCGAGCGTGACGCCGCCTCGCTCCAGGCGCAGCCGCACGCGCCGCGCACCCAGCTCGGCGAGGGCGAGCTCGGTGCCGGCGGCGAGCTCCACCCGCGTGCCGTCGGGGAGGGTGAGGCGCTGGAGCTCGCTCGGGCCGCTCTCGATCCTCGTCCCCGCCACCGCCCCGTCCCCGCGACGCCAGGGCAGGACGAGCAGCGCCGCCGCGAGGCAGACGGCGCCCAGCACGAGGACGGCACGCGCCCGCCGCTCGCGGCCGAGCTGTCGGGCGACGACGACCGATCCGGACCACTGGGCCGTGACCCGCTCCTCGGAGAGACTCGGGGTGACGTAGCTGGCAAGCCTCGACGATGCGGTCATGACGGCTCCTCGGTGCCGCGGGTGGCGGCCGTGATCCTGCGCTCCCCATCCGCGATCCGGCGCTTGACGGTGGCGAGCGAGGCCCCGGTGAGCGCGACGATCTCCTCCAGCGACTGACCCTCGATCCGACGCAGCACGAACGCCACCCGAGTCGCGGCTGGCAGCGACTCCACCACGGCGTAGACCGAGCGGAGCTCGGCGCGCACGTCGGCAGGCGCGGACGGCGATATCAGCTCGTCGAGGTCGATCCTGCAACCCGCGCCGAGGCCGAGGCGCGCGAGCAAGCGCCGCCGGCGGATCAGCTTGTGCGCAGTGCGCACCACGATGGACCCGAGCCAGGTCGAGAACGCTGCCGGCTCCGCGAGCCGTCCGAGCGAGCGCCACGCCTCCGCGAAGCAATCCTGCACCAGATCGTCGAGGTCCGCGTCGCGGCCGACCAGGCGATAGGCTAGCCCGTTGACCATGGCGGCGTGCCGGCGGAAGAGCGCCTCCTGGGCCCAGCGCTCCTGCGCGCGCGCCGCCACCACCAGGGCCGCGTCGCTCGGACCCGCGCCCGACCGGGTCTGCGCGCTGGGGAGGGCCATCGTGGGATTGGTACCACGACGCCCGGGTTCCGGCTCACGGGCAGCTTTCGACGCGGCGCCAGCGGCCCTGCTCGGTCGCGGAGGCCGCGCGGCCGGGATCAGTACTGACACACCGAGCGGTCCCGCTTGCAGCGCTGACCGGGGTAGCAGTCGGCGTCGCCGCGGCAGGCGAGGTAGCAGACCCCGCCATCGCAGAGCGAGCCGAAGGGGCAGTCGAGATCACCACGACAGGAGTAGGAGCAGGACCCGCCGCCACAAGTCGGCTTGGTGCAGCAGTACCCGCTGGCACAGTCGAGGTGCGACCAGCAGGCGACGCCGAGGGTGGCGTAGGCGCCCGGCGGGGGCTCATCGTCGTCGCACGAGGTGAGGGACGCGGCGCCGAGGAGGAGCCCAGCGGACAGGAGACGGCGGGTCGTGAACACGTTCGATCCCTCGGGACTGGTCAGAGGAGGAATGTCGCGCCGACGGTGACGGACGGGTAACCGAGGCGGACGGTCATGCCGATGCGTTCGCCGAACAGGAAGCGCCCTCCGGCCCAGAACACGAACGGGTGCAGCTCGACGTCGTCCGCGTCGCAGGTGCCGAGCTCGCACCAGCCCTCCCAGCGGCGATAGCCGAGCGCGAGCCCAGGCTCGGCGAAGACGCTGATCACGTCGGTGAGCCAGAAGTTCCACTGCAGGGCGACCGGGAACACGAAGGCGTCGCCGCGGCAGCGGAAGTCCCAGCTGGCGGGGGGACGGACCCGCGGGTCGCGGTGCCAGTAGTAGTAGTCGTAGCAGTCGTCGTCGCCGAAGTGCGCCCAGTCCGCGCCGAACGTGATGCCCATGCTGTTGTTGATGGTCGGGATCGGCCCGTCCAGAAAGGGGATCGTCGCGCGCAGCCCCAAGCCGACGCCCACGTCGAACCACGCGGGCGTGTAACCGTGCTGCAGGACGAGGTGGGGATCGAGCTCGACGACGTAGTCCGGGTGGTCACCGGGGTTCTCGATGATCGCCTCCGCGGCCGCGGGGGGTGTGGCGACGACGAGGACGGTGGCGAGGGCAATCGGAAGGGCGCAGGTTCGCACGAGGAGGGGGCCTCCTTCGAGGGATCCCGGCGCCGAGCCGCTCGCGACGGACGCGGATGCGCACCCCCCACCGGGACGGACTTGTCGGTGATCGCTCCCCGGGTAGGTACCGCGGAGTGACCGGAACGGCTCACGGGACGCGCCAGGACCGCGGTCCGTAAGGCCCCCCGGGGCCCGTGGCGCCGCAGCGGTCGCCGCTCACTCGACCGGGCAGTCCACGAACACGTCGACCCCCCGCGCGCGCAGGGCGGCGAGGTTCTCGGCCTCGGCGGCGCAGTCGAGCTGCGGGTTCTC
>CAYZQO010000147.1:0-5921 GCA_964480725.1 uncultured Polyangiaceae bacterium | reverse complement strand
AATGCAGGGAGCAAAAAAGGAAGGCAAAAGGAGCGGGGGGGCTCGCCTTTTTGAAGTTTCTACCCCCCCCCGCCCCCCTCAAGGGGGGGGCGCCTGTCGCTAGGGCTCGCCCCGAAAGGAAGTCTATTTAGTCGGGATAGGGGGGGGGGCAAATCCCCCCCCCCTCCCTCGTCTCAAAAATTAGTTTTAATGGAGCTATCAGTTATCCCACCCACCTATTGCAGGCGTTAGACAATGCCCAACCCCCCGCCCCCGATATTACTATTCTACCCGACAAAGAGCACAAGGTAAGAAAAGAAAGAGTCCCCTGCGGGGCTCGGCGGAAAGAAATGCAGACCCTAGCACAGGCACCCCCCGCCCCCTACCCCCTCCCCCCTAAAAGGGGGGAGGGGGAGCAAAGCCACGAACAGCAAAAAAACTTGACAAAGAGATTAAACTTATGTTCTAAAAGTTTTCCACAGCTAGACAAAAATTTTTTTATGCTAGACTAAAAACAAGACGAGGGGGAATCGTGCGAGAGCGTCTCTAAAGAAGTCGCACGGCGGGCAGGCTCCGAAAAAAACAGACAAAACCCGCTTTCCTACTCTCCGCAATTTTACTGGGACTGCGGGGGGTAGGGGGGCGGTACCCACCAAAAAAAACCAAATAAAATACAGATTACAAACAAGCCTTTAAGTAAAGGTTTTTTTTTTATAATACTATACTTTTCTTTTCTTTTTTAATGTATTAAATTATTTTGACGAAAAATTTTTTTTGACATTTTTTTTTCACAAGATATAATGTGAACATATGAAAGAAAAAATAAAAAAAATCTTGTCATATCTCTTGCAGGTAGTTTTGACCGCTCTAGCTTCTGCGGTTATTGCTATGTTGCAAAACTATGTGCAAGCAAAGGGGGTAGAAGTTGGACCAAGTTTAGACATAGCTGACACAAGCCTGATAGGTGGGGTTTTAGCAAGTGGTAAGGTCGCAATTAGTAATATAAGAAAAAATATGTTTTTTTAATTTAATATGGCTTTAAGATTTTTCAACCCAGAGCAAGACCCTAAAATGGTAGGTCTAGATTACAAGTTAATGTATAAATTAGATTTAGCTAGGCAAATGGCTGACATTCCTTTTATTATCACTTCAGGCCTAAGAAGTATTGAAAAAAACAAAGAAGTAGGCGGGGCAAGTGATAGCTCACATTTGAAAGGGCTAGCTTGCGATATAGCGTGCAAAAACTCGCAAGAAGCCTTTTGTATCATCAAAGGGGCTTTTATGGCGGGATTTGAGCGTATAGGGCTAGGTAAGGGGCATATTCATTTAGATACTGATACAGAAAAACCGCAAAAAGTGCTATTTGTGGAATAACCTGTGTATTAAGTGAAAAAAAAAACAACAGAACAAGTCTGTTGTTTTTTTTTGAGCGCAAAAGCTCTAAGAAACTAGGCGGCTGAAGTATTTACATATTCAGCAAAAGCTTCTGTTTCAAGAGCAACAGCTTCATCAATAGTTGTTGCAAAACTAGAATAACCCAAATAACCAACAGCAAACTTTGCCAAATGGTAAAGTTGTTCACCTGCGGTATGAGTTACGCCTTTTTTGTCTATGTATGAAGCCATCCCGATTCCTTCTGCACTATCATCCCAGTAGCCCTTATGTGTAGCGTCAAGAACACCATAAGAAGTTACATTTCCGGCAAATTCTGAATTGCTTACTTTTTGAAGGTAAGAAATCCAAGACTGCCCGGCAGGAGCAATAGCAACAGCGTCAATAAAGAATTGAGAGCCTGTTGGGGTTACAGCAGTATCATTTGCTAAAGTTAAAACAGCTCTACAAGCTTTTGCAAGAGTTCCTAAAATAGACCTAACAGCTTGTTGTGCTGAAGTGTTTCTATTTATAGGGATTACTCTTAATCGCCCGTAAGGTTGCCCTTTCCAAATTGAGAAAGTGATAGTTTTTCCAAAAGTACCACTAGCAGAAAGGGACATTCCCGGTCCTGTTAAACGCATAATGTTTTTATGTTTAATCTATTAAAAATTATTTTTGAAGCGACCTTTTTAGAGTTCAAAAATATCAAAACAATGCACACATAAAATTATACATCATCAAACATTTTTTTGTCAAGTGTTTTAGTTTTTGTTTTCGTTTAAGTACTCAGACATAAAGATATTAAAGCCAGTTTTCCTCTGATATTTTGCCCTTAATCTATAAACATCTTTTTGACTATTTGTCAAGGCTCGCCAAGCTAAATGGCCATTAGCAAAAACACTACGCCAAGCCTGTTGCGTTTCTGTTTGTGGGTTTGTAGGGCGATAAAACTTCATCTTTGATATATAGCTTTCGCCATAGCGATAATGTTTCTGATAAATACCGCAGTATTTAGAATAGAAGCCAAAGCGGTTATGGCCAAAAGCTATGCGCCCAAAGCCCCCGCCATAGCCAAAAGCTCCGCGAGTATCAACTGAAAGCCCTTTATCTAGTCCATCAACTCTCACGGCATAATTCCGACATCAGAAACACAAAGCTCATATTGAAAACAAACTTCTGTTGGCTCTGTAGTCCAATCTCTAGTTACTACTTTTAATGAAATTGTATCACCATAATCTATAGGAATATCTAAATCAGTCTTTATATAATAATCATAATCAAAGTAGCCGATGTATTGAGAGCTAGAAATAAGGTAATCTGTAGAGTTAATAGTTAAATAAACACTAGACGAGCCGAAACTAGCTTGCGTCCCTTTTCTAAAGTGTTTAAGTCTAATTCTAGAAATATAAGCTTCACCACCAAGCCAAGTAATCTGATTAAACTTCTTGTCAGCTCCGGCAACCGGAATAACTAAATTGGCCCCTATATAATAAGTAGAGTTTTTTAGGGGGTCAAAATAGGGACAGAAGCCCTGCAATTCTGTAGTTCCCACTTTAGACCCGTCAAAAACTTTGCTTTTGATATATTTAGCCAAATAAGTAGCGTATGTTTTTTTCTTTGCATAATAAGCCCCTGAATCCTCTATTAAAAAAGAATCATAATCCGAAAGGGTAGATTTAGAGCTAATAGACGCAAATTCAGAAGCGACATTTTTTGATATTTTATTGTCCAAGCTAGTTTTAACTAATTTTTCGCTAACATAGGCTTCATCTGTTGGGGTAGCTTGAAAAGCTGTTTTTTTGTTGCTAGTATTTTCTTTATCAGATAAAGCCGAAGCCAAGTCTAACTGGTCATTAAGAGTTCCAGTAATAGTTCCCCAAGTTCCACCACCACCACCACCACCAGAAGCTAAATCTTCCAGCCAAGCCTTAACAGAAGCATAGGCTCCATTGGGGTTTTTGCCTAGTATTGTTTCAATAGCCACAATTTCGGCATTCGTTTCATTTAAGTCCTCCGCGTAAAGATTTTTTTTATCTGCTGTAAGTCTATTTAATCCGGGCAAGTTTTCAAAATTGCGAGGCTCAAAAAAATTGTTAGGAAAAGTAGCCATAAAATTATTTATAAATCAAAAAGATTGTCAAAATACTCTACAAGGGCATTTTTTTCATCTTTCAAATTAACAAAAATGCTTGCTTCATGATTAGAGCTAAAAGCATTTTGTGTGTAATTATGCGAGCCAATTATAACACGCTTTTTGTCAATTATCAGTAGTTTAGTGTGCAAGATTCTTTTAGATTCTAATTTTTTAGCAATACAGCCAAGCTCTTTTAGTTTATGAATAACGCCTTCATTTTGCACTAGACATCTAACTTTGACCCCCCTTTTCGTAGCTCTTGCGACAGCTTGATTAAATAACGAAACAGGATTCGCAGGATCATTTTCATAAAATCGCCAATCAAAGACAATAATGTCAATAGAATAAAGGGCGGAATCAACAAGGGGAATAACAACACGCGGAAAATCTTTAGAAATAATTGGTAAAGGTTCATAGTCCATATAGTTTTTAGATTAAAATAATAAGCCGACTAGAAAAAAGATAGCAACGAGAAAGAAAAAACAAGCAAGCTCAAAATCGGAACGCGGAGAAAGACGCCCATTTTTTGTTTTGTATTTTTGCATAATGTTTTTGAAGTTAAATTATTAAATACGACCTTTTGATTATATCATTTTTTGATTATTTTTACAAATCTGCTTCCCAATAAAAGCCCCGCATGTCTAACTCTTTTCCTGTGCTTATTTGACTTTTGAAAAAAATCTCCATAGGATTCCAGCCACTCGGATTAACTGCAGGAATATCGGGATTATTTATTGTATAAAGTAATTCATTATTAACCCAAAACTCTATTCTATTAGGGTAAAAAACGCGAGCTTCTATTTTGTAAGTCTTGCCCGCAATTATAGGGCAAAGCTCGGTTTCGTTCAAAAATCCAGATGTTTCATAATAGTAGCCACTAAGTGTATTGCCTTCTATCTTAAAGCCGAAGCCCTGACTTTCATCATCATAACCCGGACCAATAGTCCCGTAGACATTAGAAACATTAGGGAGCATAAAATTAGTTACGAAACGAGGGTTTTTTGAATAATCAAAAATGTGACTATTTATAAAATCGCCCCCATGTGCAATTATATAAGCCCAAGTGCTACTATTAGGGCTATATATAAGGGCGCTATCATAGCCAGTCCTTTCAACTTCGGAAGAAATATCTAGGTTTGACAGATTCGCAAAAGTAATGTCAAAGAAGTTTCTATCATAAGCCAGTTTGTCATCTAAAACAGAATAAGCCGGATGGTCCACAACTTCGTTTTTTCTATGCTCGTCAATACTTTCACCAGCTCCCATGTGTGAAGTCGGGTCTTGTTCGTGTGCTTGAATAGCCGAAGCAATAGCTTCATCTATTGTTTGTGCGTTTTCTTGGTCTTTAGGCAAAGAGCCCCAAGTGAATAATCCCATATTGAAAATTATAGCACATAAAAGAAAAAAAAGAAACAATTTTTTAATAGTATTATGATTCATAAACAGAACGATAGAAAGCACCGCTGATTATTTCTTTAGGCGACCAGTGCTTCGGTATTTGATAAAACATTTTAGTAAAAGAAGTTTGAATTGAATTACAAAAAGGGTCGCGAGCCCAATTCTGCCCAGTGTGATATATTTTTACATTATCAAAAAGCAGAGAGCCCCTGCAGTCGTGGATTTCTATAAAAGCAGTATAGCCCCTTATGTGTCCTAGAACATTTGATATAGTTTCTGTTTCTCTTTTCCAGTCTTGCGATAAATTAAAGTCTATAATACAATTATTCTCAATATCGCGCCCTTGATAGTTTGATAAAATTGTAACATAAAAGCGGGCATAAGGGTTAGCACCGGCAGAAACTAAGTTTGATTTATAAGAAATAGCTATATCAACAGGCAGGCTTATGTTTTCAATGACTTTAACAGGGGCATATTCAGAGCGGGTGCCTGTTACTTTTCTTGAAACATAATAAGTCTGTGGATGTAATTGCAAAATTGTAAGACCCAAAGCCGGAGCTTCAACAGCAATTTTTCCGACTAAAGACTGATGAAGCAAGCTAGGGGTAGCATAGCCCGCAATGTCATTGGCTATTCTTTTTGAAGTATCTTGAACGAACAATTTGAAGCCCGATAAATTACACTCGGCGCCAGCATTTGTCCAAGCTAGACGCTCCGCGTCAGAAAAACCAGCCCAGACTGGAGCCAACTTGACAAAAAGGCTTTTCTGTGTCAATCCTTTTTTTCTAGAGCGAGAAGTAAAAAGCCTTTTAACTTTAATGTGTGGAATAGTCCAGCGGTCGCCACTTTGTAGGCTCTTTTTGTAAAGAGTATCTAAACCGGGTGGAATAATTAAAACAGATGTTTTCGCCATAGCTAAATTATAACACAAGCAAGGAATAAAAAAAAGGGCTTTTAAGGGCCCTTTTTTTTATGCGTTTTACTTTTTAGAAATACAAGAAAAGGAACGCTCGGATTACCGAGCGTCAAATTTTTA
>CAYZQO010000146.1:1237-6192 GCA_964480725.1 uncultured Polyangiaceae bacterium | reverse complement strand
GAGGATCCGGACGGGATCGCCGAGTGCATCGCCGCCTGGGAGGATGTCGGCTGCGCGACCGCGCCGGTGACGGGCGTCACCTGGTGCGCCGCGACGGCAATCCCCGGCGAGGGCCCCTGCTCGCTGGTGAACCTCTTCGACCCAGGGCTCCAGCTCGATGACGCCTGCACCCTGGCGCTCGCGCAGGGCGACGGCAACGATGTCGAGTGTCCGGCCGGCTCCACCTGCCTCGACAGCTCGCACGTCGACAACCCGCGGACAGAGCCGGTCTGCATCCGTCGCGGCACCGCGGGCAATCCCTGCACCGAGGACGACGACTGCGACTTCGGCCATTACTGCGACGCGGCCGGCGACTGCACGGCGAAGGGCGACGTCGGCGACGACTGCAGCTTCAACGACCCCGGCACGCCCGTCCCGAACGACGAGGACGCCATGTGCCGCGAGGGCCTGCGCTGCCACCCGGTTTCCCTCACCTGCATCGCCAACTGTCAGGAGAACTACCCCTGCCTCTATGACTCCGATTGCCCCGAGGGGCTGACCTGCGCGCCGCTGACGGTGGGCTCCGACTCGGTGAGCTGGCACGCCTGTCGCCCGATCGGCGCCAACGCCACCGCCCGCTGCGACAACGACGTGGACTGCGTCGCCGAGCGCCGCTGCGCGGGTGGCGTCTGCCAGAACGACCTGAACATCGGTGACCCCTGCGTCAGCGATGCCGAGTGCGAGCTTGGCTCCTTCTGCGACCTGGCGACCCTCGACGAGACTGGGGCAGCTCGGGGCCCTCTGGGCCAGTGCACCGCGTTCTTCGACGCCGGGGATCCCTGCTTCCCGGGCGGGAAGACCGGCAGCTACCAGTCCGGCTGCAACCCGGACACCGCACCGGAGTGCGTGTACATCGACAGCGCCTGGGAGTGCACGACCGAGCGGCTCGCCGCGGGCGACACCTGCTTCGATTACACCACCTCCATCATGCCGAGTGAGCTGTCCGATTGCTCGACGGGGCTCGCCTGCGAGTACGCCGCCGACGACGCCGTCGGGTTCACCTGCACCGCGGGCGCAGATCTCGGCGACGATTGCGACGCACTCCTGAGCGACGGCGAGATGCAGCAGTGCGGGGTCGGGCTCTTCTGCGATCCCACCGACAGCGTCTGCGTCGCGCAGGTCGGCCCCGGCGAGGACTGCGAGGATCCCAACACCGACCTGCCCGAGCCCGGGCTCTGCCTCAACGGCGCCTGCGTCGAGCACTGGAACGGCAACGGGTCGTACCTCTGCACCGACGCGCCCGTGCCGGTGGAGAACACGGGTGACGGCCTGACCTGCAACGGCGGCTGAAACCGTCTCCCCGGTCGCGTGCGGCGGGCGGCTTCTCCTCGAGGGGCCGCCCGCCGACGCGTCGCGGGCCCGACCTCGAGGAACGGCTCCGTCGCCGGAGCGCCGCCGCTGACGTAAGCTGGTCCCCCATGGCGCTCTTCGACGTGACCCGCGAGCTCGGCGACGGGCTTGCGCTCTATCCCGGCGATCCCCCGTTGCAGCGCTTCTGCTACCGGCGCCTCCCGGACGACCCCTACGAGGCCGCCCTCCTCTCCCTCGGGTCGCACGCCGGGACCCACCTCGACGCGCCGCGTCATTTCTTCGAGTCAGGCCGTTCGGTCGACGCTCTGCCGCTCGATTGGCTCTGCGGGCGGGCCCGTGTCCTGGATCTGCGCGCTCACGGCGCGTCGATCGACTCCCGCGCCCTCGCGGGCCACGATCTCCTGGGCGTCGAGCGCCTGCTGCTCCGCACGGTGGCCGGCGCGGGGCAGCGTGCGGGCTCCGTCGAGCGGGAGGCGCACCTGACCCCCGACGCCGCCCGGCACCTCGTCGCCCAGGGCCGGCTGCGCTTGGTCGGCATCGACTCCCTCTCCATCGAGGCCCCGAACGACCCCGTCTTCACCACCCACCGGCTCCTCCTCGGCGCCGAGCCTCCCGTGTTGGTGCTCGAGGGGCTCGACCTCGAGGGCGTGCCGCCCGGCGACTACGAGCTCTGGTGCCTCCCGCTCCGGTGGCGCGGTGCCGAGGCGGCGCCGGTCCGCGCCGTGCTCCGCGAGCTCGGCGGCGACTGATCGCCGGCCACGCCCGCCGCCCCCGCCTCAGCGCGGGAGCGTGAACGGACGCCGCTCCCCCTCGTGCTCCACGAAGTAGCGACGCCCGGTGGCGGCGAACCCCAGCCGCCTCGCCGCCGCCCGGAGCTCGCCCCGGGTGAAGCGCAGGTCCCACTCCGAAACCTCCCCGCGGGCGTAGCCGAGCGTGCGGCCGTCGTCCTCGCGGTAGCGCCCGCTCGCGCGCGCCCCGACGCAGCGGAAGACGACGTCGGCACCCGGCAGCTCGCCCGTGTGCTGCACTGGCTCGCTGAGCGGCAGGACGGCGCCCTCGCGGACGAACGCCGGCACCGCATCGTACCCGATCTCGACCGTGTGCCACCGCTCGCCGAGGAGCGCGGGGCCCCCGTCGAAGGGGTGCCAACGGCCCTCCGGCAGGTAGACCGCGCGACGATGGCGCCCGCGCTCGACGATGGGGGCGACCAACAGCTCGCGCCCGAAGAAGAACTGGTCGTCGATCTCGCGGGCCTCGCGGTCCTCCGGCGCATGCCAGAACAGCGGTCGCAGGGGGGGCGCGCCCGTCTCCAGGTGCTCCGCGAAGAGGGACTCGAGGTAGGGCAGCAGCCGGTAGCGCGCCTCGATCAGGCGGCGGACACTGCGCTCCACCCGCTCGCCGAACACCCAGGGTTCCTGCGCGCGGCGGCTCATCGCGCAATGGTTGCGGAAGAACGGGTAGAAGATCCCGAGCTGGTACCAGCGCACCAGGAGCTCGCCGTCGGCGTCGTGTCCGAAGCCGCCGACGTCCTCGCCGACAAACGGCACCCCCGAGAGCCCCATCGACAGGAGCATGGGGATGCTCAGGCGGACGTGCTCGAACCACGAGGTGTTGTCGCCGAGCCATACCGCGCCGAAGCGCTGCATCCCGGCGTAGCCCGAGCGGGAGAGCACGAACGGCCGCTCGTCGGGGCGGCGCCGCCGGAGCTCCTCCCAGGCCGCCCGGGCCATCTGCGAGCCGTAGAGCGCGCGCACCTCGAGATGGCCCACGAGCCCCTCGGGAGTCCGCTGGAGGAAGCGCTGGCCCTGGTCCGGGGGCAGCTCCGTCGCGCCGGGGTCGAGCCAGTCGGTCACGTCGAACGCGCAGGGCTCGTTCATGTCGTTCCAGATCCCCGCGACGCCGAGCCGATCGAGCGCGCCGAGCTCCTCCCCCCACCACCGTCGGACGTCCTCCCGCAGGAAGTCCGGGAAGCAGGAGGGACCGGCCCAGACCCGGGCCACGAACGGCTCGCCACCCGCCGCACAGCAGAACACGCCCCGCTCGCGTCCCCGCCGGAACACGGGCTCGGCCTCGTCCTGCTTCACCGCCGGGTCGAGGATGGTCACCACCCGGAGCCCGTCGCGGCCGAGATCCCGGGTCATCCGCTCGAAGCGAGGGAAGCGGCCCCGATCGACGGTGAAGACCCGGTAGTCCTCCATGTAGTCGATGTCGATCACCACCGCGTCGCTGGGGATCGCGCGGCGGCGCAGCTCCCGCCCGATCCCGCGCACCTCCCGCTCCGTGGCATAGCTCCAGCGCGACTGCTGGTGCCCCAGGCTCCACCGCGGCGGCAAAGGCGCCCGCCCGGTGAGGCGGGTGAAGGCGGCGACGACGGCGGGGACCGGCGCGGGCCCGAGTTCGGTGAGCTGAAAGCCGCGCCGGGAGAGGAGCGTGATCCGGAGCCTGTCGCCGAGATCGCTGCCCAGCTCCCAGCGCTGCGGCGCCGGACTGTCGAGGAACAGCCCAACGGCGATCCCATCCCGCTCGAGGATCACGAACGGGATGACCTTGTAGAGCGACGGGCTGGACTCGGTGTGGTGCGGGTCGTCGGTGGTGAAGAGCCAATGGGTCTTGCCGCGGCGATCGAGCCCCCGGTAGAGCTCGCCGAGCCCGAGGCAGCGCTCGCCATCGGCCAGCGGACGCTCGAAGACCCACCGGCTCTCGGCCTCCTGGCGCCACCGGAGGCCACCCCCGAGGCTGCCCCGGGCGCGCCTCCACTCGATCTCCGCCGCCGGGTCGAGAGCGAAACTCGCCGGCTCACGCTCCGCGCCCGCGGGCCACACGGCGAGCCGCCGCGCGGCGACGCCCTCGATGGTGGCGGCCTCGAAGCGCTTGGTGCCACGGAACCGGTTCCTGGAGCGCGCCGGGCGCGCGGCTCGGCGCGAGGCGCCGACGCGGGCGGCGGTCCACCGGGGAGGCTCGGTCGTCATGGCGCCATCCTCGCCGCGGCGGGCCACGAGCACCAGGGGAGGCAACGGCGTGGGCTCGCGGCGTCGCGTTCCCGCGGCGGCCCTGAGTCCACCGCCGCCGGTTCAGACCGACTCGTCCGCGAGCACGGCGCGCAGCACCACGGCCAGCTCGCTCGGGAGGCAGGGCTTGCGCACGAACCCGCTGCATCCCGGCGGCAGCCCCTCCCCGTGCGTGCCGAGCGCGGCGCCGCTCGAGAAGACCACGCGGGCCCCCGGATCGATCTCCCGGAGCGCCACGAAGGTTTCCACTCCGCCGAGGTCCGGCATCGTCAGGTCGAGCAGCACAAGGTCGATCGCGGCGGCCTGGACCCGAAAAATGGCGAGCGCAGAGCGCCCCCCGTCGGCGGTCACCACGTCGAACCCGTGGCGGTTCAGGGCGCGCTCCATCATCGCGCGGACGAGCCAGTCGTCGTCGATCACGAGGACGCGCGGTCGCTCGGGGACGGCGCGGCGACGGATCGCGCTCACGGCCGCCGGCGCGCCGCTCCCGGGCACCAGCTCCCGCACCACCCCGGGGTTCGACCCGTGTTGGTTGGCCATGGCTCGCTGCCACGCCGCCCGTAAACCCACGTCCTCGCCGCGGGCGGCCCGTCCAAC
>CAYZQO010000146.1:0-1137 GCA_964480725.1 uncultured Polyangiaceae bacterium | reverse complement strand
CGCTTCAGCGCGGACCGATGAAGGTCCCCGCCTCGTTCGCCTGCCGGATGCGACCGCGGAGACGGTCGGCCCAGGCCTGCTCCTGCTCGCCCCTCGCCAGTCGTTGCTTGACGAAGGCCAGCTTCACGAGGTCGAGCTGCTTCCGGCGAGCGCGGGAGTAACCGCCCGGGCTCCCCAGCAGGCTCAGCGCATTGTAGAGCGGGATCACCATCGAGTAGGCGATCGTCCGCTGGAACTCCCGCGGATGGAGCAGCTTCCCCACCTCGTCGACTAGGCCCCGGATGACGATCGCTCGGTCGCGCAGGACCAGGACGAACAGCAGCGCGAAGAAGACCAGGCTGAAGGTCCAGAACACCATGAACTTCGCCAACAGCCCGAGCCCCTCGGCGATCCAGAAGGTCACCAGGAAGTTGTGCAGGAAGTGCAGGCCCACGGCCGCTGACCACCCTCCGATCGGCAACACCAGCTTCACCAGCGTGCTCCGCGATTCGGCGGCGATGCCGATGCCGATCCCGGTCATCGCGGTGAAGGAGGCATGGCCGAGTCCCCCCAGGATCGTCCGCACGATGAACACGAGCTGCCCGGTGCCGACGCCCTGCTGCAGGGTCGCGCTGGTGACGTACAGCACGTCCTCGGTCAGGGTAAAGCCGAGCCCGACCACGCCGCCGTAGATCGCCCCGTCGAGCGGCCCGTCGAGCTCCTTGAGCCAGACCGCGGAGAGCGCCCAGACCAGCAGCAGGATCACCCCCTTGGTGGACTCCTCGACGGGAGGTGCAACGAAGGACGCCGTCGTCGACGCCATCGTCTGCTGCGTGGCGTAGCCGCCGAGGCCGAGCTGGACGAAGGCCTCACCGATGGCGTTGCCGAGGATCGCAAAGAACGTGGCGCCGAAGACCCCCCAGAGGAAGCAAAACCCGAGCAGCCACCAGGGCTCGGGCTCGTAGCGGTCCACGCCCTTGATCACCAGCAGGTAGACCAACACCACCGGGGTGATGAGGATCAGCGAGAAGCCGATGGCGAAGACGACATCGAACACGGCGTCAGGCTACACCAGGGCCATCGACCTCGGGTGAGCCATGTCCCTCCCGCCACGCTCGCCGCTCCGGTGAGGGCTGGGAACTGCGCCGATGTCCAGTC
>CAYZQO010000145.1:0-6408 GCA_964480725.1 uncultured Polyangiaceae bacterium | reverse complement strand
AGCTTCAGAGCGGAATAACATCATGAATCTGATTGGGATGCGGGTTGACGGCCTGCTGATATGCGTATCGCAGCATACTTCTGACCGGAAGATTTTTGAATACGCCCGTAAAGTCAAGATCCCACTGGTGTTTTTTGACAGAGCCATTAAGGGTATGGGATTCAGTTATGTGGCTTTTGACGACAGGGCAGGCACTATTGAAGCGTTGAACCGGCTTATATCAAGGGGTTATTTGAATATTGCCCACTTTGCAGGCTATTCCAATACCAGTATTGGTAATGAGCGTTGCAGTGGGTACAAGGAAGCGCTGGCAAATAATGGTATTCCGATACGTGAGGACTGGATCATTGAAGGCGGGTATGAAATTAATGATGGTATAAAGGCATTTGAACAATTGTATGCAACTAAAAGGTTGCCTGAAATTATACTTGCAGTAAATGACCGCGTGGCGTTGGGCGCCTATAAAGCCATCCGCAAAACAGGTCTGAGAATTCCCGAGGATATCGGGGTAGTAGGCTTCGGCTTCAATGAGTCGGCCCACCTGTTCAGTCCTACCCTGAGTGTGATCAACCAGGATCCTATTAAAATGGGGAAAATAGCCGCCAACCTGCTGATAGATGAGATACAGGGCAATACCCCCAGCTCACATGCAGAGATATTGATACAGGAAGACTTTCACTGGAACACTTCGGTGATGAAGCGGTAGTGTGAATTACCAATAAGGTTTGGTATCGGCAAAACCTGGTAAGATCTTTTGGTCCGGCAGGTCCGGATATCATTTACTTGATCTGCAACCCGGGCAATACAATAAGCAGAACAACCCCGCCTAAAAAAGGTTGAACTTTCAATGAGGGCTTTATCACTGGCTCGTAACATCCCTTTATATTGTACTCGTTGATTCCGCAGAAATTTTACCCCTAAATTTTCATTATTCAGTTAATTTTTTTGGATGCCGTGCTGTCAGTTCAAAAATATCCTTACCTTTATACGTGAAAGTTACCGCGAAAGTAACCGGTATAGTTTTGTGATTAACGAAAATATTGTTTTTAATATACTGTATAATAAATATTTATGAAGTGAATCCCAATTGCCCTCAATTTGAAGATATAGTAGGAAGCAGGTAATGGAATTATTTAACCTGGAGGAACATTGTAAAGTGCTCATCATGGACCTTTTAACCATAAATATTGATGTAGAACTATTATTAACCAAAACAAACAAAACTATGAAAAACAGAAGTAGCTGGCCTATTGGTTTCAAAAAGAGGAAAGCAGGACTATTGCTGCTGCCTTTGAAAATTGTTCTGATCCTGAATTTGTTTTTGCCTTTAACAGTTTTAGCTGCGGGTAGTTCGCAGGCAACTGGCGAGGTGAACAAGGTGCAACCGGTTAAAATATCCGGTACGGTTACCGATGCTGCAACTAATGAATCACTGCCCGGGGTTAATGTCCTTATTGAGGGGACAAATACCGGAACCACAACAGACGTCAATGGGAAGTATTCAATTGAAGTTCCGGGTAATGCAGCTCTTTTGTTTTCTTATATTGGTTATCTGACAGAACGGGTTGAGTTAGCCGGACAATCGGTTGTTGATGTCAGGTTGGTTTCAGACATACAATCATTGGAAGAAGTTGTTGTAGTTGGCTATGGCACACAGCGAAAGGAAACATTGACAGGTTCCATTGTCAATGTTGCCGGAAAAGAGATAACAAAGAGTCCTTCTGCCAACATCAGTAGTACTCTTGTTGGAAAACTGCCCGGGTTAATTGTGAGCCAGCGTTCGGGAGAGCCCGGACGGGATGATCCCAATATGCTCATCCGTGGAAAAGGAACAACAGGAGATGCAAGTCCCCTGATTATTATCGATGGTGTGGAACGAAGTTTGATGAGTCGTTTGAATCCTGAAGAAATTGAAAGTATTTCTGTTCTCAAGGATGCTTCTGCTGCTATCTATGGAGCTCGCGCAGCAAATGGTGTGATCATCATTACCACCAAAAAAGGTAATGTAGGCAAACCAACCTTCAGCTTAACCTATAACCATGCATTTAGTCAACCAACAAAGATACCCGATATGCTTGATGCTGCTACCTATGCTGAAGCATTCAATGAGGCTGACTGGTACCGGAAAGGACGTCCTGAGACAGGCTATACACCAGCTTTTTCCGATGAGGCCATTCAGAGATATCGTGATGGCTCTGATCCGGTCTTGTACCCAAATACAAACTGGGCAAAAGAAGAGTTGAAAAACTTTGCTATTCAGAAACGCATCAGTATGCAGGTGACAGGCGGCTCAGAGTCGGTCAGATATCTTCTCTCCTTTGGACACACAAATCAGGATGGGGTTTACAAACATGCACCTACGAATTATAAACAGTATAACCTGAGAGCCAAGTTAGATGTTGAACTGACTAAAAATTTAACAGTTGGTGCCAATATTTCTTCCATACTGGGATACAAGAAATATCCTGTTATTGATACCTGGATTAATTTCTCAAACCTGCTGGTTGCCAATCCCACCCTGGTGTCACGCTATCCAAACGGACTCATTGCTCCCGGAAGACTGGGTGAAAATCCGCTTTTAGTAGATCAGCGTGGTTCCGACAAAATCGAGGATGCTCCAATATACACCACATTTACAGCAGCCTATAATGTTCCCTTTGTCAAAGGACTGAAAATTGACGGATCTTTCAACTATGACCTGAGCAATCAGTTTGAAAAAAGATACGTTTTGCCCTATTATTATCACGAGTACAATGTTCTTACTGAAGAGTATGATTATAAGCAAGGTACTGGTGCATCAACGGTTGAGCTAACAGATACCTACAGAAAGTGGACAACCATGTTGTATAATTTCAAAATTTCGTACGACAGAACCTTTGATCAGCATCATTTGGCTGCCATGGTTGGTCAGGAACAACAAAAGAACAAGCATACCTGGGCACAGGCATACCGTAAGAATTTTGTTAGTCCTGCTATTGACCAGATCAATGTAGGAAGCACTGCTGCAGAAGACAAAAATAACGGTGGTTCCACGACTGAAAATTCCTACAATAACTTTTTCGGTCGTGTTAATTACGACTTTGCTTCAAAGTACCTGTTCGAATTTCTGTTCCGGTATGATGGCTCCCCGAAGTTTCCCGAAGGCAAGCGTTACGGTTTTTTTCCGGGAGTATCCGCAGGATGGCGTTTGTCTGAAGAGAATTTCATAAAAGATAATCTTGCTTTTGTAAATCAGCTGAAGTTGCGGTTTTCCTATGGAGAGGTAGGTAACGATAGGGTCAACGCCTATCAATACCTGCAGGCTTATGAGTTTGGCGATAATTACGTATTTGGCAAGGGTGATGCAGCCGGTATCAGGGCTCTTACCATGCCCAATCCCGGAATTACATGGGAAGTGAGCAAAAAAACCGATATTGGTTTGGAATCTGCTTTGTGGAACGGTTTACTTGGAATGGATCTGACTTTCTGGTGGGAAAAGCGTTCCAACATCCTTTGGAATGAAAACCTCAAAATACCTGCTGTATATGGATTTCCTGGCCTGCCCGATAAAAATATCGGAAAAGTTGACAACCATGGTTTTGAACTGACTGTGAGACACCGGAAAACAATCAGCAAGCTTGCCTATAATATGGATGCATCAGTTTCCTTTGCGCGAAACGAGATCAAATATATTGCCGAAACGCAGACGGAAGGTTATGAACGCCAGTATCAAACAGGTATGCCTATAAATACTTCATTGTATTATAAGGCAGATGGAATCTTCAATACACAGGAGGAGCTGGATAACTACCCTCATCAGCCAGGTCAACAGGTTGGCGATGTTAAGGTTGTCGATTTGAACAATGATGGAGAGATCAATGACAAGGACCAGTATCGGTTCAGGTATAATTCCACACCTGAAATAATTTTTGGTCTGAATATCGGCCTGCAATATCAACAAGTGGACCTCACCCTGTTCTTCCAGGGCCAGACCAATGCGTATAATTACGACAGTCAGTTTGCCAAACTGGGAACCGCTGATTTCGACAATGCCGTGGTGCAACGGGCCGAAAACCGCTGGACTGTTGATAATCCTAATGGAACCATGCCCAGGGCCGACTTTTTTCAACCCGGAAATACAACCTACTTTTTATATGATGCAACCTTTGTAAGGCTTAAAAACATTGAGCTGGGTTACTCACTTCCCAAGAGCATGGCTTCAAAAATAAAACTCGAAGACC
The DNA here is from genome assembly GCA_964480725.1 of uncultured Polyangiaceae bacterium. Taxonomy (GTDB): domain Bacteria; phylum Myxococcota_A; class Polyangia; order Polyangiales; family Polyangiaceae; genus JAFGBI01. The sequence continues at coordinate 2,188 of CAYZQO010000145.1, read as the reverse complement.
TGCGCATATTCGTAAGTGGCTTTAATGTTCTTACCTGGGCTAAAGATATTAAATGGAGCGATCCTGAATTGAACGGAAATATCCTTTACTATCCTCAGCAACGCATTTACAACTTTGGTATTAGTGTAAAATTCTAAAAGATATTTACTTATGAAAAAGATATTAATCCTTTTTACCATCATATTGTCGGGCCTGGCTTGTAATGATGACCTGCTCGATATGACTCCCAAGGACAGGCTGGCTGAAGATGCCGTTTGGAATGATGAAAAGCTGATTAAGGCATATCATACTGCTTTATACAATGCCATTCCGCATGGATTCAAAATTCACATGCAGTCCAAGGCTACTGACGAAGCTTATTGCGCAATCAACTGGGGTATCGGTATTATTCAGTCCGGAACATATTCTCCTGATAATATTACCGGTGTTGCCGATACTGACTGGACTGGCGGTGGCAACCTCTATTACTGGAATACGGCATACAAGTACCTGGCCAAAATCAACCTGTTTTTGCAGAAGATGGAAGAAACAACGCTTGATTTTCCTGACAAATCCACATTAATTGCCGAAGCCAAATTCATCAGGGCATATTTGTACTTCTTGCTGATTGAAAGGTTTGGCGGTGTTCCAATTGTAACCGAAGCCTATCAATTGGAAGATGTTAATACAGTTGCCTTTACCAGAAATACCTTTGATCAGTGTGTGGCATTCATTGAGCAGGATTTGGATGAAGCCATTCCTGATCTGCCTGTTAAAATAGGTACAACCGAAGCAGAATTTGGCAGGGCTACCCAGGATGCCTGTAAGGCATTGCTTTCAAGGGTGCTCTTATTTGCTGCATCGCCTTTGTTCAATCCTTCAAACGACTTAACCAAATGGCAAAAGGCGTCTGATGCTGCTGAGGATTTGCTGAACAGCGGTTATACGCTTTATCCCAATTACGGAAAGTGTTTCAACCTTGCCAGTGGAGCCGAAAACAACGAAGTGATTTTTGCCAGAAATTTCACGGAAACCAACGGCCATCAGGCCCCTATGCACAACCTGAATCGTCGCTATGGGGCTTATGGAGGCTGGTGGGCCAGCAACGGTCCTTCTCAGAATCTGGTAGACGATTATGACATGATCAATGGTGAACCAGCATTTATTTATCCCGGTGGTGAAAAAACTGTGAATCCTGCCTCCGGATATGATCCACAGCGACCCTATGCCAACCGTGATCCCCGTTTTGATGCTACCATTATTCACGATTCTTCAATATACAGGGGAAGTCTTTTCGAAATGTGGATAGCTTCTGATGCTGAAACCTGGGGTTACGATTCCTACAAACAAAGTGGAGACAATCCCCGGTCAAATTATGTATTGAGGAAATTCATGCCCGACGAAGACATGCCCGTCAGCTGGCAAACATTCTATACCATTCCCTGGATTTATTTCAGGCTGGCTGAAATATACCTGAACTATGCAGAAGCTCAGTTTGAACTGGGCCATGAGGATGTTTGCAGACAATACCTGAAATTGGTAAGAGACAGGGTAGGTATGCCTCCCATTCCTGAAACGGTTACAGGAGAAGACTTAAGGGTACGCCTTTATAATGAGCGCAGAATTGAGCTGGCATTCGAAGATCACAGGTTCTGGGATGTCAGAAGATGGAAGATTGCTATGGATGTAGAGAATAAGCCAATCATGGGGATGGATATCACAAGAGATGTCACTACCGGCGCATATACATATACTCCTGTGCAATTGCGCACCCGGTTATTTGAAGAACAAATGTATTTGTTGCCTTTAGCCACTGATGAATTGAATAAGCTTGGCGGCACAGTAACACAAACTCCCGGTTGGGAATAAAAGTTAGTTGATGCAGGTAATAATGTCTTAACGGGTTTATTTGTTGAACGCGTTATCCTTAATTGTCTTTAAGGTAACGCGTTCTTTTAAATTCTTATATTGCTATTGATGGCCATTTATTTATATTTGTAACCCGTGAAAGTTACCGTGTACTAATTTGCATGGGTTCTGAAAAGGAATTGTATATTGTAATTAACCTTTCTGTCATGAAACATGAAAAGCTGACCACCAAAGAAAACCTGGTTCCGTTTATCCTGATTACCGCATTGTTTTTTCTGTGGGGAATTGCTCACGGTATGCTCGATACGTTGAACAAGCATTTTCAGGAAATGCTGGAACT
>CAYZQO010000144.1:0-6437 GCA_964480725.1 uncultured Polyangiaceae bacterium | reverse complement strand
ACCGGTGGTGCCAGCAGCGGCGGTTCGACGACCGGTGGTGCCAGCAGCGGCGGTTCGACGACCGGTGGTGCCAGCAGCGGCGGTTTGGCGACTGGTGGTGCCAGCAGCGGCGGTTTGGCGACTGGTGGTGGCGGCGCGACCGGCGGGGGCACGACGGGTGGCGGGGGCACGACGGGTGGCGGGGGCACGACGGGTGGCGGCACAATGGGTGGCGGAGGCGCGAGCACTGGCGGCGATCCCGCGGGTGGGGGCGCGGGCGCTGGCGGCGAGGCCGCGGGCGGGTCCGCCGGAGCGGCGGGCAGCGGCACGGTGGGCTGCGGCAGCCCCGCCGGGCTCGCGAGCGGTCGCGCGAGCATCGACGTCGGGGGGAAGACGCGTGAATACATCCTCTCGGTGCCGGCCGACTACGATCCGAACCACCCCTACAAGCTGGTCTTCGGCTGGCACCCGTGGGGCGGATCGGCGCAGCAGACCGCATCCGGCGGCTACTTCGGCCTCTCGAGCGTGAGCGACGGCCAGGCGATCCTGGTCGCGCCCGAGGGTCAGGACTACCAGGACAACGGGCTCGGGTGGGGGAACGTGGACGGCGAGGACATCGACTTCCTCCACGCGATGGTGGAACTCTTCAGCGCTGAGCTCTGCATCGACCAGGACCGGATCTTCTCCACCGGGTTCAGCTTCGGCGCCATGTTCTCGTTCACGCTCGCCTGCACGGAAGGCAGCACGATGCGCGCCATCGCGCCCATGGCCGGCAACACCTTCACCAGCGGCGGTTGCGAGGACGGCACGCGGCCGGTGGCGACGTTGGCGTTCATCGGCACCGACGACACCCTGCTCTCCGGTCACCGACAAGCGGTGCAGGTCTTCGTCGATCGGAACGGCTGCTCGGCGGAGACGGCGCCGATGCAACCGAGCTGGTGCGACGGCCTGAGCTCCGACTACCTGCCGTGCACCTGCGTGGAGTACCAGGGCTGTGACCCCGGCTACCCCGTGATCGAGTGCGAGTACACCGGCGGTCACATGTTCGCACCGAGCTCCGGCGCCACGCTCTGGGAGTTCTTCTCGCAGTTCTGAGCGCGGCACGAGCGCCGCGGTTGCCGACGCTCCCGGCTACACCGCGCGCACGACGCGCACCGGCGTCCCCGGCCCCGCGCCGAGCCGCTCGGCGGCGCTGCCGTCGCGCACGGCGATCTCGAGATCCCCGTGGGCGTTGTCCAGCGCGACCAGGGCGCCCACGGCAACGTCCGCGTAGGTGCGCCGCCAGGGCACCGCCTGGTCACTGACCCAAACCAACAGCCCTCCTCGGGAGGGGTCCTGCTCGGGGACCGCGCCGCGTTCGCCCGCGAGCCGCTCCACGGCCTCGGTGGGCACGTCCGTGAGCAGGTTGCCGAAGCGGTCACGGACGATGACCGCGCCCTCGATGCGATCGGGGCGCACGACGGCGCGCTCCCAGCTCGGCCCCGTGAGGGCGCTCTCGGGGCCCACCGCCGTCGGCCGAAGCGCACCGCTCGCGAGCATCGCGGCCACGGGAGCGAGCAGGTCGCGGCCGTGGAAGGTGCGGCTCGGCTCGCCGAGCCCGCAGGCGACGCGGTCGATCGCGTGCACGGCGCCGAGGCCGTCGCGGGCCGCGAGCTCAGCGAGCAAGCCGTTGTCGGGGGCGACGAGCCACTGGCCCCGCGCCTCGGCGACGACGAGCGCGCGTGCGGTGCCGACGCCGGGATCGACCACCGCGACGTGCACCGTGCCCGCCGGGAACCCCGCGTAGCTGCGGGCGAGCCAGTACGCCCCCGCGCGCAGGTCCTGGGGCGGGATCTCGTGCGTGAGGTCGACGATCCGCGCCGCGGGAAACCCCGCCAGGATCACGCCCTTGACCATCCCCACGAAGGGGTCGCGCTGCCCGAAGTCGGTGAGCAGCGTGACGATGCCAGACGGCGCGGTCACCGGGGGCTCTCCGCGGGGCGCCGCCCGGGGCCCCCTCCCTCCGCCCCCGCGGCGGCGAAGCGGCCCGGGAGCGGCGAGCCGCAACCGAGGCAGGCGCCGTCACGCAGCCGGTAGCGTCCGAGGGCGTACCCGTCGCGCTCGATCAGCGCCGCGCCGCAGGCCGCACAGCGGGTGGTCTGGCCGTCGGGGTCGCGGACGTTGCCCGTGTAGACGTGGCGGAGCCCCTCGCCGAGCGCGATCCCACGGGCGCGCGCGCAGGTCGCGGCCGGCGTGCGCGGGACGTCGAGCAGCCGGTGGTCGGGGTGGAAGGCCGAGAAATGCAGCGGCACGTCGGGACCGAGCTCGCGCGCGCACCAGGCGGACAGGCGCGCGATCTCGGCGTCCGCGTCGTTCTGGCCGGGGATGAGCAGGGTCGTGACCTCGAGCCAGCAGCTCGTCTCTCGCGCCAGGTGGCGGAGCGTGTCGAGGACCGGGTCGAGCCGCCCCGCGCAGAGGCGCTCGTAGAACCCGGGTTCGATGGCCTTCAGATCGACGTTGGCCGCGTCCATCACGGCGAAGAGCTCGCGCCGGGCGGCGGGCGCGACGTAGCCGGCGGTGACGGCCACGGTCGCCACGCCACGATCGTGGCAGGCCCGCGCCGCGTCGATGGCGAACTCGGCGAACACGACCGGATCGTTGTAGGTGAAGGCGACGCTCGGGCAGCGGGTGTCGAGCGCCAGCTGGGCCACCCGCTCGGGCGACACCGGCTCGGTGCGGGCGTCGACCGCGCGCGCCCGCGACGACTCCCAGTTCTGGCAGAACCGGCAGCCGAGGTTGCAGCCCGCGGTGCCGAAGCTCAACACCGCCGAGCCCGGAAAGAAGTGGTAGAGCGGCTTCTTCTCGATCGGATCGACACAGAAGCCCGTCGCGCGGCCGTAGCTGGTGAGGACGACGTCGTCCCCCCGCCGCTCGCGCACGAAACAGTACCCCCGCTGGCCATCGCGAAGTCGGCAGGCCCGCGGACAGAGCTCGCACACGACGCGCCCGTCCGCGAGCGTTCGGTGCCATCGCCCGCGAACGACGCCGGGCGCGAGGAGGTCGGCGGTCGGCACCGGTTGAGGTTAGCGCCGGGGTGGCACCCGCTCCAGCGCCCCTCCGTTGGCGCGGGCGGGTGGCCTCCGTGCCCGCCGCGCTCACCCGCGCGGGAGCAGCAGCGCGCCGAGGTCGACCCCCGCCCCCGCGAGCGCCTCGCGCTGGTGCCGGCAGAGCTCCCTCACCCCGCGGAGCGCCAGATCCGTCATCGCGTCGAGCTCGGCGCGCGGGATCGCCTCGCCCTCGGCGGTGGCCTGGATCTCGACCACGCCGCCCGACTCGGTGGCGACCAGGTTCAGGTCGACCCGCGCCGTGCTGTCCTCGGAGTAATCGAGGTCGAGCAGCAGCCGTCCCCCGACGTGGCCGACGCTGACCGCCGCGATCGGCTCGCGCAGCACGGGGATCTCGAGCACGCGACGCTCCCGCAGGGTGAAGAGGGCCAGGGCAAGCGCGACCCAGCCCGCGGTGACCGACGCGGTCCTGGTCCCTCCGTCCGCCTCGAAGACGTCGCAGTCGATGGCAAGCGTGCGCTCGCCGAGCCGGTCGAGGTTCACCGCCGCGCGCAGCGCGCGGCCCACCAGGCGCTGGATCTCCCGAGCGCGGCCGCTGAGCGGGCGGTCGCGCCCGTCGCGACTCTCGCGGCGGTGCGGGTTGGCCCGCGGGTGCATCTGGTACTCCGCGGTGACCCAACCGCGCCCTCGGCCGCGCATGAACTCGGGGACCGTCTCCTCCACCGACGCGGTGGCCAGCACGACGGTGCCGCCGGCGCGGTAGAAAACGGAGCCCTCGGCGTTGCGGTGGAAGCCGGTCGTCACCTCGACGGGGCGCAGTGCGTCCGCCGCGCGGTGACCGCTGCGTGTCGTTGCCATACCCTCCGTCTACCACGGCGCGCCGAGGCGCGGGGCTTGCGGGGCACCCGGCAAGGGGCGATCGTTGCGCTGCCATGGGCCCGCCCGCGACGCCCCCGCCCCCGGCGCCCGGGACCGAGCCCGCCGGGGATGCGGTGCTGCGCGTGAACGAGGTCTTCGCGAGCCTGCAGGGAGAGGGGCCCTCCGCCGGCGAGCCGGCGGTGTTCCTCCGCCTCGCCGGCTGCAACCTCGCCTGCACCTGGTGCGACACGGCCTACGCCTGGGACTTTTCCCGCCACGATCCGGCCCGGGAGCGCCACCCGCTGCCCGTCGCCGAGGTGTCTCGGCGCCTCCTCGCCACGGGCGAACACCGCCTGGTGATCACCGGCGGTGAGCCGCTCCTGCAGCAGCTCGCGCTCGCCGACCTCCTCGCGGCGCTGCCGCCGGAGCTGCTCGTCGAGGTGGAGACGAACGGGACGCTGGCCCCGACGCCCCCGCTGCTCGGGCGGGTGACGCTGTGGGTCGTGTCGCCCAAGCTCGCGAGCTCGGGCGTGCCGAGCGCCGACCGCCGCCGCGACGGGGTGCTCCGCGCCTTCGCCGCCAACGACCGCGCCTGGTGCAAGCTGGTCGTCGCGGGCGAGGCGGACCTCGACGAAGCAGACGCGCTGGTGGCTGCCGTCGACTGGCCACGCGAGCGCGTGCTGCTCATGCCCGAGGCGAGCGACCGCGAGACGCTCGCCGCGCGGCTGCCGTGGGTCTCGGCGGCGGCGCGAGCGCGACGGTACGGCGTCTCGACGCGCCTGCAGGTCGAGCGCTGGGGCGGAGCGCGCGGGCGGTGACGGCGCCGCGAGCACGAGCGCCACGGCAGGCGGCGCGCCTCCTCGCCCGCTTCTGCGCCGACAAAGCCGCGCCGCCCCTCGTCGTCGAGGGCGAGGCGCTCGCCCTGCTCCGCGCGCTGCCGGGCGACTCGATCGACTGCGTCTTGACCAGTCCCCCGTACTGGGGCCATCGCACCTACGCGGGCGGTGGTCTCGGCCAGGAGCCGACGCCAGCGGCCTTCGTCGATGCGCTGGTGGCCCACGCCCACGAGATCCGGCGCGTGCTGGCACCGACCGGGTCGTTCTGGCTGAACCTCGGCGACTCCTACCGCGCCAAGTGTCTCGTCGGCGTCCCCTGGCGCACGGCGATTCGGCTGGTCGACGAGGTCGGCTTCGTGCTCAGAAACGAGATCGTCTGGCACAAGGTCAAGGGCGGCCCGGACACCGCGCGCGACAAGCTCCGGAACGTCCACGAGCAGGTCTTCCACTTCGTCCGGCGCGCCGCGGGGTACCACTACGACGCCGACGCGATCCGCTCCCGGCCTCGCACGGCGCGCGTCGAGGGCGGGGCCGTCGTGTCCGCGACCGGCGTGCGCGGCGTCCGGTACCGGCGCCAGCTCGAGCTCTCGACGGCGCTGTCCGCGGACGAACGGCACCGCGCGCTCGCCGCGCTGGAGGCGGCGCTCGCCGAGGTGCGCGCCGGGACGCTGGCGGACTTTCGCCTCATCCTCCGCGGCCAACAACGCACCACGCACTCCGACTCCGCGCTGGTGTCGGGGCGGGCGCGCCAGCTCGCGCGCGACGGGTTCTACCTCCTGCGCTACCACCCCGGGGGCGCCAAGCCCGGCGACGTCTGGGACATCCTGCCCGAGGGCTCACAGCGACGCACGGCGCACTTCGCGCCGTTTCCGGCCGACCTCTGCCGCATCCCGATCCTGGCCACCGCGCCCCGGGGCGGGCTCGTGCTCGACCCGTTCTGCGGAACCGGCACCACGCTCGCCGTGGCGGCGGAGCTCGGGCGCCGGGCCCTCGGCTTCGAGCTAGCGCCGAGCTACGCCGCGCTGGCGCGGCGCCGCATCGACGCGGTCACTGCACGTCCCCCCACACGGTGAGCGCGACTCCAGGGTTGGGGTCCGACTCGTCGGGGCCACCGAGCTCGAACAGGTGCGTGGCCAAGGCGGGCACCGCTTCGCGGCGGTGGCGAGCCGAGAGCGAGGCTCGGCGGCGGGCTTCTGGTGATCGGCGACGACCTGGTCCGCATCGCGCTCAAGCGCCCCTTCTCGGACGGCACCGTCGCCGTGGACCTCGACCCGCTGTCGCTGCTCTGCCGGCTGGTGCCGATGGTGCCTCCCCAGATAGACCCCGAGCAATGCCCGCTCCGCGGGGCCCCGATGAAGCTCCGCGCCATTGTCACCGCGCCCGCCAACATCCGCCGCTACCTGCGCCGCCTCGACGAGGCCACCGACTCGCCCCCGCGCTCCCCCGCCCGCGACCCACCCTACTTCCGGAGCGAGGTGGTCCGGCGCCAGCTCATGCAGCCGCTCCCGCAGCGGCTACTGCTGGCTTGAGGCGACCCCGGCCGAGGTGTCCGGGCCCAGTGCGGCGCCAGGGGCGGTCGTCTATCCCACACCACTGTCGGACCACCGCCCGCCATCCCGGTAGCACCGCCAGGCCCACGGAGCCGCACCTCCGCGCCCGGTTGTGCTTCTATGGGGGGAGACGTCAACGCAAAGATCTCCGTCACGCCTGACGTTGTCGG
>CAYZQO010000143.1:0-6602 GCA_964480725.1 uncultured Polyangiaceae bacterium | reverse complement strand
AGTATGATAATCACGTTAGAGCGTATGATATTATCCAACTATTTACCTGGTATTTGCGTATACCAAATACTAAACCAATTTTTCGATGATTCTAAGGATGGCCTTCCCTGCTTTAATGCTTAGTTTAACAACCTTCTTCCCTTCTTTTGAGGCGGGTAAGAACGAATCTCATTTCAGCACCGGGTATGAAAATAGTGATGTGGCTGCAGCTGAGCAGTTATACAAGAGCCTGAGTGAACCTGCTTTACCCCTGGCAGCCCTTAAATCATCCATTGAGGTTTATCAGCGGCTTGAAGAAGAAGGACAGATCATCAACGACAGGGTAATTACCATCATTGATTTTACGAAGCCCTCTAACCTGGAAAGGCTGTTTGTAATCGACCTGGTAAAGGGAGAAGTAATTTATAAATCTCTTGTGGCACATGGAGAAAATTCGGGAGAGAACTATGCCACGAGTTTTTCCAATACTGCCGATTCACATCAGAGTAGCCTGGGTTATTATCTGACCGGTAAGTCTTACGTTGGCCGCCACGGGCATTCACTCCTGCTGGACGGGCTGGAGAAGGGAATTAATGATAACGCGAGAAACAGGGCTGTGGTGATTCATGGCGCAGCATACGTAAGCCATAGTTATATAAAATCTAAAGGCAGGCTTGGTCGGAGTTTTGGTTGTCCCGCCCTGCCTCAAGAAACAGCGTCAGCCATCATTGAAACGATTCAGGAAAAATCCCTGCTGTTTATTTATTCCGTCGACCGGAATTATTGCATGAACTCCAGTTTCTTCAGTTCTTCTATATCAAATCCGTAAACATCGTCATAAAAGAAGATATTCAAATCTTCATCAGCTTCACAAGTTATATAGTGTATATATAAATCCACCGGGGTGTTCAGTGTTATTTCCATTCGGATGCCATTGTTTATTATGCTTATGATATCAATAGCATTATTTTGCACGGAGAATTCCCTGACCAGATAGTATGCAAGTATTTCAGGGTGCTGTACCCTTATGCATCCATGGGATAAGGCCCTGACTTCTTTGGAAAACGAACGCTTGCCGGGAGTATCATGAAGAAAAATTGAATAGGGATTGGGAAACACAAACTTTACACAACCCAGTGAATTGTCCTTTCCGGATTCCTGCCTGATGATATAATCAAAGGTTTCGGCAGAAGCAGTGTTCCAGTCTACCTGATTGTAAGTTACCGTATTCCTGTTTTTATCAATCAGCCTCAATCGGTTACGATTCAGGAATCCACTGTCAGATTTCATTTTTGGCAGCATTTCATCAATTGTAATGCTACGGGGTACCTGCCATTCCTGGTTGGTGATTATTCTTTCGATTTTACTGCTGACTAGTGGTGTTGGGGTTTTTACAGCCCCTACGATAACCTTTGAATTCCCGATTATGATATTCTTTTTATATATTCGCATCTGATAGGCAGGGATATTAACATAGATGAATTGTTCAGCCTTGAAGCTTTCTTTTCTTAGTCGGTCCAGGTTAAGCGCTATCTGCCTGTATTTTTCCCTGGTTGATTGTGCCAGTGCCTTGCGGGTGTTTTTGCCGGATTTGCCATCCGGTTCAAGACCATGATAATATTGAAATTTCTTAAGCGACAGTATGAACGATTCATCTGTTGATCCGGGTTTTAGGTAGCCAAGGTTGATCAATACTTTTTCGGTTGATTTTCTGAACAAAGCTGAGTCTTTTAGAGGATCTGGCACAATAACCCGGACATTGGTTCTTTCAGTGTTGTCTAAGAACTTTACCAATGCCTGCTGAAGTTTACTGTATTCAATGAAAGCAGGTTGAACCGCGAGTATGCGCAATTCAAAATCATCACATGCCAGGGCACCGGTTAAATATTGAGGAAGACTGGCAGCTGCCGGCAATGAAAACAGTGTGGAATCTAATTCATGGTAGCCCAATTTCAGGAAAACCATAAACCGAAGGCTGGCATCGGTTAGCAAAAATTCAAGATTCATACGGCAGGCCAAATAATTGCTCCGTGTACCCTTTCTTTTCATTAATTCCAGTTCATTCCTGATTTTGCGAACCGGGAACAAGTTGGTTTCAATTCCATACATTTCTGCTTTCTCAAGCATTCCGAGCAAAACAACAGCCTGGTCGGATATGGCAGCATTGCTTGTCCATACGGGCCTGTAGTTTTGTTTTGAATAAAATTCTTTCAATAAAGGTATTGTTCTCAGGCTTGAATTGTTCATGCTATCACTGTCTTCATTTGGAATTTGTAGGAAGAAATCAGTCATGATATCCTTTAAAGCAGGTATATACATCTCATGCTCCATCAGGAGCAACTCCTTTCTGTGGCCCTGATAACTGGTACTCAGCATGAACAATCCAATAAGTACAATGAGCCGGATACTAAAAAGGACGGCCTTCCTGGTCCAACCTGCTATTCTTTTTTCAGTTGAGGTTATACAGGAACTAGCGATGCGTGTTGTGGCTTTCTTTGCTGGTTCCATAGTTCCTGCGTTTAATCAACAGTTTACATACAATCAACAGTAAAGGTGCGAGCTATTTCTGCACAGAACGTTACAGAATTGAATGTATTAATTACATGATTCACACATAGGGAATGAATCAGATTAATTACCAGGCAATAGCAATAGACACATTTATTATAATAATGCCATGCGTGGTCTTTCTATTAGTAGCAGTAAATCAGATGTTCAGGTTTATGCTTCTAACGATTCCACTATTTTCAACATTTCGTTATAAGGTATACCCAGTTTATTGGCTATCATTTCCAACAAATCTTCCTGCGAACTGTGTCTCCAAGTCAGATCTGCATTTGTAAGAGTGGGATATACCATTCTTAGCTTGCTTTTTAGGTCATTCCAGTGAATAATAGAACTTTCTCTTTCCATTTGATTTGTTTTAAATGGTTATTGATTATGAATAATAAAACTCATAATGACGTACCTGTCTGTGACGCCAGGCAGTTCTAAGGCGCTTTTTGTTCATTTTCCTTTTTTTCTGCAGCATCCTCCTTTTTTTCCTGGACTGCTTTTTCTTTTCTTTTAAAATAGCCTTTCAGCAAGAAATTTTCCTTGGCGGCATTCATGTTTTCATCTAATCCTTTGGAACTTTTCTTAAGGTTCAACAAGGTCTCATCAAAGTTCTTTGCAAGAGTTGAATCCTGTATTAATCTGCCGAGTGTTCCGTTTCCGCTGTTTATGTTAAACATAATCTCAGCAAGTTGCTGCGAAATAATTTCGGCATTAACTGCCGTGGACTGCAAACTAACCATGATGGCATCTGTTTCAACCGGTTCATTTGATGCAATATGTTGACCATCTTTTGCCACAGGTGCATCATCACTGCCTTGTGTAATAACCAATATGCGGTCACCAATAATTCCTGCGGAACCAATGCCTGCTTCGCAATCCGCTTTAATGAATTGCTGTACATTTTTTAAGATCAACATATCTACATGAACAGTTGAGTCATTTATTATTTTAATATTATCAACAGTGCCAACATTGATTCCCGAGAAACGGATATTGCTTCCAACCTCTAACCCGCTTACATTGTAAAAAGTAGTAGAAAGTTTAAAAACCGGATTAAATAAATTTTTCTGCTTCCCTATTATGAAAATGGCCAGAATAAAAATTAAAAAGCCTCCTGTAATAAATAGTCCCAGCCGAACTTTAAATTTTTGTGTGTGCGTATCCATGTCTTTAAAGTATTAATAATCAGACTTATAAATTCATGATTTAAAGAATGATTTGATCAACCTGTCTGTTGATTTTTCAAACTTTTCCAATGTTCCTTCCTGATAAACTTCACCATTATGTAGCATAATTACGCGGTCTGCCGTAGCACGGGCACATTCAATATCATGCGTAATGATCATGGAAGAGGTTTTATATTCCTTCTGAACTTCATTGATGAGTGAACTTATTTCATCAGATGTTGCAGGGTCAAGACCCGTTGTAGGTTCATCATATAACATAATCATAGGATCCACAACTATGGTGCGTGCCAGGCTGATTCGCTTACGCATTCCGCCTGACAGTTGCGCTGGCATTTTATCAATTGCATCTGATAAACCAACGTGTTCCAAAGCTTTTTTCACTTTTTCATCTATTTCTTTGTGGGTGAGATTTTTTCTTATTCTTCGCAGCGGAAATTCCAGATTTTGTTTTACAGTCATGGAATCATACAGTGCGCCACTTTGAAAAAGAAAACCGATCTTCTTTCTCAACTCATCTAAACCATCCCGGTTTAAATCATTCACATTTTCTCCAAGTACGCTTATTGCTCCTTCGTCGGCATTTAATAGACGAACAATACATTTTATCAGGACTGATTTTCCGGAACCGGATTTTCCGAGCACCACCAGGTTCTCTCCATTAAAAAGCTGTAGCGACACACCTTTTAGCACTTCCTGTTCGCCAAATCCTTTCGTTAGGTTATTTATTTCGATAACCTTTTTAAGGCTTTTTGTCTTAACCGATGCAACAATCTTTGTTTGGGTAAAATCCATTTTCAAATTCTTTAATTTTTAGCCACGAACCTGCCTACCGTCAGGCAGGGGCACAAAGACACGAATATAATAATCTTTATATTGCTGTAAATGAACGTAATAATAATCTTAGCGTCTTGGTGTCTTAGTGGCATAATTTGCTTTTTGTCTTTTTGGAATAGACTCAATTTTCAAATTTTCAAATTCATTAATTTTCAAATTGGATTATAGCATATCGGTAATCTGGACGGCAATCAGATCTAAAATGATCACCATCAGAGATGACACTACCACGGCAGAATTGGCAGCAATGCCCACACTCTCGGTGCCGCGTCCTGCACTGTATCCTTTGTAACATCCCACAAAGCCAATTGCTGCGCCGAAAAAGAATGTTTTAATAAAAGCCGGTAAGAAATCAATAAATCCAATTTGTCCGAACGCTTGTTTGAAAAACAATACAAAAGTCACGTCTCCTTTGATATTTGCACCTGCCCAGCTCCCCAAAATGCCAAGTGTGTCAGCATACAGTACCAGGATAGGGATCATCATCGTAGCAGCCAATACTCTTGTGACAACCAAAAATCTTATGGGATGGGTGGAGGAAACTTCCATGGCATCAATCTGTTCTGTAACTTTCATTGAGCCCAATTCTGCGCCCATACCCGAACCAATTTTTCCGGCGCATAGCAAGGCCGTTACAACAGGTCCCATTTCCCTGATGAGAGATATGGCAACCATTCCGGGTAGCATGGCAACAGCGCCGAAACTCACCAGGGCTGGCCGCGATTGAATTGTAAGTACCAAGCCTATAATGATTCCGGTTACCGAAATAAGTGGTAATGTTTTATATCCTATTTGAAAACATTGGCGAAAAAACTCCCTGAATTCAAAATCCCGGGAGAAGGTTTCTTTGGTAGTGCGTGACAGGAACAGAAAAAAATCAGCTATCTCAGTTAAAAAGTTGCCTGCTTTTGCGGTTTTTACAATAGTTTTTTCGCTCAACCTGATGGTTTGCTTAATTGCTGCATCTCGCAGTTTTGGGATCACCTTGATAACAGGAATTGGTTTTTTCATGAGAATGAGCGTTCGTTTGATATTTTCCGCATCAATTTGATCTAACAGTATCGAATGGACAGTTGCTAAAATAAAAAAGTCACCGTGCAACGATTACCGATAACGATGACTTTTCAAAACATTCCTGTGATTTAAAGCGATGAGATTATTGAATGTAGCTCTTCTTTGGTTTTACCAAGCTTGATTTGAAGTTTTCCGAGCATCTCATCTTTTTGACCTTCTTCGTACATTAAATCGTTATCAGTAAGTATCCCAAATGCCCTTTTGAGCTTTCCCTTCTGCTCATTCCAGTTTCCTTTTAGTTCCGTTTTGGTTATCATTTTACATGGTTTTATTAATCAATTAATATACTCATACAAAGGTGAAAACTTCGGTTCTAATTAGTGTTACACAACTTTGGCAATAAGTTACATCATTCACACTTTATTGGATATTTCAATAAGATTCCGCATTATTTTGTTAATGTACCTTCTCTTTCATTCAGGTTGCCTGATCTGTATGTTTTTGCTGTATGTTATGTAGAATTAGAATTTAGTTATTTATGCTTTCTTAATGGAACGATAAACAAGGGTATGGAAGTGTTATGCAGAACCTTTTCCGTTACACTTCCCATAAGTATTTCATCTATCCATCTCCGGCTGTGAGATCCCATAACAATAATACCTGCATGTGATTCTTTGGCAGTTTTTAATATAGCTTCAGCATAATCACCTTCTTTTACCACGGTTTGAACTGTACTATCTCCAAAACGTTCCTTTACCCTGTCAAGATAATTCTTTGTTGCATTTTTCAATCCGTTGGCCTCAAGTAAATGCGATAGATCACCATCGCTGAAACCCAGGAATCCTGTTATCGGAGAATATTCAAGGGCAGAATAATAAGAGGCATCTGCAATTACATGCAGCAATGTAACATCAGCTCCAATAGCTTTAGCCAATGAAAACCCGGTTTCTGCTATTTTTTGTGCGGTTGGGTCATAATCCAGCGCAATCAATACTTTGTTCATTTTATTTGTTTCCATTTCGTTATGCATTA
>CAYZQO010000142.1:0-6885 GCA_964480725.1 uncultured Polyangiaceae bacterium | reverse complement strand
GGGGTCGGGTCCGGGGTCGGGGTCGGGTCCGGGGTCGGGTCTGGGGTCGGGTCTGGTGCGGGGTCCGGGTCGGCGGCGGGTGGCGCCGAGTCCGGCGGCGGCTCCTGGGCGGCGGCGGGCGAGCCCAGGAGGAGGACGGCCGTGAGCAACGAGTGACCGAAAAGAGGCGCGCGCGGCGACATCGGCGCTCGATGATACACCACTCCGCGAGCGCCGCGCGCGCCCGGCGCTCGCCCCGACGGAGCGCCCGCGCGCTGGCGGATCGGTCGTCGCTACGGCGCAGGCAGGTACTGTCCGGCTCGGATCGCCGCGTCGTCGACGTAGGTCACGATGGGGTCGGCCAAGTCGACCTCGGCGACGCTGCCAACGATAAACGTCACCCGATCGTCGGGGGCGGTCTCTCGCGGCCCGGTGTCGAGGATCAGGGCGCCGTTCTGCCACACCACCAGCCGCCCGCCCGCGTCTGGTGCGGCGCGATAGAAGGCCTCGAGCTCGAACCACTCGCCGATGGGGAGGGCGGGCACGGACTCGAGGTCGGTGACGATGGCGCCGGCGACGTGATCCCAGAGCGCCAGCCCGAGATCGCCCTCGCGAGGCATGGCGATGAGGTCGAACCGATCCTCGTAGGGCTCGCTCGCGGAGAGCTTGAAGAGCACCCGCCCCGCACCGCCGCTCGCGGACGGCAGGTGGAACCAGGCCGTGTAGTAGCCCTCGGCGAGGCGCACGCGCCGCCCCAAGACGGCCTGCTCGAGGGCCCCGGTCCGGGTCAACGTCGAGACGAGCGCGAGGCTGCCGCCGTGCGCGGCGGCGGAGCCGGTGACGAGCGACGCCCCATCGGTGACGTAACGCCAGCCGAAACCATCCCCCGTCCACTCCGACACGTCGCCCGCCTCGTGACGGGCGCTCCAGGGCACCGGCGACTCCGCGACCACGGAGGGCTCGGCCACCGCATCACGACCGACGATCACGTCGGGATCGCAGCCCACCGCGGCGGCTGCCGCGGCGACCAGCACCGCGAGAGCGCGTGCGGGCGCCCCGTGCCACGCGCGGGGGCTCACGGGCGCGGGCTCTCCGCCAGGGCCCGTTTCGCGGCGTCCCGGTAGCGGCCCGCCGGATAGCGGCCCAGGTAATCCTGAGCCAGCGCGCGCGCCCGCGGATCGCGACGGGCGACCGCCGCTTCGATCCGCAGCGCGAGGGCCTCCTCGGCGAGCGGGCCGTTCGGGTCGCGCTCGGCATAGCGCTCGAGGAGCCCTGCCGCCTGCTCGGGATCGCCGTCGCGGCGCAGGGCCTTGACCGCCGCGTGCACGAGCGCGGCGTCAGCGCTGCGCGCGGAGGCGTCCGACGCTGTCGCGCGCGCTGCCGCGGAGTTGCTCGCGGCGGGGGCCGTGACCGGCTCGGCAGACGCCGAGGCCTTGGCGGGGGCTGGCGCCGAAGAGAGCCCCGCGGCCCGCGGCGGCAGCGGCGCGCTGACCGCGCTGGGGAGCGCAGCTCGGTCCACGAGCGGGGGGGATTGCGTCCGTTGCCAGGCGATCCCGCCGGCCGCCGCGGCCCCTCCCGCCAGCAGGCACGCCGCCACGCCCCAAGCCACCGGCCCCCTCGGGCGTCGCGCCGGCTCGCGCGCTCGCGCCTCGATGGCGGAGCGCACGCGCTGCATCCGCGCCGGGGGATCGGGCGGCGGTTCGACGGCGCGGAGCAGCTCCCCGGCCCGCTCGAGCAGCGGCTCCCCGCCGAGATCGCGCAGACGCTTCATGGCACCTCCGCCTTCGAGTCGCGGTCGTGTTCCGCCAGGAGGCGGAGGAAGTCCTGCCGGGCGTGGTGGAGCCGGGTGTAGACCGTGTTCACCGGGATCCCCTCCAGCTCGGCGATCTCGGGGGCGCGGTAGCCCTCGATCTCGAAGAGGACGAACGCCGTCCGGCGCACCACGCTCATCTGCGCGAGCAGGCCGGCGACGATCCGCTCGGCGTCGCGCCGCTCGAGCGAGGCGTGCGGATCGCGCGCCGGCGAGGCGATGGCCTCCAGGTCGACCGGAGCGCCGCGATAGAGCCGCCGGAACCAGGCGCGGCGGCGGTGGTCGCTCGCCGTGCGCTGAGCGATGCGATAGAGCCAGGCGCCGAGGTGACGGCCGTCGAACCGCGGGAGCTGGCGGCGCACCACCAGGAACACCTCCTGGGTGAGATCGTCGGCCTCGGACGCGGGGATACCGAAGGCGCGGAGCCACCGCGAGACGTGCCCGAAGTACTCCGTGTAAACCGCGTCGAAGTCCGGCGGGGCGCCGGGGGCCGAGGTCACGGGGAGAGTGTCCCGGGCCGCTCGACGCGCGTCCATGGGCAACCCCGGGACCGCACCGAAGAGCTCGCTCGAGCTCGCCATCGACACGCTAGGTTCCATGGGTCGACCGGCCGCAGACCTTCAACGCCCCCGCTCGGCGCCAGCGGGGGCCGAGGAAACGCCCCTGCGCGATGCGCCCGAGGGCCCCGGAGTCCAGGCCAGGCCGAGACCGAGGCCGAACCACCAGTGCGGGACGCGACCGGCCGTGCCCGTCGGCTCGACGCGGAGCCGGTACTCGACCGGGTACCCGGCGGCGGTGAGCGTCGAGAAGGCCCAGGCGTGAGCGCCGGCTCGCGCCCGCAGCACGGCGCCGAGCGCCGCGCCGGGATCGAACCGCGTGGCGCTGTCGTTGGCGGCGAGGTCGCGCCCCCGCAGCAACAGCACGTCGCCCACCAGGGCCAGGAGCGGCCCCACCTCGACCCGCCGGCCCTGGCGAGCCCAGGTGACGCCGAGCTGGGTCGGCACCCGCAGTAGCTCCACGCGTCCGCCGCCCGCAGCCCGCGGCTCGAGCTCGAGCCGCGCTGGAGCGACGACGCCGGTGTTAACAGTGTAGATCCACGAGGGCCGACGCCACGACAGTCCCAGGCGCCCGCCGGGCTCCACGGCGCGCGCCTCCGGCGACGCGGCGAGCTCGACCATGAGCCCGACCTCAACGTGAGAGCGCACGGCGCGGTCGACGGGCTGCCCGGGGGCGAGGCGGGCGCCCGGCTCCTCGACGACGACCGGCACGGGCTCCCGCGTCACCGGACCCGGCAGGGGCGCTGGCGGGAGCGCGAGGTTCATGGCGATGAAGACGGCCGAAATCCGAGCGCGCTCGGCGCAGTTGCGCTCCGGGTCGGCCACCTCGCGGACGGTGGTCCCGACCTCGATCCGGTACCGGTCCCCGTCGTCGACGACCCGCAGCCGCTCCGGGGGCGCCGCGGCGAGAGATCCGCCCAGGGCGTCGCCGAGCAAGGGCTCGAGCTGCTCCCGCACCTCGACCGCGGACGGGCAGCTCCCGCCCTCGATCACGACCGGCATCGGTCCGCCCGCAACGACGTGCGGCGCCCACGCCAGGACGGCGGCGGCGACGAGCGCGCGGGGTGCCCTCGCAGCGAGCGGAATGCGCACGAGCGCCGGGGCCGGAGTCATCGCGGGCGCGGTCGAGTCCGGACCCGTTCTACCACGCGCGCCGCGCGACCGGGGCATGAACCGCCCCCGTGCGGACCCCACCGCCCGCCGTCGGCGGCCGCGCCGTCGCACCCGCGGGCGCTACTGCTGGTCGGGCTCCGCCTCGGCGCGCATCCGCTCCTGCACCTCCTCCCGAGAGGGATGGTCCAACGGATGAACGAGCACGTGACGCTCGACGTCGGCGCTCCAGGAGCTCCCCGGGTACGCCGTGACCATCCGGCGTGCCTCGTCGCGCGCCTCGTGGAAGCGCCCGAGGGCCTCGAGGGAGCGGATCGCGATCCACGCCCGCTCGGGCGCGTCGGTGCCGTCTGGCTGCCGCTCGTTGGCGGCGCGGGCGAGCGCGAGCGCTGGCTCGGGCTCGGAGGGCCAGAGCGCCCGAAGGCGCGCGGTGAGCGCAGCCTCGTCGCCCGGATCAACCGTGTCCGACACCGGAGCCTGGTGCACCGAGGGCTCCCGACGCGCCGCTCGGGTGGACGGTGACGCCGCGCGGGCGGCCGCCGGCGCCATGGCGACGGCAGCGCTTGAGCTCACACGCCGTGACGGCCGCGACCCGGACCGACCCCACAGCGCGACGATCGCCACTGCGACGACGGCGACGGCAACGGCGACGGAGCCCTTGGTGGCGATGGGCATCAGGGCGCGGGGCGATCACCTGAGATCGGGGAGATCGTCGCGGTTGATGGTGTACGGGCTCTCGATCGCGGTGCGGACGGTGGCGACCGTGTTGTGGGTGCCGTCGCTCTGGTAGCCGGCCCAGATGTTCCACAGCACCCACGGCGCCGAGGACGGGAACATCGTGGAGGGCTGCGGCACCGTCCCCGTCTCGTGCAGCGGGATGGGTACGGTGGCGCCGATGACGGCCCTCGACGCCGCGTACATCGCGGAGAACGGCGGATCACTGGCGTAGGTGTCCGGACCGGCGACGTCGAGCAGCGCCTTGCCAGGGTACCAGGAGGCGTCCACCGTCCCGCTCGAGGGCGCGAGCCAGACCAGGTTGTCGAGGCCCTTGGTGGTGGTCAGGTGATCGTACATGCTCTGCCAGAGCTGCTTGAACTGGTCGGCCGAGCCCTTGCTCCACCAGAACCATCCGTTGGGCTGGTACTCGTGGAAGGGCGCCCAGAGGACCGCGACCTCGGCGTCCTCGAGCTTCTGCAGCTCGGCGGCGACGTAGTCCAACTTGGATCGGAACGAGCTGTTCTCCGCGGTACCCGCGGTCAACACGTTGCCGATGTTGGCGGTGCCCTTCGAGTCCTCGTAGGTGTCGGCGTTCGGCGGGGCACCCATGTGGTAGCGGATCATCGGGATCCCGCCGTCGTTCCAGTAGGCGATGGCGCGCGTCGAGGTGCCGTCCGGGTAGAGGTAATCGCCGCCCAACACCGCCGGGTACTCCCCGAAGTTGGTGCTGTACCAGCTGATGTCTCCCTGCGGGTTGCTCCAGCTCGTCTCCTGCTGCCCACTCAGCACGCTCGTCCCGTAGATCTCGTAGAGGTAGCAGAGGAGGTTTCTCGCTTGGCGGGTCGCGTTCGGGTTGACCGGGCTCACGCCGCAACCGCTGGAGCTGCCCGCGCCGCCGCCGCCTCCCGACGCGCCGCCGTTGCCTCCCGACGCGCCGCCGTTGCCTCCCGACGCGCCGTCGTTGCCTCCCGACGCGCCGCCGTTGCCTCCCCCGCCACCGGTCGTGACGCCGCCGGTCGATGCACCGCCGGTCACCACGCCGCCCATCGCGACCCCGCCCGTGGAGACACCGCCGGTCGCCACACCGCCGGTCGCCACACCGCCGGTCGCCACGCCACCGGTCGCCGCACCGCCGGAGGAGGCACCGCCGGTGCGCGCGCCGCCCGTTGGGACGCCGCCGGTCGACGCGCCGCCGGAGGAGGCACCGCCGGAGGAGGCACCGCCGGTGGGCACGCCACCGGAGGGCGAGCCGCCACTCGTGGTGCCGCCAGTACCGACGACCCCACCGCTGCCGCTACCGTCGCTGACGCAGTCGCCCGCCGAGCAGGTCTCGCCGGCGTCACACGCGTGATCGCAAGCGCCGCAGTGGACGGGGTTCGACGCCGGATCGACGCAGACACCGTCGCAGACCCGCGACGAGGACGGGCAGGAGGGCGAGCCGGTCCCAGCGGGGTCCTGATCTTCATCCTCGCCGCCGCAGCCACCGAGCGAAGCCAGGGCAGCGAGCGACACCAGTCGCGAAAGCCGCCGAGGAATAGGAAGAAGAAATCCGAACGACCGCATGGGCTCCTGACTCCTGGCTCGAGCGACGGTTCGCGGGTGAACGCCCCGAGCGCCGACCCTGTGCAGGCAGGATGGGCGAGGACGCGCCATTCCTTCACTGCTCGCGCCCAACGGGCCGGGGGCCCGCGGCCCGCTCCCGAGCAGCTAGCGGCCTCCAGGCGTGGATCCTGGCTCTCCGAACGGCGGCTCGTGCCGCGCGGCGGAAGCTCAGAGCGATTGGGGGCTGGTGGTCGAGCAGGGCCCGCACTGGCTCCTGGCCCTGCTCCTGAACCCTGGAAGCCGAGTCGATCCTTCCTCGAAGCGGGGAGCTTCGAGGTGGCCGCGGTCCGCGGTGGCGCCAACGCCCGCGGGCAGGACGAGCCCTGCCGCCGCCAGCATGAGCGCGCTCCTTCCGCGGCTCGGAGTGCGCCGACACGGACAGGCCCTCCTCCGAGCGCTCGACCTTGGGCAGAAGAACGCGCTTGCTCTGGGAGGAAACCCGGACGGAGGCGGGGCCGTCGCATCACGCTCAAAACGCCCGTACAGGCAGGAGAACTCCATCGCGTTGGCCCCATCGGAGCCCCGACCTCGGGCAGCCCGTCCGCGAAACTCAATGGCGGTCCCCGTGCCCCCAAGGCGTGCTCGGAGACCGGGCCCGATCTCCCCTCGTCGCAGGATCGATGGCCGCCGCGGGACGGCGGCTGGCGACCGAAGTGGGGCGATCCATGAAGGGAGCGCGACCGCGCCGGATCGGTGATACCGTCGCTCGACTGTGTCGCCCACTCGACGCGGGTGGGTGGACCGTCCGGGCGAGGTCGAGCATGAAGCGAACGCATCTGATGTGGGCCGTCTGCGTTGGGGTCGTGGGCTGCGCGCTCCCGCCGTACGAGGTCGATCCCTCCCTCGGCGCGCCGCCGACCGTTGAAACCGGTGGCAGCGAGGGCGACGACGAATCCGGCGGCTCCGAGCCGAGCGACGAGCGCGGCGGCTCCGAGGGCGACGACGAATCCGGCGGCTCCGAGCCGGGCACGGGGGGCACCAGCACCGGCGGCAGAACGACCGGGGGCGGCGGCTCGACCCCGGGGGGCGGCGGCACCACGGGCGGCGAGACGACAACCGGTGGCGGCACCACGGGCGGTGGCGGCACCACGGGCGGTGGGACGACGACCG
>CAYZQO010000141.1:0-6989 GCA_964480725.1 uncultured Polyangiaceae bacterium | reverse complement strand
CCGTAGTCGCCGTCGTTGTTCGCCGTGCCCGCGTCGCACTCCTCGGTCCCGTTGCGGACCCCGTCGCCGCAGTACGGCGCGGGTTCGCAGTCGGGGCCGCAGCCCCCGGGCACCGCCGAATACAGGGTGTTCTCTCGCCCCTCGTCGCAGGTCTCCTGGCTCGCCTGGACCACCCCGTCGCCGCAGTACGGACCCCAATCGCAGGTCGTCGAGCAGCCGTTGTAAGCGGTGTCGCTGTTGTCCGGCCCGTCGTCGCAGAGCTCGAGGCCCGGCTGGACGGTCCCGTCGCCGCAGTCCGGCGGCAGCACGCACCCCGGCGCGCAGGAGTCACTGGCGAAGGCGTAGAAATCGTCGTTGTACCCGTTGTCACAGGCCTCGCCCTCGCTCGCCTGCGGCACGCCGTCGCCGCAGCGCGGGCCGAGGGTGCAGTCCGCCGAGCAACCGTCGTAGGCGCCGTCGTTCAGGGCCTCGCCGAGGTCGCACTCCTCGTAGAGGGGTTCGAGCACGCCGTCCCCGCAGCGCGGGCCCCAGAGGCACTCGTCGTTGCAGGCGTCGTAACCCTCGGCGGCGAATTGCCCCCAGTCGCACTCCTCGCCGCTGCTGGCGGACACCAGCCCGTCGCCGCAGTACGACTCGAGCTTGCACTCCGCATCGCAGAGCGCACCGCCGTCACACTCCTCCGGCCCGTTGCGGATCCCGTCGCCGCAATAGGGGCCCGGCCCGCAGTCGTAGCTGCAGGTGCTCGCCCCGTAGCGCGTGCCGTTGAGCGGGCCGTCGTCGCAGAGTTCGGTGCCGTTGACGACCCCGTCCCCGCACCAATCGCCGAGCTCGCAGGTGGTGCTGCAGCCGTCCAGGCCGTAGGCGTTGTCGTCGTTGGCGGGGCCGGCGTCACACGCCTCGAACGCCCCCTGCACGCTCCCATCGCCGCAGTAGGGCGGCGGCAAGCAGCCCGGGGCGCAGCCCCCCGAGCTCGGGCCGTCCGCGTACACGTCCACGTTGCGACCGTCGTCGCACGCCTCGTAGGCGCTCTGAAGGATCCCGTCGCCGCAGAGCTCGATGGCCGTGCAGTCGGCGTTGCAGTGCCCGTACTCGCCCGTGTTGCCGTCCTCGCCGTCGTCGCAGACCTCCCAACCCGTCACGATGCCGTCGCCGCAGTCGGGCTCGCAGTAGGAGCGGGGGGCGAGGAAGCCCTCGAGTGTGAGGCGGAAGTTCGACATGACCGGGTTGCGCTCGGCGTGAAAGAGCACGATCTCGTACACATCACCTCGCGTCAGCGCAAACCGATCGTCATCGGCGTCGCTCGCCTCGACGGCCGAGAGCTCGCAGGCGTTGAGGTCCCCATAGTCCCCCGTCGCCTCGGTGCAGTCGCTGTCCGTGCCGCTCGGGGCCCCGTCGTCGCCTAGGATGACGCGAGCCGACTGCGGCACGTGGATCCCACCGATATCCACAGCCAACCTGCCGTTGACGTAGACCCAGACATCATCGTCGCCGCGGAACTCGAGCGTCTCGCCGCCCCGGTACTGGAAGAAGTACCGGAGCTCGGTCGTGAAGTTGAAGTTGTGATCTTCGTTCGGTTCGGGGGAGTTGCCGAACCCCCTACCATCGAGCACGAAGAACTCGCCGTCTTCGTACTGGTAGCGTTCGCCGCTGACCCGATCCAGCGTGAGCGTGGCGGGCAGGGGATAGATCTCAATCTCACCATTCGTCCCCACGATGGCGTTCGGGTTGGCGTCCCGATACCAGAGGGAGAAGGCCGATTCGTAGTCGGGCACCGTCGGGTTGCTGCCATCTCCGACCCACTGGGGCACGCCGGCGATGTAGTCTCCGCCGGCGTCGCTGAGGCGCCCGCAGCTCGCGCTGTTCGACGTGCTGCAGACCGTGCCCGGGATCCGGCGGTCAGTACCGGTGTCTGGCGGATCCGAACCGGGTCGCATGTGAGGATGGCCGCCGGCCGGGTCCGAGCGACCGCGGAAATCGCGGTAGGTGACCGCGAACGAGATGTTCTCGGGGAGCGGATCCGGCAAGTCGGACGTGCAGATGAACCCGTCCTCCACGGCGCAACCCGCGGAGCAACCGTCGCCTGCCTCGGTGTTTCCGTCGTCGCACTCCTCGCCACCGGTGACCATGCCGTCGCCGCAGCGGACGTTCACGACTGGGCTCGACCCCCGCGTCACCGTGGGCTCCGGCTGGCACAAGGGCCCGCACCCATCCCCGGCGATCGCGTTCCCGTCGTCGCACCCCTCGCCGTACTCCGGGACGCCGTTGCCGCACACCGCGAGCACGCACGCCTCACCCACGTCCGGGCAGTCCCACCCCTGCTCGATCCGGCAGGCGACGTTGCAGCCGTCGCCACCGGTCGGGACGGCGTCGTCGTCCTCGCACTGCTCGTCGCCGAGCAGAATCCCGTCGCCGCAGACGGGCCGGCAGGGCGCGCCCGGCGTCGGGCAGGTCCACCCCGCCTCCACCGTGCAGGTGTCGGAGCAGCCGTCGCCGCTGGTCAGGGCCGCGTCGTCGCACTCCTCGACCGCGGCGCGGCGGCCGTCGCCGCAGGCGGGCAGCTGGCACACCGAGGGCTGCACTCCGTAGCAGACCCACCCCTCCGTCACCTCGCAGTCCACGCAGCCGGCGGAGGGCTCGTCCCCCACGTCGCACTCCTCGCCCACCTGCCGCGCCCCGTCGCCGCAGACGGGCGGTCGAACGCAGACGTTCGGCCGCGGGCAGACGTAGCCCGGCTCCGCCAGGCAGCCCTCACTGCACCCGAGGCCTGGCGCCGGCGGGTCGCAGGTCTCGCCGGCCTCGATCACCTCGTTGCCGCAGACGGGCGCGCCGGCGACGTCGGACGAGAAGCTCGCGCAGCCGGGCAGGCAGCCGTCGGTTCCGGGCGGGTCGCAGAGCTCGCCCGGGCCGACCTCGCCGTCCCCGCACACGATGGTCGATTCGCAATCGCTCGGCTCCCCGGTGCAGGTCCAGAAGGGCTCGACCCGGCAGCTCGAGGAGCAACCGTCACCGCGCTCCTGGTTGCCATCGTCGCACGCCTCCTCGCCCAGGAGCACGCCGTCGCCGCAGACGGTGGTGCAGCCGCTCGAGGTACAGCGC
This sequence comes from uncultured Polyangiaceae bacterium, assembly GCA_964480725.1. Taxonomy (GTDB): domain Bacteria; phylum Myxococcota_A; class Polyangia; order Polyangiales; family Polyangiaceae; genus JAFGBI01. Next base: position 3,893 of record CAYZQO010000141.1, on the reverse strand, counting down.
CAGCCCTCCTCGACGGAGCAGGAGGCGTTGCAGCCGTCGTCGCTATCGAGGTTGCCGTCGTCGCAGTCCTCGTCGGGCGTGCGACTCTCGTTCCCGCAGAGCAGCGGCTCGCAGGCCTCGCCCGGCTCCGGGCAGTAGAAGCCCGCCTCGAGCAGGCAGCCGTCGAGCAGCGAGTCCTCGGTCCCGCTGCAGCCGTCCCCCGATTCGACCCCGCCGTCGTCGCACTCCTCGCCGAGCTCGATGGCGCCGTTGCCGCACTCCGGCAGCTCCACGCAGGGGACGTCGGGTCGCGGGCAGAGCCAGCCCTCCTCCACCTCCAGGCAGTCCGCCGCGCAGCCGTCGCCAGCGCGCGCGTTGCCGTCGTCGCAGTCTTCCTCTCCCTCGAGCAAGCCGTTGCCGCACACCTGCGCGTCGATGCAGGCCTCGCCCGGCACCAGACACACGAACCCCGGATCCCGCACCGCGCAGTCCGCGGAGCAGCCGTCGCCGTCTTCCGTCCCGCCGTCGTCGCAGAGCTCGCCCCGCTCGAGCTCCCCGTTGCCGCAGACCGCGGGCGTCTCCCCGGGCCCGTCCCCGCCCTCGGACTCGGTGCCTCCCTGCGGGAACACCAGCCGCCCACCGGTGCCGGTCGGACCACCCTCGCTGCCGCCCTCCCCGCCTTCCCCCCCGCGTTCGAAGGCGTTCGGATCCGACTGCAGCACGGTCGGGTACGACTCGCAGGCGAGCAAGAGCAGGGTGGTGATGGCAGCGGTGAGCGACGGAAGGAGAAGGCGCATGGCGGTGATCCTCGGGGGAGCCCGGGCGACTCCCTCCGGGGAGTCTACGGGTGAGGCAAGCGCCGCGCTAGCCGCAAGAACGGAATGTTCCGGCCGGGGGAGAATGCCACCAGTCCCCCGGCTGGCGTCGGGTCAGCGGATTTCGTCCCGCCGCTCGCAGGTCGGGCTGCACTGCAGGGTGCCCACGGGCCCCTCGTCGCACTCCTCGCCCTCCGAGGCCTGGACCTCGAAGTCGCCACAGTACGGCGCCAGCGTGCAGTCCTCTCTGCAACCGCCGTAGTCCCCGTCGTTGTTGGCCGTGCCGTCGTCGCACATCTCGCTCCCGTTACGGACGCCGTCGCCGCAGTAGGGCGCGGGCTCGCAGTCGGGGCCGCAGCCGCCGGGCACGGCCGAGTACAGGGTGTTGTCCCGACCCTCGTCGCAGGCCTCGTGGGCCGCCTGGCGCACCCCGTCGCCGCAGTACGGCCCCCAGTCGCAGGCGGTCGAGCAGCCGTTGTACGCCGTGTCGCTGTTGTCCGGCCCGTCGTCGCAGAGCTCGAGGCCCGGCTGGATGGTCCCGTCGCCGCAGTCCGGCGGCAGCACGCACCCCGGGGCGCAGGAGTTGCTGGCAAAGGCGTAGAAGTCGTCGTTGTACCCGTTGTCGCAGGCCTCGCCCTCCTCGGCCTGGAGCTCCCCGTCGCCGCAGTGCGGGCCGCGGGTGCAGTTCGGGCTGCAGCCGTCGTAGGCACCGTCGTTCAGCGCGTCACCGAGATCGCACTCCTCGAAGACCGGGTCGGGCACGCCGTCGCCGCAGCGAGGTCCCCAGAGGCACTCGTCCGTGCAGCCGCCGTAGTCGTCGGACGCGAACGGCCCGTAGTCGCACTCCTCGCCCGCGCTCTCGGCCACCAGGCCGTCCCCGCAGCTCGGCTCGAGGGTGCAGTTGGCGGCGCAGCCCGGGGTACCGTCGCACTCCTCGGCGCCGTTGCGGACGCCGTCGCCGCAGCGCGGCCCCGCGAGGCAGTCGTAACCGCAAGAGGTCGGTCCGTACTCCTGCCCATTCAACACGCCACGATCACAGACCTCGTCACCGTTGACGACGCCATCCCCGCAATAATTGCCGATGGTGCAGTCCTCCCGGCAGGCGTCGAGCCCGTAGGCCGTGTCGGAGTTCGCGTCGCCGTTGTCGCACTCCTCGAGGGCCGGGTTCAGCACCCCGTCACCACAACCGCCCGCCGGCAGCCGGCAGCCCGGCCCGCACTCCCCCTCGGCCCCGGTGGCGTAGGTGTCCTCGTTGTAGCCGTTGTCGCACTCCTCGCCGCCGGCGGCGTCGACCACGCCGTCGCCGCAGTAGGGACCGAGGGCGCAGTAAGACGTGCAGCTGTCGTAGGCGCCCGTGTTCAGGTCAGCGCCGTCGTCGCACTCCTCGTACTCCGGCTGCACGGTGCCGTCCCCGCAGCGGGGACCCCACAGGCACTGGTCGGTGCAAGCGTCGTAGGTGTCGGCGGCCTCGGCCGAGGCGATGCCGAACGGCCCCCAGTCGCACTGTTCACCGCCCCCGACGGACACCAGCCCGTCGCCGCAATAAGGATCGATGGTGCAATCCTCGTTGCAGTACTCGCCGCCGTCGCACTCCTCCGGCCCGTTGCGGATCCCGTCGCCACAGTCGGGCCCGGGGAGGCAGTCGTAGCTGCAGCTCTCCGGACCGTAGGTGGTGCCGTTGAGCGGGCCGTCGTCGCAGAACTCGTCGCCGTTGATGACGTCGTCGCCACACCAGCCGCCGAGCTCGCAGGTGGTGGTGCACTCGTCCGGTCCGTAGGCCGTCGTGGTGTTCCCCGCCGTGCCGAGATCGCAGGCCTCGAACGCGCCCTGGAGGACGCCGTCGCCGCAGCGGCCCGGGAGGACACACCCCGGCGCGCACCGGCCCGAGCCGCTGCCGTAGACGTCGATGTTGCGGCCGTTGTCGCAGGCCTCCTGGGGGCTCTGGGTGAGCCCGTCGCCGCAGAACTGGATGGCCGTGCAGTCGGCGTTGCAGTGGCCGTACAGGCCCGTGTTGTTCGCCGTGCCTTCGTCGCAGACCTCCCAACCGGTGACGATGCCGTCGCCGCAAATTGGCTCGCAGTAGGAGCGCGGAGCGAGGAAGCCGGCAAGGGTCAGGTTGAAGTTCGATTCCGTGGGATGGCGCTCGGCATGGAAGAGGACGATCTCGTACACACGGCCGGTGGTGATCTGGAACCGCGCGTCCGTACCGCTGGCGAGCGTGACGGCGGCGTTCTGCGCCGAGTGGATCCCACCGATGTCGATGGCCAGGCGGCCATTGATGTAAACCCAGACGTCGTCGTCGCCCGTGAAGGTGAGGTTCTCGCCGCCCTTGTACTGGAAGAAGTACCTCAGGACCGTGGTGAAATGGAAATCATTGGTTCCCTGGCCGGGGGTGGCGCCGAGTGAGCCCGACACGCCATTGAGCGGGAAGAAGCTGCTGTCCGAGAACGAGTAGCTCTCGCCGCTGCCGTGGGCCAACGGCAGGATCCCGTCGAGCACCGCCACCTGAATGGCGCCGTTCGCACCGGTGCCCGACGTCGTGGTGCCGTACCACATGTCGAAGTCCTCCGGATGCCAGTAGATCGACGGGTGCTGCGTCTGCAGGTTCGTGTAGGTCGCGAGCTGGGGGTTGCCCGTCGAGTTGACCCGCCCGCAGGTGGCCTGATTGGCGGCCGTGCAGACGGCACCGACGATGCCGCGATCTTCGACCGAGTTCGGTGGCGTGTCGTTGGGGGCGTCTTGCCACGTCCGCTTCATGTGGGGGTGGCCACCAGCTTCGTTCGTCCCCTTGAAGTCCCGGTACGTCACCAGGAAGTCGACGCTGCCCGGAAGCGTGAGGTCCTCGTCGCAGAGGAACCCATCCTCAACCTCGCAACTCGCGGAGCAACCGTCCTCAGGGTCCGCGTTTCCGTCGTCGCACTCCTCGGTGCCGGTGACCATCCCGTCGCCGCAAGTCACCGCAAACTCGCGCCGGTCTCCGCTCAGGAACACCGCAGGCTCGTTCTGACAGGTTGGCCCGCAGCCGTCTCCGGCGATGTCATTCCCGTCGTCGCACCCCTCGCCCGCCTCCGGGATGCCGTTCCCGCACACCGCGAGTAC
>CAYZQO010000140.1:5979-7106 GCA_964480725.1 uncultured Polyangiaceae bacterium | reverse complement strand
TCGTCGTCGGACTCGTCGTCGTCGGACTCGTCGTCGTCGGACTCGTCGTCGTCGGACTCGTCGTCGTCGGCCTCGTCGTCGTCGGCGGCGGCGGCCTCATCGGCGGCGGCCTCATCGGCGGCAGCCTCATCGGCGGCGGCCTCATCGGCGGCGGCCTCGTCGGCGGCGGCCTCGTCGTCGGGATCGGCCGGCGGTGGCTCCGACGTGGTGACGGGGTCGAACTCCCCCGGCTCCTCTCCCGCCGAGTTCGCCCCCTCGTCCCCCTCCTGGCTCGGCTCCTCCCCGGGCGCGATCGCCGGCGGCCCGCTGAGGTCCACGGGACCGTCGGGAGCGTCCTCGCCCAGCTCCTCCTCGAACTTTCGGCGCGAGTCGTCGCTCAGCTCGGTGAACTCCCGGAGCGTCGGGAGCTCCCGGAGCGACTGGAGGCTGAAGAGCTCGAGGAACGCCGTCGTGGTGCCGTAGAGCATCGGTCGCCCCGGCTCGTCCTTCTTGCCGAGGATGCGGATGAGATCCCGCTCGAGCAACCCCTTGAGCACGGGACCGCTATCCACGCCGCGGATGTCGTCCACCTCCGGCCGCGTGATGGGCTGACGGTAGGCCACGATCGCGAGCGTCTCGAGCTGCGCGCGCGAGAGCCGCACGGGCCGCTGCGCGAGGAAGCCGCGGAGATAACTGGCGTAGCGGGAGTGACTGCGGAAGGCGTAACCACCGGCGACCTCATCGAGGCGGACGCCGGACCGCTCGCGCTCGGCGCGGAGCTCGTCGATGAGCTCCTGAGCCCGGCGTCGGTCGATCCGCGCAGCGCGAGCGACCTCCTTCACCTGGAGCGGACGGTCGCTCACGAACAGGATCGCCTCCACGAGCCCCTTGAGGTACTCGCGAGTGTCGGCGAACTCGCCCTCCTCCTCGGCTCCCTCCTCCGCGGTGCGCTCCCCGATGAGGGCCTCGGTGGGGGCGATTCCGAGCTCCTCCTCCCCCAAATCGCCGAGCAGGCCGACCGAATCCGCGTCGGGATCGGCCTCGGAAACCTCGGCCGGATCCGCTTCACCCCGAGCGATGGCCGCGATCGCGGCGTCCACCGCCGCATCCTCGGCGTCAGCATCCTCGGCGTCAGCATCCTCGGCGTC
>CAYZQO010000140.1:0-5879 GCA_964480725.1 uncultured Polyangiaceae bacterium | reverse complement strand
GCCGCGCCCTTGCCCGCCGCGCCCTTGCCCGCCGCGCCCTTGCTCGCCGCGCCCTTGCTCGCCGCGCCCTTGCTCGCCGCGCCCTTGCTCGCCGCGCCCTTGCTCGCCGCGGCCGTGCCACCGGCACCCGTACCCCCGGCTCGCCGCTCTCCCGCTGGAGGCTTGGCCGAGGAAACCTTCTTCTTGCGCGTGAACTGCTTGGTCGCCATCAGTCGCTTCCCTAATCGAGCGGTTCGTCTTCCGCGGGCCGTCCCTGGCGAGTCACCTCGGCCACCTCCCCATCCGGTGGGTCGGGCTCGCGCGCCGAGTCTCGGTCGAGAACCGCGGCCGCGGGCTCCTCGAAGTCAGCCTCCGACTCCACGGCAGCAGCTTCGGCGACCGCAGGCTCCTCGAGGACGGCCTCCGGCTCCGCGGCAGCAGCTTCGGCGACCGCAGGCTCCTCGAGGACGGCCTCCGGCTCCGCGGCAGCAGCTTCGGCGACCGCAGGCTCATCGGGGACAACCTCCGGCTCGGTGGCAACAGCGTCATCGGCCGCGGGCTCCTCGAAGTCGCCCTCCGACTCCGCGGCGGCAACGTCGGCGGCCGCGGGTTCCTCGAAGTCGCCCTCCGGCTCCGCGGCGGCAACGTCGGCGGCCGCAGGCGCCTCAGCGTCCGCCAGTTCGGTGAGGACGGACTCGGGCTCGGCGGCGGCGGGCACCGGCAGCGGACCGAGCTCGCCGAGCGGCTCCACCGGCGGCGCGTCACCGAGGCACGCCTCGACGAAGATGGGGGCGAGCGGCCCTTCCTGGGTCAGCCGGGTCATCCTCAGCCGGGTCATCTCCAGCAGGGCGAGGAACGTCGTGATCACCTCCATCCGCGTGCGCTGGTCGGTGAATAGGTCCGTGAACTCACACCGCGGCCGCACCCGCAGCAGGTCGACGATCTCGTTGATCCGCTCGGTGATGGATAGGCGCTCGAACTCGATCTGATGGTCTAGCTTCCGATCGACGCGGTTGAGCACCTGCTGGAAGGCATCGAGCAGCTTGAACAACCCGACCTGGGCGAGCGGTGCCGGCTCGTCCGCCGCCGGGGCGACGCTCCCGCGACCGAAGACGTCGCGGCCGACGACGCTGCGCGAACCGAGCTGGTTGGCGGCGTCCTTGTACTTCTGGTACTCGAGCAGCCGTCGGATGAGGTCGGCGCGCGGGTCGAGCTCCGACTCCGCCTCGGCGTCCTCTTGATCCGCGGGGGGCGTCGGCAGCAAGAGCTTGGACTTGATGTGGATGAGCGTCGCCGCCATGAGCAGGTACTCGCTCGCGACGTCGATGTTGAGCTCCTCCATCAAGGTCACGTAGGCGACGTACCGCTCCGCGATGAACGCGATCGGGATGTCCAGGATGTCCAGCTCGTGCTGCTGGATGAGGTGCAGCAGCAGATCGAGCGGCCCCTCGAAGTTGTCGAGGCGCACGAGGTACTGAGCGCCGGGCTTCCCTAGCTCGTCCGCGCCCGCGGGCGGCGGGGAAGAGGTCGTCTCGCCGTGGGTCACGGCGACACCCCCCGCTCGGCGCGCGGAACCTGGGCCCGAGCGCCGACGCACCCCGGGCGCCGCCCCCGGCGGGGCGCGGGCGCCGACGAGCGGCGACGGGGGGCGGAGTGGGCGTGGTGTGGACGCATCGACGCTGGACCGGCGGGGGGTCGGGAGCCTACCGAGGCTGCCGGAAATGTCATGAGCCCGCGCCAACAAATCGCGTTTGGCGGGCATTGTGCCGCACGGCGCGTGCGCGACGCCGACCCCCCGTCGCCAGTCCTTCCGGCCGGCTCCGCCGGAGTGCCTTCCCGTGCTAGCGTCGTCGCGGTGGTCGACAGCGCGCGGGTCTGCCCCGAATGCCGGGGAGAGTACGCCCTCGACGTCCTCTTCTGTCCCCGGGACGGCACCCCCCTGGGCGGGAGGGAGGAGCCCGGGGTCCACGCGCCCGATCCCTACCTCGACCTCGAGATCGCCGGGCAATTCCGGATCGAACGACTGATCGGCGTGGGCGCCATGGGCCGCGTCTATCGCGCCCACCAGCGCGACGTCGATCGCCCGGTCGCGATCAAGATCTTGCGCCGCGACCTCATGAACGACGCCATCATCAGCGAGCGCTTCCGGCGTGAAGCGCGGGTCGTCAGCCGCTTGAGCCACCCCAACGTGGTGGGGGTGCTGATGTCCGGCGAGCTGCCCCGGGCGAGCGACGGCGCCGCGGGCGAGGCCTACCTGGTGATGGAGTACCTCGACGGCCCGTCGCTGCGCTCGGCGCTGGCGGCGGCCGGCGGCGCCCTGTCGTTGCCGCGGGCGCTGCACGTGATGCTGCAGGTCTGCGACGCCGTGGGGGAGGCGCATGCGCATCAGATCGTGCACCGCGATCTCAAGCCCGAGAACGTGATGCTGGTCCGTCGCGGGGACGATCGCGACTTTGCCAAGGTGCTCGATTTCGGGGTCGCCCGGGTCGAGCACGCGGACGCGACGGTGGCCACACAGGCGGGCGTGATCTTCGGGACGCCCCGCTACGTCTCGCCCGAGGGGGCGCGCGGCGAGGTCGTCACGGCGGCGAGCGACGTCTACTCGCTCGCGGTCATGCTGTTCGAGTGCCTCGCCGGCCGAGCGCCGTTCGAGGGGAACAGCCCGGTCGCGATCCTGGTGCAGCACACGGCGTCGCCCGCCCCCGAGCTGCGCGAGATCGAGCGCTCCAGCTATGTCCCCGACCCCATCGCCCGGGTCGTCGCGCGGGGGCTCGCCAAGCAGCCGGCCGCGCGCCCGCCGAACGCCCGCGAACTCGGCCGGGCCCTGGTCGAGGCGGCGCGCGGGAGCGGGCTCCGCCCCGACGACCTCGTCACCCGTTCGCCCCTGCTCGGGGAGGGAGCGAGCGTGACCGTGCTGGAGAGCCTGGAGCGCACCCGATCGCTCGAGCTCGAGCCGAGCGTGGTGGCTCAGCTCTCGGGGCCCGCCCCCGCGACGGCCGGGTTGCCCGCCGCCCCCCCGCCCGACCTGGAACCGCAGAGTGAGGCGCCCGCGGGTGGCTCTCGGCGCTCCCGCCGGGCGCTGGCCGCCGCGCTGTGCGTCGCGATCGGCGCGCTGCTGGCCGCTCTCGTTGGGACACGCCTGGGTGCCTGCGCGCCGAACAGCGACGCGACCGCGCCGCGCGAGGGTGGCCGGTGATGAGGTCGACCGCGCCTCGCGCCGCACCGGTGCTCCTCGCCGCGCTCCTGGGCGCGGGCCCCGTCGGCGCCCAGCCGGACCCCGCCGCGCCCCCCGCCGCGCCGTCACCGGTCGGGGAGGGCGCCGCGCCGCCCCTCGAGGCCGCGGCCGAGGAAGCGGCCAAACCACCGGTGACCGACCCGGTCCCGACCGCGACGGTGACGGGAGCGACCCCGCTTCCCGGCGCCCCGCGCCCATTGGCGCTCTCCACGCGGATGCAGCGCCTGCACGGGATGGTCGAGGTCGGCATCGGGTGGCTCACGCTGCCCGACGCCGAGGTGTGCAGCGTTCGCACGGGAGAGACCGACTGCCTCCGCGGGGACTCGAGCCCCGCGCTCGAGGCCTGGCAGCTCTTCCGGCTACCGCCCGTGCTCGCGCTGGGCGCGGGCGTGATGCTCGGCCTGACACCGACCACCGATCTGCCCGAGCGCCAGCTCGAGGGGATTCGGCGCGAGCAGTCGCGCCGTTACTTGACCATCGAGGCCACTGGCCGCGTCTACCCTTACGTGCGGGACGCGTTCGAGGCCTGGGCCGGCGCGACCGCCGGCCTGGTCGTCGTCAGCGACAGCTTCGACACCGAGACGGACTCCGCCACGGACAAGCCGCTCATCGGCTCGGGCGGGGTGATCATCCGCACGGAGGGCTTCACCTCGACCCTCGCCGGCGGGCTCGCCTACGAGGTGAGGCGCGGCTGGTCGGTGGGGGGCACGCTGCGGGTCGGCGCCTGGTTTCTCCCAACCGACCCCAAGCTGAGCCCCCTCGGCGACGAGGCGTCGCTGGCCGGCCGGGCGTCGTACTTCGTCGCCAGCCTGGTCGCTGCCTACCGCGTGCCACTCTGAGCCCGCTCGGCGACGAGCACCGTCAGCGCCACCAGGCGGTCGAGCACGAGCGCGGCAGCTCCGAGCAGCACCAGCGACCGCGCGGGGGCGAGCAAGGGCGTCACGTAGGCCGGGCTCGCGGCCCGCGCCGTGAGCGCGAAGGCGACCTCCAGGACGATGCTGACGACCACCAGCGGCATCGCCGCCGCGACGGCGATCACGATCCCCCGCTCGAGCGCGAGCGCCGCCCCCACCAGACCCGACGGGGGCGGCGCGGCGGCCAGCTCACAGAGCGCCGTCGCGCCGCCGCCCTCGAGGAACGCCACCGCCACCAGAAGCCCGAGCAGCACGCCCAAGGGCGAGGTCCCCTCGGGGACACCCGGAACCAGCGACGTCGCCCGCTCGGCGCGCAAGGTGTCCACCAGACCGCCCACCATCGTCGCGACGTGCAGGGCCGCGGCGGCCGTCAGGGCGACGGGTAGGCCACCGAGCGCCTCCTGCCCAAGGCGCAGGGGGGTGACCGGACTGCCATCGCCCCCCGCGTCCAGGGCCGGGCTCACCGCCACCGCGAGCGCGAGCGCTAGCCCCACCCGCACCGGAGCGATCACCGCCCTCAGCCCGAACGCCGGCACGAGCGCCACGACGGGCGCCATCCGCGCCCAGGCCACCAGCGCCCGCGCGAGGTCGGGCCAGGCCCCCCGGAGGGTCGCGAGGGCTTGTTCGACGAGGGGATCCATGCTTTGAAGCCGGCGCGGGAGGCCGCTCTGGCGCCCGGGAGCACCGCATGAGCCTGGACGCATCCCTGGTTGGAACCAAGGTCGAAGGTCACGAGTTCAAGTACGACTGGAAGGCCACCGTCCTCTACGCGCTCGGGATCGGGGCCCGCCGCGCGGAGCTCGATTTCCTCTACGAGAAGCGCGGACCACTCGTCTACCCCTCCTTCGCCGTCATCCCACCCGTCGGCGCCGTGCAGGAGCTGCTCGAGCGTTCGGGCGGCGATCTCGGGCGCATGGTCCACAACACGCAGAGCATCCGGCTGTACCGCCCGCTCCCGGCGGCCGGTACCGTTGTCTCGACGGCCTGGATCTCGGGCCTGTACGACCTCAAGCGCCTCGCCGAGCTCCGGATCTCGACCCGCTCCGAACTCGAAGGCGAGCTGGCCTTCGAGACGGAGTGGAGCCTCCTGTTCCTCGACGGCGGTGGCTTCGGGGGACCCCCTCCGCCGAAGAGCGAAACCCCCAAGGTGGGCAAGGACGCGGTCCCGAGCTTCGTCCACGAGGACGCGACCAGCCCCGAGCAGGCGCTCTTGTATCGGCTGTCCGGCGATCTCAACCCACTCCACGCCGACCCCGAGTTCGCGGAGCGAGCGGGATTCCCGACGGGACCCATCCTGCACGGGCTCTGCACCTTTGGCCACGCGGCGCGGGCGGTGGTGCTCGCGGCGTGCGGCTCCGACCCGACACGCCTCGTCGAGCTCGCCGGACAATTCCGCAAGCCCGTGTGGCCAGGTGACACGATCCGCACTTCGGGTTACGACCTCGGCGGCGGAAAGCTGGCTCTCCAGGTCCACGCCGGCGGCCGGCCCGATCCGGTCATGACCAGCTGCTGGGCCTCGCTCCGACCCCTGGAAAAATAGGCGACCGATGGCGAAGACGACGAAGAAGGCGGACGTGAAGACGGCAAAGGGCAAGGACCAGGCGCAGAAGCCGACCTCGTCGCAGGGCGCCGGCTCGAAGCCCCCGTGGGAGGACGAGAAGGACGACGCCGACGAGGACGACGAGGACGACGAGGGCGACGAGGACGACGAGGACGACGAGGACGACGAGGACGACGAGGACGACGAGGAC
>CAYZQO010000139.1:0-7181 GCA_964480725.1 uncultured Polyangiaceae bacterium | reverse complement strand
CCGACCGCGGGCGTCCCTCGGGGCCGCGCCGCTGGGCCCCGAGGTGCGGGTGACCACGCTCCCCCGGCGTCAGCCCGTGCGCTCAGCTCGCGACGGTCTGCGCGGCCTTCCCCGAGCGAGCGGCGAAGAGCGCGTACAAGGTGGGCAGCACGAGGAGGGTGAGTAGGGAGGAGGTGACGAGGCCGCCCATGACCACCACGGCCAGCGGCTGCTGAATGTCCGCGCCGGAGCCGGTCGCGTAGAGCATCGGCAGGTGACCGATGAAGCTCGTCAGCGCGGTCATCAAGAGCGGCCGGAAGCGCCGGTCGCAGCCCTCGAGCACCGCTTCGTTCACGGAGACACCGCGCTCCCGGAGCTGCCGGAAGCAGGCGACGAGCACCACGCCGTTCTGGACCGCGATGCCGAGCAGGACGATGAAGGCCACGGCCGCCGACACGGACAGCGGCATCCCGAAGACCACCACCGCGACCACGCCGCCGACGAGCGCGAAGGGCAGGTTCAGCAGGACCAGCGCCGCGTTCCCGACCGACCCCACCGCCGCGTACAGCAGCAGCAGGATCAGCCCGAGCGCCACCGGGACCACGATCGCGAGCTGCCGCATGGCCCGCTGCTGGTTCTCGAACTGACCGCCGAAGGCGACCGTGTAGCCGGGGGGCAGCGCCTCGATCAGGGGCGCGAGGCGTCGCTGCGCCTCCCCGACGAAGCCGCCCAAATCGCGCCCGCGCACGTTCACCTCGGCCACCACGCGACGCATGCCGTCCTCGCGACCCACCTGCGCCGGAGCCTCGACCAAGCGGAAGCTCGCCAGCTGCCCCAACGGGACCCGCTCGCCGCCGGGCGCCGTGACGAGCAGGCGCTCGAGTTCGGCAGCGTCGCGGCGGGCGGCCTCGGGGAAGCGGACGACGACGGCGAACCGGCGCTGCTCCTCGATCAGCGTCGTCGCCCACTGGCCCGCCACGGCCGTCTCGATGACCGCGTTGACGTCCCCGACGCGGATGCCGTGCCGCGCGACGGCGTCCCGATCGATGAGGACATCGAGCTGCGACATCCCGGTGACCTGCTCCACCTTCAGATCCCGGGCGCCCTCGATCTCCCCGAGCGTCGCCGCTGCGCGATCCGCGAACTGCTTCAGCACGTCCAAGTCGGGCCCGAACGCCTTGACGGCGAGATCGCCCTTCACGCCCGAGACGAGTTCGTTCACCCTGAGTGCGATCGGCTGCGAGAACGAGTACCGAAGCCCCGGGATCTCGCCCAGGCTGCGCTGCATGGCCTCGACCAGCTCGGCCTTGTCACGGCCCGTCGGCCACTGGTGCGCGGGCTTGAGCATGACCAGCAGGTCCGTCTGCTCCGGCCCCATCGGATCCTCCGAGATCTCGGCGCGGCCGGTCTTGCTGACCACGGTTTCTACCTCGGGGAACTCCCGCAGCCGCTGCTCGAGGAAGGTTGCCACCTTGACCGATCCCTCGAGCGAGGCGTTGGGGAGGCGCACGACGTTGATCGCGACCGAGCCCTCGTCGAGCGGGGGCATGAACTCCGTCCCCACCCGGGGCAGGAGCGCGAGCGAGCCGACGAGCACGGCGACCGCGACACCGAGCGTCCTCGCCGGCCGGCGCACGGCCCCCTGCAGCAGTCGGAGGTAGCCCCGGTGCAGGCGCCGGATGAGGCCGAACTCCCGCTCGTGGACCCCGCGGAGGATGGCCTCGGAGAGCACCGGCACCACGGTCAGAGCGACCGCCAGGGACACCAGGAGCGCGAGGAACAGCGTCGCCGCCAGCGGCGCGAACATCCGCCCTTCGATGCCGTGCAGCGTGAACAGCGGCAAGAGGATGATGGCGACGATGACCACGGAGAAGGCGACCGGCCTCGCCACCTCTACCAGCGCCGCGGCGACGACGTGGCGCGGGTCGGCGCCCGGAGGTCGCTGCACCAGGTGCCGGCGCACGTTCTCGACGACCACGATGGACGCATCCACCACCATGCCCACGGAGAACGCGAGCCCGCCGAGGCTCATCAAGTTTGAACCGATGCCCGCGGCGCCCATGAGGACGAAGGTGACCAGGAAGGTGAGCGGCAGCGAGAAGACCACGATGAGGGCCGTACGGAGCTCCGCCAGGAACAGGAAGAGCACCAAGACGACGAAGAGCCCGCCCTCCAGCAGCGCGCGGACGACGGTGTCGATGCAGGCCTCGATGAGCGTCGTGCGGTCGTAGAAGACGTCGAGGCGGACTCCCGCGGGGAGGGCGCCCTGGACCCGCGGGAGAGCGTCCTTGACCCGCGCGACGACCTCGCGCGAGTTCTCGCCCTTGAGCATGATGATCATGCCGGCGACCGCCTCGCCCCGGCCGTCGCGCGAAACGGCGCCCTGCCGGGGCTCGGCGCCGATCACGACGTCGGCCACGTCGCGGACGTAGACGGGTGCGCCGTCCCTCGACTCGAGGACGATCCGCTCGAGGTCGGGAACGTCTTCGGCGAGGCCGACGCCCCGCAGGTACACCTGCTCCCAGCCCTGCACCACCACGCCGCCGCCGGCGTTGGCATTGCCCTGCTCGATAGCCTCCACCACGTCGGTGACCGTGAGGTCGTACTGGACGAGCTTTTCGGGGGTCACCAGCACCTGGTACTGCTTCACCTGCCCGCCGAAGCTGTTGACCTCGTTTACGCCGGCGAGCGGCGCGAGCAGCGGCGCGACGATCCAGTCCTGCACCGTGCGCAGATCCATCAGGGTCTGGTCGTCTCCCGCCAACGTGTACTGCAGGATCTCGCCGAGGCCGGTGGAGATCGGCCCGAGCTCTGGCTCGACGCCCGGGGGGAGGTCTTCCCGCGCCAAGCTCAGCCGTTCAAAGACGACCTGGCGGGTCCAGTAGGTGTCGGCGCCGTCCTCGAAGACGATGACCACCTGCGAGAGCTCGGCCCGGGACAACGAGCGCACCTGGGTCACCCTCGGCAGCCCGCGCATGACCTGCTCGATGGGGTAGCTGACCCTCTGCTCGACGTCGACCGCGGCGAGCCCCGGGGCCTTGGCGAGGATCATGACCTGGGTGTTGGTGACGTCCGGGAAGGCGTCGATCGGGAGGCGCTGCCAGGCGACCGCGCCAGCGACGAGGAGCGCGGCGGTGACGAGGAGCACCAGCCAGCGGCTCGAGAGCAGGAGCAGGGCGGCTCGCATGGTTGTGCCCCGCTCAGTCCGCGCACCCCGCGCCCATCTTCGAGCGCAGGACGTCGGACTTCATCAGGAAGGCGCCGTCTGCCACCACCGTCTGCGACGGCGTGGCGCCCCGGCGGATCTCGACCCACCCCGCCCAGCGTCGCCCGAGTTCGACGGGGCGGCGGACCCAGTAGTCCCCCTCGTGATGGACGAAGACAAACGCGCGGGCCTCGTCGGCGAGGACGGCCGTCGACGGCAAGGAGAGTGCCTCCTCCGTGCCCGGCAGGAAGACTTCGACCCTGGCGAACATGCCCGCGAGCAGCCGGCCGTCTCCGTTCGCCACCTGCACCCGCGCCTTCACCGTGCGCGACCGCTCGTCCATCACCGGGCTGATCCAATCGACGGTTCCCCGGAATTCTTCGCCTGGGTACGCCTTCACGGTGATCCTGGCCACGGGGGGCTCGCTGTCCGGCGCGCTCCGCACCGCAGCGAGGTCCTTCTCGTACAGGTCGGCCCACACCCACACGGCCGCGTGGTCGCCCACGGTCAGCAGCGGCTCGTCCGTCCGCGCCACCTCCCCCGAGACCGCGTGCATCGCCAGCACCGTGCCGTCGCGCGGCGCGCGGAGGACGAGCCGACCGCCCGTCGTCCCGCCAGCGCCCAGGCGATGGAGCGTGGCGCGAGCACCCTCGGCGCGAAGCTCGGCCGCGTCCAGCCCCTGCTTGGCCTCGAGGAGCTCCTTCTCTGCGGCGATACCCGCCTGGCTGAGCTTGGCCACCCGCTCGAAGGTCTGGCGGGCCAGCTCGAGCAACCCCTGGGCCTCGCGGTACCTGATCTGCTCCTCGCCCACGGCGACGCTCTCGATCTCGACCAGGGGCGCTCCTTTCTCGACCCGCTCGCCGAGCATGACGTGGACCTTCTGCACGAGCCCCTCGACCTGGGTGCTCACGTGCCCCACCCGCCGCTCGTCGAACTTCACCTCCCCGGTGAGGACGACGGGCGCCGAAACCTTCCGGCGCTCGGGGCGCGTCGTGGCGAAGAGCCCTGCCGTCACCAGCGCCGCCCGCGCCCGGACGAAGCCCACCTCGTAGCGGCATTCGTCGCACTCGAAGGTCCGCTTCCGGTGCTCGCAGGTCGCCGCGGTGAGCTCGCTCACCGGTCGGTCGAGGTCCGAGGGCTCCTCGTCCGCGCCGTGCGTGTGCGCCGCCGCGGGGGCCCGGCCCTCGTCGTCGTGGGGCTCACCCCCCGGCGCCGGGGGGGACACGCGTCGGCACGACGCGAGCGAAAGGAACAGCGCCAATGGCAGGAACAGGGAACGAGCCAGTCTCCGACCGGAGACGCTCTCGAGCGCACACCGCATCTTCCAACACCTTCCTCTGGGGACGCCCGCTCGGGCGTCTCGCCTACACCACGGCCAGCGCGCCAGCGGGCGCGAACCGGCCTCCTGCGAGGGGAGGCGTCAGGCGCGCGGCGGGTGGAAAACGCGGCGGCGGACGTCCTGCGGCAGCCAGCCGTCCGGGGCTGTCAGCGTGGACTCCCAGGCAGGCAGGTCCAGCGTGCGAACGACGGAAGGCGCGGGTGGGAGGAGGGCGATCGGCGCGTGGCAGCAAGCGCAGGGGCAACCCGGACCACAGGGATGATCGCCGTCGGACGGATCCGGGCAGGGAGCGCCGCCCGCGTGGGCCACCTCCGGCGCGCCGCTCCACGAGTGCAGCAGCTGCCCGACCGATGACGCGCAGAGCCCGAGCACCAACGTCACGAGAACGAGCCACGCCCGCCGGCGGAGACGAACCGTTCGGCTCCGGAGCGTGGGCGGGACGGACAGGCGGCTCGTCACGGGTCGATGGTTTCCTGACCGTTGAAATCTACGAGCATCGCTCCCCTCGTCAAGCCGCGCGCCCGGCTCCACGGCGGCGAGCGGCGTGGCAGCGAGCAGCGTCTCCCCGAGGGACGATGAAGGGGCGACGTCGGCCCAGGCCACCCCAGGCGCGGGCCCGCGGGGCCCGATCAGAGGGCATGGAGGGAGGTGATGCAGAACGTGCCGCTACCCGCCACATCGCCACCGGGGATCTGGAAGAAGAGGTCGTAGGAAGAACCCGCTTCCGCCGGCACGCAGCCCTTGTCGGTCGCCCAGCGTGGACAGGTGGCGTCGGTGAACGCCACGTTGTAGGTGCCCGGGCCCTCGACCTCGGTGAAAGGCGAAACGATCCCGTCAGTGTCTGACGACTGGTTGAAACCGATGCGGATGGGATTCGGCGCGGAGGTGCCAGCGATCGTGATGGCGAAACCCGTGGCCGAGCCTGCGTAAGCGCCTCTGACTGGGGCGTCGCCGCCAGAGGTGTTCAACTCCAGGGCGATACCGCAGCCCCAGGACGAGTAGGTCGAGTCGACGATAGTGGTCCAGGCGAGGCAGCAGCCCTCCGCCGAGCAGGGGTTCCCCTCCGGCACGACGCAGGTGATGTCGTCGCCGTAGATGTACCAGGCGCCCTGGACGCCCGCCGGGTCATCCAGCGCGCTGTCCGGATCTCCGCCGACCCATCCGTCCACGGTCACCAGGTTCTCTGGCGGCACCCCGCCGCCCGTGCCGGGATCACCGCCGGTTTGGAACCCGCCGGTGGCGACCCCACCCGTCTCGACCCCGCCGCCAGCACCCCCCGTCTCTGCACCTCCATTCGGTACGCCGCCGGTGACCGTCGCGCCACCGGTTGGCATCACGCCGCCCGTGGGCACCACGCCGCCCGTGGGCACCACGCCGCCCGTGGGCATCACACCACCGGTGGGTGTTGCCACCACGCCCCCGGTCGCGGCACCACCGGTCGGGGCACCACCGGTCGCGGCGCCGCCGGTTCCGCCGACGTCGCAGACGTCCGATCGGCACGTGAGGCCCTCGTCGCAGGTCCCGTTGCCGTAACAGGAGCAGCCGAGGGAGCCATTCTCACAGGGCCTGCAGACCGCCTCCTCGCAGAGCAGCGGCGCATCACAGGTGCCGTTGCCGTAACAGGGGCAATTGAGCGTACCGGGGGCGCAGTCACGGCTCGCGTCACCGCCCGTGGCGCCGCTCGAGCCGAGAGTATCACCCTCCACGCACCCGAGCGCGAGGCCGCCGGCCAGGATCAACGGCACCCCAATCCCTGAATAGCGCACACACATATCCCTCCGAGGACGGTCGGCGCAGTCGTCGCCCTACCCGTTTCCCAGGGTATCCCCGCGAAGGAGTGGTGGCAACGATCCGTTCGACACCGCACCGCGAGACGGACGACGCGACGCCGGGCCGCTGCGGGCGAGGGCGGGCGAGCGGCGTCGGCCGCGTCACTGAAGAAGCGTCGGGAGATCCGGCTGGGCGGACGCAGGGAGCCCAGCCGGTGCCCACCCCCGTCCCGCTCGCCGCTTCGCGGCTGCGCGGACGACCCCTCCCCAATCGCGCGCATTCGCGCGCTCAGGGAGGGGTGCAATGGCAGTCGGCGCGGCAGCGGGACCGGGACCGGGACCAGAGCCGGGACCGGGACCGGAGCCGGGACCGGAGCCGGCAGCGGGACCGGGACCGGAGCTGGCTCCGGCAGCGGGACCGGGAGAAGGGACTGGATCTGCAGCAGTCCCGGTGTGCCTCACCCTCGCCGTGCGTCCAGGCCGCTTCGCTGCGCTCGCGCCACTTCGTGGGACCCGAGGCGGGGCCCCGCAGGCGCCAGCCTGGACTCACGTCGAGGGCGAGGCGGGGAGGGAGGCATGCTGCAGATCCAGTCCCTCGTCATCCGGTTCACTACCTCGCTCCAGTCGCAGCTCGCTGCCGTCGAAGCTCGGGACGCCAAGTTCGCGAACCAGTTGCGGCGATCACTGCTGTCGGTCGGCTTGAGCCGGAGTGGGCGGAGTCCAGCAAGCTGGACGGAGTCCACGGAGGATCACGGCCCGAGCGGAGCGAGGGAGCGCCCAACGGGCGCAGTGACCCTCGGTGAAGGTTACGGCGCGTCCGGTGGCGAGAAGCGACGCGCCTATCGTGTGGCTCGGGCCGAAGCGGCAGAGCTGGAGATGGGCCTCGAGA
>CAYZQO010000138.1:0-7349 GCA_964480725.1 uncultured Polyangiaceae bacterium | reverse complement strand
GGCCATGCTGCCTCGACCCGCTCCGGTGGTCCCGAGGCACCGCTGGTAGGCCCGGTGAACGCGAAAGACGCCGGCGGCGTTCCGCGACGCGGGGCCGCCGGTGGCGGGGTGGACCCGGCCGGGAGCGGCCCGGCGCCGACCTGGCTGGTCCCTTCACCGCGGAGCGCTTCCGTGACCCGCGCTGCCGAAGCGGACGCTGCCGGTGTCCCGCCCGCCTCCGAAACCACGACGTCCGTGACGAACGCGGTCCCCAGACCGAGAGCCATGCCGAGCGCCAGCGCACCCACGAGCCCCTTCGCCGCCGCCCCCGAAACCGCGGCGCCGCCCGCGAGCGGCGCGCTCGCCGGCAGTCCCCCCTCGATGCCACCGCTCGTCGGTGGCCCACCCGCGGGGCCGCCGGTGGACGGAGGCGCGCCTCCGTCGGTACCGCCACCCTCCGGCGGCAAGACCACCAGGAGTCTCCGCCACACCTCGTCCGCTGCCCCGACGGGCGTGGGGCGGGCTCGATCGGCGAGGATGAGCTCACGCTCGAGTGCGCCGTCGTCGCCAGCGGAGAAACGACTGGGATCGCTCATGGCACGCCTCCTCGTCGAACTCGCCCGCGATCGGTCGCGAGACGATGGGCCGCGCGACTGAACGCCTCGCGCGCCAGCCGCAATCGCGAGCGAACGGTCCCCACCGGGATCTCGAGCACCTCCGCGATCTGCTCTCCCGTGAGCTCCTCCATCTCGAACAACGTGAGGACCACGCGCTGCTCGTCGGGCAGGCTGTCCAGCACCCGGCCGAGCAGGCGCAGGCGTTCGTGCAGCCCCGCGAGCTCCTCCGGGCTCGGCGCCGGGCAGGCGGGTTCCGTGGCGGGATCGCGACCGAGCAGTTCATGTCGCTCACTCGCGCGCTTGCGCCGGTCAGCGGCAACCCGGACCGCGATCCCGTAGAGCCAGGTCGGCAATGACGACCGGCCTTCGAATTCATCCAGCCGCCGGTGGACCACCAGGAAGACCTCCTGTGCCGCATCGAGCGCGTCCTTCTCCGCGACTCCCAGCCGCTGCAGCGTCCGCCAGACCTGGTCGAAGGTCTGGCGATAGATGGTCTCGAAGCCCATGCGGCGCACCCGGTGAGTGGAGCCTGCGCCCCCGAACGATCACTTCCCTCGTCCGACCTCGGGGGCAAGGCCAACGACCAGGAGCGCCCCGAGCGGTGGCTCGTCTACCGTGCCGACATTGACGACCCTGAACCCCTGGGGGCGCAGAGCTCCGAACATCGTCACCCCGACGGTCCAGCGCATCGGCCCGCCCAGCGGACCCTCCGTCGCCAGACCGGGACCCACCGCCAGCCACGGGCGGTGTTCGTGCCCATTCGTGGCGTACCCGTCCGCTCCCGCCCGCTGGCTGCCCCATCCGAGCTCGGCGCAGGCGGTGACGGGGGGGAAGTGGGCGCGGAAGCGCCAGCAGGGCCCGGCGAGGAGCGCCACCAGCTCGTGCTCGATCCGCCCCCGACCGAGCGGCTCGCGCGAGGGAAAGAGCCGCAGGCCGCGCAACCTCAGCCCAGCCCCACTCGCTTGCCAGACCAGGGTGCCCAGGGTCGCGGCCGCCGCGGTCGACCCGAACATGCCAACCCCCACCCCTCCCGCGACCTCCAGCGGCAACGCCCCGAATTCGGCGCGCGGGCGAGCAACGGGTCCTCGCGCTGGCTCGGCCGGTGACTCGCGCCGCGGCGCGGCCTGCCGGGTTGGTTCAGCCAGCACCAGGATCGCGATGGCGACGGCATCGGCGAGTCCGGCGCAGGCCGGATCCTCGTCCGCGAGCTCGCGGCGACCGCTGGCGCGCCCCGTGGTTTCGAGAACGGCGCGGTGTCCGGTCCGTCCCGGCGCGATCGATACCTGGACCACATAGTCGGAAGCTGCTGCGCTCGGGTTCCGCGCGACCGATGAGCTCGGGGCGAGCGATCGGAGGCGGTCGAAGACCGCCTCCTCGTCCGGGCAGCGCTCGGAGCCCGGCGCGCGCACCACTGTCAGGTGCACCCCCGCGGCGGTGGCTGGTGAAGCCACGGTGAGGGTCGCCACCACCATGGCAACGCCCACGAGCCGCTCCCGACCCCCCGAGAAGCTTCGCCGCTGCGCCAAGGTGCGGGAACCCGAGCGCAGCTCGCGTCGGAGGTCAAGGAGCAAAGGACCGGAAGCTCGATCTCGATCCTGGATCCGAGCTGGGCCCCAAGGGATGCAGACGCGCACGCCTCGCGCAATGAACCGGCTCGGTCTTCAACCCCGCGGGCAACATCGAGCTCGGCGTCGCCGGCATCGCCTCCCACCGCGCGTGCCGGGAGACGGGCTCAGCCGCGGCGTGCTCTTTCGATGGTCGCGACGTCGATCTTCCTCATCGTCATCATCGCTTCGAAGGCGCGCTTGGCCTCGGCACCGCCGGCCGCGAGCGCGTCGGTGAGCGTGCGCGGGGTGATCTGCCAGGAGAGGCCCCAGCGGTCCTTGCACCAGCCGCAGGCACTCTCCTGACCTCCGTTGCTCACGATCGCATTCCAGTAGCGGTCCGTCTCCTCCTGACTGTCGGTCGCGATCTGGAAGGAGAGGGCCTCGTTGTGCTTGAACTCCGGGCCACCGTTGAGGCCGAGGCAGGGAACCCCGCACACCGTGAAGTCCACCGTGAGGACGGTGCCCGCTTTGCCCCCCGGGAATTCACCCGGCGCCTCTCGAACGGCCGTCACCTTGCTGTCGGGAAAGACGGTCGCGTAGAAGCGCGCCGCCTCCTCCGCGTCTCTATCGAACCACAGGCAGATCGTGTTCTTGGGCTGCTTGCTCATGGGTTCCTCCCGCTGGGATTCGTGGAGCCGCACTGACGCGCGCGGTAGCCTTCCGCGTGCCGAGCGCGGCGCACGCCCCATTCGACCCCCGTCAGGGAAGGGCCGGCCCCGAACGAGCGGTCACGAACCGGCGGCCCGGCGGCGCTACCGCGAGCGGTCGAAGTGGTCGAAGACGTCGGGCAGCACGAGGGGGATCATGCCCCCGTGGTCGGCGTCGACCTCCTCGTACTCCGCGTCGAAGCCGCCGTCGGTGAGCCAGTCCCGGAGCAGCCTGCTCGCCTCCAACGACGGGGCTTGTGTCCCTTCCGTCACCAACAGCGCCAGAGGGCGGACGCTCTCCCACGGGTAGCCCGAGACTTGCACGAACGGTCCCGACATGGGCGCCAGACCGCGCCAGTATTCCGGGTACTTGCCGCCGATATACCACGTGCCGCCGCTGCCCATGGAGTGCCCAGCCAGGAACATCGCGGTGCGGTCCACCGGATACTCGTGGAGCACGAGCTCTAGGACGTTGATGACGTCTTGCTCACTGAGCTGGTTGGTGAGCTCGCTCTCCGGCGTCACCTGCGCCATGAGCTCGGCCGCGCCTGACTCATCGCCGAACGGGGCCGTCAGGCGCAGGAAGTTGCCGTAAGCCCCCTCAGCACCCCGGGGCGAAACCAGGAGGTAGCCGTGCTCCTGGGCCAGTGCCAGTAATTGTTGCCCGTTCTGGTCCAGATAGGCGTTCTCGTCGCTCCCCCCGCCATGCAGGAACATGACCAGGGGCAACTCCGACTCTCCGTCCCAGTCGGTCGGAACGTAGATCCGGTAGGGCTCTTCAGTGTCGGTGTTCGCGAAGTAGTAACTCCGGTGTTGGTCGCCCTTGGCCCGCCATTGGGACGCGCTCGGATCGGCGAGCGACGCTGCGAGCTGCTGCGCTGCGTTCACCACGGCCTGCGGATCCAGCAAGGTGCCGAAGGAGATGGGCCGTCCGCCGGTCCCCCCCGCACCGCCCGTCTCACTCGCCCCGCCCGTCCCCTGTCCGGCCTGACCGCCCGTGAGCGCCTGCCCGCCGGTGCCGGGCGTGCCACCTGTCTGATCCGATCCGCCGGCTCCTGGTCCGGCTCCGCCGCCGGTTCCCGCGGCGCCGCCCGTCGCGTCGCCACCACCCGTGGCCTGTCCGGCCTGACCGCCCCAGGGTGACCGCCCGCCGGTGCCAGGCGTGCCGCCGGTCTGACCGGCCCCACCCGTCCCCTGACCGGCCTGACCGCCAGAGGGTGACCGCCCACCGGTGCCAGGCGTGCCGCCGGTCTGACCGGCTCCGCCCGTCCCCTGACCACCGGAGGCGGCCAGCCCGCTGCCGCCCGTCGGACCGGTGGCACCCGTCGACCCACCGGAGGCAGCGGTACCCCCAATGCCGGAGATCCCTCCCGTCACGGTGCCACCCGACGTAACACCGGCGCCGGAGCCGCCGGAGCCACCCGGAGTCGTGCCGTCCCCACCGTCGATGCCGCCGTCACGGGACTCGCCGCAGCCCCCCGTGGGGATGCTCAGCATGGCGGTGATCAGCATGCTCCTCGCTCGAGGTCCGGCTCTCATCAATGCGCGCCTCCGCCCGGTGGGGATGCCCCTGCCCGTTTCTGCCCTGCAGCCGCTCGCGCCTGACGAAGTGGTCCAAGAAACGGCGGTTGCCTGTCACCAGCGGTTCTGGTCGAGTACCGCCATGTCCAATCACGTCTACGAGAAGATCGAGGTCGTTGGGTCGTCCACGACGGGCATCGAGGACGCCGTCAAGAACGCCGTCGCCAATGTCGCCCAGCGGCGCCGGAACCTGCGCTGGCTCGAGGTCATCGAGACGCGCTGCCATCTCGAGAACGACGCCATCGCCCACTGGCAGGTGACCGTCCGCATCGGCGTCGCCGCCGAATAGGGGACCTGCCGTCCCGATCCCGGATCACCGCCGTCGTCCTCTCCGGCCGAGTCGACGGTCAGTTGCGAACATGGCGCAACTGGCGAGCGCGGTCGCCAAGAGTCGGTGCAAGGTCCTTCGCCGCTCGGGCTGGGAGCTTGAGCCATGGGCCGAGCTGCCGCGGTAGGCGTCGCGGACGCCGGAAGGGGTCCGCAACCCGAGCGGGCCCCGGGCCCCGACGGGGGTTCCGATCGGCGGCATCGGTCCCCATGTTGGAGCGAATGAGAGTCCGTGTGCTCGAGCGGGCGCAGCACCTCGCCCGACCGCTCGCCGAGGTCTTCCGGCTCTTTGCGGATGCGGGCAACCTGCAGCGGCTGACGCCGCCCCTGCTCGACTTCCAGATCCTGACTCCGATGCCCATCGAGATGCGCGCGGGCGCGATCATCGACTACCGCCTCAAACTGCACGGCCTCCCCATCCGCTGGCGCACGGAGATCACGGCTTGGGAGCCCCCCTACCGGTTCGAAGACACCCAGCGCCGCGGGCCATACCGCCTCTGGGTCCACGAGCACACGTTCGAGGCGCGAGGAGGGTGCACGCTGGCACGCGATCGGGTCCGCTATGCGGTCGCAGGCGGCGAGCTCGTCCACCGGCTCCTCGTGGCCCCCGATCTGAACCGCATCTTCGACTATCGGGCAGCGCGCCTCGCGGAGGCTTTCGGCGACGCACGGGCGGCCTGAGCGACAGCAGCGCGCGGTCGTTCAGGGGGGGCAGCAGGCCGTAGCAAATCCCGCTTGCCCGATGGCTGATCTTGTGTTCAGTATTCCGCCATCGGAGGTGACGATGACGAACCCCCTACCCCGTCCGGTCCAGGAGCTCCTCGCGCTCTTCGACGAGGAGCTCGACGGGCTCCGGTTCCCCGAGCTCGACGCGAGCGTGCTGGTCGCGGCCGAACGAGACGTGGCGGCCTCGGCCACGCGCGTGACCGAGGCCGAGGCGACCCTCGCGACCGCGCGCGAGGCGCTCGCCGCCGCGCAGGAGGCGATGCTCGGCAAAGCCCAGCGAGCACTCGCGTACCTGCGCATCTACGCCGAGGATCACCCCGAGCTCGCGGCGAGGCTCGAGCGGATCGCGCTGCCGCGTGGAGCGCGACGGGCGACCCGCCCCGAGAGCGACGCCGACGACGCCGCGACGCCAACGGTACCCCGACGCCGCGGACGCCGACCGCGGGACGCCAGCGGCCCACTGCTCGCGTTCGCCGCTGCAGCGGACGACACCGGGAGCGTCAGGGTAGCGCCCGCAGAGTGAACGCCGCGTCGGGGCGGCGACGCGGGCACTCACCGGCGCGGCGAGAGGGACCGCTGACGCTGCCCTACGGAGCTCGAGCAGCTCCGTTGCCGACCCTTGCGCGCCAGCGCCCACGGGGGCACCGGGGCGGGGGCTCAGTGCTTCTCCCGGTAGTTTGTATACGAATTATATGCGGCGCCCCAAGACCCACCTCTGCCCGCCCCCGCCCTCGAGCCCCCGTTCCGCACCCCGCTCACCCTCCTCGATGAGTCCCAGTGCCAGCGCGTGGAGTTCACGGATCTGCACGTCTCCGCCGGACGTTCCGCCGACCGAGCCGCTGCCGGCCACCATCCCGCCCCCGGCTCCACCGGTGGTGTTCCCGCCCCCATCGTCGCGCCGTCGCTGAGCGAAACGCCGCGCGCCGCAGCACGGCGTTGTGCCGAGCGCGCCGGCCCTGTTGGCCGCTCTAGTCGATGTTCGCCGACTGGTACACCCAGCCGCTGTCGGTGCAGAACTCGCAGGTCGAGCCGTAGAGGAAGCCCTTGCCGGTGGCTCCTTCGTCCCCCTTCAACTGCCAGTTCAGCCACGCCAGATTGACCAGGTTGAAGCTTCCCCGAGCCTGGAACAGATCTCCACCGTGCCCGGCGCTGGTCTGGGAGAAGTACACGATCGGAATGCCACGGGAGCTGATCTCCTCGTAATCGCGCAGACCGTTCTCGTAGGCGATGTCGTCGGGACCGCCGTTCATGATCTTGAACGGCGTGTGGATCGCATCGTAGAGGGCCGCGTTCGCACCGAACTGCCCGCTGCTGGTGATCCCGATGGCGGAGAAGCGGGGATCGCCGGAGACGTTCGAGGCCATCAGGCCGCCGCAAGAGAAGCCATCAGCCGCGATCTTCGTCGTCTCGAGGCTCTGGTAGTACGCGCTGCAGGGCTTGTCGTTCTCGGCGATGGCCCAGGTGATGTAGTCGAGGAAGGCTGCGCCATCCTGTCCACCTGCGCAGGCGTTGGTGCCCCCCGGCGTGCCGTCCGCGACGATGAAGTACCCCCAGGACGCGATCTCGCCCATGGCCGCCTGGTTTGAGAAACCGTCCTGAGAGCAGCCCCCCTCTCCCCAGACAAGGATGGGGTACTTCTCGGCTCCGCCGAGATCCGCGGGTCGGTAGATGGTGCCGCATTGGATCCCGGGGTCAGCATTCGTCTCGATGACCACCTCGTGCGGACCGCTGCCGGACACGGTCCTGCCCGCACCCTCAGACGCGGTGCAGGTGCCCGTGAACTCCCCACCGGTCCCCGCCCCTCCGCCCGTCTCGGCGCCGCCCGTCTCGGCGCCGCCCGTCTCGGCGCCGCCCGTCTCGGCGCC
>CAYZQO010000137.1:0-7407 GCA_964480725.1 uncultured Polyangiaceae bacterium | reverse complement strand
GCGCCGAACTCCGCGCTGGTCAGCTCCGCCTGCGCGGTGCGCTCGTCGAGCGCCGCCTTCTCCACCTCGCGATCGGTCGCGGCCCCCTTGGCGCGCAGGCTGCGCACGAGCTCCGCCTCGCGGCGGGCGTACTCCAGGGCCGCCCGCGCCCGCTCGATCTGGGCCGCGGCCTGGCGCTGGGCGGCCCCGGCCGCGGCCACCTGCGCCTCGCTGGTGCTGCGCGTGCGGGCGTCCAGCATCGGCGCGGCGAGCGGGACCAGGCGGGCGATCACGGCGCCGGCCTCGACGGCGTCCCCCGGCTCGAGCTCGATGCGCGCGAGGTTCCCGGTGAGCGGCGCGGAGACGACGTAGCGGTCCTTCACCCGGCTGCGCCCGTCCTCGTCCACCGTCACCTCGAGCTTGCCGCGCTCCGCCGCGGCCAGATCCACCGCCACCGGGGTCGGCATCCAGGCGACGACGATCAGCGCCACCAGGCCGAGCGCCGCGAGCGCCCCGAGGACGCGGCGGGTCCAGCGCCGGAGGGCCCCGGAGCGCCGGCGCCGGGGGGGACCGGTGGTCACGGGGGAGGTGGGCGCGGGGGGGGAAGGGGGTTCGGTCATCGTCGGTCCCTGTCTCGTCAGTCTCTGGTCTTGAGCACGCCGATGAGATCGAGGGCGCGCAGGCGGCGCTGCACGAGCAGCGCGCTCACCGCGCCCGCGGCGAGCGCCACCACCACCGCGAAGGCGTAGCTCCGGGCGGAGATCGTCACCGGGAACCGGTACGTCTCCGGGTCCGTCAGGCTCATCATCGCGGTCGCGAGCCAGGTCCCGATCAGCAGCCCGGGCGGGATGGCGAGCAGGACCTGGATGGCGAGCTCCCCGACCAGGATGGTGGCCACCTCGCGGTGGGTGAAGCCGAGCACCCGGAGGCTCGCCAGCTCGCGGCTGCGCATCGAGAGCGCCACCCGCGCGTTGTTGTACACGACGCCGACGGCGATGACCGAGGCGAACGCGGTCAGGATCACCGAGAAGACCAGGACCATGGTGCGACTCTGGTCGTTGAAGCGCTCGGTGAGGTTGTCGCGCCGGGTCACGGAGGCCACCTCCGGCAGCTCCTTCAGCCGCGCCCGGGCGCGCTCCCCCGCGGCCGGATCGAGGAGCAGCAGCGCGGAGGTCACCAGCGGCTCCTCGCCGAGCAGCGCGGCGACCGTCGCGGCCCGCGCGTGGGCCTGGAGCCCGAAGGCCTCGTCCACCGTGGCGGCCACTGGCGCGACGACGTGCGCCCGCTCGCCCTCGCGGATCTCGAGGGTGACCGAATCGCCCGGGCGCACCCCGAGGATCTCGGCGAGCTTCTCGGTGAGCACGAGCCCATGCTCCGGGAGGGGCTCCACGACGCCGTGCTGGTCGAGCACCCGGCGGAGTTCGGCGTCGTCGGGATAGCCGACGAGCACCGAGTCCCGAAAGCGGGCGCCGCTGCGCACCCGCACCGGGACCTCGCGCAGGCCCTCCACCCGTCGCACGCCGGGCAGGTGGGCGAGCTCGCGCAAGGCTCGCGCGGGGCGGGGCGACCGGAAGACGACGGTGAGATCCTCGCGCATCGCCTGGCCGAACTGGACCTCCATCATGTAGTCCATGGCGTCGGACCAGAACTGGCCGACCACGGTGATGGCGACCGCCATGGCGATGCCCACGGACGAGAGCAGGAGCCGGAGCGGCCGCCGCTGGACCTCGCGGACGATCATGCGCTCGGCCGCCCCCAGCAGGGCGAGCAGCCCCAGCCGCTCGAGCGCTGTTCGGTGGTAGACGGCGGGCGCCGGCGGTCGCATCGCCTCCGCGGGCGGCAGCCGCACCACCGCCCCCACGGAGACGAGCGCGCCCACCACCGCGGACAGCAGGCTGATGCCGACGGCCACCAGCGCGATCGGCAGCGCGAGCCGGTACTCGAGCACCGGGAAGTGGAAGAAGCCGGCGTAAAGCTCCGTCATCGCGCGCCCGAGCCAGGCCCCCAGGGCGAGCCCGAAGGCGGCGCCGACGAGCACGATGAGGCTCACCAGCTCGAGGAAGTGAAGGCCCACCGCGAGGTCGCGGTAGCCGATCGCCTTGAGGGTGGCGATCTGGCTCCGCTGCAGGAACACCAGGCGCGACAGGACGACGTTCAGGAGGAAGGCGGCGACGCCGAGGAAGATCACCGGCACCACGGTGGCCATGCTCTCGAGCTGGGCGAGCTCACCGGAGAGCATGAAGTGCGAGAGCTGCTTGGAGCGGCCGATGGCGCCGAGCCCGCCGTAGGGCTCGAGCAGGGCGTCCACGCCGTCGAGCGCGGCCGCCTCCGACGCCCCGGGCTGCAGCCGGAACGTCACGTCGTTGAAGGCGCCCTCCATCTGGAACGCGGGCGCCAGCGTCGCGCGATCCATCCACAGCACGGCGAAGCGCGCCGGGTCGGGGGCGAGCTCCCCCGGGGCCATGGCCATGATGTACTCGGGGGAGGCCGCGGTGCCGACCACGCGGAGCTGGCGGAGCTGACCGTTCAAGACGACCGGGAGGCGGGAGCCGGGGACCAGCCCGTGCGCCTCGGCGAACGACTCGAGGACGACGACCTCGTCGCCGTACCCCGGCTCCACCTCGCGCCCGGAGCGGAGCGTGAGGGCGTTCAGCGCCGGCGGTCGCCCCGCCGGGACCGAGACCACCTGGCCGCTCGCCGGTTCGGGGAGCTCGGGCATCGGGATGAGGACGGCCTCGGACACGCGCGTCTCGGCGAGCGCCACGCCCGGCACCGCCTCGAGCCGGGTCCGGAGCGCCTCGGGCGCCCGCTTGCAGTGCGCGAAGACGTCCGCGAACCGATAGCGCTCGTAATACGTCTCCCGAGACACCAGGAGCGAGTCCCAGGTGCTGCGCAGCGCGACGTAGGCCGCGACCCCGCAGGCCACCACCAGCGCGATGCTCACCAGCTGGCCGCGGAGCTCGCCGAGGTCGCGGAGCAGCTTGCGGTGGAGAGCGCCGATCAGCATCCGGCCGGTCCCTACCAGCTGAGCTCACTCGCCGGCACCCGGCGGGCGTTCTGCTCGACGCTGGCGATCAGGCCGTCGGCGAGCAGCACCGAACGGTCCGCGATCCGGGCGACCGGGGCGTTGTGGGTGATGACGGCCGTGGTGGTGCCGAGCTCCGCGTTGATCCGCTGGAGCACCTCCAGCACCAGGACCCCGGTGCGAAAATCGAGCGCCCCGGTGGGCTCGTCGCAGAGCAGCACCTCGGGCCGCTTGGCGATGGCGCGCGCGATCGCGACCCGCTGCTGCTCGCCCCCCGAGAGCTGCGACGGGAAGTGGTCGCGCCGATCGCCGAGCCCGACCCGCTCCAGCGCCTCGGCGGGCGACAGCGGGTCACGCGCGATCTCGGTGACCAGGGCGACGTTCTCGAGCGCCGTGAGGCTGGGGATGAGGTTATAGAACTGGAACACGAACCCCACGTGCTCGCGACGGTAGGTGGTGAGCGCCCTCTCCCCGAGCTGGGTGAGCTCCCGGCCGCGGTACAGGAGCTGTCCCGCGGTGGGGACGTCGAGCCCGCCGAGCAGGTTCAGCAGGGTGGACTTGCCGCTCCCGGAGACGCCGAGCAAGACCAAGAACTCGCCCTCGTGCAGGGTGAGGTCGACCCCCCGTAGGGCGTGCACGTCCACCTCCCCCATCCGGTAGATCTTGGTGACGGCCCGGGCCTCCAGGATGGGTTCGGCGCCCCCGCTCGCCGCGGCATTTCTCACGTTGTCCCGGCTCTTTGCGCTGCCCCGGTCGGGCGTCAAGCGCGGACCGGCCTCGGGACCGGGGGGGGCGGTCGGGGTGGGCGTCGCTGGGGGCGCCGAGGGGGTCGGCGAAGGGAATTCGTCGCGTCCAGTCTGCAGTCCGTCGGTCCTAGGCGACAGCCATCGCGCCGGCCGGGGCCCCCCGGCTGGGATCGGATCGGGACGCGATGACGGCCTCGAAACCGTCTCACGAGGCGACGCGAGGCCCGCGCCGCGACCGTTCGGCGCCGCTGGCACGTCCATTGCTAGCCAGGGGACCGCCCCGCGACGCGGGCCCCCAGACGGATCCGACCATGCAACCCAGATTCATCGCAGTCGCCGCCCTCCTCGTCCTCTTCCCCACCAGCGCGCTCGCTCAGTCCGCGCCCACCAAGGGCTACGCGCTGGACCGTTTCGAGCCCGCCGAGCGCGGCGGCGACTGGTTCGGGGCCGAGTCCGTCACGCAGTCACCCGCGGTGCCGGTGGCGATCGGCGCGACCCTCGACTACGCGCACCAACCGCTGGTGATGCGCGACGGGGATGGCGACGAGGTCGTCGACCTGGTCCGCCACCAGATGTTCCTGCACCTCGGCGCGGGCTTCACGCTCGCCGAGAACCTCCGGCTCGGCCTCAACGTCCCCATCGCCCTGGTGAACAAGGGCGAGGACGGCACCCTGGGCGGCAACACCTACTCGCTGAACGAGGGCGCAGCCTTCGGCGATCTGAGGATCGGCGGCAACTACCGCCTGTTCGGCGGTGACCGCGGCAAGGTGCGCGGCGCGCTGGGACTCACGCTCCACCTGCCGACGGGGAGCCCCTCCGCGTTCACGGGCGACGACGGGCTGCGCGCCACGCCGGCCTTCGACCTCGGCGGGGACATCAAGAGCTTTGCCTACGCCGCGGGCCTCGGCTGGAAGCTCCACGGCCGCGGCAGCAACTTCGCGGGCGAGGCGTACGGCAGCGATCTCGAGACCAAGCTCGCCGCGGGCCTCTGGGTCGCCAAGCGCCGGGTGCTCCTCGGTCCCGAGCTCTACCTCTCCACGCCGATGAGCGACGGCGGGGACGGCTTCTTCGGCAAGCGCACCACCCCGGCCGAGCTCATCTTCGGTGGGCATGCGCTGCTCGGCAAAGCCTGGTACGCGGGGCTCGGCCTCGGGCCGGGGATCACGCGGGGCATGGGCTCCCCCGAGCTCCGGCTGCTGGCGAGCCTCGAGTGGCGGGCCCCGGGCAGGGACGAGGACGGTGACCGTGACGGCGACGGCATCCTCGACTCGCAGGACGCCTGCCCCCGCAAGGCGGGCAAGCCGAGCTCCGACCCGGAGCTCAACGGCTGCCCGCCGAAGGATCGCGACCAGGACGGCATCCTGGACGAGGACGACGCCTGCCCCGACGAGGCGGGACCCGAGAACGAGGACCCGAAGCTCCACGGCTGCCCGCTGCCGGGGGACCGCGACAACGACGGCATCAAGGACTCCGAGGACGCCTGCCCCGACGAGGCGGGACCCGAGAACGAGGATCCGGAGCTCAACGGCTGCCCCGTGGGCGACTCGGACGGCGACGGCATCAAGGACGCCGACGACGCCTGCCCCAAGGAGCCCGGCGTCGAGAGCGACGACCCGGCCAAGCACGGCTGCCCCCTCGCCAAGGTCGAGAAGGGCCAGATCGTCATCCTGGAGCAGGTGCAGTTCGCCACCGGGAGCGCGGAGATCCTGCCCGCGAGCGACGGCATCCTGCAGGCGGTGAAGAAGATCCTCACCGAGCACCCCGAGATCACCAAGGTGTCGATCGAGGGCCACACGGACAACCGCGGCGGCGCCGCGCTCAACACCAACCTGAGCCGGGCGCGCGCCGCCTCCGTCCAGCGCTGGCTGGTCGCCAACGGCATCGACGCCGGGCGGCTGAGCTCAGCGGGCTACGGCCCCGATCGTCCCCTCGCCGACAACGACTCCGACGCCGGTCGCCAGAAGAACCGGCGGGTCGAATTCCACATCGTGGACACCGACAAGGGCGAAGGCTCCGCCTCGAAGTAGGAACGCACACCATGACCGTCACCCATCCGAGCTTCACCTCCCCCCTCCGTCGCCGCGCGCCCTGGCGCGGCCTCCTCCTCTCCCTCGCCGGGGCGGGCCTGGTCGCCGCCTGCTCCGGGGAGCCGGGGCCCGACGAGGTGGGCGACGTCGCCACCCTCGGCGAGGCCATCACCGGCGCCTGCAGCCTGCAGACGGTGGGGCTCCCCTGCGATCCGGACGGCGGCGGCGGCGCCACGGAGTGCGAGGGTGTCTGCTGGATCGGCGTTGACCGGCAGCCCGCGTGCGTCGCTGTGGCGACCCTCGGTTTGACCAACGTCGATCTGAACGGCCGCATCTGCGGCGACTCGGCGGGGCAGGACTGCGGCCGCTCCTGCGAGAACGGCCAGTGCGTCGCCAAGAACGCGCGGCTCGGCAGCGCCTGCCGCCCCAATGGGCAGTCGACCACCTGCGACGGCCTCTGCACGCTCATCGGCGGCCAGCCCCAGTGCGATCCGGTCACGGCCTGCGCCGACGTCAACGCCGACGGCTGCGCGCTCCACGCCTGCGGGTTCGACGACAACACGACGGGCTGCCAGGACTACCCGCTGAGCGACGGCACCACCTGCGACGACGGCCAGAGCTGCACCACCGGCGACGCCTGCGACGGGCGCGGGGCCTGCGTGCCCGAGGTGAACAACTGCGCCCCGGGCGGCACCGGCGGCGGGCCCGGCACGGGCGGGGGCGGCCCCGGCGCGGGCGGCTCGAGCACGGGCGGCGCTGCGGCCACTGGCGGCGCGGCCACCACTGGGGGCCGGAGCGGCGGCGGGCCGGGCCCGAGCGAGCCCGACGACCCCACCCCGATCGAGATCACGGGCGGCGGCTGCTCGGTCGGCGGCGCCGCGGGCGCCTCCGGAGTCGGTGGTCTGCTCCTCTTGCTCGGCCTGGGCGCGATGCGCCGGCGGGGCGGGCGTCGGAGCGACTGAGATTCCAGGGCCTATCCCCCGGCGACACCGCCCAGCCACGTGCCGACGAACGGGTGGTGCTCCACGCGCGTGCGCGCGAACGGCTCGAGCTCCTTGGCGAAGAACGAGCCCCGGTGGGCGCCGGCGACCGTCTTGAGCTTGACCCGCGCCCGGGGCGCGACCAGGGCGCCGGAGAAGGCCGTCTCGATGTTGGCGACTGCAGTGCCGAAATAGCCCACCATCACCTGGTCGTACCGGCCGCTGCCGTCCACGAACTTGCCCTTGAATGTGAACGAGTCCTTCACGTAGACGTAGACGGGGCCGGCGCTCGTGTTGAGGCGCACGTCAGCCTGCGGCTCGAGGTTGCCGCTCGTGAAGTAGTAGGTGCCGCTCTTCAGGTACACCTTCGTGCAGGATCCGATGTTGAGCGCACCGTAGGAGCCTGGGACGAGTCCGTGGCATAGTGGGGAGGTGGAGCGGGGCAGAGCTCGAGAGCCCGGGGGCGTTCTGCCCGCGATCGCAGCGACTGCAGCGAATTCGACCCGTTCGCTGCCGCGCACGCCGAGTACAAATCAGGGCGAACTTGGAATACCTACACCCAAGTCGCTCGCGGCGGCGGTGGCTGCCCTGGGGGTGGCCATCGGGGGCTGTGGACAACGCGGCGAGGACCCGGATGGCGCGGCGCTAGC
>CAYZQO010000136.1:0-7431 GCA_964480725.1 uncultured Polyangiaceae bacterium | reverse complement strand
CTCCACCCGTCCCCGCATCGCCGCAAGGATTGACGCCGAAGCCGTCGATGCCGTCCGCTGGATCCGAGTAGCCCGTCCGGTAGTCCCTGAGACTGCGCAACATGACGATGTTGTTCACGTTGCCTTCGACGGTATGGAGCGTCGTCCCCTCGACGGAGCGCACGATGCCCGAATGCCCGCCGCTCGGGTTGTTGTAGCGGATGTAGTCTCCGGGCTGCGGCACGTGCGTCTCCCACTCCGGATCCGTCTGGTAAACGAACCGAGAATGCTCGACGAACCACGCCCGGATCTGCTCCGAGCCCCCGATCATCCAGGGATAGTCCCCCCACTGCTCGCTGAACGGACAGCCCCCTCGCCAGTAAGCCCACGAGACGAACTCCGAGCACCAGCCCCCGGTGATGTCGGCAGCGTAATCGGAGAGCGGGTAGCCCGTGCTGACGCCGACGTCGTCCGGGCCCTTCCCTTCCTCGGCGATGGCGAGGGCGAGGATGGCGTCCGTGATGACGGACCGCGCGATACCCGGGCGCTCCGGCTCCTCCAGGGCAGCGCCGTACAGACCCATGGGCCCCAGGGACCCGTCGTCCACCGCGAAGTCCTTCACGTCGTCGTCGACCAGGCCGACGGAGCTGCACCCGGCCACGGCCATGCCGGCCAGCGTCACCGAGAGGGACCGGCGGCAACCCCGAACGCGGACGCTGACGATCGTCATGACGCTCTCCCGTTCTCCCGAAGGTCCGTCGCCGTCGGCCGCTCCCCGGCACCCTACGCCCAACCCTGAGCGCGAGCGGCAACGACTGGCCCGAGGGCTAGGGTAGCACTCTCGGCCGATCGCTCCCACCGCGGCCCCACCGCGGGGCGCCGCCGCCGCTCAGGGACCGCTGGCGACACAGGGAGCGTCGCCGGCAGCGTGTCCGCAGTGCATCGACGGGTCGACCGCGGCGGCGCTCACGTGCCACAGGCGACACTGGATCGAGTCCCCCTGCGAGATCGCCGTGGTGAACCCGCCCGCATCGGGGATCTCGGCGCAGGCGGCGGCGCAGGCGGCGAGCCCGTCGAAGGTGGCGTCGAACCGGGCCGGGCAGAGCCGCTGCAGCAGCACGCAGTAACTCTCGCAGTTCTGCCCGCAGATTCCGTCTCCGCCCGGGCCCGCGCCGGGGCAGTGGACGGCGGGCTCTGCCGTGTCCAGGGCGTACCGTGCCTGCTGGAGACGGCATTCGACGGAGTTGCCGATCTCGTCTCCCGGCGACCCGGGCGGCAGCGCGCCGCACACCCCGAGGCAGGTCGCGTCGCCGGTGTAGACCGCATCGGCGCCCACGCAAGCTTCCTGGACGCGGCCGCAGTAATCCGCACACGCGTCCGGCACCACCGCGCCCGAGCCCGCCGCCGAGCCGCCCGCGCCCCCCGCGGAGCCGCCGTTCACGCCGGGCTCACCGCCGCCGGGCTCACCGCCGCCGGGCTCACCGCCACCCGACTCTCCGTCGCTGGGCTCGCCGCCGCCGGACTCGCCGTCGTCCGACCCCGGCTCCAGCTTGGTGGTCGAGGTACAACCCAGCGCCGCCCAGAGCGCGGCCACCCCGAACCAAGCGATCCTCCCGGCCGCGGCCATAACTCCTCCAACGCCATTCCCTAGCGCCGGCAGCGCCGATCGAAAGCCCCGGCCACGCCAAGCGCACGGGAAACGCCGTCACGCCCCCGACTGGAGGTCAGAAGGCTTCGTAGCCGAGGTTGAAGGTCGGCATCGCGCCGGCAGCGGACTTTCCGACGCAAAACCCACCGGTCACGACAGGTGGCGCAAGCGCGGCGCTCCTTCTCGACCGCGACCGACCGCAATCCCCTGGGGAGAAAATCCGCCTCTACCGGCCCCTCGACGGGCCCGTCACGATCGGGGGCCAACGCCGCCATGACCCCTCGATCCACGCTCCTTCGCACCTTGCTCGGCGCCCTTCCAGCACTCTTCGCGGCGATGCCGGCCGCGGCCGCCTCGCTGCAGCCGGTCAGCGACTGGGGCGCGAGCGGGGTCCCTTCGACCGTGAGCATGTACCTCTACGTGCCGGACAGCCCGGCGCCGAATCCCCCCGTTCTCGTGCTCGTCCACTATTGCGGCGGATCGGCGGCGGCCGTCTTCGGTCAAGCGCAGGGGGGAGGCCTGGTGGCGGCGGCGGACGAGCACGGCTTCATCATGGTGGTCCCCCAGGCGCAGAACGCCGACGGCACCGGGAGATGCTGGGACGTGGGCTCGACCAAGGCCCTCACCCGCGACGGCGGCGGCGACACCCAGGCCATCGCCCAGATGGTCGCGCACACGCTGAGCGAGCACGGAGCGAACCCAGAGCGCGTCACCGTGACGGGGGATTCGTCGGGCGGCATGATGACGGAGGCGCTGCTCGCGCTCTATCCCGACGTCTTCCGCGCGGGCTCGGCGTTCGCCGGGGTCCCCGCTGGCTGCTGGGCCGTGAGCAACCCGGACGGCGGGTGGAGCGGGCCCTGCGCGGGCGGCGACGTGACGCACACCCCGGAGGAGTGGGGCGCCCTCGTCGAGGGCATGTTCCCGGGGTACGCCGGGCCTCGCCCACGCGTGCAGCTCTTCCACGGGGACGCCGACTCGACCATCGACTACGCGAACCACACCGAGGCCATCAAGGAGTGGACCCAGGTGCTCGGCCTGAGCACGAGCCCGACGACGACCGACACGGTCCAGCTCGGCACCCACCAGGCGACGCGGCAGCGCTGGGAGAGCTCGTGCGGCTACGTGGTCCTCGATGCCTTCACGTCGCTCGGCGGCGATCACGGCCCGTCCGACGCGCTCTTCGACGCCGACTACGTCGTCCCCTTCCTGGGTCTCGACCAGGCGGGCCCCACCGATCCGGAGATTGCCCAGTGCGGTGGCGGCGCCGGCGGCGCGGCGACCGGTGGTGCCGGGGGCACCGGCGCCACGGAAACCGGCGGTGAGGGCGGGGCGGCGATGGGCGGGGTGACGACGGGCGGCGCGCCCCCCGCTGGGGGGGCGACATCGGGCGGGGTGACGATGGGCGGCGCGCCCCCGGCCGGCGGGGAAGCTACCGGCGGCCTCGCCAGCACCGGCGGCTCTCCGACCACCGGTGGCAGCGTCACCACGGGTGGAGCGGCTCCCTCGGGCGGATCCTGGACCACGGGCGGCGCGGTCCCCATCACGGGGGGCGCTGGTGGCGGCGTCACGACGGGAGGCAGCACGGCAACGGGAGGAGCCGGCTCGCCTGCCGGAGGTTTCACGAGCGGTGGAAGCGGCACCGCAACCGGTGGCTCCTCCGGGACGGGAGGCACCAGCCCGACGGGTGGCGCAGCACCCTCGGGTGGATCCGTCGGAACGGGCGGTGGCCTCGCGCAGCCGGCGGGCGCGGAAGACGCGTCGGACGAGGGAGGCTGTGGTTGTCGCGCCGCGGGGCAGCGATCGAGCGCTGACCTCCGCGGCGCCCTCGCCCTGTTCGCCCTGCTCGCCCTGCGTTCGCTCCGACGCCGGCCCCCCAGCGCTCACCGCCGCCCCTGACGGGGCAGTTGCTGCCGGGGGCACGCGCGCAGGGCGACGCTCACTTCCCCCCGACGGTGACCTTAACAACCACGGCCGGAGCGCTCTCCCCCACCACCCGGATCCCCTCGGGGAGCTCGAGCTCCTGCGTGGCAACGAAACTGCTCGTGCGCCCCGCGAGCGACAGGGGCACGGTCTTCAGTGACGGCACCGTGCCCAGGTCCTCGACGGCGATACGGACGCGCACCCGGTCCGGCTCCGAGGTGATGCCGGTCACGGAATGCCCGGCGGGCACCCGGCCCGACGTGGTCACCCTCACGGGGAGATCGACGACGCGCGTCGCCTTCGCGCTGAGGGTCGTGACCGAGGGATCGACGCGCTCCACCGTGATCGAGGGCGGGGTCTTCAACGCCTCCGCCGTCAGCGCGCGCTGGGTGAGTCCGGCGTTCAGGCGCGCCGCGTCGATCACCGCGGTGAGCGCCCCCGGGTCGACCTGCTGAAACGCCCGCTCGGGACCAGAGAGCGTGACGCGCACCCGATCCGGGCGCGGGGGCGCGACGAGGAGGTCCGCCGGCACGTCCTGCAGGACCACCGGGACCTCGTAGCTGCGCGTGCTGATCTCGCTGTCGCGCCCGTGGACCACGAGCCACGCCCCGATCGCGATGGCGACGCTGAGCAGCTTGGTCCCCGGGTTGCGGACCACCCCTCCCCGCAGCAGGCCGCCCCCGCGATCGGGAGCAGTCCGCTGACGAAACGCTGCCAAGCGCTCGGCGAGCTGGGCGGGTCGCAGCGCCTGATGGAGCTTCCCTCCCTGCGCCACGCTCACCTCGCCCCGCTCCTCGGAGACGACGATCACCAGCGCGTCCGAGCGCTCGGAGAGGCCGAGCGCCGCGGCGTGGCGGGTGCCGAACCGCTCCTGCCCGGTGATCGCCTCGGACAGCGGCAGGTGCGCGGCGAACCGCGACGCGAGCCCGTCCTCGATCACCAGCGCCCCGTCGTGGCCGGCGGAGCTGGTGTCGAAGATGCTGTACAGCAGCGGCTCGCTCAGCGCGCCGCCGAGCGCGATTCCGCCGGTGAGGTGACGCTCGAGGGACTCCTTGCCCTTGAGGACCAACAGCGCCCCGGTGCGGTGCTTGGCGAGCTCGAACGCGGCGGTGACGAGCAGCTCGGTCAGGGGACGAGGACCCGCGTCTTGCCGGAGCCGTTGCAGCGGCCGGGTGAACGCCACGCGCTCGAAGGCGCGCCGGATCTCCTCCTGAAAGACGACGATCAGGGCGACCGCGGCCACGGTGATCCCCACCTGGAAGATGAGCAGCGTCAGCGTCATCTCCAGCAGCCGCGCCAAGAAGTAGAGGCCCACCAGGGTGGCGAGCCCGCTCATCACGACGCGCGAGCGCGCCTGGCGAAACCAGGTGATGAGCGCGTAGACGAAGACGGCGACGACCAGCACATCGAGCGCGTCCGCCAGGCGCAGCACCCCCACCGCCTCTCGCACCGAGCGGGTCAGGGCCTCCGGCATCGTACCGCCCGGGAGTATAGCCCGCCACGTCGACGGAGAAGCGCTCGACCTCGCACGGCGCGGCCCTGATCTCGCCGAGCGCCCCGGTCGGCGCGACGCAGCGCTCGCTGCCGGCGATCACGCCCCGCGCAGGGCAGGGGATGCCACCGTGCAGGTGCGTGAGGATCTTGGTGTGCAGGGGTTCGACCGCCACCGCGCGCCCCGCGCGGAACGCCTCGCACCAGGCCGCCCCGGCGTTGGCGAGTCCCGACCGCCAGCAGCTCCCGCACACTGCTATCGAGGGCCGGCGCCGTGTCCACGCTCACCACCCCCATAGCGGTAGGTGCGTCAGGGCCGGTGGCGCCTTGGTGGCAGCGCGTTGACCCGGGCACCTGCCGCTCGCTAACGTTCCGGCAACCGGAGCGCGCGAGGAGAACGACGATGGATTTCGACCTGAACGTCCTGCGCATCGACCCCGCCGCCGAGGTGGAGCGCCTGAGCCAGTTCATCACGGAGCAGGTGACCTCGGTCCATCGCCGCAAGGGCGTGGTCGTCGGACTCAGCGGCGGGATCGACTCGGCCTGCACCGTCGCCCTGTCGGTGCAGGCTCTGGGTAGAGAGAAGGTGGTGGGCCTCATCCTCCCCGAGCGCGAGTCGAACCCGATCAGCAGCGAGTTTGCCGCCAAGCACGCCGCGCAGCTCGGGATCGAGGTCCGAGAGATCGACATCACCCCCACCGTGGAGAGCGTGGTGCCCTATGCCCGCCGTGACGAGTACCTCCGCACGCTGGTGCCAGAGTTTCGGCCCGGTTGCCGCTACAACGTCACCCTCCCCGCCGACCTCCTCGAGCGCGACGCCTACTCCGTCTACAACCTCCAGGTGGAGTTGCCGGACGGCGAGCTCCGACGGAAGCGCCTGACGCTCGACGAGTTTCGCGCCGTGACCTCGTATGCCAACGTCAAGATCCGCTCGCGCATGCTTCACCTCTACGCCGAAGCGGACCGGCGGAGCCTGGCGGTGGCGGGGACGACGAACCGCACCGAGTTCCTGCTGGGAGACTTCTGCAAGTACGGTGACGCCGGGTGCGACTTCGAGCCCATCGCCCACCTGTACAAGAACCAGGTCTACCAGCTGACGGACCACCTGAACGTCATCTCCGAGATCGCGCGTCGCCCGCCAAGCCCGGACACCTTCAGCCTCCCCGTCACCGACCAGGAGTTCTTCTTTCGGATCCCGTTCGACAAGCTCGATCACCTCCTCTACGGCTGGGAGCGTCAGGTGCCGGCGGCCGAGGCCGCGCGCGCCCTCGGCCTACCGGAAGACGCGGTCAAGCGCTCGTATCGCGACTTCTCCACCAAGTACCGCGCCACCGCCCACCTGCGCGCGATGCCGCACACCGTCGAACCGGTCGACGTCCTCGCGCCGGCTCGAAGCCCGGCGCCTCCCGCACCTTGATTGATTCTGAGATGAACTCATGAGAGCTCGCCGTCGCGACCTCGCGCGGTTCGATCGCGACCGCGCACGGCCTCGCGTTTGACCGAGCCCATCTAGCAAGCTAGATCTGCCGTGGCGCCCGGGAGGCGTTCAGGCGAATCGAACGGCATCGCCCCGGGGCTATGCCGGCACGGTGGCTCTCGCCGCCGATTCGATCGTCGGGCGCCGCGGGTCCTGAGGCGCGCGTCGAGCGAATGACGAGGGGGACGGGATTGACGAGGTCGGCGGGTCAGCGACGGACCGGGGGAGTCCGCGTCTCACCGTTCGCGGAGGGCAGCGGGCCGGTCCCCCACCGGGCAATGACCGTGACAATGGAAAACCTCGGCTGGGCAAGATTTCGCTTGTGGGCCACCAGAGGATTTCCTTCAACTCGGCCCGGGGTCCTCGATCACGGAGCGCTTCTCTGGGAATCGCTCCCTCAGAGCAGGAATCGGCAATCATGAGAAGTCTATCCCACTTGATCGGTCTGATGGGTCTGTCCCTCGTCGTGCTCGCTTGTGGCGAGGACGGGGGCGCCGATGGCACCTCGAGCGGCGGCGCCTCGACCGGCGGCCTCCCGGGGACCGGCGCCACCGCGACGACCGGCGGGCTCCCCACCACCGGCGGCGCCGGCACGGGCGGCATCGGACCGACCGGCGGCGTCGGACCGACCGGCGGCGTCGTGACGACGACCGGCGGCAGCGGCGGAACCGGCGGCATCGGCGGCGGGACCGGCGGTGTCACGCCAACGGGCGGCGTCGGACCAACGGGCGGCATCGGGCCAACGGGCGGCGTCAGCCCGACGGGTGGCACCCCCGGCACCGGCGGCATCCCCGGCACCGGCGGCATCCCGGCCACCGGCGGCGGCCCCGGCACCGGCGGCGACCCCGGCACCGGCGGCATCCCCGGCACCGGCGGCGACCCCGGCACCGGCGGCGACCCCGGCACCGGCGGCGAC
>CAYZQO010000135.1:0-7598 GCA_964480725.1 uncultured Polyangiaceae bacterium | reverse complement strand
AGGGATGCCGGCCCGGCGTCGCATGCCAGAGGTACGACGCCCGGCCTCCCCCGGACCTTGGGCGACGCGCGCCCGCCCGCGGGCCTCACCGTCACCGGCTTCGCGGCTCAGGGACGGCTGCGCGGGCCCACGCCGAGGAAGGTCTGGGTGATGCCCCGCCGAGTCGGCCGCGGCTGGGACAGTGGCGATTCGACCCCGAGCCCGGACACTCCGCCGGAGACGATGAGCGCCAGCACCTCGGTGCTGGTCGTGGCCAGCGGCTCGACCTGCGCGCGCGGAACGACCACGAGGTTGCCCGCGAAGTTATAGCTCTGCGGCACGTAGACGGCGACGTGATCGGGCATGCCGAGGGCGCCGAGCCCGTCGCGGGTCAGAAAGCCGAGCACGCGTGCGCTGCCCGGCAGCACCGAAACCGCCACCGGTCGGTCGAAGCCCGGCCGATTGCCGACGAAGGCCTGCAGGAGATCTCGAATCGAGCCGTAGACCAGGCGAACGAAGGGCAGCTTGGACATCGCCCGCTCCGCGTAGCCCACCACCGCGCGCCCCATCACGTTCGAGCTCATGAACCCCACGAAGGTGATGAGGAGCACGGCGACGAGGAAGCCGAGCCCCGGGATCCCCAGCGGCACCAGGCGATCGAAGGTCGTCACCACGACGTAGCCCGCGTAAAGGATCACCACGATCGGCACCAGGACGAGGCAGCCGCGCCAGAACCACCCGAGCAGCGTGTTCATGGCGCATACCCTATCGCGAGGGACGGGGGAGCGCAGCCGGGCCGCGCCCGTTCCCCCACGGGGACCGCGCCGCTCAGCGGGTGCGGCCGCGATCGATGACCGCGCCCTGCGCATCGTAGACGAACACCGGCCGGTCGAGCCCGGCCAGGGTCGGCTCGACGACGGCGCGGTCGCCCACCACGAACAGGTCCATCCGCCGCGGGTCACAGTAACGCCCGGCCACGGCCCGCGCGGCCTCCAGGGTCACCCCCTTGACCCGCCCCGGCCACTGCGGCAGCCAATCCTCCGTCCGCCCCTGCACGGGCAGGTTGGCGATCTCGGCCGCGACGCTGCTCGTGCGCTCGAAGCGCCCCGGGAGCCCGAGCAGCAATCCGCTCACCGCTTCGTCGAGCTCCTGCGGGGTGAGCGGCCGCGCGCCGCACATCTCACCGAGCTCCCGCAGCGTCTCGTCGATGCTCACGCGCGTGTGCTCGGTCTTGACCGCCGCCAGGGCGGCGAACATCCCCGCCCGCCGGAAGCGGAAGAACAGGCTCCGTGCCCCGTAGGTGTACCCCTTCTCCTCGCGCAGGTTCAGGTTGAGGCGGCTGGAGAAGGCGCCGCCGAAGGCGCGGTTGAAGACGAGCGCCGAGAAGTAATCCGGATCGTCGGCGCCCGGCGTGCGCGCGGCGACGGCGATGGTGGACTGCGCCGCCGCGGGGAAATCGACCAGGTGCACCGCCGGCGCCGTCACCGCCGCCGCGAGCGGCAGCTCGCGCGCCGTCGACCGGCCTTGCCAGGCGCCGAAGTGGCGCTCGGCCACCGCCGCCACCGCCGCCTGCGTCACGCCGCCCACGATCACGAGCTCGGCGCGATCCGGCGCCACCACCTTGCGATACTGGGCCTTCACGTCCGCCGCCGTGAGCCCGGCCAGCGAGCGCCGTGTCCCCCGCGGGATCTCGCCGGCGTAGCCGTCGCCGAAGAGGCCGCGACGGAGCACGATCGAGCGGGCCGTCTCCGGCTCCGACTCCCCCGCGAGCGCCTGCGCGATGCGGTGATCGCGCCGCCGCTTCACCTCCTCGGGATCGAGCGCGGGGCGCTGCGCGACGTCGGCGAGGAGCGCGAGCGACGGATCGAGGGTGTCCGCCATCAGATCCATCGACAACAGGGTCGCGTCAACGTCCGCCGCGGTGGTCAGCTCCGTCGCCAGGCGCTTCAGCTCGTCGGCGAGCTCGAGCGCGGAGCGACCCCCGGCGCCCTCGTCGAGCATGTCCGCCATCAGCGCCGTGAGCCCCGCCTTGCCGACGGGATCGGTGCCCGAGCCGCCCGGGAGCACCAGGGTCGCGGACACCAGCGGCGCCGGCCCCTGCTCGAGGAACCAGACGCGCAGGCCGTTCGAGAGGCGGAAGGTCGCGGGCCGACGCGGGATCCAGTCGGGCATCGGGGCGGGCTGGGGCAAGGAGGATCGATCGGGCATGGGCAGGCTCGGTGCAGGGGGGCGGGAGGCAGAAGCGGGCGGCGCCGGCGCCGCGGGCGGGGGGACGCTCGGCCCGCGACACCCAACGACCACCGCGAGGAGCGCGACGGCGCGCGCGAGGCGGGCGACGGAGCGCGGCGCGCGACTCACTGCGCGCCCCCGGCCTTGACGCCGGGCACGAGGTCGACGCGGACGTGCCGCTCGAGGTCGAGGTGACGCCGCGCGGCCGCCAGCACCGCGTCCGGCGTGGCGCGCTCGTAACGGGCGAGATCCTGGGCGAGGTACTCCGCCGTGCCCACCGTGTGCAGGTACGTGCTGAGCAGGCCGGCGCGCTCGATCACGCTCTCCAGCCGCGCAAAGTAGTCCTTCTTGTAGGCGTTGACCGCGGCGACGAGCTCCGCCTCGCGGGGCGGGGCGGCGAGCGCGGCGCGGAGGGCGGTCATCA
Organism: uncultured Polyangiaceae bacterium; assembly: GCA_964480725.1. Classification (GTDB taxonomy): domain Bacteria; phylum Myxococcota_A; class Polyangia; order Polyangiales; family Polyangiaceae; genus JAFGBI01. The sequence continues at coordinate 4,966 of CAYZQO010000135.1, read as the reverse complement.
GCTCGGCATGGAGCTCCTCCATCTCGATCCCGGGGGCGGCGGTCGCCTGCACGACGAAGTAGCTCGAGAGCTGCTGCGAGGCCTGGTAGGCGGCGACGTCCTTGGCCACCTTCTTCTCGTAGACGAGCGGCTGGAAGAGCCGGCTGGTCTTGCCGTGCGAGAGGGTGGTGGCCCACAGATCGAGCTCGGCGTCGTCGGGCGCGTAGAGCGCCGGGGTGTGCCAGGCGAGGTAGACCCGCGCGAGCTTCACGTCGTCGGTCTGCCGAACGTGGCGCAGCTCGCCCACCCGGAGCGGCGCCGGCCGCGACAGCTCCGCGCGCTTGCCGCCCGGGATATGCCCGAAGTAGAGCTCGACGAGCGAGCGGAGGCGCGCCGGCTCGAAGTCCCCGACCACGGTGAGCACGGCGTTGGCCGGCACGTAGTACTCGGCGAAGAAGCCGCGGACGTCCTCGAGAGTGGCCGCGCGCACGTCCTCTGGATCGCCGATGGTGGTGTGCCGATAGGGGTGCCCGGCGGGGTAGAGCGCCTCCTGGAGATACTGGTGGGCCAGGCCGTAGGGCTGGTCGATGTAGCGCTGGCGGCGCTCGTTCAGGACGACGTCGCGCTGGTTGTCGAGCTTGTCCTGGGTCAGGACCGGGAGGAAGTTCTCCATGCGGTCCGACTCCATGAAGAGCGCGAGCTCAAGGTAGTTGGAGGGAACCCGCTCGAAGAAGTTGGTGCGGTCCTGGCTGGTGGTCCCGTTGACGGAGCCGCCGATCGGCTCGAACGGCTTGAAGTACTCATGATCGTAGGAGCCGCTCCCCTGGAACATCAGGTGCTCGAAGAGGTGCGCGAAGCCGGTACGCCCGGGGCGCTCGTTGCCCGAGCCAACGAGGTAGCGCACCTCGACCGCGACCACCGGGAGCCGGTCGTCGCGGCTGGTGATGACGGTGAGCCCGTTCGGCAGCGAGTACTGCTCGACCGGGATCCGGGGCGCGGCGGTCGGAGCGCCGGCGGCGGCGGGGGCAGGGGCGGCGAGGGCGGCGGCGAGCGTGGTGGCGGCGATCACGGCGGTCACGAGGCGGTGGGGGTGCGACATAGGGAGCCAGACGAACGACTCGTCAGCAACCTTTGGGCAGCCCCCTCGGGTTGTCAAACACCTCGTAAACGCAGCGAACCCGGGCGCCGTCTCGGCTCTGATCGGGTGGATTTCAGCCGATCCGAGGTTGACAAGCGCGCGGGTCTGGGGGAGTCCGGGGTCGAACATGGCCTCGCTGCCGCCGGAGCACGGCGTCTTCATCACCGGCGCCGGATCGATCTCCGCCATCGGCTGGGACTCTCGGTCCGTCGTCGAGGGCTACCGGACCCCCGGCACCCGCCTGCGGCCCCGCGAGCAGGGCGGTCGCCTCACGCCCGTCGGCGCGCTGTCCGACTCCGCGGAGCGCCACCTCGCCGCCTTCTTGGCCGCGCGCCCGCGCTACGCCGAACTCGACCGCAGCGTGCAGCTCGCCACCTACGCGGCGCACCAGGCGGCCGAGCGCGCCGGCTGGCAGATGACGTCGGACGCGTGCGTGCTGGTCGGCTCCTCGCGCGGCGCGACCGGGCTGTTCGAGCGCTTCCACACCGACTTCCTCGCCAGCGCTGAGGGGAAGACCGCTCCCCTCACCTCGCCGACCACCACACTCGGCAACATCAGCAACTGGGTGGCGCAGGAGCTGCACACCGAGGGGCCCGCGTGCGAGCTGTCCAGCACCTGCAGTAGCTCGTCCTACGCCATCGGCACCGGGATGGCGTGGCTCGAGTCGGGCATGGCGCGACGGGCCCTGGTCGGGGGCGCGGAGGCCCCGCTCACGGACTTCACCATCGCGCAGATGCGGGCGCTGCGGATCCTCTCCAACGACGCCGAGGCCGAGTACCCCTGCCGGCCCTGCGACGAGGAGCAGCCGACGCGAAACACCATGGTCCTCGGCGAGGGAGCGGCGCTGCTGGCGCTCGAGCGGCTCGAGCCCGACGAGCTCGCCTACCGCGAGGACCGCTATCGCGCGCAGCGCGGCGAGGCGCCGGTGGGGAGTGTCCTCGCGCGCATCATCGGCGGCGGCTTCTCGGTGGAGGCCATCGAGACGAACACCTCCGTGAGCGAGGAGGGCACCGCCCTCCGGCACTCGATGCGGCAGGCGCTCGCCCGCGCCGGCCTCGACGCGGTGGATGTCATCGTCACCCACACGCCGGGCACGGCGCTCGGGGATCGGGCCGAGCTCAACGCCATCCGGCGCCTGTTCGGCAGCCGGTTGCCGGTGCTCACCTCGAACAAGTGGCTGCTCGGCCACACGCTGGGCGCCTCTGCCGTCCTCGGCGTGGAGTACGCCCTGCACATCCTGCGCTCGCAGCGCTGGGTGGACTACCCGTACCGGGTGCCGTTCACCAACACCCCCCGCCAGGTGAAGACGGTGATGGTCAATTCCGTCGGCTTCGGCGGCAACGCGGCCTCGCTCATCCTGACACGGTAGCCGCAGCCGACACGGCGACGCCGCCCCGCGAGCGCCCGCGCCGCCGCGGACGGGGTCAGCGCACGCTCGGGGGGTCCTGATCGTCCACGCCGCGCTCTTCGTAGAAGTCCACGAGGTGCAGCGGCGTGACCAGGCTCGACACGACGTTCATCAGCTGCCGCTGGATCCGCGAGTACGTGTGGGCCCCGAGCCCGATCTTGAGCACGACCCCCGGCGAGTAGCGCCCGACACTGGTCCGCTCCACCACCAGATCCAGCCGCGCGATGGCCTCCCGCCCGCGCGTCTCCACGAGCTGAGCCTGACGCACGTCGTTGTTCTGCACGACGGCGCAGACCTCCCGAAGCTGCTCCTCGATCCCGCGGCGGATCTGCCGGAACTCCCGCACCACGTCGTCGTCCGGGAGCGGCGCGGGGACCATGCGGGTCAGCTCCACGAGGTTCTTGGCGCGCTCCACCAGCCGCTCCACCTCGCGGATGAGGTTGATCATCCCGAGGAAGTGGGCGCGATCGGTGGAGGTGGGGAGCGGCGAGTGGACGACGAGGAGGTTACGGATGGCGCGGTGCGTGTCGGCCACCACCTCCGCCTTGCCGTAGAGCCGGAGGCGGTCCTCCGGCGACATCGCCTTGCCCCAGTAGTGCGACCCGCCCTCGACCACGAGCGCCGTGGCCTGCTCCATCATCACCTGCAGATCGGCGGCGAGGTGCTCCTCCAGCTCGCGGTTCCGCAACGTACCCAAGAGGTCGGCGAAGATAGCCATGCAGCGCTCCGGGCGCCCTCCGCGGGTGGGGCGCCACCCCTGCTTCTACCACAGCGCCGCGCGCCTCGCGGGGCTCGACCGCCCGGCGTTCCTCCCTGCCGCGGCGGTCCGTCACACGGCGGAGGGCTCGACCCGCACCACCGCGCCGGCGGCGGTGAGCTTCTCGGCCAGGGCGTCCGCGACGCGGCGATTGCTGGTGCGCGTGATCACCCAGGGCAGCTTGCTGACCGAGGCCCGCGCCGTCATGAAGCTCATCGGCAGCTCCTTGCGCAACTCCGAGACGACGCCGATCGGCCGCTCGCCGGCGTGCACCAGCACCACCTGCCAGCCGGCGCCGGCCGGGCTCTCCCCCGACGGCATCGGCGCGCGGTACGTCCCCGGGTCCGGGGTCACGCGCACCTCGTGCGCCTCGGGCACGTCGGCGAGCGCGAGCGGGTGGTCCATGAAGACCTCGACCAGCCCGCAGCGGACGCAGGCCACCAGCGTCCCCGCCAGCGAAACCTCCACGGGGCCGCCCTCCGACCGACGCCGCACGACCCACTCCACCGGCCCCGTCTCCACGAAATGGTCCGAGCCGCAAGAGCGACAGGTGCGAATGGGGGTGGTCATGGGCGCACCGCGACCGGCCCGCCCTACCTCGGCCCCGCACGGACGGCAATCGCCCCCCCATCGCGCCCGGTTCCGCGCCGCGAGCCCCGCCCGACGCGGCGGCCGCACGCCGACCTCCGTTGCGCCTTGGACACAACCCATAAGTTGTGCCACTCTTGGGCCCATGGCGTGGTCGTCCGCCGAGATCGTCGGGCGGCTCAAGGCCGACGGCTGGGAGCTCGCTCGGGTCAAGGGCGACCACCATCACTTCAAGCACCCGGCACGGTCTGGCATCGTGACCGTGCCGCACCCCAAGCGCGATCTGCCGATCGGGACCGTGAAGGCGATCGAGAGGGCCTCGGGGGTGAAGCTCACCTAGGAGATCCACCCATGATCTACTTCGCCAAGCACACTCGCGAGGGGGACCACCACCTCGCCGCCTTCCCGGACGCGCCCGGTTGTCAGACCTTCGCCGACTCCCTCGACGCGCTGAAGTCAGCGGCGAAGGAAGCGATCGAGGGCTGGCTCGAAGCGCACCTGGTTTCGGGGCAGGTTCCACCGGAGCCGAAGCCGCGCGTCGGTCGGGGTCTGGCGATCGAGATCGATCCGGCTCTCGCTGTGGCCATCGAGCTCCGCCGGGCCCGGCTCGAAGCCGGCCTCTCCCAGAGTGCTCTGGCCGCCCGAGCGGGGGTGAGCCAGCAACAGATCGCCAAGCTCGAACGCCCCGGTGAGAACCCCTCGATCGAGACGCTGAAGAAGGTGGCTCGCGCGATGGGCTTCAGGCCCGTGGTGACGTTCGAGCGAGACGGCACGCGCGCCGTCGGAGTCCAGAAAGACCGGCGCGCTGCCGGCTAAGCCAGGAGGTGCCCCGCACCCGCGGCAGCGGACCGGGGCAATCGCCCAGGACGCGACCGGGGGTGACTCTCCCGGGGCGGCCGTGGTACCACCCGGGCCGACTGCAGCGGTGCGAAAGCCCGCTGTAGTTCCCGCGGGACTCCCCGCGGGCCGCGGGAAACGGCGCGGGAAGCTCCCAGCTAACCAGCCGGATTCCCAAGGAAAAGCCCCCGTAGCGCAGTGGATAGCGCAGCGGTTTCCTAAACCGTTGGTCGGGTGTTCGACTCACCCCGGGGGCGCC
>CAYZQO010000134.1:4381-7615 GCA_964480725.1 uncultured Polyangiaceae bacterium | reverse complement strand
GCGGCGCTGCTCGCCGATCTGCGCGGCTCGACCCCCATCGGGGAGCTCGCGCGACGCGCGGGGCGGAGCCGCTTCGCCGTCGCACGGTGGCTCAAGGGCGAGGCCGAGCCGCGCCTCCCCGAGCTACTCCTGATGATCGACGTCGCGACGCTGCGACTGCTCGACTTCCTCGCCGGGATGGTCGACCCGGCGACGCTGCCGAGCGTGCGCGACGACTGGCAGACGCTGCTGCTCGCGCGGGAGGCCGCCTACACCAACCCCTGGTCGCATGCCGTGCTGCGCGGCCTCGAGCTCACGGACTACGTCGCCCTCCCGCACCACCAGCCCGGGTGGCTCGCCCGCCGCCTCGGGATGCCGGTGGAAGAGGAGACGCGGGCGATCGAGCTACTGGCGCGCACGAAGCAGATCCGGCGGCGCCGCCGCAAGTGGGTGGTCGACGAGTCGCGCACGGTGGACACCCGGGCCGATCCCGCGCGGTCGCTCCGGATGAAGGCCTGGTGGACGCGCCTCGCCCTGGAGCGAGTGGAGGCGGGCAGCGAGCACACTCTGTCGTATAACCTGTTCAGCGTGTCGGCCGCGGACTACCAGCGGATCCTGGAGCTTTACCGCGCCTTCTTTCAGCAGATGCGCGCCGTCGTCGCCGACTCGCGGCCGAACGAGCGGGTGGTGCTCTTCAGCACGCTGATGGTCCCCCTGGAGCCAGCCGCGTCCGACGCAACGAGCTGACCGCCCGGCGCCGGGCGCCGGCCCGGCTACGCTGCGCGCCGACGCAGGCGGCCCCGCACCACCACGCCCAGCAGGCCCAAGAGCACCCAGAGCGGGGCCCGCTCGCCGAGGCAGGTCGAGGGGACCGTGCTGGTGGAGCAGTCGCAAGGATCCGGGAACTGGTGCCCGTCCGTCGACTCCTCCGGCGCCACCCGGACCGTCTCCCAGACCACCTCGACCGGCGCGGGCGCGGGGATGACGCAGGGGTCGGCGCCCTCGACGTTGCCCACCGGAACCCGGCCGGAGTAGGCAGGCTCGTCGCGATCGGTCACGTCCACGGCGGTGACGAGCTTCTCGTCGATCACGTAGAGCCGGTCTCCCACAGGGAGCGTGCGGCGCACCCGCCCGGTGAGCGAGAGGTCGGCCCGGAGCGCGAGATCCCGCTCGAGGACGTCCACCAGCTGCACATGATGCTCGGGCCTGCACTCCCACCCGTCCATGAGGTTGTCCGAGTAAGGCACCACCAACAGCGGCGGCGCGCCGAACGCGTCCTCTACCACGGTGATGCCGCGAAAATCCGTGTTCGCCTCGGAGCTCGCCGCCGGGACCCCGAACTCGAGGCGCCTGAGCTCCGCGGGCGCGGTGGGATCGGCGACGTCGAAGAGCGAGGCCGCGATCCCCTCGCCACCGTCGCCGCGCCCGACCGCGAGCAGCAGGTCCCCGCGCGGGAAGATGTAGTCGCTCCAGCCCGGGATCTCGAGCTCTCCGAGCACCACCGGGCGCGCCGGGTCGGCGAGCGAGACGACCCAGAGCGGATCGAACCCCGGCCAGACCTGCTGCGTGTTGACGATGAGCTCCGGGCGGTAGGTCACGATGTAGGCGCGATCGCCGACGAAGCGGGAAGCGAAGAGCTCCTCGCCCGGAGCGATGTCGCGCAGCGTGGACAGGACCGTGGGCGCGCCCAGGTCGGAGACGTCGAGGACGGTCAGGATGGCGCCGCCGTCGCCCCCGTCCCGAGTGACGACGCGGAAGGTGTCCCCGGACTCGTCCATGTGAAAGCGCCCCATCGGCTGCCCCTCGACGACCGCTGCGCCGCGCGCAACGAGGCTCCCGTCGCCCGCCGAGATGTCGTAGGTGCGGACGACGGTGGTGTTCCAGGCGCCGGCGTCCGCCTCGGTGAGGTAGATGGTGCGGTCGGTGACGTGGACCTCGACGCCGGTGCCCGAGACGGCGAGCGTGTCGATGGCGCTGAAGACCACGTCCGGCCGGAACCAGTAGGAGCGTAGGGTGGTGAGGCCCGCGTACGGCGTCGAATCGACCTCGACGAGGTAGAGCACGTCGCCGACCACGCGGCTGGCGACGATCTCGCCCGCCAGGCAGAGCGGCTCGCCCGCGCGGGGCTCCGTGCTGGCCTGGGTGATCTCGACGAGCGCACTCCCGGCGCCGCCCGGACAGGCGGTCCTCGGGGCGCTGACGATCAGGGCGACGTGGTCGTCCCGGACGTACAGCTCCCCGGAAACCCCGGCCGTGTCGGGGACGGCCGCCACCGCCCGCGGCGCCGCGGGCTCGCTCACGTCGAGCACCTGGAGCCCCCGCGCCGCGTTGTGCACGAAGAGGGTGTCGCCCTCGAGCTTCACCAGATCGCTCTCCTCGATGGTGAGCGGGGAGTCGGGCATCTCGGCCGGGGTCATGTCGGCGACGGGGACGCCGTCAGCGCTCGTGGCGACGCCTCCTTCTGCGTCCGCCGTCATCACCATGCAGCAGCCCGTCACCGCGACGCAGGCCACCGCCGTCGCCCCCAGTGCGAGCGCGCGCCCCCTCCACCACCGCCCGTGCCGAGTCGATCTGGACATTGCCACCTCCCGCCGGCGCGCCGGCCCTCACCCGAGGCAGTATCCCCCTGCCACCGCGCCGCACAACGGCGCGGCCGCACATACCGTGCACCCAGGGAGCATCAGACAGTGCGAAATGGGTCCATCTGGGCCGCGGGCGCGGCCTTCCCGGCGGCGGATCTCGCCGTCATCCGTGCCCCGCGCGCCCTACCCACAGACGTCGCCGGGGAGGCACCACTGCCCCTCCGCGCACACGCTCCCGCCGCAGGTGCAGCGGCCGGTCGTCGTGTTGCAGGTGCCGTCGCCACCCCCCATTCGGCAGGTGTTCGAGCGGCACATGCAGGCGCCGGCGCCGCACCACGCGTTGCCCGGGCAGGCGCGGCCGCAGGCCCCGCAGTGCTTGGGATCGACACCGAGGTCGCGGCACCCCCCCGCTAGGCAGCAGGTGAACGGCGCGACGCACGCCACGCCGCCGCCGCAGGAGCAGGTCGCTTCGCTGCCCCCGATGGGCGGCAGGCAGGTTTCGCCGACCGCACAGGGGGTTTCCTGGCAGGTGCAGACGCCATTGCTCACGTCGCACTCACCGCCCTCGCCGCACTGCGCGGCCGCCGCACAGCCGCACTGACCCGGCACCACGGCGCCGCAGGTGAGGTGCACCGGATCCTGGTCGCAGGGGTTGCCACAGCTGCCGCAGTGC
>CAYZQO010000134.1:0-4281 GCA_964480725.1 uncultured Polyangiaceae bacterium | reverse complement strand
GCCCCCGCCCCCGTCCGGCACGCAATCGCCCGCGACGCACCGGTACCCGTCGGCGCAGCGCCCCTCGGGATCGCACCGGCCGGCGGAGAGGTACCCGGAGAAGTCGGCGCGACAGCCGATGAGCCCGTCGACCGCGAGCAGCGCTGCCACCACGGGCCAGCGCCGCGTCATCAGAGCTCCCCCTGCGCCACGAGCGCGCAGCCAGTCGGCCCGCAGCGAAGGCCCACGCTCCGCGCGCGGCGGCTCGTCAGATCGACGGTAAACAGCGTCCCGCCCACCACCCCGAGCCCAACCCCCACCGCGGTGACGATCCGCACGGCGCGGGTCTGGGCGTCGTAGCGGTCCAGGGCGGCGTGACGGTCGAGCTGAACGGGGGCGGTTCGGACGTCCTCCGCCGTGGACTGGCGGCGCGCCTCGACGATGCCCGCGCCGCCCAGCGCGAGGGCCGCGCCGCCCATCGCGACCCAGGCGAGTGGGCGCAGCAGGGGCCGCGAGGCCTCGTCGCGATCTCCCGCTGGCCCGGCCGTGACGGGAGCGGGCGACGCCGGCTCGACCGGCGGTGGCGCCGTCGCGGGCTCGACGGCGGGAGCGGGCGGCGCGACCGCCGGCTCGAGCTCCACCGTCACCTCGAGCGAGCGCTCGGGGGCAAGCTCGATGCTCCGCTCTTGCGGCGCCTCGCCCTCCTTCTCGAGGCGCAGGTGATGCTCCCCGGGGATGAGCTCCCCCGTCCAGGGGGTCGTGCCGACAGCACGGCCGTCGACCGTCACCGTTGCCCCGGGCGGGTCGCTCAGCACCGTCAGCTGTTGCACGCCCTGAGCGTCGAGCTGGGCCTCGAGCGCCACGATCCGCTCGGCGACGACGCGCCGATCGGTAGCGTCGGGGGCGGCGCGGAGGTACGCGCGGTAATGGCCGAGCGCTGGTCCCACGTGACCGAGCCGGTCGTGGGCGCGCGCCACGTTGAAGAGGAAGGTCGGCGTCGGACAGATCCGGTTGGCCCCGAGGAAGGCGTCCAGCGCCGCACCGAAGCGCCCGGCGCGGTACGCTGCGAGCCCGCGCTCGAGCTCGGCACGGGCGCGATCACGAGACGCCTCGGCGCACGGTGCGGGGCCCGTCGGGGGCGCCGCCTCGGCGGCGGGCTCCGCGCGCGCGGGGAGGGCCTGGAGCCCCAGGAGGCAGACGCCGAGGGCGTTCGCCCACCGGAAGCGCTCGATCGGGGTCCTCGCTGGTCGCATGCGGCTCAGAAATCCGTCTTGATGTCGTCGAGCGACTCCACCGGCGCGGCCTCCGCGGCCGACCCGCTGGACGCGGCCGCGCTCGGGGACGGGCGGGCAAGCGCCCCTGCCTCGCTCGGTCGGCGGCGCGCGGGCGCGGGCGGCGCTGCCATGATAGCCGAGGCGGCCACCACGGGCGCGGGATCCTCGAGCGACACCGTCGGCGTGGCGGCAGCGAGTGGGGCCAGCTCCGAGGGGTCGACGGCGGGCGAAGGGATCGCGCCGGGACTCGACAGCACCGTCGGGGGCGCGGCCGCGGCGCGCAGGACGAGCCCCACGACGAGCCCCGCGAGCAGCAGCGCAGCCAGCGCAGCCGCCGCGACGACCGCGCGCGGGCGCCGCGAGACGCCCGGGGGCTTCACGCTCTCGATATCGGCCGCGGTGATGATCTGCGGGGGCGGCCCCGAGTACAGCAGCGTCCGACCGGTGATGTCGGCCCAGATCCCCTGGTCCCCCAGCCACTCCGAGAGCGCGCTGGCGAGGGCCGGCATCGACTCCCAGCGATCCTCGGCCCGCTTGGCCAGGCCGCGCTGGAGGATCGCGTCGAGCCCAGGCGCCGCGATGCCCGAGGCTGCCAGCGTGGGCGTCTCGGCCTGCGCGATCCGCTGCACGAGCTCCTCGTAGGTGGGCGCCTCGAACGGCGGAGCCCCCACGACGGCCTCGTAGAGCATGATGCAGAAACCCCAGACGTCCGCCCGCGCGTCGACCTCGAGCCCCAGCGCCTGCTCCGGCGCCATGTAGGCCGGGCTCCCGAGCGGAGCCCCCGCGCCCGTCAGGCCGGGATCATAGGCGCGGCTCAACTTGGCGATCCCGAAGTCGAGGAGCTTGGGCTGGGTGCCCGCGGAGGTGGACGCGAGGAAGACGTTCTCGGGCTTCAGATCCCGGTGGATGATCCCCTGCTCGTGCGCCGCTGCGAGCGCCTGGGCGATGGGGAGCAGCATGGGGACCGCTACCCGCGGCGCGAGCCGCCCGTGCCGCACGATGTGAGCGTGGAGCGACTCCCCCTCCAGCAGCTCCATGACCAGGTACGGTACGCCCTCATCGGTCGCCCCGAACTCGAGCAACTGCACGATGGCCGGATGGCGGATCTTCGCCTCGGCGCGCGCCTCGTTGAGGAGGCGGTGGGCCATGGCGGCGGTGGTGAGCCCGGTGCGGATGACCTTGATGGCCACCCCGGTGTCGAGCGGCACGCTGTGCGCGGCCCAGACCGTACCCATCCCCCCCTCACCCAGGCAGCGGAGGAGGCGGTACTTGCCCGCGAAGAGGTCGCCGGGCATCGGCGGAGGCGTGGGGCCGGTCGCGAGCCGAGTGGTCGCGAGCGGGAGCGGGAGCGGACAGGTCTCGAGCGGCGGCTGTTCCTCCTGCCAGCAGGTGCCAGAGCGCGCATGCTCGTCGCTCGCCCCCGTCGACGGGGACGCGCCTTCCACCTCCAGCAGGGCTTCTTGCGCCTGACGGTCCTCGCGGGTCAACGGTTGCCTCGAGCCGACCTCGAGTGCGGAGGATACCACTCGATCGCGAATCTGGCCGGGGCTTACGCCCCCCCGCTTCCCACGCGCCGGGACGGTATCACTCTGGGATCGATGACGGGCCTCCCGGGAGGAGAACGGCCTGCGGGATCCCGCGGCCGGACCGGGACTCCACACCGAGTGAGGGCCGCGCGGGTCACCGGAGGCGCCGCCCTGGGGCGTGCCAAGGCGGGCGGCCTGGCGCGGGTCGGAACATAATGCCGCCAGCGGAGCCAGCATGACGACCGCGTTCGCCGATCCGTCGCCTCGACCGGACCCATCCCGGAGCCCGCCGGACAGGCCACCGCCCGAGGTCGCCGCGCTCCTCGGCGACGCTGCCGCTCCCACCCCACGCCGCGATTCGGCGACCACGAGCCTCGCGCTCGCGGTCTTCGGCGTGTTCCTGATCACCTTGCCCTATCTTCCGCTCGGGCTGGCGCTGCTCGAGCACCTCACGCTCGGTACCAACCAGGTCGAGGATCTCTGTCGAGCGCTCGAGGTCCACGACGACCTCGGCCGCCTCTACGAGGCGACCTTTTCCTGGCTGACGTGAGCGGGCGACGCCACCGGTGCGCGGTCGTCGGGAGCTCCCGTGCGCCGCGCGCGGATCGAGTACTATGCGCCGTTGCCCGCCGACCCGAGCTTCCACGTCTTCCGCCGCTTCAACCAGCCGGCCTTGCAGCGCGCGGCAGGGCTTCGCCAGCGCTACCTCGGCGCGAGCCGGGACGTCTTCCCGGACGACACGCTGCCCGATCGCCTCGGCCGCGCCCTGGTCGAGCGGCGCGCCATCCCGCTCAAGGAGATCCTAGAGTCGTTCGAGTTCTTCGACCGGGTGCGCCGGCGGGTGCGACGCCCCGTCATGGTCGACCTCTGCGCCGGCCACGGGCTCACGGGTCTGCTCCACGCCTTCTTCGAGCGCTCGGTGGAGCGGGTGACGCTGATCGACGAGCGCCGCCCGGAGTCGTTCACCGCCGTGTGGGAGGCCGTGACCGAGATCGGACCTTGGGTGCAGGCGAAGGCGGAGTTCGTCGAGTGCCCGCTCGACCGCGTCGGAGCCGAGCGCCTGGTGCCCGAGCAGGCGGGGCTGGTGATGGTGCATGGCTGCGGGCACCTGACGGACACGGGGCTCGGCCTCGGCATCGCCGCCCGGGGTCCGATCGCCGTGATGCCCTGCTGCTACCGGACGGCGCCCCCGCTCAAGCAGCGCGGCCTGCGGCACGCGCTCGGCAAGGCACTCGCCACCGACGTCGACCGAACCTACCGGCTCTCGGCGGCCGGCTACCACGTCGACTGGGCCACCATCCCCAGCGCGATCACCCCGATGAACCGCGTGCTGGTCGCCTGGCACCCGCCGTGACGGCGCGGGGGTCGCCCCAGCGGTCCGACTGATCGGGGCCTAGTGCCGCGCGGCGCAAGTTCAAATTGAGTACTGGTAGTCGAGCACGAGCAGGTGCGGGAGCAGGTGGAGGTTTCTGGAGCAGGTGCAGGGCCTGCTCCTGCTCCTG
>CAYZQO010000133.1:0-7715 GCA_964480725.1 uncultured Polyangiaceae bacterium | reverse complement strand
GACGGCGTCGCCACCATCGCCGACGAGGCGGTGGGCTCCGCCCGCGAGCTCTTCGCGCTCGTCGCTGCCGACCGTGCGCGCCTCCTCTCGAGCGACGGCATCTCCGTGCTCGCGCTGCGGCTCTTCGAGCTCCTGCCGCGCCGCCCGATCGTGACCGTGGCGTCGACGGTGAAGCTCGTGGAGACGACCAAGCCCACCGCGGGCCGCGCCATCGAGCTGCTCGTGAACGCCGGTGTGCTCTTCGAAACCACCGGTCGCAAGCGGGACCGCTCCTACGTGTACCGGACCTACCTCGACCGCCTTCGGATGGGGACCGAGCTCGGCGAGATGGAAGGCCGGGGAGGTGGCTCTTCAACCGAGCCACGGCCCCTGTAGAATCGTCGTGGAACGGCTTGAGGCCGCAACGAGACGCGCAGGCGCGAGATGAATTCCCCCCCAGATGAACCCAACCCCTGGTGCCGGACCCTGGGCATCGAGCGGCCTCGGCTCGAGGCGGTCGCCCATCACCGGGAAGCCAACACCTACGCGAGGCTCATCGTCTCCTTGCTTGAGCGCGGAGAGGCGATGACGCTCGAGGAGGTCGCCCAACGATTCGCCCTCGCGGGCGTCTCCAAGGCCTCCTATGCACTCACCGCCCTCTCGCGGTGCAGACCCGCCCGACCTCCGGTCTATCGCGACGGGGACCGCTACTACCTCGACCCTCACGATGACGACCTGGACCTCTGGGTGTTCCGGCTGGACCTTCGCCCTCCCAAGCGGGCACCGAGCCCCCGAACGGTCAAGCCTCCTCCGCAGCCCCTGCCGCCACCCAGCGTCGCCGTCACCCGCGACGAGCTCTCGGAGGCATGGAAGGACGCATCGCTGTACTCCTGGTCGGCGCAGCGGCTCGCGTTGGCGTTTCTCGACGCCACGGGCGGGCCCACCGCTCCCGCGGAGGTGGTGGCGTTCGTCCGCGGCTGCACCAAATACGAGGTCTTGTCGGGGGCGACGGTGCAGTTCGGCCGCCAGGGGTGCCCCGTCGTAGTCCTCCCGGACGGCCGCTGGGCCATGGGCACGCACGTGGAGGATGCCCTCATCGCCATGCGACGGGCGGTGCGCGCACGTCTCGAGATGGTAAGGCGTTGGGCCTCGCTGCGAACCGATCCGTCCGTGGTCGCGGAAACGCTGGAGGCTTCGCGACTCCGGCGGATAGAGCACGGCGCGAACCTCGCTAGGCTGAGGCGAGCGCTGCTGATCGCCCACCCCGCGAAGGCGCCGCGAGCGGTCGCATTGCTCGACGTCGGCGGCCACGCCGTCGAGACCTTCGTCGAGGCGGAGGTCGCCAGGGTGGCCGAGCGTCTGGCCGCCTTCGATCTCATCGGCGCGGTGGACGTAGTCCCCCTGCTCCGAACGCTCCGATTCGAACCCGGTGACCGACGCCTCGCCGAGCTTGGGCCACCGCAAAAAAGCAGGACGCTGAACCGGAGCGGGCGCACGCTCAAGATCACGACCGAGATGCTGGTGACAGGCTCGTGCGGCATCAGCCGACCATTCGGCGATCCGGCGAAGCTCGACGGATACCTCTCCACCGGAGCCACAACCAAGCTTCGCGCCCGGCTCGAGGCCAACGCGAAGTCCCTCCACGCGCTCTACGAGTACGGCCGCCTGCACGGGGCGGTTCGGCTGCGCTGGGGCTTCCTCGACGAGCACCTCCCCGCCCCCTGGGTGTCGCGAGACGAACCCACGCTCTACGACCTCAAGGAAGCCGCGTTCAAGGCGAGCGCACCGCTGGACGTGGTGGTGGGTGGCGCCCCGGGTTGGGCCGATCCTTGGTCGCGTGCGCAGCTGGCGTGGGTCGTAAAACCGCCCGCGGGATGGCGCACCGCGCTCGTCGACGCGGCCGGCTTTCAGATCGACGAGGACGAAGTCCAGCGCGCGCGACTGGCAGCCCCGCGTACTTCCCAGCACGAACCTGGCCAGGAGCGGTAGCTATCTCGCCCCACGACGGCACTCGGTCAAGCCGACGCTCGCACCGGCGATCCGTCACCGCCGCTCACCTCGCTGTAGGCCTTCCGGCCGAAGTTCGGCTCGACTGTCCCTCGGCCCGAGCGAGGGCACCCTCGAACGCATCGATGCAGAAGCGGCCGTCGGTCGCGCGATCTGGCCACGGCTTCGGGGCGGATCTGGCCGAACTGCCGATGGTGGTCAAATAGAAACCGGCGCGATTCCGAGTGGTTGCCCCAATCTGACCACGGGGGCTACTGGCCACCGCCGTCTCCGTGGCCAGAAGCGCACCACGCGCGATACGAGGGTGCTCTCGTCTCCCGGACAGGTTCGACCTGCCCCCCGCAAGGAGTTGCCCGGTTCATCACGCACTCGGGAGAACTTGACAATTTTGTCCAGCTTGACACCTTTGACGTGTCTCCTCATGCGCTCGCTCCGGTTCACCCAAGATGGTCTGCTCCCCGCAGGCGACGTCGCGATGACGTTCCCGGAGTTGCGCGAGTCGACGCTGGTCCACGGGCCCGGACCTTCGCACCCGACGTGGGATGCCACATGGCGCCGCGCGCTCGTCGACAACCTCGAGATCATGGCCCGTCAGCTCTGGACCGTGGGCATCACCGAAGTCTTCGCGGACGGGTCTTTCGCAGAGGACAAGGACCACCCGAACGACATCGACGGCTATTTTGTCTGCGACCTACGAGCCTTCGCTTCCGGGCGCCTCGAGCGCGAGCTCAACGTGCTGGATCCGCACAAGGTTTGGACCTGGAGTCCCGCCGCCCGACGTCCCTACCGTGGGTATCCGAAGCGTCAACTCCCGATGTGGCACGTCTACCGCGTCGAGCTCTATCCGCACTACGGTCAGTTCTCGGGCATCTTCGACCAGTTCGGCAACGAGCTGGAATTTCCCTCCGCCTTTCGCCTCTCGCGTCGCGACGGCAAGCCGCGGGGCATCGTCAAGCTGCTCCCTGGAGGTGCACCATGATCCGCAATGAGTCCGAGTATCAGGAGGCCACTCGCCGCCAGCGTGAGGAACTCGAGCGGCTCGACCTGCATCGCGGGCGGCTAGTCGCAGCGGGCTTGACCGCAGATGAGGTCGAGCGAGCGCTCGATCCCCTGCGCTCCTTCCACCTGCAGCTCGCCGAGGAGATCGAGAGCTACGAGCGGCTGCGCCGCGGCGACCTCGGTGAGCTCGTCAATCTGCACGGGCTCGGACGCACGCTCATCGCCCTGCGCATTGCCCGTGGCCTCACGCAGCGCGAGCTCGCCGAGAAGCTCGGCGTCCACGAGTCGCAGGTGTCGCGGGACGAGCGAAACGAGTACCATGGCATCACGGTCGAGCGCGCCACGCGCGTGCTCGACGCCATGGCGGTCGAGCTGCGCAGTCGGTTCACGGAGCCGGTGCTGCCGCGGGGCGAGGCGGCGGAGTAGGACCCGCGAACATCAGGTCGATCCGCCAGCACGCTTTGGCGGCATATCAAGACGCAGGCTCGACGCGTCCTGAGCGGTCCGCGCGCGGCGGAGCTCGTCGCGGGTCATGGGGCCGCGGAGCAGGCTCATCGCCCAGCGGGGCTGCAGCAGCCGGACGCCGTCGGGGTTGCGACCGACCAGACGCAGCACGAGCGAGAGCGCCGCCGCGCGCGAGGCGGCGAGGTCCGCGGCGAGCTCGGTCGCGGGGCGTCCGTCCCCGGGCCGGGCGCAGGCCTCGGCCCAGGGGAGCAGGGGCTCGGACGAAAAGCTCGGGAAGCGGAGCAGGAGGTTCGGGAGATCGCCCTTCACGTCGAGGACGAGGACGGGCACCCCGCTGCGGAGGGCCTCCTCCGCCAGGACGGTGACGAGGCCCGTCTTGCCGCTCCCGGTCATCCCGACCACCACCCCGTGGGTGACGAGGTGGTGCGCGGGCAGGTAGAGCGGAGCGGGCGATCCGCCGCCGTCGAGACGGCGGATCGCCCCAAGGTACAGCGTTCCGGGGGGTGCCATGGGTTCTCTCCGTCAGGCTGAGCTCCGCAGGAGGCCGCTCAGGCGACGAACGGTCCCCCTCCGACAGCGGCCGCGCCCGCGGTCGTCGCCGCCGCCGAGATGGGGGCGGGAGCGGATGCCGCCGGCGTCGCGAGGCCCGTGGGCGCCGCGGCGACGGGGGCGGTGGGGGCGCCCGGGGCCGTCACGCCGCCCGTGACGCCGGTCGCCGGCGGGGCGTCGAGCTCGGGCGGCTCGTCGCTTTTGCGGCTGGCGCGGCCTGCGTAGAGCGAGGGCGCGTAGTCGTCCGCGTCCCCCTCCTGCCAGCGCACGAAGGCCCAGGTGAGGTAGGCCTGCACGGGCACGGCGAGCGCGCGACAGGTCGCGATGATGCCGAGCAGCACGCAGGCGCGGTGCGCGCCCTCCGTGCTGCCAACGAACAGCATGTTGAGGCGCAGCTTCGCCACATTCTGGAATTCCCGTTCAGTGCCTTCGCGGCGGCGGTCGACCATATCGGAGACCTGGCAACGGGCGAGCGGTTCATCGTCGCCGACGATGTCCCCTGCACGCAGCAGCAGTTCGCCGAGCGGCTCGCGGAGCTGTGCGGCGCCACGAAGCCCAAGTCCTTACCCACGTTCATCTTGAAACTCATCCTCGGCAAGCTGCTCGTCGAGACCGCCACCATGAGCTGTCGCGTGTCCAACGCCAAGGCCAAGCGCGTGCTCGGCTAGTCGCCGCGCTATCCGAGTTTCAAAGAGGGTCTGGCCGCAACAGTAGCGGCGATTGAGCGCGGAGAAATGACGGCATGAACCCGCACCACGGCCTCCTTGGCGTACGCCAGCCTGCGACAAGAGTCCTGCCCTGGGGTGCTGGCGCGGCCTTCGGGGCGTGCATCCTCAACGCCGTTTGGCTGGCGTGCATGATCATCCTCCACGGAGAGCCTCGCAGAACGGCAACCGGACAGGTCCTGATCGTCCACGCTGATCCCGGACGCGCCACGCGGTCTCGAGGCCGTGCTGCCTCGAGGCGGCAGGTTTCGTGCCCCTTGCCAGGCGGCGGGGGAAGGGGGGAGGATCCGAGTCTAGGGCTGGCGATCGCGGCGGTCGCGGCGGTCGCGGCGGTCGCGGCTCGCACTCGATCGGACGACGGGTGAGGAGGACTCCATGAACGCGCCATTCGTCCCTCGACCACGCACCGCCTCGCGACTCGCAAGCGCCCATCCCCTGGTGAGCGGGTGGCGTCGGGTCCTCGGGCTCGCGTCGCTGTTGGCCTTGCTCTCGGCCGGCGCTTGCGGCAAGCACGACGACTCGAACGGCAGGGGGGTGACCGCGAGCGGCGGCACGGGCGGCGCTGGCGGAGCCGTTCCCACGGGAGGCCGCTCCGAGGCGGGCGGCAACTCGACCGCGACGGGGGGCAGCGCGGGCGAGGCCGTCGGCGCGACGGGAGGTGACACGGGCACGGGCGGCGGCACGGATGCCAGTGGCACGGGGGGCAGCGCCGGGACGCCCGGAGCCACCGTGATCCAGGTCACGGACACGGTGGTCACCTCGGACATCCAGCGCTTCGGCATCAACCTCGGGGACGACAACTACTGGGATGCCGTCCTCAACAAGAATCGGATCAAGAACGGCGGTTTCGAGGGGGTGATATACCGCCACCTCGCCCGAGGTCCGGGTGGCGATGCCGAGTCCTTCTACGACTGGAACGACTACACCTACACCCCCACCGACACCGACGACGAGCTCTCGGGGCGCACCTGGCTCGACATCGCCACCGGGGCCAACGCCTGGATCTTGGCCGGGGACCGCGCCTCGCAGGCCGACGTCATCGATCGCGTCGAGCATGCGGTGTTTCCAGGGCGGGAGATCGGTCTCCGCTTCGTGTTCGCCGACACGGGCCCCGTGGTGGGTGCGGCGGGCGCCCAGACGCTCGACGAGGTGGGGATGCTGCTCGAGAAGGTGGAGCCCGCGGGGTTCATCGGCCAGCACGGCGGCCCGCTCTGGGCCTTCTCCAGCGAGGGGGCCACGATCACCACGGACGGCGACGATCTACCGCCCGGAGCTCGCGGCAGCGCCGCCGCCGTCATCTCGGCGCCCGGCAGCGAAACCGCCAAGCTCATGTACCCGCTCGTGCCCTCGAGCCTCGCGGAGGCGAACGGAACGTGGCTCATCAGCTTCTGGGCCAAGGGCGACGGCCAGCTCAGCGTCGGCTATGGACCCTGGGGCGATCCCCAGAACCCCTCGGGGGTCAGCGTGACGAGCGAGTGGAACTACTTCGAGGACGTGCCGATGATGGTGGCGGGCTTCACGGACGACAGCCTCAATCTGCACCTCTCGGTGACCGGAGGCACGATCCTCCTCGACGACGTGTCGGCCTACCGGGAGGGCGACACGAATCCGACGACCTTCGGCGACGATCTCGTGAACCTGCTCCACGAGCTCCGCCCAGGTTCCCTCCGGCATCTCCAGGTGGGTGGGAGCAGCCTCGACAACTGGCTTCGACCGGACCACGAGCGCATGGTCTTCGACTTCCGGCGCGCGGTGCCTCCGGATCCCAGCCTCGGTGGGCCGCCGCACCCGTACACCAACGGCGGCGCCCAGATGCATCCCTATGGCCTCCACGAGTTCCTCGAGCTCTGCGAGGAGATCGAAGCCCAACCCTGGGTCTGCCTGAGCGGCACGACCTTCCCCGAGGAGCTGGCGAACCTGATGGAGTACCTAGCCGGGCCGACGACCTCGACGTACGGGGCGCTCCGCGCCGAGCGCGGCCAGGAGCAGCCCTGGACCGAGGTCTTCGAGCGGCTCCACATCGAGATCGGCAACGAGGCGTGGAACTGGGGAGAGGCCTACGCCTACGGCGGCTGGAACGGCCCCGAGTACTGGACGACGCTGTTCACCACCGCCAAGACCAGGCTGGGCGAGTACGACGCGACGGACAGCGTGCGTTTCCACATCGGGGCCCAGAACTACAACACGTGGCTCGGGCAAGGCCTGGTCGAGAACCACGGCGCCGCCGCCGACGGCTACGCGATCGCGCCCTACGTCATCCACGAGATGAACGACACCCAGGCCGCCTTCAGCGACGAGGAGCTGTTCTCCTGGGCGTTCGGTTGGGTTTGGTACCTCAACACCGGTGGGCCAATGCAGGCGAACCGGGACATGATCCAGAGCTCGGTGAACCCCAACCTCGAGATCAGCGTCTACGAGGTGAATCACCACGTCACCGGCGGCACGGCGCCCGTCGAGCCCAGAAACCGCCTCGTCACCAGCCTGGGCGGCGCGCTCAACATCATCAATCACATGCTCCTGATGGTGGAGCGCTACGACGTCCGCGTGCAGAACTTCTTCTCGCTCTTCCAGCGCGAGTACGACGGTGTCGGCCTCTGGGGTTCGGTGCTCTCCGCGCGCGCCGGCGAGGAGCGATATCGGCCAACCTTCCAGGCCCTCGTCCTCGCCAACCAGATCCTCGAGGGGAACCTCGTCGAGGTCGACAAGAGCGGCGAGGATCCGACCTGGCAGACGAGCTTCGACTACGACGGTGAGAGCGTCACGGTCGACGTCCCCTACCTCCACGCCTACGCCACCGCCAACGGGGCGACGCGGGGGCTAATCCTGCTCAATCTGGACCGGACCGAGGTGCGCCCCGTACGGATCGAGCTGCCGGCGCCGCCGAGCTCGGCGGCGACCCGCTGGACCCTGTCTGGTCCCAGCATCGCCGCCAACAACGAGCTCGAACACGCGGCGGAGGTCACCGTCACGACAGGGACGGAAGCCGGCTTC
>CAYZQO010000132.1:0-8048 GCA_964480725.1 uncultured Polyangiaceae bacterium | reverse complement strand
TCCAGGCCGCAGGCACCCGAAGAGCAGACCTCGTCGGAAGCGCAGGTTCGACCGCAAGCACCACAGTGGAGCGGATCGCTCACGAGGTCGACGCACTCGTCGGCGCAATACGCCAGAGTCCCCGAGCAGGTGCAGGCGCCCGCCCGACAGGTCGCGTCGCCGGCGCACGCACGATCGCAGGCACCACAATGGAGCGCGTCGTTCTGGAGGTCGAAGCACTCGCCCCGGCAGAGAGAGAACCCTCCCTCGCAGACGCAAGCTCCCCCCTGGCAGATCGCGCTCTCGTCGCACTCGACGCCGCAGACGCCGCAGTTCTCAGGGTCGTCGCGGGGGACGCAGGCCCCCTCGCACCAATGCTCCCCCGCCGGGCAGGCCAGCACGCCGCCGGTGCCCGCGCCCGAGCCTCCGACGGGCGGCCGCCCACCCGTGGGAAAGTAGCCCCCGAACGGGTGAACCCCGCCCGTCGCGCGGCCACCGACGCCCGACGAGCTGCCGCCCGTCCCGCCGCTCTCATCCAGGGTGCTCCCGGTCGGGTCGAACATCGACTCGTCGTAGACGTCGCAACCCGTCCAGAGCAGCACCCCCAGGAGCGCACCGCCACCGAAGAGGGTCCTCGTCACGTGGCCTTTCATCCGCAGGTCGCGGTGCCGATCGCACCCGCGCTTCCCCTTGCCGGCGCAGTATACGGACTTACTCAGGCAAGCGAAAGCTCGCCCGAGCGCCCCTGGCGCGAGCGCCCACGGCGACCCAGAGGTCACCGCAGGGCCCGCGCCGTGGCCGCTCGCGCCACTCCCTACGGTCCCCGCGCCGCCGACGCGGCGGCCCCGGCACCCTGCTGCTGCTTCACGCGGGCGTGTTCGTCGAGCCCGCTCACGATTTCGACCCAAATCCCGTCCGAAAGCCCCAGCTTCACCGGTCGCCGCGCAAAGGTCCCGGCGCCGTCCTCGACCTCGACGAACGTCTGCCCTCCCTCGAAGATTACCGCGCCCTCGTCGATCGCGAGCACTCCCCGTCGCTCCTCGAGGATAATGTCTGCGTTGGCGCTGTAGTTGGCGCGCAAGAACAGGCTTGGCTTGAGCTTGACCGCGGCGCGCACCTCGAACTCGATGGTCCCCTCCCTCGCTACCCCCTTGGGGGCGACGTACTCCAGCTTGCCCTCGAAGCGCTGGTCCTGCAGCGCGCCCACCGAGATGCTCGCCGGCATGCCGTCCTTGAGGCCACCGACCTCCGACTCGTCGACGCGACCCTGGAAGATCATGTCGTTCATGTCCGCGATGGCGGCGATGGTCGTGCCCTCATTGAAGTTGTTGGCCTCGATGACGCTACCGCCCTCCTTGACCGGGATCTCGAGCACCATCCCCTCCACGGTCGAGCGCACCAGGTTGGAGACCTTGCCGGACTTCTTGGACGCGCCCTCGCGCACGAGCTGCAGGTTGTTTTCGGCCGCCTCCACCTCCTGCTGGCGCAGCTTGAACGCCAGCTCCTGCTGGACGTAGTCGCGGTCCGGAACAAGCCCCTGCTCCCTCAGCTTGCCGAAGCGCTCGAGCTCCGTCTGGGCGGTGTCGAAGCTGAGCTCGGCGGCCCTGAGGCTCGACTCCGCCTGGTTGACGGCCACCATGTTGGGGATGATCTGGATCTTGGCCAGCAGCGCCTGCTCCTTCACGGAGTCGCCCGGGACGACGTAGAGCTTCTCCACCACCCCGGACACCCGCGGCTTGATGGCGACCTCGCGCCGCGGCACCAGCGCCCCCGGCGCTACGGTCTTCTTCACCACGTCGCGCCGCTCCACCGTCACCGTGGGGTGGGCGACCGGCCGCGGCATGGATTTCCGGTACAGGAACACCAGCGTCCAGCCGAAGGCGCCCAGGATGGCGAGCGCTATCACCAGCGGCACGAGCCGTCGCATCATTCTGCCTTCAGCGCCTCCACGGGGCTGACCCGCGCGGCGTGGCGCGCCGGCACGATACCGGCGATCGCCCCCGAGATCACCAGGATCGAGGTGGCGAGCAGGGCCACCCCCAGATCCACCTCGGGCGCCCGCATCGGGGCGCGCTCGAGACGAGCGACGGCCGTGGCCACCAGCTCGAGCACGCCCACGCCCGCCACCAGCCCGACGTACCCGGCCAGGGCCGTCAGCGTGATCGCCTCCACCAGGACCATGGACACGATGCTCCACGGGGTCGCGCCGAGGGCCTTGCGGATCCCGAGCTCGCGGGTCCGCTCCTTGACCGTGATGAGCAGGATGTTGCTCACGCCCAGCACCCCAGCCAAGAGGGTCAAGGTCCCCACGAACCAGACGAACGCCCCGATGCCCCGAAAGAGGCCACCGACCTTCTCGAAGCGGTCCGCCGCGTTGAACGAACCGATCGCGCCCGTGTCCTCGGGGTGGACGCGGTGCCGCGCGATGAGCGTCCGGCGCACGGCCTGCTCGACCTCCACCGCGGAGGCGTCCGGGCGAGCAGTGAGCCCGAACCAGCCGACCCGGTCGGGGACGTTGAAGGCGACCTGGAAGGTGCTGAAGGGGACGAACACCGTGGCCTTGACGCGCTCGCCCTCGTCGCCGCCACGATCGCTCACGACCTCCCCGACGATCCGGAAGTGGATGCCACGCACCTGAAGGGTACGGCCGATCGGATCGGCGTCCGCGAACAGAACCCGCCGGACCTCTTCCCCGACGACGGCAACCTTGCGCTCATCGAGGAGGTCACGCTCGTTGATGAAGCGCCCGCGCGTGATCCGCACCGGCTCCACGTAGGGCAGGTCCGGGTAATCCCCCAGCACGGAGAACACGCCGCTCTGGGTGCCAGCGGTGACCCGGCCACCGTCGCGCCACTCCCCGAGCCGGAGCCGGGGCGCGACGCGATCGACACCCGGCACCCGCCGGACGGCCTCGATGTCCGCGTTGTTGAAGCGCACGTAGCGCCCGGGCTGGAGCCCCCGGAAGGGCATCCCGGTCCGCTGCGACCAGACAAACACGCTGCGCAGGGTGAGGGCCCCGAGGTTCTCCGCGGTCCCGCGCTCGAGGCCCCTGCCCACCCCGAGCATCACGATCAACATGAAGATGCCCCAGAAGACCCCGCAGGCGGTGAGCAGGGCGCGCAGCTTGTTGCGGGCCAGGGTCGCGACCACCTCCTGCCCGGCATCGAGCGCGCCGTCGATCAGGGCCCGCACGTCAGCCGCCCTCCCGGAGCGCCACGATGGGATCGACGCGCGCCGCGCGCAGGGCCGGGAACAGTCCGGCGAGCGCGCCCGCCCCGATCAGCAACGCCGACGCGATGAGGCCGAGCCGGACGTCGACCGCCGGCTCCCGGAGGAACCCGAGATCGAGCCCCGATCCTGCCACCAGTTCGACCACGGACACCCCGGCGACCAGCCCCGCGTAGCCCGAAAGGGCGGTGATCAGCACGGCCTCGCTCACGATCATGGCGACGACGGACGCCGAGGTGGCGCCGACCGCCTTCCTGACCCCGATCTCCTTGGTGCGCTCAGCCACCGCGATCAGCATGATGTTGCCGACGCCGACGATGCCGGAGAAGAGCGTCCCCACCGCGACCACCCAGACGAAGACGTCGACCCAGGTGAACACCTCGGTCATCCGCCGGAATTCCTCCAGGTTGTTGTGCACGCGGATCGCCCGGCGGTCGTCGGGCGCGACGGCGTGGCGCCGCCCGAGCAGCGCCCGCGTCGCCGCGCTGGCCTCACGGCTCGCCCCGAGGTCCTCGCTCGCCAGCGTGAAGGCCAGGCCGTGGATGAGGTCGGGCTGGCCGTAGACGAGCTGCGCGGTGGTGATGGGAACGTAGATCCTCCGGAGCTCGGCCTCGCCGCCCACGTCGACGAACTCGCCCACGACGAGGTAGCTCGCGCCGCGAATGGCGATGCGGGCGCCGACCGGGTCCTCGTCGCCGAACAGCACCTCGGTGACCTTGGTGCCGATGACCGCCACCTTGCGGCGCTCCGCGAGGTCGGCGTCGTTCAGGAACCGCCCCCGCGAGAGCTCGGTCCGCTCCAGATACCGGTGACCCGGATGGACCCCGCGGATGTCGAACGCCGCGTGCTTCGACCCCCGGCTCACCTGGAACTCGCCCCACAGGTAGTAGCGCCCGGTCCGGTGCTCGGCCCCGGGGATCTCGCGACCGAGCGCCGTGTAGTCGTCGTGGGTGAAGTACACGCTGCGCCCAGGGGAGCGGCCCGCGAAGGGGACGCTGGTCTGGCCGCCGTGGATCCAGACGGCGGCTACGGCGTCGTCGCGAAACTCCCAGGTCACGCCATTGCGCAGCCCGCGCCCAGCGCCGAGCAGCAGCGCCAGCACGAAGGTTCCCCAAGCCACGCTGAGCGCGGTGAGCAGGGTCCGGAGCCGGTTGCGGGAAAGGACGGCCAGGAGCTCCGCCAGCCCGTCGATCACGGCACCCCCTCCGGAGCCACCGGCGCCGGCGGCCCCTCCGGAACGGCACCCACCCCGGGCTCGATGCAGCCGTCGCGCAGGCGGATGACCCGCTCGGTACGGTCAGCGATGTCCGTCTCATGGGTGACGATGACGATGGTGATCCCCGCCGCGTTGAGCTCGTGCAAGAGGTCCATGAGCTCGTGGGAGGTCTTGGTGTCGAGGGCGCCCGTGGGCTCGTCGGCGAGCAGCAGCCGCGGCTGGGTAACGATGGCTCGCGCCACGGCCACGCGCTGCCGCTCCCCCCCGGAGAGCTCCGTCGGGAGGTGCCGGGCGCGGGCCGCGAGCCCCACCCGCTCGAGGCACGCGGCGGCCGCCCGGGTCCGCTCCCGACGCGACACCCCCTGGTAATAGAGCGGCAGGGCGACGTTCTCGAGCGCCGTCTTGAAGGGCAGCAGGTTGAACGCCTGGAAGACGAAGCCGAGGTACCGGTTGCGGTAGCGCGCGGCCTCCCGCTCGCTCAGCCGCTCGATCAGCCTCCCCTCGAGGTAGTAGGCCCCGCTGTCGTGGCGGTCCAGCATCCCCAGGACGTTGAGCAGCGTCGACTTGCCAGAGCCGCTGGGACCCATGATCGAGACCAGCTCGCCCCGCTCGATCTCGAGATCGACGTCCCGCAGGACGTGCAGCGCCGCGGTGCCGTTCCGGTAATGCTTGTTCACTCGCTCGAGGCGGACCAGCGGGCCCGGCGCGGCGGCGTCCGGCGCCTCCGACCCCGCCCCGACCCGCGGCGCGCCCTCACCGCACTGCGTGGTCTGTCGGGCGCTCACGTCACCTCCGCGGGGGCGCGGTCCCCGACCCCGCTCGATCAGCGACCGCGGACCGCGGTATAGCGTGGCGGAGCGTCACGCCGCCACCCCCCGCGCCGCAGCCCTTCGGCTCAGGGGTGGATCCCGATGGTCCGGAGCTGCTCGATGACGATCGGGGTCCGCACGCCGAGGAATGCGCTCTTGGCGCGCTCGAGCGCAGGGGCCCAGTCGTCGTTCCGGGTGCGGGGCTCGTTCGCGCGCTTGGCGTCGCCCCAGCGCGCCGACTCCGCGACGATGGCCGGATCGATCTCGTCCGCCCGCGCCTGCAGGAGCGGGATGGCGACCTCGGGGGTCATCGCCCCCCCCGGGCCGAGCACCGCCTGGGCACGCGCCTGAAAGCGCAGCCGGTACTGGGCGTTCTGCACCAGCTGGTGGTGCAGCCACTGCGGTTGGAACGCCTCCAAGTTGGTGACGCTCATCTGGTAGGCGTCGTTCACTCGGTGGTTCTCGTCGGTGGCACAGCCCGGGTAGCCGATGTTGGCGCGGTTCTCGACCACGCCGTCGCCAGCTCGGATCGGATCGGCGAGGAGCGTGTGCTCGTTGTCGTGCGCGATGAACACGAAGCCGTGCTCGAGATCCGCGCGGTTGTCGAGCAAGATGGTGTTGTTCGGCACCTTGTTCTCGTAGAACTTGCTCACCGGCCCATCGAAATTGCCCGTGTAGAAGGTCACCAACAGGTAGTCGATGAGGTTATCGACATCCACCAGCACCGGCAGGCTCGGGTCGCGCACTCCGTCGGTCGCCTTCCCCTCGAGGCGGTAGTAGTTCAGGTTGTCGTCGGGGAAGCCGGCCTGCACGAGGTCCCACACCGCCTGCCACGAGTCCATGGTGCCGTCGGTGACGGTCATGTACGCGGTGTCGCCGTCCTTCTCGGACTTGACGGTGTCCCAGTCCGCGCGCGCGCCGCCGAGGTAGCTCGAGGCAAACGCCGCCTCCGGCCGCTCCTCGCTCTGGTACAGGCCCCAGTACACCCCGTCGAGGAAGAGGTGGTAGGCCCGGCTCCGCGTGTAGGGGCGGCCCAGCAGGCGCTGCAGATCGCGCGAGAAGACATCTCGCACCATGATGTTCTCGCCCGAGTCGCCACCCTCGAAGGCCCAGGAGTAGTTCTGACTCGTCCTGAGGTCGAGCTTGTCGAACGAGGCCTCGCCCTCGCTCCCGAAGAGGGGGAAGCGGAGCTTCGGCGTGCCGTAGTCCCCCGAGAAGAAGAGCCGGAAGGCGTGCTTCGGGTTCGTCCCCAGGCGGCTGTAGCCGCCGCGGATGCGGATCCCAGCGTTGCCCTGGCAGCCCGGTCGGTTGTCGGGGAAAAGGAGCTCGAAGGAACCGAACCGCTCCCACTCCGCCCCCTCCTGCTGGGCGTTGACGTAGATGCCCGAGGTCGGGTCGAACAGATTCGAGAGCTCCGTGACCAGGGAAACGCTGGGGATCGAGGTGAGCGCCGCGAGCATCTGCCCCGAGTAATCGGGCGACCCGGTCACGTCTGGGTCCATCCCGTAGTCGATCATCTGCGGCTCGTCGCCGAAGCCCCCCGGGCTCCACCCGCCAACGCTGGAGGCGACCGGCGCTGGCCATTGCGGGCCGGGCGCGCTGCCATCCGGCGACAGCTCCACGACGCGATCGAGGAAGAGGTAGCTGTGGGTCGTCACCTGCACGGGGGCCGCGGTGGGACCGTCCGCGGTAGCGCGCACCACAAACCCCGGGGCGAGGAAGCGGCCGTTGGTGTCGGCCGGATCGACGCGGAGCGTGTGCGGCAGGGTTGCCGTCAGCGCGGTCGAGGAGCTGCGCGGATCGCTGCAGTCGAGCGTGTAGCGGAGCTCGGTCGCGATCGGGTGCGAGATCGTCAGATCGAACGGCGCCGAGTAGACGCCGCGGGTGACGCTGAAGGCGAGGCCGGAGGCCGTGCCCTCGAACGGAGCCGGGGCGTTCGGATCGCCGTCGTAGTCCGTGACGAAGCCGCCGGCAGCGCCGGCGCCGTCCGCGCCGAGGCCGGCGAGCGGGTCACCGCCGAGGGGAACCGTCCCCCCTGCGCCCCCGGGGTCCCGCGACGTGTCGTCTTCGCCGCTCCCGAGCGCGGGCCACTCGCAGCCCAGAAGCAAGAGGCCTACATGCAACGACCAGAAGTGGCGACCGAAGGAAAGACGTGACTCCATAAGACCGCGTCGGCCGGGATCTTCGCGCGGGAGCCGACCTCACCGGTGATGGTCGCCGATCGATGCCATTGGCAGGCGCTGGAGCCGGCGAATGGTCGGTACCCGTCCGTCACCGATACGATCGTGACCTCACGGCCAGGGCCGGTCACCGGCCGCCTGGGATCCCGGGGGCAAGCCGACCGCTCACCGCTCTAACCCGCGAAGGTAAGCGATGATGTCCAGCGACTCGGGGAGCCATTCCTCCGTGCCGTCGGTGGCAAGGCGACGAAGAACGGGGACCGTGGCCCGCCCTAGCGCCCGCAGCACGTCGTCCCGCGCCGACGGATCTTCAGCGACATCGCGCCCCGGCACCTCGCGTCCCAGCCTCGCCAGCACCGCCCTTACACGCAGGCAATACGGGCAGCGCTCCGTCTCGTAGAGCACCAGTCGATCCCCGGGGGCTCGATCCATGACCGGATCTTGCCACGATTCACACGGCCCCGCGTTCCCGTCGCGACCGGTGCGCGCCCGGTGCAGCGAAGAAGGGCGCTAGGATTGACCAGCAACCGCCGCCGGGCCGCAGTACCTCACACCCCACCCCCCTCAGTGCTCCGGCCATTGTCGCCGATGCCGGAGCGCGTCGAGCAACGACGTCAGCTCCGTCGCGCCCATCGC
>CAYZQO010000131.1:0-8355 GCA_964480725.1 uncultured Polyangiaceae bacterium | reverse complement strand
CGCTCGTGCATCACGGCAAACAGCGCGGACACCTTCTATCACCTGAACTGGGAGATCTCCGTGAAGCGCGTCGCCTGCCCGGCGGGCCTGACGCAGGTGACCGGGTGCAAGCTCTTGGAGTCCCAGCCCGCCGTCGATCCGACCATCACCACCGCCGCCGCCGCACAGGCCGCCGGCTTCAAAACCGGCTTCCACCTGACGAGCATGCAGGACTGCGCGAAGCCCACCTGCGCCGCCAAGGACAAGGTCACGGGTGAGGGTCAGACCGCCGACGGCAACTACAACTCGTTCTACACCTGCGACGTGAACGGCGTGCCCTGGACGGAGTAGCCACGCACGGCGTGGCCGCACGGCCGTGTGCGGGTGGCCTCAACGGGTCCGTGCGTCGGGGTACGCTCACGACGTGGGGAGGGAATGAACTGACCCCGCCGCCGGCGGGCGGCCGCGAACCGCACTTGAAGCGCGGGCGGGGGCGAGGGAGGGTCGAGCCCCACGGTGTTCCTCCCGCGCCGACTCGACAAGTACCTCCGCGACACGACGCTATTCTCGGCGGCTCGCGCCCGCGAAGCGCTGGCCGCGGGACGGGTGCACGTCGCCGGACCCGGCGCGGTCGACGACGAGCGACTCGTCCCCGAGCGGCTCGTGTTCGAGGACGACGTGGTCACCGTCGACGGCGCGCGGGTGGAGCCGCTCCGGCGCCACCACCACGCGATGCTCAACAAGCCGCGCGGCGTCACCAGCTCCACCGCCGATCCGCTCGGCAACCGCGATCTCTCCGCGGTCCTGCGGGAGATGCCGCGGGGCTCGTTCCCCGTGGGCCGCCTCGATCGTGAGACGACGGGGCTCTTGCTCTTCACCACCGACGGCGATCTGGCCACCGCCATCCTGCAGCCGGAGCATGCCACCAGCAAGGTCTACTGGCTCTGGCTCGACGACTGCGTTACCGACGACGACCCTCGCTTGCGGTCCCTGGTGGAGGGCATCGCGCTCCCGGGCGGCGTCGCACGTGCCAGCGAGGTCCGGGTGCTGGCCCGGAGCGAGGCCTGCACCGAGCTCCTCCTGACCCTGCGCCAGGGGATGAACCGGCAGATCCGGCGCATGTGCGACGCGCTCGGGCTGCACCTGGTGCAATTGCACCGAAAGCGCGTCGGCTCACTGGCGCTCGACGAGCTCCCCCTGGGGCGCTGGCGCGCGCTCGGCGACGACGAGGTCGAGCGGCTCTGGACGGCCGCGGGGGGCCGGCAGCTCGTGCTCCAGCGTCGGATCTCCGCGCTCGCCACCGAGGCGCGCGCGGCGCGGGCCGACGGTCGACCGCGGCCGCGGCTCGAGCGCTGGCTGGAGCAGCATGCGGACGAGGCTTGGAGCCTGGGCTAGGGCGGTGGGCCGCGGGAGCGACGTGGGGCTTCGACCGGGTCAGCTCCCCCCCTTCTCGGCTCGCACGGGGAACGGCCGGTCGTAGTTGTCCCCGAACACGGTCCCCTCGAGCAAGCCTTCGCCCACCCATCGCAGCTTGACGTCCCGGGAGCCGCCCGAGCCGTCCAGATCGACTCCGCGCAGTAGAACCGCTCCGGGCTCTGGTGTGTCGATGGCGATCTCGATGATCTCGAAGCGTACCCAGCTCTGGGTATCGTTGAACTCCAGCACCACGTTCCAGTCCTTGCCGCTCGGAGTCACGTCAGCCTCGAACCACGGCTCCCCGTCATGCGTGAAGGCCCAACGCCCCGCGAGTTGGCGGCGCGCGTCAGGCTCCGCAGGAGCCTCCGGGTCCTGCGGGTCGGAGTCGCCTGCCGACGGCTTCGGGATCTCTATCGTCGCCACAGGCACCGACGGCGGCGCCGAGCGCGGGACGCAAGCGACGAGGCTCCCCGCAAGCAGCAGGCTACAAGAGGCTCCGAAGCACCAGCGACGCATGCTCACCCGAGGAAGGTTAACCGCCGCGGCCGCTCCGGTGCACGCCAAAGACAGGTGAACGGCCGGGACGTCACCGACGGCACCGCGATCCTTGCTGGGAAGCGCGCCGCCGGCAGGCTCGCCGTGCGGTTCGGCCTCTCCTCCACCATCAGCCCTCCCACGCCACCGCCCTCACGACGGCAGCGAGCAACAGCAGCCCGAGAAGAGTGAGCACCAACAGGATCGCCAGGTTGGCGACCACCTGCAGCGTACTTCCATTGTCCAGCGCCAACAGACGGCGCCACCAGGCGACGGGTGGTGGTGCAGCCGCACCAAGCCGGGCGCGCAATTCCACCGCCGAAGTGACCTCTCCCCCGCGCAGGTTGCAGACCACTGCGGCGATGGTGTGGATAGGTCCCCAGGGGAGCGACCACCAACCGAGCAGCAGCGTGACCAAGGTGGGAACCATCGGTCGCGTACGGGAGTGGGGGCGCGTCCGAAATGCTACCTCCAGCACCACCATTCCGACGACGACCCTATACTGTCGCAGCGGTGCGTCCCCTTCCCGAGCCAGGGCTCGATCTCCGCCCGGCGCGAGCCGGCGCAGCACGCCACGAGAAGCACGTCGCTCGAACCACGCCCAGACGAACGTGGCGAGGGCTACGATCGCGATCCCCGCCCAGGTGAGAGCGAGCAGTCCCCCGTCACCGGCCGAAACCGCAGCGACGAGGACAGCTACCAAGGCAAAGGGCAGCAACAGCCACAGGGCTCCGAGCTCGGTCCCCGCCGCGCGATCGAGCATGGCGTTCGACGCGACGCGACGGGTCGCCTGCGGGACGAGGTGTTCGCGGTCGAATTCGCTCACCGAAGATCCATCTTGCCCCGTCTTGGCAACGCGGCTCTTCCAGCATCACGGCGCGATCCGGATCGTGCAACGGGTTTCATGTCGCTCGGCCCACGGATCAGGGCGGTTGAGCGCGTTGTCCTCCCGGAGCCATCGGGCCAGCATCGAGGGTGCGGCGCTCCTGACGGGCTCCTTCGACACGATCGTGGAGGTCACCTGGCTCGGGGGCATCAGGCGCACGTTCCAGTTCCCGGACCACACCCTCAACCACGAGATCGTGCAGATCGGCAGTGAGGACAACGGCGAGGGCGGGCCAGAGGGGACCCAGCGGGATCGTTGAAGAACGCAGCGATGCCGCTTGCGGCGGGGGGGTGTAGACGCGCCGAATTTTCGGCGTGAAGGTATCGGAACTGGCGCCGATTCCCATCCGGCTAGCGCGAGCTCTTGCCACGACGCTCATCCAGCGTCGTCACGTTTCGCAACGGGTTCCGCCGCAGATCCAGCACGGCGAGCACGATGATGTCGTCGCCATCGACGAAGTACGCCACACCGAACGGGAAGCGACCGACCAGCGCGATCCTCACTTCACCGTGTCGTGGCCGCAGCTTGAGCGGCATCGGCGCGATCCGGTCGATGGTCATCATGACTGCTCGCGCGAATCGCCGCCCGAGGCCAGCGTCTTCTGACTCGTAGTATTCCGCCTGCTCGTCGATGTCCGACACCGTCTCGGGTCGAACGCGAATGACGTAGCTCATCGCCAGCGTTGAAGGAGTTCGTCGCGGACTTCGTGCCAGGGCCGAGTCGAGCCTGGGTCCGTCTGGTGTTGCCGAAGCCGCTCATCGAGCAAGGCTCGCTGCTCGTCCGTCAGTTCGACCCCCTGCGCATCCACGATGTCGTACAGGCGCTCGATGTAGGCGAGCTTGTCGTCCTGCGATAGTCGAGCGAACTCAGCGGGAGGGACGGGGACCGACTCGACCATGGGCAGATCCTAGCGCCGTCGCTGCGGGATGACCAGGACCGTCACGCTAGCGTTCGGCCACGGCAATGAGACCCGCTCGTTGCCTGGTCCCTAGTCCAGCGGCCTTCTTCTGGGCGATAGCTATGGCCTCGGTGGAAAGGTCGAAGTGAGTCACCTCGAAGCCTCGCTGAGCGAGCGGGATGGAGAATGCGCCCGTTGCGGCACCAACGTCGAGGATGGTCTTCACGCCGTCGAGTCGTCGGTCGATCTCGCGCCACCGCAGCGTCCGGTTCATGGGTTGATCGGCACCGTCGCGCTTCTCCTTGGGTGCCTTCTCGTCCCACCAGCGCTTCTCGCGCTCGAAGTCCACCGCCATGAACCCGGACATGCTCCAGCACCGTGCTGAATCGTCGCAACCCGTTCCAAAACGCGCCTCGAGCGGCGGGCTCCGCCAGGCGCGGGTGGCGGCTCGCCTCCGTGCGCGCCCGTGACTCGAGCGGTGGGTTCTCGGGCAAGTCGAAGACCGGCGTGGTCGGTGCCGCGGCGGTGCGGTGCGGGCGCCGCGGGACGGCCTGAGGGGCTCCCGGGCGGCCTACCTCACGCAGTCCGGGACGTACGGGCAGTCGCCGTCGTAGCAGTCGACGGCGCGATCGCCGTCGTTGTCGAGGCCGTCGTCGCAGAGCTCGGTCATCGGCGCCGCGTACTGCGCGCCCGCGCAGAAGGGGCCGCAGTCGCCGTCGTCGCAGTCGATGGCGCCGTCGCCGTCGCCTCGGGGGGGCGGCACCTCCGAGTTCGTCTTCGGGCGTCTCGATCGGCACCGCGCGGGGGCGGTCGCCGTCGTCCCCTGCGAGGTGACTTCCGACCGGAGACGACGTAATTGAGCGCCATGCGTCCGCTCCTGCCCGCGCTCCTGCTCGTCCTCTCCGCCTGCGCCGCCAAGGCGCCCGCCACGCCGCCCGCGTCCGGGGCGGGGACCTCCGCCGGCTCCCCGTCGAGCGTCCCCGTGCCCGCGGAGCTCCCGCCGGCGCCGCCGGTGGCCGAGGGCAATCCCTTCGCCGGGGCCTGGCTCTTCGTCGATCCGTCCTCCCAGGCTGCGGGCCGCGCGCGCCAGGCCACCGGCGCGGACGCGGAGCTGCTCGGGCTCATCGCCGCTCAGCCGCAGGCCGACTGGGTCGGGGAGTGGACCGGGAACGTGGAGGCCGCCGCGCGCCGGATGGTCGAGGCCGCCGCCGCCAAGGACGCGCTCCGGGTCATGATCGCGTACAACGTTCCCAACCGTGACTGCGGCTCGTACTCCAGGGGGGGCGTCAAGGATGGCTCGGCGTATAGGGAGTGGATCACCGGCCTCGCGCGCGGGATTGGGGACGGTCGCGCGGTCGTGATCCTCGAGCCGGACGCGCTCGGCCTGCTCACCAAGTGCCTCTCGCCCGCCGATCAGGAGGCGCGCCTGGCGATGCTCCGGTACGCGGTCCGCGCCCTGCGGCAGCGCCCCAACACGGCCGTGTACCTCGACGTCGGCCACCCCAACTGGCTCCCCGTCGACGACGCCGTCGGCCGCCTCGAGGCCGCCGGGATCCGCGAGGCCCACGGCTTCTCCCTGAACACCTCGAACTACGTCGCCACCGACAAGAACGTCGTCTACGGCAGAGCGATCAGCGAAAAACTCGGCGGCAAGGTGCCGTTCGTCATCGACACCAGCCGCAACGGCAAGGGCGAGGCTCCGAACAACGAGTGGTGCAACCCGCGTGGCCGCGGCCTCGGCCATACCCCCACGGTGCAGACGGGCGATCCACTGGTGCACGCCTTCCTGTGGCTCAAACGCCCCGGCGAATCCGACGGGCCCTGCAACGGGGGGCCGGCCGCGGGGCAGTGGTTCCAGGAGCAAGCGCTGGAGCTAGCCCGCAACGCGCAGCCGTAGGGGGCGCGGGGGCGCGCTGGGCCTCGCGGAGGTCGGAGCGCCCAGTCCCCCGGAGCGGTAGGGGCGGTCGACGGAGATCCCCTCGTTCGAGCGTGCTGACGGATCCCGCCAGTTGCGTTACCGGGCTGTCGCCGCAGGATCTGCGACGGTTGCAGTGAACTTCGACGATCACCGAGCCGGAGCGCGGCCGATCGGGCGCCTCGGCGCCCACGGCGCCGCCGCTTCGGTGTCTTGCGGGCGCGACTCCTGCCATGACGCCATCGTCTTCGTGCTGCGTGGGGAGGTCACGGTTCGGGAGCTCACCGATGCGTTCGACCGAGCCCTCGACCTCGGCTTCGCGCAGTGCCTGATCTGGAACGTCGTCGACGCCGATCTGAGCAAGCTCTCCCTCGACCAGCTCGAGTCGTTGGTCGAGCGAGTCCTGGCGGGCCCTTGGGAGCCACGCAAATGGGCGATTCTCGGAGCACCGGGCCCTTCGCTGGCCGCCGCAGCGATGCTGGCGGCCACGGCGGAGGGCGAGGGCTTCGGCGAGCGCGTGGAGGCCTTCGTGGACCGCGTCGCGGCCTTCGACTGGCTCGCCACCCAAGAGCGACCAACGACGCCTGCGGATCCGGATCCCGAGCTCCTGCGCCGGTGAGCTTCCGTTTCCTCCGGTTCGAGCTGACTTTCTCGCTGAGGCGTGGGGAACCGAGTCGCCTCCGGGAATACTCGGTTTCCGCGTTCTGAGGGCGGGGGTCCGTCCGGGGGCAGCGCGTCGCGCAGAGGGGAACACCATGCAGGATCTGGAGATCGGCCTCGCCAGCGGGGCTTCACCGGCAGAAGCGGCCGCTCGCCTTCCCACCCGGACCGCGCTCGGCGGGGGCCGGGCCCGGCCGGGTCCGGCCCCGTTCCGGCTGGCATCGCTAGCCGCGCTCGCCGCCTTGGCCGCGACGCCTGCCTGCAACTCCGCCTCGAGCGACCCCGGTGATCCGTCGGGCACGTCGGATTCCGGTGGCACGGCAGGCGCCGGCGGCGGCACGACGGGCACGGGGGGCGGCACCGGGGCGGCGGGCAGCGGTGGCACGGCGGGCACCGGTGGTAGCGCCGCGTCGGGGGGCGCCGGTGGCGGCGCCGGGGTGGTGGGCACCGGTGGACTCGCCGGGGCGGCGGGCACCCCGTCCAGCGAGGTCGGGGTCGAGGTCGAGGTCGACCCGTACGGAAACTGTCCTCTGGTCGCGGTCGTCAATCTGACCGGGCTCGAGGCGAGCGAGGTCGAGGCCGTGGAGGTGGTCGTCACCGGGCAGGACGGGGGACAGGACCTGGTGCGGACCTACTCCCCGGCGGACGCCGGCACCGCGACCCGGTTCGACACGTCGGACGTGGCCTTTGCGGAGGCCGGCTACCACGTGCCCGTGCTGGGGCTCTATCCCGATCGGGAGAACGGGGTGAGCATCCACGTCGACCGGCGCGACGGAGGGAGCCTCGACCGCACGCTGACGATCGCGACTCGCCTCTCGAACCCCGAGGAGCCAGCCTGGGTCCCCAGCATCCAGGTCAACACCGCCGACACCGAGCGGATGGAACCGGGGTGGACCGTGGCCGAGATCAGCATCGAGCCCAACCCGAACCCCCCGATCGTCTTCGTCGACTGGACCCGCTCGATCGCCTTCGACGAGCGCGGCGCCATCCGCTGGGCGTTGCGGCTCGAGCTGCCGCTGGGGGAGACGTTCACGCTAAGGCGATCGATCGAAGGCAATTTCCTGTCTGGCTCCCTTGACACGCTCGTTGAGGTCACCAGGCTCGGGGGCATCAGGCGCTCGTTCCAGCTCCCGGACCACACGCTCAATCACGAGATCATCCAGATCGGCAGCGAGGACAACGGCGAGGGCGGGCCGGAGGGGACCCAGAGCGAGCACGTGGGCAACCTCCTCGTCCTGGCGTCGAGGAACGGAGCCTCTACCATCCAGGATCGCATCGTCGAGGTCGACGCCGAGATGGGGGCGGTCCTTGGCGAGTGGGACCTCGCCGAGGTGCTCGACCCCACCCGGACCACGTTCCTCGATCCGGCGGACTGGCCCGCGGGGGCGGCGGACTGGCTCCACGCCAACGGCCTCGCGTACTCCAAGGCGGACGAGTCGATCATCGTCTCGGGTCGCCACCAGGGCGTCGCCAAGCTCCGTCGCGACGCCTCCCTGGTCTGGCTCTTGGCACCGCACGAGGGTTGGAACGAGCCGCAGTCCCAGCGGCTGCTCACGGCGGTGGACGCCGACGGCACGCCCTACGACCAAGCCGTGCAGCTCGGGAGCGAGGCCGCCGGTGACCCCGCGGCCCCGGAGTTCGATTGGCCCTATGGACAGCATTCACCGGCGCTGCTGCCCAACGGGGACTTGCTCCTGTTCGACAACGGCTGCAGTCGCCACTTCGGGTCGACCTACGCCAGCTACTCCCGCGCCGTGATCTATCGCATCGACGAGGCGGCCATGACCATCCGCCAGCTCGCGCAATTCATCCTCAGCCGGTCGGAGACCTCCTTCTTCGTCTCCAACGTCCATCAGCTCCCGGGGACGGGCAATGTCCTCCTCCAGCCGGGAGGCAGCGCGCAGAATCTCGCCATCGTCAAGGAGGTGACGACCCAGATCGCGGAGGACGGAACCGTCGCCTTCGACACGGTGGCCTTCGACGCGGAGCTCGACCTGAGCCTCATCGACGCGAGCCGCTGGTACGTCTACTCCTACCGCGGCCACCGCTGGACGTTCTGAAGCGGCC
>CAYZQO010000130.1:3232-8472 GCA_964480725.1 uncultured Polyangiaceae bacterium | reverse complement strand
TCGTCCTCGTCGTCGCCGCGCTCTATTACCTCGGCAACGGGCTGCCCGCGCTCACTGCCCTGGTGCCGCCCAGCGGCGCGCTCGCCGCGGCGCTGGGGGTCGCGGCGCTGGTCGGGATCGGGCTGCTCGCCGCCGCCACGCGCGCCCGTGCCGGCGGCTGGCTGCTGAAGGCGGGCGGGATCGCACTCGTCAGCCTGGGGACCTACCTCGCGCTCCTCGCGGCGACCGCGCCCCCGCGGGGCGCGACCATTGCGTGGCAACGGGTCGGCGCCGCGGCGGCGCGCACCCAGGCGACCGCCGAGCAGCGTCCCCTGCTGCTCGACTTCACCGCCAGCTGGTGCATCGCCTGCAAGGAACTCGACCGCTACACCTTCTCCGATCCGGGCGTCGTCGCGGCAACGGCGCGCTACCTGGCCGTCAAGGTGGACCTCACCGACGACGACGATCCGGCCGCTGCGGCCACCAAGGCCGAGCACCGGATCGTGGGGCTGCCCACCGTGCTGCTCTTCGACCGCCAGGGTCGCGAGGCCGTCCGCTGCACGGACTTCGTGCGCCCGGAGGAGTTCCGCTCCTTCGTCGAGCGGGTCGAGCCGGGGCGCTGACGCTCACCGCTCGAACTCGGCGGTGACCGCTCGAGCGGAGTCCGGGGCGGGACGACGCGCGCCAGCACGCGCCGCGAGCCTCCCGTCGTCATCACCGGCGAGGCAGACCGTTAGCACCCCCACCACCTCGGACCCGGCCTTGCGCAGCGCCGCGATGCACGCGCGCACCGTCGCCCCGGTGGTGACCACGTCGTCGATCAGAACCACGCGCCGGCCCGACGTGACCGGGACCGCGACCGCGAAGGCGCCGTCGAGGGCCGCGAGGCGCTCGTCGCGAGACCGACGAGCCTGCTGCCCGGTCGCCCGCGTCCGCCGGAGCGCGCGAGCGGCGACCACCGCCTTGGGTGCACGAGGATCCCGGCGCCACTCGCCGGCGACCGCCCGCGCCAGGAGGGCCGCCTGGTTGAAGCCGCGCTCGGCGAGGCGCTGCGGATGGAGCGGGACCGGCACCAGGATGAGCTCCGATCGGTGCGCGAGCTCGGCGCCGAGCGGGGCGAGCAGCCGCCCGAGCGTGGGCAGGACGTCGACGCGCCGCTCGTACTTGAGGCGCCGCACCGCGCCCGCGACCGGCTCCACGTAGGGCTGGGCGGCGAAGACCGGGGCGCCATCGAGCAGCCGGCGCGCGGGGACGACGGCGAGCTGGGACCAGCAGTCCTCGCAGGGGCTCGCCGGCGCGAGCGAGTCGCAGAGCGCGCAGGCGCGCGGCGCCAGCAGATCGCCGACCCAACGGGCCAGCAGGCGTGCGAGCACGGGGGCCACGACCCCTCGTCGTCCCAAGCGCGCGGCCGGTTGCCGCCCGCCCCCGCGGGGATGCCCCCCGCCGTAGCCGCCCCGGCGGGACCGCTCAGCCGACGCCGAGCAGCCGGCTCATCGACAGCTCGTCCGCGGGCGTGAAGGGGTACTGATCGAAGGCGGCGCTCGACACCCAGCGGAAGGCGTTGACGTTGACCGGGGACGGCTCCCCCTGGGTGACATGACACTCGTACAGGTACAGATCGACGACGTACCGCTCGTACGGGTGGCTGACGAAGCTGATGAGCTGCCCGGGCTCGACGTCGACGTCCAGCCGGTGACGGACCTCGCGCCGCAGCGCGTCGGCGTCGGTTTCCCCCGGCTCGACGCGCCCGCCCGGGAACTCCCACATCAGCGGGAGCACCGCGGTCGGTCGCCGCTGGGTGATGAGGTAGTCGCCGTTCCGCTCGATCACGGCGGCGACGACTCGAATCGTGGGCAGCTCAGGCATCGGTGGGGGCCCCTGACGGTCCGTGCGACGGGGCTAGAAGTCGACGCGGAAGAGCTGCTGGCCCATCAGCAGGATGTCGCCCGCGGCGAGCTGGCGCTCGCTCCGGAGACGGAGGAAGGTCCCGTTGGAGCTGCCGACGTCGGTGAGGTAGATCTCCCCGTCCTCGCCGAGCGCGACACTGCAGTGCAGACCCGAGACGTACCCGTCCTCGGAGAAGAGCACGTCGCCACGCTCGCGACCGCAGTGCAGCCCCCGCTCGGGGATCGGGAAGGAGTTGCCGGTGGTGTCACGGCCGATGACGAGCGAAAGCCGCCCGATGTAGCCCTTGGTGGGGCTGCCGAACCGCTGCACGCCGTCGGCGGAGGGTCCCAGCGGGCGCAGCGCCTCGAAGCGGATGATCTCCTGGCCGATCCGGAACACGTCGTCGTACTCGAGTCGGTTGGGCTCGTTCGGCCGCAGCTTGATGTACACGCCGTTGAGGGAGCCCTCGTCGCGCACGGTGAGCTCGCCGCCGCGGCGGGCGAACGTCGCGTGCCGGGGCGAGAGGTAGCTGTCCCCCGCGAACACCGAGCCGGTGTCGCGCCCGACGGTGATCATCGGCGAGTCGGGCAGATCGAAGGTGCCGGCCTCGGTCCCGTCCGCGCGCAGCGCGGTGAGCCGGATCGAGGGGACCCCTGCCTCCGCGGGTGCGGCCGCCACCGCTGCGACCGGCGCCGGCGCAGCCGCGGCCGTCGAGAGGTTGTAGCCGCAAGAGGCACAGAAGCGGTTCGCGCGCGGGTTCTGGTGGCCGCACTGGGGGCACGCGGCCATGTCCGGCGCGGCCCCCGGGCGGGGCACCGCGGCGGTCGGCGCGGCGGGTCGCGCTGGGGCGGCTGCGGCGGCCGGCGCGGCCGCAGGTGCTGGCGCTGGAGCCTTGACGGCGGGGACGCCATGCGGCGGCGTCCGGGCGGTGAACGGCTTGGGAGCATCCTTGCGCGGGAGCTCCGCGCCGCAGCCAAGGCAGAACTTGTAGTGGTCCTGGTTCTCTTTGCTGCACTTGTCGCAAACGATCACGTGAGCCTCCCCGGATGCGGCCGCGCCAGGCACTCTCTCCTGGTCGGGCCAGCGGCAGTCGCTCGTAACTGCGCGATTATCCACGGTGCCTCCCGGGGGTCAAGGCTGAGGTGCCCGAGCGCACCCCGACGCCTCCCTGCCCACCACTCCCCGAGCGAAACCCCGGGCGCCCCAGCTCAGGGAGCTCGGCGCTGGGTGAGCCAGGCGAGGGCCTCCCGCAAGAGCTCGGCGGCAGGCGCGGCTTGCAGCCGGTCGCCCAGCGCCGTCACCGCCTGCTCCGCCTCAGCGCTCCGGTAGCCCATGTTGACGAGGGCGCCGACCAGGCGGGCCGCCTGATCCGGCCCCGCGCCCGTCGCGGCCGTGCCCGCGAGGCGGCCCCGGGAGATCTTGTCCTTCAGCTCCAGCACCAGTCGCTCGGCGGTCTTCCGACCAATCCCGGGCACCCGCGCGAGCCGTGCGAGGTCGGCCGTGGCGATCGCCGCGGCCAGCTCCGCGGGGGGCAGGGCGCTCAGCAGGCCCAGCGCGATCTTGGGGCCGATCTTCTGGACCCCGATCAGCATGCGGAACACGTCGCGCTCCCCGTCCGACGCGAACGCGAAGAGCTCGAGGGCGTCCTCCCGGACGTGGGTGTGGACGTGCAGCACGACACCGTCGACGCCCGCTCGCTCTGCCCGACCGAGGGTGCCGACCGGGGTCTTCGCCTCGTAGCCCACCCCGCCCACGTCCACGATCAGCGCCCCGTCGGCGTCCTCTGCCACCACTCTGCCCGTCAGCCTGCCGATCATCGTGCGCCGCAAGCTACCAGAGCGCCTCCCCCGGGGCGAACTGCCCCCCGCCGGCCCGCTTGGTGGCCGTCGCGCCCCGTGGTACCGGTCGGCGCCATGTCGAGGACGCCCGCTCTTTTCTTGGTCGCGGCGGCGACCGTCGCCATCGGCTGTCGCTACTCCTCGAGCGAGACGCCACCGCCGCTGGAGCCGGATTTCGACCGACTCCGAAGCGCCGAGGCGCCGGTGACCGGCGACGGGGGCGCTGCCCCGAGGCCCGCCGACGCCCCGCCGAGCGCGGCCGGCGCTGGATCGCGCTGAAGCACGGTGAGCCCGGCGCGCCGACCGCGCCGACTCAGAAGCGGCCGGAGACGACCGCGCCGACGACGCCGTCGCCGACCAAGGGGCTGAGCCCCGGGCGAGCGCCCTTCTCGACGACCTTCGCGGGAGCGAGCAGGTACCAGAGGGTGCCGCCCGCGGCGATGGCGAGCCCGCCGATGGCCATCCCCCCCGACAACTGCTCGCGGGCGCGGGCGGCGTTGGCGTCCGTCTTCACGTCCCCGGGGCAATGCTGGCGATCGTCCCCGCACTGCTCCTCGAAATCGCTCACCTCCTCGTGAGCGCCGAACCAGAGCACCCCGCCCACCACGGCGACAACACCGCCGGCTCCCGCCACCACCACCGGGGCTACCGGCCGGCGGGTCTTCGCGTGCGCAGCGGGCGGCGGCGACGAGGGAGACGGGCTCGCCGACGCCGACGCCGCGGGAGGCGAGGCCGCCGAGGCCGCCGCCGCCGCCTCGGCGGCCAACTCCGCCCGGTGGCTGGCGATGCGCCGCTCGAACTGCTCGCGGTGAGGCGTCTCCGGCTTGCGCTCGATCAGGGTCTCGAGCGCGTGGATGGCCTCCGCCCGATCCCCCTTCAGCTCGTGGGCGCGCGCGAGGTTCTGGAGCAGGTCGTGCGCGCGACAGTCGCGCCGGTAGGCGTCTCGCCAGTAGGTGATCGCCCGATCGAAATCCCCCTCATCGAAGGCGGCCTTGCCCGCCTTGAACGCGCCCTGCGCCGCCTCGACGGCCTCCGCGGTGGGCTCCTCCTCGCAGGTGGGGTACTCGGTTTCGCCCCGAGCAGCACCCGCGGCGAGCGCGACACCCAGCCCCAGTGCAGCGGCCGCTCGGCGCAGCGTCGAGGTCAACCGAGTCACGGCGCAGGAGGCTAACACAGTCGCCCTCATGGCCACCGGTGAAACGGCCGCGCCGCGGCAGCGCGCGGGCCGCCGCTCACCGTCCTTCGGCACTCAATGGTCGCCCCATTTCCGCCCCATTGAGGCGCCACGATCCCTTCACGACCCACTCCGGCCACGCGGCCAGGATCCAGTGTGCGTCACGCCGCGGTACCGGCGCCGGCGGGGTGTTCTCGCTTGTGGCTCCGCCGAGACCTGGGCCATCGTGCGGCGGTGGATCCCGAAGATCCCCGGAGAGACGCCCGCGAGGCCCGGCGCTCCCGGCTCCGGGCGGGCGGGGCCTGGTCGCTCCGGCGACGCACCCTGAATGGAGGACGCCAGCGATGGTCCCCGAGCAATGC
>CAYZQO010000130.1:1440-3132 GCA_964480725.1 uncultured Polyangiaceae bacterium | reverse complement strand
CGCTCCGGCGACGCACCCTGAATGGAGGACGCCAGCGATGGTCCCCGAGCAATGCCAGATCCTGGTCGTCGACGACGAGCCGAACCTCCGTCGCGTGCTGAGCGCGCAGCTCGCGCGAGACGGCTACGAGGTGCTCACCGCCGAGGACGGCGCCGCGGGACTCGAGCTGCTCCGGGAACACCACTTCGATCTCGTCATCACCGATCTTCGCATGCCCGGCGTGGACGGAATGGAGCTGCTCCGCCAGGCGCTGGCGATGGACCCGGAGCTGCCCGTGGTGATGATCACGGCCCATGGCGCGGTGGATACGGCGGTCGAAGCCCTCAAGCTCGGCGCCTTCGACTACGTCACCAAGCCCTTCGATCAGGCCGAGGTGCGGACCATCGTGAAGAAGGCGCTGGCGACCCGCGAGCTCGCCGGTCGAGACGCCTCCCACGAGCCCGCCGCCATCGACGAGGCCTTTCGGTACGGCATCATCGGGCGCAGCCCCGCGATTCAGGACGTCTGCGCGGTGCTGGATCGGGTGGCCGACACGCCGACGACCGTGCTCATCACCGGTGAGAGTGGGACCGGCAAGGAGGTGATCGCCCGCGCCGTGCACGAGAGCTCGGGCCGCCGGGAGCGCCCCTTCATCAAGGTCAATTGCGCGGCCATCCCGCGCGACCTGATGGAGAGCGAGCTCTTCGGCTACGAGCGCGGAGCCTTCACCGGCGCCGTGGGCTCCAAGCCCGGTCGCTTCGAGCTGGCGAACCTCGGCACCCTGTTCCTCGACGAGATCGGGGCCATTCCCATCGAGATGCAGGTCAAGCTCCTGCGCGCCCTGCAGGAGAGCGAGTTCGAGCGGGTCGGCGGGGTCAAGACGATCCGGGTCGACGTCCGCGTGGTCGCCGCGACCAACAGCGATCTGAAGCGCGAGATCGCGCAGGGGACGTTCCGTGACGACCTCTACTACCGCCTCAACGTGGTGCCCATCGCGCTGCCGCCCCTGCGCGAACGGGGCGGGGACATCCCGCTATTGGTGCGGCACTTCATCGCCAAGTTCAACGCCCGCCTGAAGAAGTCGGTGCAGGGAATCACCCCCGAGGCGGCCGCACGCCTCGAGGCCTACTCCTGGCCGGGCAACATCCGCGAGCTCGAGAACGTGATCGAGCGGGCGGTGCTCTTCTGTGACGCCGGGGAGCTTCGCCCCATGGACCTCCCCGGCGAGCTCCGCGACGACGTGACCACGCCCCCCACGCCCCCCGCGACCGGCGCCGCCGCGAGCGCGGTCACCGCCGCCGACGGGCTCAAGGAGCAGGTCAAGGCCGCGATGAGCCGCCTGGAGCGGGAGATCATCGTCAAGGCGCTGGACCAGACGCGCGGCAACGTGACGCACGCCGCCCGGCTGCTCAAGATCTCTCGCAAGGGGCTGCAGCTCAAGATGAAGGAGCTCGGCCTGCGCGAGCGCGAAGAGACCCGCGAACCGTGAGCGCGCGCCCGCCGCCGCCGCCGCCGCGGACGCGGCCCTGGTCCCCGCGCCGCGGCGGCCGGGGCGCGCCGGAAACCGCGGGCGGCGGCGCGCACCGCGCGGCCCTGGGCGCGCTCGGCGTGGTCGTCGGCCTGAGCGGCGCGAGCGCTTGCCGCGAGCGCGCGGCTCCCGCGCCCGCGGTGGACGCGCCGAGCGCGACGGCGAGCGGCGCCATCGGACGGCCG
>CAYZQO010000130.1:0-1340 GCA_964480725.1 uncultured Polyangiaceae bacterium | reverse complement strand
TGGCGGGTCGCTGCGCGAACGGGATGGGGCGCAGCCCGGCGCGCGCGTCCGACGCGGTCGGATTCCGGTGCTGCGCCGGGCCGGTCAACGAGGCCAAGGTGGAGCTCTCCATCACGCGCGGCGCCAAGCTCGACGCGCGCGAGTCGGTCGATCGCGACCTCGCCGCGCGCCTGCGCGGGGCTCTGGTCGAGCTCGGGCGCGACGACGTCTCGGTCCCCGACGACTTCCGCTTCGACCGGATGTGGGTCTGGCGCCCGATCGGCAACGAGGAGCTGGTCGTGCTGGGCGGCTGCGCGGGGATCGGGCGGGAGCCGTCCTGCGGCGTGCTGGTGGCGCGCGTCCACCTCGATCGCCCGCAGGCCCTGGCCTGGGCCTCGAGCGGCCACTGGGTGCCCGTGGTCCACGTGGACGTCGACGCCCGCGACCTCTGGCTGTTCGGCGGCGATCCCCTGGGCTCGTTCCGGTGCCTGGTGTCCTACGCCTGGGGCCGCGTCGCCGTGGGCGCCCGCGAGCGGCGCTTCCCCAAGCCCGAGAAGCGCAAGGGCACGGCCACTGACGGCCGGACCCCGCGCCCGCCGACTGCGCGCAAGTCGCCGCCTCGCTGAACGCCACCGGGCCCGATCGCATCGATCGCCGGTCGGGGCCGTGGGCGACGATCGGTGTCGCCGGCCCCGCGCCTGTGGTGGGGCGATGGCGCCTCACGCACGGGCGTCGCCCGGCGGTTCCGTTGGGCGCGACAGCGCGACGGAGCAGATCCGTCCATCGTTCAGCTCGCGCACGCGCAGTCGAACCCCACCGACGCACACGGTGTCACCGACGGCCGCGTCGCTGGTCCGCTCGCGAATCAGCTGCTCGAGGGTCGTGCCGGCGGCCTCCCCCAAGACCAGGCCATAGATCTGGGCGAGGTGCCCGATGGTCGTGGTGCCGCGCAGCGCGAACTCGTGGGGGATGAAGGCAGGCTCGCCGCCTTGTGCGCGCGCGAAGATGGCGTCCACCGGCCAGCGTGACTGGTGGTTGACCACGATGAAGAGGTGATCCCCCGCCCGCACCTCCGTCGAACCGCGGGGGGGGATCAGCGCCTTGTCGCGCGCGATCATCGCCACCACGGCGTCCTCCGGCAGGGCCAGATCGCGCAACAGATGCCCCGCCACCGGCGAGTCCACGGGGACGAGATAGTCGATGATCTCCGCGTCGACGTCGCGCAGCGACGTGATCTCCAGCGACAGGGGCGGCTCCGGAATGGGCGGTTCCTCGAGGCCCAGCCGGCGCGCGAACCACGGCAACGTCCCTCCCTGCACGATCGCCGAGATCAACACGACGAAGAACACGACGTTGAAGAT
>CAYZQO010000129.1:6378-8493 GCA_964480725.1 uncultured Polyangiaceae bacterium | reverse complement strand
CCCCGGCACCGGCGGCGACCCCGGCACCGGCGGCGACCCCGGCACCGGCGGCGACCCCGGCACCGGCGG
Source organism: uncultured Polyangiaceae bacterium (assembly GCA_964480725.1). GTDB lineage: Bacteria > Myxococcota_A > Polyangia > Polyangiales > Polyangiaceae > JAFGBI01. The sequence continues at coordinate 8,424 of CAYZQO010000129.1, read as the reverse complement.
GTCCACCACCGACGTGACGGTGAATCTGACCGCGACCCGTCAGACTATTCAGGGGTTCGGCATCAACAGCGCGCTGATGCCCGGCGACAAGAACTTCCCGGTCAACGAGATGTTTAGCACCAGCGGGGAGAAAGGCATCGGCCTGTCCATCCTGCGGGTCGGCATGAACACGGACGGAAGCCTCACCGGGAAGGGCGTCTCCGAGGCGAGGGCCGCCGGTGCGAAGATCATCGGATCTTGTTGGAGCGCGCCCGCGAACTGCAAGAGTAACGGCAAGACGACGGATGGCGGGTACCTGCTGGAGAGCTGCTACGACTCCTGGTCCACCACGATCGCCAACTTCGCCGAGCAGCAGGATCTCTACGCGATGTCGATCGCGAACGAGTCCGATTTCGCGTCCTGCCCGGGCGTCCCCGTGTGCACGGACTCCTACGACACCATGACGTACACCGCCAAGCAGATGGTGGAATGGGTCAAGGTGGCTGGACCGAAGATCAGGGCCAAGGGGATCAAAGTCATCGCGCCCGAGGCCTCGGAGTGGATCCACGTATGGGGCAACGCCTCGGGCACGGGCTCGATCGTTGCCAGCCATCCGGACAGCTCGGATCCGCACGACTGCGGCTGCTTCGCGGAAGAGCCGTCCAACGAAGGATGCGCTCAGAAGTGCATCGACGGGGACGGCTACGACTACGGGCACTGGCTCTGGAACGATCAGGACGCGTGGAACGCCTTCGACATCCTCGGGGTGCACGAGTACGACTCGCAGGTTGCGTTCCCCTGGCCGGCCGACGTCAACGGCGGCGTGAGGGACCGGGAGATCTGGCAGACCGAGATGTCCGGCGTGATGCACTGGCCGGAACAGGGTCCGTCCACGGACATCGCCAACGGGGTCGCGGTCGCGGAGTGGATCCACTCAGCACTCACCGTCGGCGAGGCTTCGGCCTGGCTCTACTGGTGGTACGAGGCCTACTACCAGAACGACAACGAAGGCCTGGCCTTGATCCAGGGTAGCTCGACCATCGCCAAGCGCTACTTCGCGCTGGGCAACTACAGTAAGTTCGTGCGCCCGGAGTTCGTCGCGGTGGACGTCACCGGACCGGTCCCCGCGAACGTCCTGCTCTCGGCCTACAAGAGCAACGCCGGCGCCGTCGTCGTGGTCGCCATCAACAAGGGAAATTCGGCCGTCGATGTGCCGATCACCATCGCCGGCGGGACCGCGCCCACCTCGATGACGCCCTGGGTGACGTCCGCGCAGGACAACCTGGCTTCCAAGACCGCAGTCGCCGTGACCGGCGGTGTCTTCACCGCCTCGCTCCCCGCCACGACCATCACCTCGTTCGTCAGCCAGTAGCGTCACGCGAGACCTCGCTCACCCGGCGAGTCAGCACCGAGAGGGGGCGTTCGCCCCCTCCGGCTGCCCTCGCCGTTCCGTGCGCGACTCGAATCGCGAGCTCGGACCTATATCGAACGGCCGCGTTCGGGAGCCGTCGTTCACGCGGCCACCCTGCTGCGGACTGCCCTTGGGTCCTGGGAGCATCGCCGTTGCATGAGCGCGCGTACCGGCGTGAATGGTGGCAATGCGGCCGGAATGTCGAGCCGCGCCAGCCCAGCGCGGTAGCGCCGTACGACTTCCGATCCCGTTGGATAGTTCGGGAGCACTGGGGAGGAATAGAGTCCCTGTAAGGCCTTCGACAATGGGGGCAAGTTGTAGCGGAGTGGCGCGTTCCAATACTCCCCTGCCGGGACCGGAACGCGCCCCACCGCTGTTCCCTGCACCGGAGGCAATCATGCTCGCTCTTCTCCCCGTTCCCACAGCACCTTCAACTGCCGCCTCCCTGGCACCTCGCCGCCTCTGGCTGCCAGCGCTCCTCATCGCGCTCGTCTCGTCGGCCTGCGCTGACGAACCCGGGGAGGCCTCGGGCAGCGGCGGCGCTGCTCCGAGCACGGGCGGCGTCTCGACCAGTGGCGGCGCTCCCGGCAGCGGCGGCGCCTCCACCGGCGGACTCGGCGTTGGCGGCACGACCAGCGGTGGATCGCAAACCGGCG
>CAYZQO010000129.1:0-6278 GCA_964480725.1 uncultured Polyangiaceae bacterium | reverse complement strand
GTGTCAGTCCGACCGGCGGTGTCAGTCCGACCGGCGGTGTCAGTCCGACCGGCGGTGTCAGTCCGACCGGCGGCGTCAACCCGACCGGCGGCGTCAACCCGACCGGCGGCGTCAACCCGACGGGCGGCGTCAACCCGACGGGCGGCGTCAACCCGACCGGCGGCGCCGAAACCGGCGGCACCCCCGCGGGTGGCACGACGACCGGTGGCAGCGCGGGAGCCGGCGGCGTCTCGGAGGGCGGCGCTCCAGCCACGGGCGGGGGCGACCCGACCGGTGGGACCACCTCGGGCCAGAGCGAGGGCTGCGGCACGACGCCCACCATCCCGAGCAGTCAGTACAACAACGGCACGACCATCCCCATCACCGCCGCCAACATGACGCGCCGGTACATCCTCAACGTGCCAGCCAACTACGACAACACCAAGCCGCACAAGCTCATCATCGCCTGGCACCAGCTCGACGGAAACGACAAGCAGATGTACGCCAACGGCTACTATCACCTGCTCGAGCGGTCCGAAGACAGCGCCATCTTCGTCGCCCCCAACGGGCAGAAGAACGGCACGCCCTGCACGGGCACGGGCAACGGCGACGGTGGATGCGGGTGGCCCAACTCCAACGGCGAGGACATGGCCCTCGGCGACGCCGTCGTGGCCGAGATCAAGGCGAACTTCTGCATCGACACCAACCGGATCTTCGCGACGGGCTGGAGCTACGGCGGCAGCATGTCGTACGCCAATGCGTGCGAGCGTCCGCTCGGTGGGACGAGGGACGGCGTCGCCGGATACATCCGCGCCGCCGCCATCTACTCGGGCGCCGTGATGAGCCCGTTCGGCGGGTGCACGCCCAGTGACACGCCGGTGGCCTATTACGCCTCGCACGGGACCGGAGATTCGGTCCTGAACTACGACGGCGGGGTGACGATGGCGCAGAATTGGGCCAACACCAACGGCTGCAACTGGACGACCCCCACGCGGGCCAGCAGCGGCCACGTCTGCACCGACATCGCGGGCTGCACCGACGGGTATCCGGTGAAGTTCTGCTCGTTCAACGGCGACCACACCCCGGACCCATCGGACGGCGGCGGTGGGAGCTGGCAGTACCAGCTCGTCTGGGATTTCTTTGCCCAGTTCTGACCCCGCGATCCACCCCCGACCCGGGCGCGCGACGGGAAACCACCGCGCGCCGGGTCGCCTCACTCCCTGGGGATCAGCTGCCCGTTCTCGTCGAACTCGAGCCGCGTCCCCGCTGGGTAGCTCTGCCCGTTGATCTCGCAGTCCTCCGTCAGAAGCTCGCTCCTGACGAGCCCGGTGTCCCAGTACCGCGCGTTCTTGCCCGGACAGGGCAGCTCCTGCTGGATCACGGGGCTGGTCGCCTCGGCGTCGTCACCCGACGTCGTCACCGGGCCGCTCTCGAGCGTCGCGCCCGAAGCGGCGCCCGCCTCCTCGGTTGCAACGCCGCTCGGTGGAGACTCCGCCGGCGCGGCTGCACCCCCGCAAGCCACCAGCACCCACGCCGCGCCCGCCAGCATCAGTCTCTCACGCTCCATCATCGCGAATCTCCCGGACGCACGGTAGCCAACCGGGCGCTCACCGGCAATCGCGACCTCGGCCCCGCACCGAGCCGACGCTGCGAGGATGCTCACTGAGAGGTCGTCACGTTCGCGACCGGGAAATCGACACTCCCCTGGCCGGCGGCGGCCTCCACCACGATCTTGACCTCCAGTAGCTTCCCAAGGTGCCAGCCCTTGGCCTCCCACGCCGCGAAGTGGTCCGAGACGGTGATGGTCCCGCACTGCTTACCCTGCGTCCGGATGCTGTAGTACTGGTCCCAGTTCCCGGCGCCGCCACAGCGGTCACCGCCGGTCCCCGAGGTGTTTCTGTGCACGAGGTTGTACGTGCCGCCGTCGATCTCGGCCGTGCCGCTGGGGGCGGTGCCCGTGTTGAACGGCATCTGGTGGAACGAGTCCTCGACGATGTACCACTCGATGCACGGGTTGTTCGACCACCCGTAGATCCCCAGGTACGAGTACTGGCCGGCGGTCCCATTTTTCTTGAAGACGTAGTCCGCCTTGATCGTCCCGTACTCGGCGTACGCCTTGCCGGAGTTGCCCCACTCGAAGCCCATCCGCCCTAGGTAGTCTCCCGAGTTGTTCCAGGAGGCCCTGAACGCGGGGACGCCGTAGGTGGTCAGGTTCCCCGGGCTCCCGTTCGTCCAGATCTGCCAGGCCAGGTTGCCTGAACCGCCCTCCGCCCAGGTCGCCGAGTGCTCCTGGGCACCCGAGGTTGGCATCGCGGCGTTGCAGTCGACCTCGCCGGTGCTCACCCCGCCGGTGCTCACCCCGCCGGTGCCCACCCCGCCGGTGCCCACCCCGCCGGTGCCCACCCCGCCGGTGCCCGCGGAACTGCACCGGCCGCAGCTCTCGTTGCAGTAGCCACCGTCGATCATCCAGGCAGCGCTGCACTCCTCGGTTTCGCTCGCCCACTGATCGCAGGTCGCCTCGTCCCAGTCGGTTCCGGTCGGCCTCACGTTGGTGCAGACCGCACCGCCCGTGCCGCCGGTGCTCACGCCGCCGGTGCTCACGCCGCCGGTGCTCACGCCGCCGGTTGCCACGCCCCCCGTCGCCACACCCCCGGTGCTAACACCCCCACTGCTAACACCCCCACTGCTCACACCCCCCGTCGCCACACCCCCGGTGCCAACGCCGCCGCTGCTGTCCCCGCCGCTCGCCACGCCGCCCGAGGCGCCCCCGCTCCCCTGGCCACCGGTCGAGGCGCCGCCCGTCCCGCCCACGCAGGCACCGCTCTCGCAGGTACCACCACCGCAGCTGTTCCCGCAGGCTCCGCAGTTCTCTGGATCGGTGGTCACGCTAACGCAACGGCCACCGCAGTCCTGCTGCGGCGCGGCGCAGGCACAGACCGAACCGATGCAGGACCGACCAGCGCCGCAGGCGTTATCGCAGGTGCCACAATGTGCGACGTTGGACGCGGTGTCCACACAGTCGTTCCCGCACTGGGAAAGCCCATTCGCGCAGCCGGCCTGGCAAGTCCCGAGCGAGCAGACCGTTCCCGCCGCGCAGCTTTCGCCGCAGCTCCCACAGTTCGCCGAGCTGGACTGAGTGTCCACGCAACCCCCCGCACAGCTGCTGTAGCCGGGCTGGCAGGCGCAGGCCCCAGCGACGCAGGTCGAGCCCGGTCCGCAATCCACGCCGCAATTCCCGCAGTTCGCGGGGTCGGAGCTGACGTCCACACACCCAGCCCCGCAAGAGAGCAGCCCGCCGGCACAATCAGCACTGCCGGCGCCCCCTAAGCCAATGACCAATCCCGAGGCCAGATCGTCGCTGGTGGCGCAACCGGCGGTCACCCCGAGGACGGCCGCTGCCACGACGGAGGAAAGATGCACCGACACACTCCGCTTCGACGACTTGGGGAGAGCCATTGCCTGCCGACCTTTCGGGCGCACCTGCGCCATGCCTCGGACCCACGTCGATTCCCTATGGTAGCGAGAATGATCGCGCCCTCGAGGCGATCCGCGTGCGAGCCGGCACTACCGAGCCGAGCCCTCCCCGCGGTTTCTCCAGCGGTCGGGGTCCAGCTTCTCGCCTCGAACCGGGTGCTCCGGACGCTGCCCTCGGAGTCAAATGCCCCCGGCGCTGAAACTTTCTGGCGCGCATAGAAACGCTCCGAGATCGGCCAGTCCGGCTTCGTCCGCGGCCGCACCAGCGGACCTCGCCCCACGCCCTGGCACGCTCGAGCACGAACCGTTACCCTGCGCTCGGGATGGAGCGCTGGTCGGCGAGGGCTCCTCGAACGGCTCGGGCCAGCGGGGCGGCGTCACGAGCGGCGCTCGCGTCGGGGCGGCAGCCCCTCCGGCCCGGTGCCGCCGATGGAAGCACGGTGAGCGGCGCGACGGCTCGCCCCCCCTGGTGGCTCGCCGCCCTCGGGCTCACCGCCCTGCCGCTCGCGCTCGGCGTCGGTTGGCACCTGGCTCGACCGAGCGCCGCGAGCAGCGAAGCGCCGGCGCCGAGCGCAGCGGTCTCGGGCGCGCGCACCGCAGAAGAGCTCGCGCCCCTCGGCGCGGCTCCCGCCCGTAGCCGAGCGCCGCTCGCCGACGCCAGCGACGACCCGGCCGCGACCCTCGCCGCGCTCGCCGCGCTCGAGGCCGCCTACGTGGCGCGTGCACCGGGTGACGACCCGTTCCCTCCCGAGCTCGATCGCGAGGTCCTCCGCCAGCTCGGCGCCGAGCACCCCGCGGTCGTCGCGAAGGCGCTCGGCGCGGCGCGGGTGCCGATGCTGGCGGGACGCCCGAGCGAGGAGCTGGTCGCCGCCGTCTCCGAGCTGGCGAACGCCGCTCAGGCTCCGGAGCGGCGCCAGGCCGCCCTCGAGGCGTTGAGCTCACTCCGGCCGACCCAGCGCACGCCGGCGTGGCTCGAGCTCTTCGAGGCTGCCCTGCGCGCGCCCGAGCCGCAGGTGGTCGCGACCGCCCTGGAGTCGCTGCTCGGGAGCCCACGCGTCTGGCAGGATCGCGCGGACCTCCGCGCGCGCTGGAGCCCCATCGTCACCGCGCTCGCCGGACACTCCGATCCGGGGATCCGGGGCCGCGCCCTGGGCCTGCTGGCGCTGCTCGACGGCGGCGCCGGCAGCACCCGCGCCCGGGCCCGCGCGGCCCTGCGCGACCTGCACCCGTACGTCCGCGCCGTGGGCTGCGACATCCTGGGCCAGACGGACGAGGCGGCCTACATCCACGATCTGATCCCGCTCGTCGGCGATCTCGCCGAGGCCCGCTACGATCTCGGGGGCTGGACGCGCCTCGACGGCCAGCCGGGGAGCCTCGCGCACGCCGTCCCCGGGCGCCCGCACGTCGCGGAGGCCGCGCTCTACGCCGTGGAGACGCTCGCCGAGGGGGCCATCCGACTCCCCTTCGGCGGCCGCGAGGGCGCCTCCGAGCGGCTGCAGCGGAGCATCCGTTCGGCGCAGCAGTGGTACGCCCGGGAGAGCTCCCGACTCCCGGCGCCGCTGCCCTGACGCCGCTCCCGGCGCCGCAGTCAGTCGAAGCAGCCGCAGGTCGCGGCGGTGCTGGCGATGCCGTTGCTGCCGTTGACGAGCCGGTTGCCCCAGGTGGTCAGGCTGTTGGCGTCGAAATTCTGGGTGATGTCGAGGCTGGCGAGGTCACTGCTGTTGCCCGCCCACGACCAGCCGAGGTACCCGAGCCCGAGGGTCTGGGCCTGCTGCATGATGGTGTCCTCGTCCACGTTGCCCGACGCGCCGTGATCGGCGGCGAACTCGCCGACGACCAGCGGCATCGCCGGCGAGCGATCGAGGAAGTTGGTGAAGTAGCTGGTGACCGTCGAGGACGAACCGTACACGTCGTACATGTGCACCGAGAAGACCAGGTTCTGATCCGGATCCGCGTTCCAGATGCTCGTGGTCCCGCTGCCGTCGCGCATCGTGTTGGACCAGTCCTGGCCCCAGTTCGGCGCGTCGACCATCAGCGTGTGCCGGAGCCCCGCGTTGCGCAGCGCGGTGATGGCGCTGGCGTGACGGCTGGCCCAGTCGTCGGTCGTGTCGTTTCCCATCGGCTCGTTGCCGATGTTGAGGATCACGGTGGCCTCCTGCCCTTGGAGCGCCGTGACGACGTCCTGGCTCGTCCAGTAGTCCGTGGCATCGGTCAGATCCACCGACCCGCTCTGCTCCGTCCAGCCCGTCGTGTCGTGCACCTCCACCACCGCGACGAGCCGGCTCGCCCTCGCCGCGCTGAGGATGGACGAGAGCGTCGGGCCGTCGACGCGGGTCCACCGCGCCCCGGTGGCCAGCACGATGCGCACCGCGTTGGCGCCGGTGCCAGCGATCGCCTGCAGATCCTGCTGGGTGTTGCGGCTCGCGTACCAGACGTACGGGTAGTTGACCCCGCGCATCACGAACGGATTGCAGCTGACGTCGTAGAGCTTGCCGCCCGAGACGTAGAAGCCCGTCGCGGTGCACCCCGACGAGCCCCCCGTCCCGCCGGTGCCGCCCGTCACCCCGCCGGTCCCGCCCGTCGCCGGATCCGTGCCCCCGGTTCCGCCCGTGCCGATCCCACCGGTTCCCACCCCCCCGGTGCCCGACCCCGCATCGCTGACGCCGCCCGTTCCCCATCCCCCGGTCCCCAACCCCCCGGTGCCAATGCCGCCCGTGACCGAACCCCCGGTGCCGACGCCCCCCGTGCCGACGCCTCCAGTGGCATCGCCGCCCGTGGCCAACCCCCCGGTTCCCAAGCCCCCGGTTCCGACGCCGCCCGTGCCG
>CAYZQO010000128.1:0-8656 GCA_964480725.1 uncultured Polyangiaceae bacterium | reverse complement strand
GGCGTGGGGGTTGTATGCTGACCTGGCGGAGGCAGGGCGGCCGGAGACGGTGGCGTTGACGGAAGGGCAGTGGAACGGGATTCTCGACCGCGGCCGGGAATTTGGAGTCTCGACGGATCTGACGCCATGAATTGCTCGTTGCGCCACCACGGCGCGCAGGCCCTGCTACTCGTCGCAGCCTCGTGCCGCCCGGGGGGCGAGCACGTGACGTACTCCAGTCCCCCCGCAGGCAGCCCTGCCATCGGCGGGGGCTCGAGCGAGGGCAGCACGGCGGGAAGGGGCGGGAGCAGTCCGGGGAGCGGCGGGGTGGGAGCCACCGAGGACAGGTCCGACCTCACCGCCCCCGTGCAGCTCCCCTGGGTGCCGCACACGGACGACCCGACGTGCCAGCACGTCGAGGTCGTGAAGGACTGTCGTGACGGATGGTGCCGCATCCCGGCCGGCTGCTACGTGATGGGCTCTCCGGAGGACGAGCCGGGGCGAGCGATGCGCGGCGAGACGCTGACCACGGTGTACCTGACGCGGAGCTTCGAGATCGGACAGTACGAGGTGACGCGGGCGGAGTGGGCGGAGACGGCGTGGGCGCTGCCGTACGGAGCGCCCCAGATCGAGGTCGAGGCGGGCAACGCTGCTTGCGACGAGCCCGACTGCCCGATGACACGGGTGAGCTGGTTTGCGGCGCTGCACTACGCCAACTGGCGGTCGGAGCACGCGGATCCGCCGCTGGAGCCCTGCTACGTGCTGGAGGGGTGCCAAGGGGTATCATGGAACCCTTCCGCATGCTTCTCGGACGGCGCCTCGGGCAACGTCGTGAAGGAGGCGTGCACCACGGGTTACACGGAATACCTGATGGACTGCGACGCCGTGACGGTGACCACCTCGACGGCGAGCGTCTACGACTGCGAGGGGTACCGGCTGCCGACGGAGGCAGAGTGGGAGTACGCGGCGCGGGCGGGGGCGCGGACGACGTACCTGACGGGCCCGATGTCGGAGGAGGCCGCGTCCGACCTGGAGATGAACATGCACGAGCCAGCGCTCGATGGCTATGCATGGTACCACTACAACAGTCTGGGTAGGGCATCGGTCGTCGGACGAAAGGGCGCCAACGCATGGGGCCTTCACGACGTGCTCGGCAACGTCAAAGAATTCGTGTCAAACCCGGAGTACGTGACGACGACCGAGGTGCCCGCGAACGATCCGTGGGGCGATATCGATGCCGAGCTGAAGATTGCTGTCCGTGGCGCGGCGCATATCAATCCCCCGCGCGCCCTTCGTTTGGCACAGCGGTTGACGAGCACCCGGGTCCCCATTACTTCGGGCGGTTTCCGCCTGGTCCGGACGCTGCCGGACCCCTGACAGTCCTGACAATGACGCGCAGCACGCCGGCCCCCCATCCGCGCGCAGCGCAGCGAGCACGGATTAGGCAGGGGCCCGCCCGCGCGCAGCGCAGCGAGCGCGGGCGGTCGTGGCGCGCCGCCCAGGCGCGGGGGGCAGCACCAGGCAGCCCCGAGGGCCAGGCGATGGTGGCGGAGCGATATAGCTGCCCGACCTGCGACCCCGCGGTCCCCGGCGAGCAGGCCATCCTCGACCGGCTCGAGTACGACCGTAACCGCCTCCTGACGGAGCTCGCGGGCTGGTACTTCGTGATCGCGCCGGCCCGGATCGACTGCGCGGTGGCCAGCAAGTGGCGCAACCGCTACTGCGCGTCGGCGGTGTCGGCGTCGCTGGGGCAGCACGCGCTGGCGACGGTGGAGTACATGGGGACGGAGCTCGACTGGCTGCAGTTCTTCTGGGGGCTGACGCGGGGCGAGGAGGCGTGGACGACGGCGCAGTTCCTGGCGCTGCAGCGCGCGGCGTGCGCGCAGCGGATCTGCTCGGCGGTGGAGTGGTCGGCGGAGTGCGCGCCCCGGCGCTGTACGGGGGGCCAGGGGATAACGTTCGAGGCGTGGGGGTTGTATGCTGACCTGGCGGAGGCAGGGCGGCCGGAGACGGTGGCGTTGACGGAAGGGCAGTGGAACGGGATTCTCGACCGCGGCCGGGAATTTGGAGTCTCGACGGATCTGACGCCATGAATTGCTCGTTGCGCCACCACGGCGCGCAGGCCCTGCTACTCGTCGCAGCCTCGTGCCGCCCGGGGGGCGAGCACGTGACGTACTCCAGTCCCCCCGCAGGCAGCCCTGCCATCGGCGGGGGCTCGAGCGAGGGCAGCACGGCGGGAAGGGGCGGGAGCAGTCCGGGGAGCGGCGGGGTGGGAGCCACCGAGGACAGGTCCGACCTCACCGCCCCCGTGCAGCTCCCCTGGGTGCCGCACACGGACGACCCGACGTGCCAGCACGTCGAGGTCGTGAAGGACTGTCGTGACGGATGGTGCCGCATCCCGGCCGGCTGCTACGTGATGGGCTCTCCGGAGGACGAGCCGGGGCGAGCGATGCGCGGCGAGACGCTGACCACGGTGTACCTGACGCGGAGCTTCGAGATCGGACAGTACGAGGTGACGCGGGCGGAGTGGGCGGAGACGGCGTGGGCGCTGCCGTACGGAGCGCCCCAGATCGAGGTCGAGGCGGGCAACGCTGCTTGCGACGAGCCCGACTGCCCGATGACACGGGTGAGCTGGTTTGCGGCGCTGCACTACGCCAACTGGCGGTCGGAGCACGCGGATCCGCCGCTCGAGCCTTGCTACTTGCTGGAGGAGTGCCAGGGGATCACGAGCAACCCCGACCTATGCGTCTCCGGCGACTGCACAGCCGACACGGAGTACCTGATGTACTGCGACGCCGTGACGGTGACCACTCCGACTGGTAGCGTCTACGACTGCGAGGGGTACCGGCTGCCGACCGACGCTGAGTGGGAGTACGCGGCACGAGCGGGGGCGAGGACCGCGTACTTCATGGGCCCGATGTCCCCGGAGGTCGCCTCGGATCCGGACCTGGCGCGGCACGAGCCTGTCCTGGACGATTATGCTTGGTACAGGTTCAACAGCCTGGGCAGGGTTTGGCCCGTCGGGCGCAAGGGAACCAACTCATGGGGCCTTCATGACGTCCACGGCAACGCATCCGAGTTCGTCTCGAACCCAAGGTACGTGACCACAGAACTGGCTCCGGCGACAGATCCCTGGGAGATGGTGGACGCGAGTTCTGGCGAAGCCACGATCCGCGGTGGGAGGAGTGGGAACGCCCCAAGCCTGCTTCGGCTTGCACAGCGATTGACAAGCACCATGGTTGGAACGCGATCCGGTGGTTTTCGCCTGGTGCGCACACTCCCCGAGCCCAGCCGATGACGCGCCGCGCGCCGGCCCCCCATCCGCGCGCAGCGCAGCGAGCACGGGCGGTCGTGGCGCGCCGCCCAGGCGCGGGGGGCAGCACCAACCGAGCTTGCCGGTTGGTACTTCGTGATCGGGCCGGCTCGGATCGACTGCGCGGTGGCCAGCAAGTGGCGCAACCGCTACTGCGCGTCGGCGGTGTCGGCGTCGCTGGGGCAGCACGCGCTGGCGACGGTGGAGTACATGGGGACGGAGCTCGACTGGCTGCAGTTCTTCTGGGGGCTGACGCGGGGCGAGGAGGCGTGGACGACGGCGCAGTTCCTGGCGCTGCAGCGCGCGGCGTGCGCGCAGCGGATCTGCTCGGCGGTGGAGTGGTCGGCGGAGTGCGCGCCCCGGCGCTGTACGGGGGGCCAGGGGATAACGTTCGAGGCGTGGGGGTTGTATGCTGACCTGGCGGAGGCAGGGCGGCCGGAGACGGTGGCGTTGACGGAAGGGCAGTGGAACGGGATTCTCGACCGCGGCCGGGAATTTGGAGTCTCGACGGATCTGACGCCATGAATTGCTCGTTGCGCCACCACGGCGCGCAGGCCCTGCTACTCGTCGCAGCCTCGTGCCGCCCGGGGGGCGAGCACGTGACGTACTCCAGTCCCCCCGCAGGCAGCCCTGCCATCGGCGGGGGCTCGAGCGAGGGCAGCACGGCGGGAAGGGGCGGGAGCAGTCCGGGGAGCGGCGGGGTGGGAGCCACCGAGGACAGGTCCGACCTCACCGCCCCCGTGCAGCTCCCCTGGGTGCCGCACACGGACGACCCGACGTGCCAGCACGTCGAGGTCGTGAAGGACTGTCGTGACGGATGGTGCCGCATCCCGGCCGGCTGCTACGTGATGGGCTCTCCGGAGGACGAGCCGGGGCGAGCGATGCGCGGCGAGACGCTGACCACGGTGTACCTGACGCGGAGCTTCGAGATCGGGCAGCACGAGGTGACGCGGGCCGAGTGGGCGGAGACGGGGTGGGCGCTGCCGTACGGAGCGCCCCAGATCGAAGTCGAGGCGGGAAATGCCGCGTGTGATGAGCCCGACTGTCCGATGACACGGATGAGCTGGTTTGCGGCGTTGTACTACGCCAACTGGCGGTCCGAGCACGCGGAGCCGCCGCTGGAGCCGTGCTATGTGTTGAAGGGGTGCCAGGGGATCACGAACAACCCCAACCTCTGCGTCTCCGGCGCCTGCACGGCCGAGACGGAGTACCTGATGTACTGCGACGCCGTGACGGTGGCCACCCCGACGGCGAGCGTCTACGACTGCGAGGGGTACCGGCTGCCGACGGAGGCGGAGTGGGAGTACGCGGCGCGGGCGGGGGCGCGGACGACGTACTTCACGGGGCCGATGTCGGAGGAGGCCGCGTCCGACCTGCAGATGAACATGCACGAGCCAGCGCTCGACGATTACGCTTGGTACCGCCACAATAACCTGGGGAGCGCCCAGCCCGCAGGGCGCAAGGGAGCCAACGCGTGGGGATTGCACGACGTGCTCGGGAATGTGGACGAGTACACGTCGAACCCAGAGTACGTGACAACGACGCAGGCGCCGGCCACGGACCCGTGGGGGACGGTAGACGCTGGTCTGGGGCCACCTCCCATCCGCGGAGGATCCCACACGGGGTCCCCGGATCTACTCCGCCTCGCTCGGCGCCTAAGCTTCACCAAGGTCGGCACCGTCTCCGGCGGCTTCCGCCTGGTGCGGACGCTGCCCGAGCCGAGCCGATGACCCGCGGCGCGTCGGCCCCCCATCCGCGCGCAGGGCGGCGCCGGCGGGCGGCTGCGCTCCGCGTGCATGCTCGCGGCCGGTGGCTGCACGCGGCCGCAGGCGGCGGTGACCGAGCACGGATTAGGCAGGGGCCGTCCGCGCGCAGCGCAGCGAGGACGGGCGGTCGTGGCGCGCCGCCCAGGCGCGGGGGGCAGCACCACGTAACCGCCTCCTGACGGAGCTCGCGGGCTGGTACTTCGTGATCGCGCCGGCCCGGATCGACTGCGCGGTGGCCAGCAAGTGGCGCAACCGCTACTGCGCGTCGGCGGTGTCGGCGTCGCTGGGGCAGCACGCGCTGGCGACGGTGGAGTACATGGGGACGGAGCTCGACTGGCTGCAGTTCTTCTGGGGGCTGACGCGGGGCGAGGAGGCGTGGACGACGGCGCAGTTCTTTGCGCTGCAGCGCGCGGCGTGCGCGCAGGACATTTGCTCCAGGACGGAGCCGTGGCGGCCGGATTGCGCACCCCAGCGCTGCGTTTGGTCTGCGCCCCGGTCCCTCCTCCAATTCCCAGGGCCGTCCCGCAGCCGAAGCCGGCCCGACCGCTAGTCAACGTTGCCGCCGGGCGCGAGCGCGTGGGCCGCCTTTTCCTCCTCGCGGGGGTCGGCCGAGTCGGGGGATCATGCGCCCGTGGACGCCAGGACCGCGCAGATCCTCGGGGCCGTCGCGGCCGTCCTGACCGTCGGCACCTGGGTCTTGGTGCGGCGAGTCGGCCCGCCGCCGTGCACGGGCGGGGTCTTCGTCGAGCTGACTCCGCCGCTCACGCGACCGGGTTTCTATCGGTTCGAGCTCACCCTCGACGACCGCCCGCCCTGTTCGTTCGTGGTACCGCTGCCCGCCGATCGCCCTGTCGACACCCGGAGCTGCGGCGTGGAGCTCGCGCTCTCGACGCGGACCGACGGGGGCAGGACCGGTTTCGTGCGGCTCGCGATCGGGGCGGCGCCCGAGCGCCTCGCCCTGCGCGTCGGGCGAGGGGACGAGCTTGCCATCGACGCGGTCGTCCACCCGATGTACTCGGCGTACCCCGCGCCGCGCGCCGGAGCTACGTCGAAGCGTTGCGTCGCCGCTCGGCCCGTGTGAGCCTTGCCCGGCGTCGGCTGCGCGCCGTTCGCGCGGAGGCCACCATGACCGTTCGCTTGCCCGTCACCGCCAGGGTTCGGAGTGCCGCCCCCGCGCCGTCGCGGTTGAGGCCCAGACGTCGGGCCTCCCGTCTGCTCTGGGCACTATTCGGGGGCCTGCTCATGGCCTGCGGGAGCGACGACGAGGCCGAGGAGTCCACGGGCGGCGTGGTCTGGCGCTGCACCCAGACCCCTTCGCTCTCCCTCGCCTCCGCCTCCTGCGCCTGCACCAGCTTCGCGCCGGGGGACGATGCGGCCTGGGCCGGCAGTGAGGTCGCCTTGTGCGACGCCTCGCTCGTCTGCTGCTTCATCGGCCCGTCGCCCGCCGACACCCCGGGGATCGCGGCCGGCATCGAGGAGTGCCGCTGCGTCAAGGCGGCGTCTTGCGAGGCGGAGAAGGCCGCGCGCCCTGGCGTCCGTGACGCCGGGGGCATGTGCCCGCCCGCCGTGCCCTGAGGCCGGCGCTCTCCTGCGCCTCGCCGTGGCGCCCCGGCCGGGTAGCCCCGGCGGACGGGTCGGCGGTTCGGTCGGTCGAAGGGTAGGCGCTGGGAAGAACACCTGATGCCCGAATCAGGGATCCCCCTATTCCTCGGCCGGGCATGGGGGCTTCAGTCTGGCGCCGCCCTGCGCCTTTTTCTGCAGGAGGAGGTCAGCCCCATGCCCCGGCGTTCGGACGTGAAAAAGGTGATGATCATCGGCTCCGGTCCGATCGTGATCGGACAGGCTTGCGAGTTCGATTACTCGGGGACCCAGGCCTGCAAGGCCCTCCGGCGGCTGGGCTACGAGGTCGTCCTCGTCAACTCGAACCCCGCCACCATCATGACCGATCCGGGGATGGCGGACGCGACCTACATCGAGCCGCTGAACGTCCGCTCGCTCGAGCGCATCATCGAGAAGGAGCGCCCCGATGCCCTGCTGCCGAACCTCGGCGGCCAGTCGGGACTGAACCTCTCGTCGGAGCTCGCCAAGGCCGGCGTTCTCGAGCGCAATGGCACGCGCGTGATCGGGGTCCAGCTCGACGCGATCGAGCGCGGCGAGGATCGGCTCGCCTTCAAGGAGACGATGCAGCGGCTCGGCATCGAGACGCCGCAGAGCGACGTCGCACACTCGGTGGACGAGGCGCTCAGGATCGTGGAGCGGCTCGGCTACCCGGTGGTGATCCGCCCTGCCTACACCATGGGCGGCACCGGTGGCGGGCTGGTCTACAACGAGCAGGAGTTCCGCGCCGTCGCCCAGCGCGGGCTCGCGGCGAGCATGGTCCACCAGATCCTGGTCGAGGAGTCGGTGCTCGGGTGGGAGGAGCTCGAGCTCGAGGTGGTGCGCGACGCGAAGAACCGCCTCATCACCGTGTGCTTCATCGAGAACGTCGACGCCATGGGCGTGCACACGGGCGACTCGTACTGCGTCGCACCGATGCTCACCATCTCCCCCGAGCTCCAGGCGCGGCTGCAGGCCTACTCGTACGCGATTGTCGAGTCCATCGAGGTCATCGGTGGTACCAACGTGCAGTTCGCGCACGACCCGAAGACCGACCGGGTGGTGGTGATCGAGATCAACCCGCGGACCTCGCGCTCGTCAGCCCTCGCGTCCAAGGCCACGGGCTTCCCGATCGCGATGGTGTCCTCGCTGCTGGCGGGGGGCCTCACACTCGACGAGATCCCCTACTGGAAGGACGGCACGCTCGACCGGTACGCCCCCTGGGGCGAGTACGTGGTGGTGAAGTTCTGTCGCTGGGACTTCGAGAAGTTCAAGGGTGTGGAGGACCGTCTGGGCACCCAGATGCGCGCCGTCGGCGAGGTGATGAGCATCGGCAAGACGTACAAGGAGGCCTTCCAGAAGGCGATCCGGTCGATCGAGAAGGGCCGCTACGGCCTCGGCCATGCGAAAAACTTCCACGAGCTACCGCTCGAGGAGCTCCATGCCCTGCTCGCCTACCCGACCAGCGAGCGGCAGTTCATCATGTACGAGGCGCTGCGGAAGGGTGCCTCCGTCGAGCGCTTGCACGAGCAGACTCACATCAAGGCGTGGTTCATCGAGCAGATGCGCGAGCTGGTGGCGCTCGAGGAGGAGATCCTGCGCCACCGCGGCAGCCTCCCGCCGGAGCCGCTCCTGCGTCAGGCCAAGCGCGATGGGTTCTCGGATCGCTATCTCGCCGAGCGCCTCGGCGTCCCCGAGGTCGACCTGCGCGAGCGGCGTCGAGGCCTCGGGCTCACCCCGACCTACCAGCGGCTCCCGGTGAGCGGCGTTGAGGACGCGGCCTACTACTACTCCACCTACGGCGCGCCGGACGAGGTCCCGGTGAGTGCGGGGCGCAAGGTCATGATCCTCGGTGGGGGCCCGAACCGCATCGGGCAGGGGATCGAGTTCGACTACTGCTGTGTCCACGCGGCGTTCGCGCTGCGGGACCTGGGTTACGAGACCATCATGGTCAACTGCAACCCGGAGACCGTGTCCACCGACTACGACACCTCGGACAAGC
>CAYZQO010000127.1:0-8749 GCA_964480725.1 uncultured Polyangiaceae bacterium | reverse complement strand
ATCTTAGTGTAAACCATGTGCCTTGAACCTTGTAAACTATGTCCCTTAACGAACACGCAAAAAAACCGGTTCATTGAGATATTGTCGTGTAAATGTCGTGATTTTGTAGTTGGATTGTAATCCTGATTAAAGTGATATTTGCATAAAAAAAATATGAAAATAGGACTAATAATTAAGGAACTACGGATAAAAAAGGGTTTGACCCAAGAAGAATTAGCCGAAAAGACAGAATTAAGTGCAAGGACAATTCAACGCATAGAAAATGGCGAGGTTGACCCACGTGCTTATACCTTACAGATGATTGCAAAAGCATTGGATGTAGATTTTAGTTTGTTCAGTGATAATGAATCATCTGTAGAAAGTAGAAAAGAGGATGATAAAACTTGGTTGGCACTTTTGCATTTGAGCGGTTTGTTCCTGCTTATCTTCCCTACGATAATTATTTGGTATAAAAAGCGGGATTCAATAGAAAATATGAATGAACATTTTAATGATATACTGAATTTTCAATTAAGTGTATGGGTTTTATTTATTCTCACTGGATTATTCATTTTTTTAATGATTAAGATTCCATTTATTATTTATTTTGGATTGATTTTTAGTGCTATAATATCAATATTTAATACAATAAGAGTCATAAGTGATAAACCTTATAAATACATCTTATTGATTAAACTATTTGATAAAAACGGTAAGACAAAGATTACATTTAAATAAAGTGAAAAATGCACTTTGCCTAACGACCGGTCATACGCAATGCGGGGTGCTGTGCCTGTTGTAATTACAGCTCATTTATTAACCATTGCAGCAACTCGACAAGTAAGTGCTTTGAACCCCGCACTGCGCATACCGTTAAACGTTATGCCACATACAATGAAAAACACAGGCAAATGGATAGATTTATACAAATTATAGATAATCAGATAGAATATAATCAATATAAAAACATTTTCCTTGACAGACTTGAGATATTTCGATTTACGAATGAAATTGTTAGAGCTATTTCAAACATTGACAGTTTAAACTCTCTAACAAGACATTTATTAATTGAATATGCGACAGATAAGGCCACCGAAGAGTTTTGCAGAGTTAACCAATACTACTCATTTGACACGAAAGCAAAAAATGATTTAAGAAAAATCTACTCTGATTTATTTGAAATTATTCGGACCAAAACCGATTCAATTGAAAATATTTCAATAAATCATTATGAAAAACTACAAAGATGGATTAAAGAAAGTAACCCCTTTGCTGAAGGGATTTATAGAAATGATCCTGAAAAAATTATTCCAGTTGCTTGTTATGAATATAGCCCGGAATTGCAAATTAACATCTTACAGATTGATATCAAGGATTTAATGCAACCAGTATTAGATATAGGATGTGGAAGCCAAGGTTATTTAGTCAAATATCTTAAATATCAAGGAGTTGTAGTTTATGGAATTGACAGATTTAAATTTTCTTCTTCAGATTTGATAACAATAGATTGGTTGGAGTATAATTACGGGAATGAAAAATGGGGAACAATTATCAGTAACTTAGGATTTTCAAATCATTTCAAACACCATAATTTGAGAGAAGACGGAAAGTATATTGAATATGGAAAAACTTATATGAATATTTTGAACTCATTGAAAGTCGGAGGATACTTTCATTATGCGCCAGATTTGCCTTTTATTGAGAAATATCTTGATAATAAACAGTTTGACTTGATGAATTTGAAAATTGACGAATATGATTTCAAAACGACAATAATAAAAAGATTAAAATAATGTACGCGGCATAACAACCGGTCATAGGCAATTATTCGATCAACTCTAATGAACTCCCTGCGGTCGATAATGTGATTGGGCCTCATGAGCTCCCTGCGGTCAGTTATTCGACAAATTCTCATAAACTCCCTTTGGTCGATTATCCGGGTAGAACTCATGAGCTCCCTGCGGTCGGTTACTCGTTAATCCATTATTAACTCCCTTTGGTCGATTGTTTGGGTGGACCTCATGAGCTCCCTCCGGTTGGTATCCGGGCCGAGGGGTTACTAATGTTGGTTCATTTGCCTATCTTGAGGGTAACCCGAGACCAAAGCGCCTTGAAGCGTCAACTGCGCATACCGGCGAGTGTTAGCTTGCATTAAGGCACAATGACAAACCAAACAATATCAACTATGAAATTAAATCTTTACATCACCACGATTCTGATAATATTTCAGATAAACCTGTCATTCGGACAAGATTTTGCCTCTATTGGAGCCGAATGGTATTATAGTTCAAGTGCTGGTGGAGCAGCTCCGACATCTTCTGAATATTATTATCTTTTAGTTGAGAAAGATACAACCATCAATGATTATAATTTGAGAAAAATTAAAAGGACTTATTGTAGTTATCAAGGTGATTCTATTGAAGTATCTCCATATTTTATACATCAATCTGGTGATACAGTTTCGTTGTACGACCAAGATAATGAAAAGCTATACAGATTATTTATTTTTAATGCTCTACAGGGTGACACTTTAGTGCTTGACATACCTTATGATAACAATCATTTAGAGGATTCTACCTACCGAGTTGTTATAGATACAGTAATTACCGAGACATACGATGGAGAAGTATTGAATAAATATGTCTTAGAGCAACTAGATGATTTTGGTTGGTTCAGTGGATTTTACCTAGAAAAAGTTGGAGGATATGAATGGTTCTTACCATTAGGAAAGGTAATAATTCCTGAAGCTGATGGACCTATTAGATGCTATCACGATAATGAAATAGATATAAACTTCACTTCAAAAGATTGTGGTTCTCGGATTGTTAACTCAATAAATAATATGCTTGCGGATAGATTTGAATTGTATCCCAATCCGTCTTCAGATTATATACAAATAAAATCGGAATTAAGAATCGATAATATTGAGGTGATTGACAATTCAGGTAAGATTATATTACAGTCAGCTAAAACTTTGATAAATATTGGATCTTTTAACAGTGGAATTTATTTTCTTAGGATTTATTCTGAAAATAATACTATCATCAAAAAGATTATTAAAAATTAACGCAAGCTAACACATGGCATAGTGCATGCGGGTTTCAACAGTTTGCGAAGATTCGTGGTTCGAAAAAAAAGTGGGTGTAAACTGATAAGTTAGCGCTTCGTAATCCCGCACGACACCATACCATCAACGTTAGTGGTAATTTAAAAAATCCTGACTCATATGAAAATGACATCCAAAATACTGATTCTATCTTTGTTAAGTATTCTTATATGGAATAGTTCCTCTTATGCAGATACAAAAGATTCAACATATTCTAATATTGAGATTGTAAAGTTATTAACAAAAGATTTTCCAGATGAAACACAACTTTCAATTGCTCTCGTAGACGATACAATGGTTAATTATTTAGGCTTTATTAAAGAAAAGGAGTCTTTATCTTGTGTAAATAACAAAGATTCAGTTTATGAGATTGGTTCAATAACAAAGATATTTACCACTTTTTTATTATCCGATTTTGTTTCTAATCATATTATAAAATTAGACGACTCAATTGATAATATACTTCCCTATAAATTACATCGATATTCAAAAAGCGGAAAGAAAATAACGTTCAAAACATTGGCTAATCATACTTCTGGCCTTACAAGAGATCCTGTTAATTATGATTTCAGTAAATATCCTGTCAATCATTTTTCTGGTTACAGTTATGAATTACTTGATGATTATTTAAAAAATTTAATGGAAATAAATTCTGAACCCGGCAAAATTTATGAATATTCTAATTTAGGAATGGGTATTTTAGGCTATTTACTGGAACAAATATCTTCAAAAAATTATGAACAATTATTGCAAGAAAAGATTTGTGCTAAATATAAGATGACATCAACTACAACCGATCGCAAAAAAATTGCAGACCATCTTGTTACAGGACAGGATGCAGACGGAAAGAAAACACTAAATTGGGATTTAAACTCAATGGTAGCAGCAGGAGGTATTTTGTCAAATGTTGTTGACTTATCAAAATTTGCAATTGCCAATTTTTCTAATGATACAATATTGAAACTTCAAAGAACTATAACATATCAAATAAAAGGTGAGCGGTTTGCTCTTGGTTGGAATGCTTTTAAATTTGGCGACAATGATGCTATTTCCGGGTTTTGCCATGGTGGCGGAACGGGAGGCTACAGTTCATTTTTTGTTTTAGATGTAAATAATAAATTAGCAATAATTATTTTAACAAATGTTTCTGCATTTTTTCCTGATAATGGAAAAATTTCAATTTTGGGTTTCGAGTTACTTAGAAATTTATATAATAAAAAATAAACTATCGCTTACACGCGGTCATACGCAATTATTCGTTAAGCCTTCATGAACTCCCTTTGGTCGATTGTTTGGGTGGACCTCGTGAGCTCCCTGCGGTCGGTTATTCCATCAACTCTAATGAACTCCCTGCGGTCGATAATGTGATTGGGCCTCATGAGCTCCCTCCGGTCGGTTACTCGTTAATCCATTATTAACTCCGTTATTCCCTTCGGTCATGAGCTCCCTGCGGTCATGAGCTCCCTTCGGTCGCTTCGGTCGTGTGCCGCGTGGAGGGGTTGCTAATGTCAGTTCCCTTGGCTATCTTTAGGGTAACACGACCCGCCTCCACTCCGTTACGGCCGACAGGCAAGCGAGCGCCCATGAATCGGCTACTGCGCATACCGGTGAACGTTTGTACGCAAGCCGAAAAAACGACACAGCAACAAGTTAGCGACTGATTAAAAGACAAAAAAGAATATGTCGGCGCACAAAAACAAGAGTGTTCCAGCCCGTTCCACAGCCTTCCCTTCACTTCCATACACTCCCACGCAAATGGATTAGCATCATCAGACAGATTAGAAATTTACGATAGCATTCTATATCGCAGATTGATAACTGGATTAAAAATGAGAATAAAGGATGACATTAGTTTGTTTCAAAAAATCGTAGAGAAAAAAATCAAGTATATTTTGACATTGGTATTCCCGTTTATTCGACCTCTCTTAATTTGTTTAAAAATGATGAATTAATCTAGGTATATGAAATATTATATCTCTTGAAGTTCTTCTTTTCTTCTAGAATATTCAAATGGCATATTATTGTTTAAGACAATTAATATATCGAAATACGATAAAATAAAATTGTATATCAATAAATTTATTGTATGTTTGCAAAGTATTAAAAAAATAATGATATGAAAACACATTCGATTTTAAAGGTTCCGGTAATTATCATCAAAATTGTAATGGTAATTACAATAATAACTGGAACACTAATAACTTTTAGTCTGATACATTCAGGCTATTCTCCAGCTATTTACAACAAAGTTTTGTTAAATGATCGAGGGTTTGAAATGGATTTCAATTATAGTAAATCGAATCCAATTCCTCCGGAATCTCTTTCAGAATATACTGAAACAGGGGATAATGCCATATATTTAAACAAACTTACATTCTCTACAAAACTCCGAATCTGGTTGCAATTTGCATTCGTGTTAACTGCTTATGTGTTAATAATGTGGGAGTTGGTTTCTTTTTCAAGTAGTATTAAAACCTATTCGTCATTTTTTGTAAACTGTACCAAAACCTTCAAAAGATTAGAAATCTATGTGGGTATTTTATTCCTTATTTCCTTTATTGTTTCCATTGCTAATTTTAACATTACAATGAAGTTTCCAGATGGTGTAATTCATAAATTCAATCCGGATATTGAATTAATCAGCTCTTTTCGTTATTTAATATTTCTATTTGTTTTAATGATTTTAAGCAGTGTGTTTAAAGAAGGTGAAAGAATGAAAAACGAAATGGATCTAACAATATAATTATGGCAATAATAGTAAATCTTGATGTGATGATGGCAAAACGAAAAATATCCTTATCACTACTATCAGAAAGAATAAATATTACACCTGCTAATTTATCCATATTAAAAACCAATAAAGCAAAGGCAATACGGTTTTCAACACTTGACCTTATTTGTAAAGCTTTAGATTGTCAGCCTTCTGATATCCTTGAATATAAAGAGGGATAGGTTCTGTTATCGTATGGATGGAGGTGAAATATTTTTACCACAAAAGTTACTATGTTATTTAAACCAAAGAACTTCTATTATACCTGGTGCACATGTTATTTTGGCGATTCTTTATAACAATTAATAGATATGAAATATAAAAAAATATATAGAATTAAATTTTTAGCCCTGCTTATTGCTTTTGCGATTTCAAATACCGCATTCTCACAAAGAGGCGATGATGAATTAGAGTTATCCTATGTAAAACAACATCTTACAAAAGAAATAGAAAAAATGCTGACAGAAACGGGGATTCCATCTATTTCTTTTGCATTGATAAAAGATGATAGTATTGTTTGGGCTGATGCCTTTGGCTATGCAAATGTAAAGAAGCAGGTTCCGGCTACTAAATCTACCATTTATAATACCGGTTCAAACTTTAAATTTGTTACAGCAACAGCAATTATGCAATTGGTTGATGCCGGAAAGATAAAAATAGATGACCCAATTAATAAGTATCTTGGTGAATCGGCCATTAGTGATCTTTCTGATGAAGGAAAGCCAGTAACTTTCAGGCATTTGTTAAGTCATCATTCAGGTTTGAAGGGTTCAGAGGATTTTGTCCCATTGTGGGAACGAAGATTTCCCGAGACATTAGAGCAAATGGCGGCTAAAATTACAGCAGAAGAAGCTCCGGGAGTTAATTTTAAATACTGTAATTCATGTTATGGTTTAGCCGGATTTGCAATAGAAAAAATATCGGGTCAATCTTATCCGGATTATGTGGCAGACCATATTTTAACCCCGCTTAATATAGAATCTAAAGGTTTAATGGCTCCAACTCCAGGCATGGTAGAGGAACTTGCGCTACCTTATACAATAAACAATAATCAATCTTTTGCGGAGCATCAGATTCAAGCTGATGTTTATCCTGCCGGAGATATATACTTAACTCCTTCGGAGATGGCTAATTTTTATATTGCCCAATTAAATAATGGTAATTTTAAAGGCCAGTCTATCTTAAAGCCGCAATCAGTATTAGAAATGCAAACGCGTCAATTTAATTTTGATTATGGTCTTGGTGTTGGAATTAATAATCTTGACAGTATTAAAGTTTTAGGTCATTCTGGCGGACTTCCCGGTTATTCAACTATTTTCAAGGCCAGGGTAAATTCTAAAACCGCTATATATTTTGCTTCTAATGCCGGTAATATTCAGTATGAGTTATCGGCAATTGGAGATTTAGCATTAAAACTACTGAATAATGAAACCGATATTAAAGCTTTACCTTCATTTGCAAAAGAAGTTTTTAATGAAATTCAACTTCCTGAGGAGGTTCTGGAAACATACACGGGAATCTATCAGATTGCACCGGAAATTTCAGTTACGATTACAAAGGAAGGCCCTCAATTGTATGCTCAGGTTACAGGACAGGATGTGTTTAAAATATTTGCATCTGAGAAAGATAAATTCTTTTTTAAAGTAGTATTCGCACAAATACAATTTAATTATGAAAATGGTAAAATTATCAGTCTAACAATTATTCAAAATGGAACAAGCTCCCCCCCATGGGAAAAAGTCAAATAGTTAAATTTTCAAAACAATAGTTACTGTAGTTTATGGTAACTATTGTTTCCATACCAACCTGAATGTCAATTTCTGGAATTCAGAGAAACTTGTTAGCTTGCCAGTTAAGAAAAGTATAATTCATAATGATCTTTTGTGAAAGAGTAAAAAAAGTGTAATATGGACAGTGTTATGAATTGTCTCCGTCCCTCTCTAACACACGGACAGAGAGTCATTGCCTTAAATATGAGATAGATAGTTCGGAGAACAATAACGGCCAGCGTACAACAGCCGGTCATACGCTATTACTCGTTAATCCATTATTAACTCCCTTCGGTCGATTGTTTGGGTGGACCTCATGAGCTCCCTGCGGTCGGTTGCCGGGCCGAGGAGTTGCTAAAGTCGGTTCATTTGGCTACCTTTCGGGTAACACGACAAGTAAGCGCCCTGAAGCGGCAACTGCGCATACCGGCGAGCGTTGGAACAAGCATAAGAGCGACGCACCACAATAGAATCTATCAATTGAATTATGATAATAAAAAAAGGATATAAAAGTTTACCCTTGAGTTTTAATCGACGAGCTGTTATTGCTTCTGCGACTGTGACGAAAGATAAAAATGCGATACATTGTTTTACCGAAGTTGATATTACAGAACCTAGGGCCTTGATTAAAAAGCATTTCGAAAAAACAGGCGAAAAACTTTCTTTGACAGCCTACATTGTGACATGTCTTTCAAATGTTATTAAAGATTATCCTCAATTTAACTCATTTATCAAAGGTCGAAAACTTATATTACTTGATGATATTATAGTAAGCGTATTAATTGAACGTGAAATAGCTGGAGAGAATGTGCCTGAACCAATTGGAATTAAGCAAGCACAGGATAAGACTTATCGTCAAATACACAAGGAAATAAGAGAAGCAAAAAGCCAACAAACTGACAAACTTGCTAGCCTTTCTGGTCAAGCATGGATTAGATTAATACCGAGTTTCCTTCTAAGACAATTTATACGGATTGCAGACAAGAATATTTACATGGCTAAGAAGTATGGAAAGATTGCTGTTACTGCTGTTGGAATGTATAGCAAAGAACCAATTTGGTTTATTCCTCATGGGACAGCTACAGTTTTAATTACAGTTGGGAGCATAGAAAAAAAAGTCGTTGA
>CAYZQO010000126.1:0-8984 GCA_964480725.1 uncultured Polyangiaceae bacterium | reverse complement strand
CGAGGTGGTACCCCCGGAAACCGTGCCGCCGCCGCCCAATCCGGTGCGCGAGCTCTGGGGCACCGCGACCAGCCGGATCGGGCTCGCGCGCCAGCCTACGGATACCCCGCCGGAATGCCCGGGGTCGGAGGCGGCTTCCGCGGACGCCCGACTCCGCGCGGCGGTGATGGGCCCCGCCGACAACCCCGATCCTCGCGTCTCCTCGACGCTGGCGGATCGTGATGCCTGCTGCATTGGCATCGGCATCCTCCCAATGACTCAGGCGGGGGAGCCCGCGGGGCCGATCGCGCCCTGGGCAGGGGACGTGGCGCTCGGCTCTGACGCGGCCTCCGCCGTCGCGCTTGGAGCGGGGGACGAGATCGGTACGGCCCACGGCGCTAGTCCCAGTCTCCAAGCCGCACCGGCCACGAGGGGACGCCTGCGCAAGGTCCTGACCCTGGTGGGAACGGAGCCGTTGCCAGCCTCTGCCGTGGTGCGGCGCCGCCCCAATGGCTTGGAACGTCGCTGACGGAGTCGTCGATGGCAGCGACGAAGCACAGCGCGGACGCCGCCGGGGCTCAGGCCCCCCGCGCGACCGCGCGGAGCAGGTGCTTCTGGGTCGCGGCGAAGAGGACGAGCACGGGGACGCTGAGCAGGACGTTCCCCGCCATGACGACGTGCCAGCGGACGCCGGTGCCCTGCTCGCGCAGCAGCGCGACGCCGAGCGGGAGGGTCCGCACCGCGTCGTCGGTCGTCATCACCAGGGGCCAGAAATAGTCGTTCCAGTGGAAGACGAAGCTGAAGAGGAAGAGCGAGACGAGGGTGGGCGTGAGCATGGGGCCGAGCAGCCCGTACACGATCCGGAGCTCGCCGGCCCCGTCGAGGCGCGCCGCCTCGATCACGGAGTCCGGCACGGCGAGGAGCGCCTGGCGGACGAGGAAGGTCCCGAGCGCGCTGACGCCGAAGGGCAGCACCAGCGCCGTCATGGTGTTGACGAGGCGGACCTCGGCGAGCAGCGTGAACACGGGGACGAAGCGGATCTGGGCGGGGATCAGGAGCGTGGCGACGACGAGCCCGAAGGCGAGCGAGCGACCCGTGAAGCGGAGCTTGGCGAGGGCGTAGCCAGCGGGGAGCGCCAGCGCGATCTGGAGCACCGCGATGCCGAGCGCCATGACCGTCGTGTTCCAGAGGTACCTGCCGACCGGCATCGTCCGCCAGACGTCCTGGTAGGCGCCCAGCGCGAGCCCCGCGGGGAGGGGGGAGGTCGGGGCCTGGAGCAGCTCGGGCAGGGTCTTGAGGCTGGTGAGGACCATCCAGGCGTAGGGCAGGAGCCAGACCAGCGCGACCAGGGCGAGCCCGACGTGGAGCAGGGCGTCGGCGACGCGCCGGCCGCGTCCCCTGACGGCGCGCGCCGTCACGTCGCCTCCCTCCGGCGCCAGGCCCAGAGCTGAAGCAGGGTCAGCCCCAGCAGCAGCCCGAAGAACACCACCACCTGTGCGCTCGCGCGGCCGACCCGGAGATTCAAGAAGATCTGCTCGTAGATGGCGTAGACGAAGACGGTGGTGGCGCGCACCGGGCCGCCCTGGGTCATCACCCGCACCACGTCGAAGACCTGGAAGCTCAGGATGAGGCTCGTCGTGGCCACGAACGCTGCCGTCGGCCGGAGCAGCGGCCAGGTCACGTGGCGGAACCGCGCGAGGGCCCCGGCCCCGTCGAGGGCGGCCGCCTCGTAGAGGGCGGGCGGGACGTCCTGCAGCCCGGTGAGGAAGACGATGAGCGAGTAGCCGGCGATCTTCCAGATGGTGACCCCCGCCAGGGTGTAGAGGGCGACGTCGGGATCCCCGAGCCAGTCGAGGGGGACCAGCCCCACCGCGCGCACCAGTGCGGACAGCGCCCCGGCGTCCGCGTCGAGCACCCAGAGCCAGAGCAGCGCGACGCTCACCCAGGAGACGACGTAGGCGCTGAACACGGCCGAGCGCACGAACGCCGCGAAGCGACCCGGCCGGTCGAGGGCGAGGGCGAGGGCGAGCCCGAGGGCCATCGATCCGGCGACCACCACCAGGCTGAAGACGAGGGTGGTGACCACCGCGTCGCCGAGCTCTCCCGAGGCGATGAGCGCCCGGTAGTTGCCGAGCCCCACCCACCGCGGCGGTGTGAGCAGATCCCAGTCGAAGAGGCTGATGTAGGCGGCGTAGGCGAGGGGATAGAAGAAGAACGCCGCGAGCAGGAGCAGCGTGGGCCCGAGCATCCAGTACGGATCGAGGCGGCGACGGGGCCTCATCCGCGCCCCCGTCGGGCCTCGAGGCGCGCCTCGGCCAGGATCGACGCGGCGTCGGCGCCGGCGAAGACCGCGCGCTCGAGCCGCGGCTGGACCACCTCGCGCTGCACGCGGAACAGCTCCTCGGACCAGGGCCAGGGCTGCGCGACCTCGAGCTGGTCCACCGCGACGCGGTCGTTCGGGTGCGCGGCGTAGTAGCCGCTGCGCTCGAGCTCCTTCACCGCCGCGCGGGTCACCGGCAGGTAGCCCGTCGCCGTGGCCCATGCGATCACCTGCGCGGGCTGGTGCATGAAGCGGAGGAACGCCCAGGCGGCGGCCTTGGCGCGCGCCGGCGCGTCCCGTAGGAGGATCCAGAAGGTCCCCCCGGTGGGGACGGCGCGTCGGCGCCCCGCTGGCAAGGGCGAGGCGATCACCGGGAAACTCGCGTTCTGTTCGAGGTACTTGAGAAAGGCCGTGCTGGTCCAGATCATCGCCGCGCGGCCGGCGAGAAAATCCTGGTTGGTCGCCTCCCAGGCGTTGTAGTCGCGCCCGACGGGCCGCTTCATGCTCCCGTCCTCGCTCACCAGGGTCTGCCAGAAGCGGACGGCCTCGACCCCCGCCGCGTCGCCGAGGGTCACCGAGCCGTCGGGGCCCACGAGCTCGCCGCCGGCCTGGCCCATGAGCGCGACCCAGTACCACCACTCGACCGGGCACCCGAAGCCGTAGCGCTCCGTCACCGCGCCGCGGCGGCGCGTGAGGGCGCGGGCGATCGCGCGGAGCTCGTCCCAGGTGCGGGGCGCGCCGAGCCCCGCCGCCTCGAAGGCGGCCCCGTTGAGGTACGCGATCGGGGTCGAGCGGTTGAAGGGCAGGGCCCAGAGGGGCCGCTCCGCGCCGCCCGTCCAGGAGCCGGCCTGGCCGAGCTCGGGGACCAGATCCAGCGTGCGCGCGCCGGGGTACTCGTCGAGGGGCTCGAGCCGTCCCGTGGCGGCCAGATAGGGGACCACCTCGCCGACGACGTGGCTGAAGGTGGGCCCGGCGCGCGCGGCCATGGCGGTGCGGAGCTTGGCCAGCCCCTCGAAGTAGTCCCCCTGGAAGACCGCCTCCACCCGGCTATTGCCCTGGCTCGCGTTGAACTCGGCGACCAGGCGCTCGAGCACCTCGCGGTTCTTGCCGCCGTAGGAGAACCAGAGCGTGGCGACCGCGGGATCCGTGGCGCTTGGCCGGGCGCGGCACGCCGCAGGGCCGAGCGCGACCGAGCCGAGCGCGGCCGGAGCCCAGCGGAGCAGGTCGCGGCGCGCGATCACAGCCGCCGCCCCGTCTCCCCGTCGAACCAGTGCAGCGCGGCCGGGTCGAGCCCCACGCGCACCGTCTCGCCGAGCCCCGGCGCGTCGAAGCCCCGGGTCCTGAGCCGCAGGAGCCCCGCGCCGAGGTCGAGCGACACGTGCGACTCCGCGCCGTGGGGCTCGACCGCGGTGACCACGCCACCGAGCGTGGGCCCCGGGTGGCCGTCGGCGACCAGGGACAGATGCTCGGGGCGCACGCCGCAGAGCAGGCGCTCCGCCTCGCCCGGTGGACCGGCGAGGGGCTGACCGGCGACCAGGACCTGGCCCCCGTCGCGGACCGCCTCGAGGAGGTTCATCGCCGGCGTGCCGAAGAAGCCCGCCACGAACGCGGTCGCGGGAGTCTCGTAGATGACCCGTGGCGTAGCGAGCTGCTCGAGCTTGCCGGCGCGGAGGACCGCGATGCGGTGGCCGAGGGTCATCGCCTCGGTCTGGTCGTGGGTGACGTAGAGGGCCGTGGCGCCCAGGCTGCTCAGCAGCCGGCCGATCTCGGCCCGCAGCGCGGTGCGGAGGGCGGCGTCGAGGTTGGAGAGGGGCTCGTCGAAGAGGAAGACCTCCGGGTTTCGCACGATGGCGCGCCCCATGGCGACCCGCTGCTGCTCGCCGCCGGAGAGCTCCGCCGGGCGACGATCGAGCAGCTCCGTGATGGACAGGAGCTCGGCCGTCGCCAACACCTGCTGCTGCCGGGCGGCGCGGGGGACGCGGCGCATGCGCAGCGGGAAGGCCAGGATGTCGCGGACCCGGAGGTGCGGGTAGAGGGCGAAACCCTGGAACACCATGGCGACGTCGCGCTCCTGCGGGGGCACGCGCGAGACGTCGCGCGCCCCGATGCGGATGGTCCCCGCGTCGGGGCGGTCCAGTCCCGCAACCAGCCGGAGGGTCGTGCTCTTGCCGCACCCGGAGGGGCCGACCAGCACGACCGTCTCGCCGGCTGTCACCTCGAGGTGGAGGTCCTCGAGCGCCGCGCGGGCGGCACCGGCGTAGCGGCGAGTGAGGCCCGTGAGCGACACGGAGGCGGCCATCGAAGTACGGGTACCCATACCAGGGCTCGGACGCCGCGAGAGCCACGAGAATGGTGTATGGTCCCTCGCAACTCGACCTTGGCTCGCGAAGTCCCCCACCACAGACACGAGGTTGCCGCGCGCGGGGCGCTGATCCTGGCCTGCCTGGCGGGTGGCTGCGACCGGGCCCCGGACAGCTCCGTGGCCCCCACGCCTCCTGGGGCCACGAGCGCGGCGGCGCAACCGTCCGGGCAGGCCACCGTCCCCTCGGCAGGCCCGTCGGGGGCGCCAGCGCCGGCGGCCAGCGCCTCGGCCTCCGCCCCCGGGCCAGCGGCGAGCTGCCCCCCCGAGACGCGTCCCATCCCCGGCGGACGGCTCTGGATCGGCTCGCGCGGGACCTTCCCCGAGCACGAGGACAGCCCGCGCTTCCTGGCCGAGGTAGCGCCGTTCTGCCTCGATCGCACCGAGGTGACGGTCAGCGCCTACGCGGCCTGCGTGCGCTCGGGGGCGTGCCAGCCGACGGGCGACGAGAGCCACTTCTGCAACGCCGACCGCCCCGACCACGACGAGCACCCGATCAACTGCGTTGACTGGCACCAGGCCGTCGCCTTCTGCAAGTTCCGTCAGGCGCGCCTCCCGACCGAGGTCGAGTGGGAGTACGCGGCCCGCGGCGGCAGCCGCGATCTGCCCTACCCCTGGGGCGACGGCGCGCTCGACGAGCACACCTGCTGGAAGCACGGGGGCTCCTGCCGCGTCGGCGAGTTCCCGGAGGACGTCTTCGGGCTGGTGGACGTCATCGGCAACGTCTGGGAGTGGACGGACTCCTGGTACGGGGCGTACCCGTTCGGCGACGCCCCCGGGTACGCCAGGGTCTATCGCGGGGGGAGCTGGAGCCGGCGCTTCGACAAGTGGATGAGCCCCCGGCTGCGCAACCGGTCCCGCCCCCAGGAGCGGGGCTCGCACCTCGGGTTCCGCTGCGCGCTGACCCTCCCCGGCGCGGTCTGCCCGGACGGCGAGCGCCAGGGCGGTTCGGGCTGCGCCCACGGGATCCGCGAGGTCGACTGTCCGTCGGGCAAGACTTGGAACGGCGCGCGGTGCGCCCGACCCAAGGACCCGCTCTGCCCCCCGGACCGCCGCTCGGAGCCCGGTCGCGGCTGCGTGCTCGTGGCCGCCCCCAGCGGCTCGGCCGCGCCGGTGGATCTGTCCGCGGTCACCAGCGCGCGCAGCCCGGAGTTCGATGCCGACTGCGCCGCCCACAACCCCGGCCGGCCCCATGCCTACCGCTACGCGGGAGGCACCCACCACGCCCGCAACGTGGTGAGTGGCGGGGTCGGCTGCAAGAATCGAGACGTGGGAGTCGGATGGAACTCGACCTGCTGCCCCTGACGCGAGCGCTCGCCCTGGCGGGGCTCTTCCTCGGTGCCTGCAGCGGGGCGGCCCCTCCTGCCGCCGCGCCGCCCCCGGCCGCGCCCGAGGCGCGCTCGGACGACGCCAGCGCGACCCCGAGCGTCCCCGCCGCCGCGCCGCCGGTGGGGGCGGAGGCGGCGCCGAGCGACGCGCCGTCCCCGGACTCGAGTGCCACGCCGCCCGCGGAGCCCGCGCCCCTGCCCGAGGGCACCCGGGTGCTTCACATCGGCGATTCCATGGCCGGGGCGCTCGGCCTCGAGCTGAACCGTCAGCTCAAGGAGCAGGGGGTAAAGAGCACGCTCCGCTTCGAAACCTCGAGCTACATCCCCACCTGGGCCTGGGGCGACACCCTTCCGCAGGCCCTGGCTCAGGTCCAGCCCGACCTCGTGCTCGTCACGCTCGGGATGAACGAGCTCAAGATCGCCGATCCGGGGCAGCGGGCGAAGACGGTCCGGCGCCTGGTCGAGCGCCTGGGGGACCGTCCCTGTGTCTGGATCTCGCCGCCCCCGCTCGCCTCGGGGACGAACGAGCTCCCCGCGGTGATCCGTGACAACTGCCCGCCCTGCGCCTTCATGGACACGGACGAGGTCTACCCGGACATGCCCCGGCTCGGGGACAAGGTGCACCCGACCATCCCGGCCCGCGCGGAGTGGGCCCGGCGCGTCATCCGCTGGCTCGCCGAGCGCCGCGATCCGGAGGGGGAGCGACCCTGGGCCTTCCGGGCGGGCGTGGTCGGTCCGCGGCCGGACCCCTGAGCCCTCCCGCGTCACCGCACCGGCGATCGACTCGCGGGGACCCCGCCGGCCCGGGAGCCATCACGCCTGGAGGCGTTGGCTCCGAAACTGTCGGCTAAGTGCTGGTGACCCCAAGGAGATTTGAACTCCTGTTACCGGCGTGAGAGGCCGATGTCCTAACCACTAGACGATGGGGCCGGGGGCGGCTTCGGGTCTGGTGCACCGAAGCCTCGGCTCCCGGTGCTGTACCGGGAGCGCCTTTGCTGGGGAACTAGGATTCGAACCTAGATAACAAGAACCAGAATCTTGTGTCCTGCCATTAGACGATTCCCCAATCGCGGGGGCCGAGAAGCTAGTCCGTCCCGCGCAGCCACGCAAGCAGAAGGCGCCAGCTGCCGCAGGCGAACGCCGACCCGCCAGGTTTGTGCATCGCCCGTCCCCGGGGCGGGTTGACCCGGGGACGAGGGAGGTTAACTTCCGGCGCCGTCGGGCCTCGGAACCGGGCCGACGGTCGCCCGCAGCCCCCCGTCGGGGGGAGGCTGGCGGTTTCGTTCGGGCGTTCCGCCGGTCGCCCCCGGCTCCCAAGAGGCCTCGAGAGGATCCCCCATGAGCAGCAAGGAAGTCGTCTTCGACAAGGTTGCGCGCAAGGCGCTGAAGCGGGGCGTCGATGCCCTGGCCGACGTGGTGAAGGTCACCCTGGGACCGCGAGGTCGCAACGTGGCGCTCGAGAAGTCCTGGGGACCGCCCACCGTGACCAAGGACGGGGTGACGGTGGCCAAGGAGATCGAGCTCGCCTCGAAGCTCGAGAACCTCGGGGCTCAGATGGTGCGGGAGGTGGCCACCCGGACCAACGACGACACGGGCGACGGCACGACCACGGCCACGGTCCTGGCCCAGGCGATCCTCACCGAGGGGATCCGCTTGGTGGAGGCGGGCACCGCGGCGATGGACATCAAGCGCGGGATCGACGCGGCCGCGGCGGCGATGACCGTCGAGCTCAAGGCGCAGGCCCGGACCGCGAAGGGCAGGGAGGACATCCGTCGCATCGCAGCCGTGAGCGCGAACGGCGACGAGGAGATCGGCAACATCCTGGCCGACGCGATGGAGAAGGTGGGTCGCGATGGCGTCATCACCGTCAGCGAGGCCAAGGGTCGCGAGACGGAGGTCGAGATCGTCGAAGGGATGCGGTTCGATCGGGGCTACCTGTCCCCGTATTTCGTCACCGATCAGCAGGCGCAGAAGGCGGTCCTCGAAGACTGCTACGTCCTCATCAGCGAGAAGAAGATCAGCGCCATGGCGGATCTGCTGCCCGTGCTGGAGGCCGTGAACGGCAAGGGCGCTTCGCTGCTCGTGATCGCGGAGGACGTCGACGGCGAGGCGCTGGCGACGGTCGTGGTGAACAAGCTCCGGGGGGTGCTCAAGATCGCGGCGGTGAAGGCGCCGGGTTACGGGGATCGGCGCAAGGAGATGCTCAAGGACATCGCGACCCTGACCGGAGCCTACGCCTTCGTGGCCGATCTGGGCCGAAACCTCGAATCGGCAAAGCTTTCGGATCTCGGGCGGGCGGGGAAGATCGAGATCGACAAGGACAACACCACGATCATCGGTGGCAAGGGGAAGAAGACCGAGATCAGCGGGCGGATCGAGCAGATCCGGGCGCAGATCGCGGAGACTACCAGCGACTACGATCGCGAGAAGCTGGAAGAACGCCTGGCGCGCCTCGCGGGCGGCGTGGCGGTGATCAAGGTCGGCGCGGCGACCGAGCCGGAGATGAAGGAGCGCAAGTCCCGGTTCGACGACGCCCTGGCCGCCACTCGGGCGGCGGTCGAGGAGGGGTACGTGGCCGGCGGCGGCGTGGCGCTCCTGCGCGCGGCCGGGGCCGTCGAGAAGCTCGTGGGCCTGAACCCGGACCAAATGGTCGGTGCCCGCATCCTCGCGCGAGCGGCCGCGGCACCGCTGGCGCAGATCGCGGCCAACGCGGGCCTCGAGCCGCGCGTGGTGGTGGAGAATGTGCGGGCCCAGAGCGGGACCCAGGGCTTCGACGCGACTCTGGAGAAGTACTGCGACCTGGTCGGCGCCGGGGTGATCGATCCGGTCAAGGTCGTTCGCGTGGCGCTCCAGAACGCCGCCAGCGTCGCCGGTCTCATGCTCACGACCGAGGCCATCGTCGCTGAGCTCCCGAAACCACCGGCGGAGGCGGCCGGCGGCATGGGCGGCATGGGCGGCATGGGCGGCATGGGCGGCATGGGCGGCATGGGCGGCATGG
>CAYZQO010000125.1:0-9081 GCA_964480725.1 uncultured Polyangiaceae bacterium | reverse complement strand
CCGGGCCTACCAGCGGTGCCTCGGGACCACCGGAGCGGGTCGAGGCAGCATGGCCCAACGACCCGAGCCCGGACTCGGCGCTGGCGCTTCCCGATCTGCCGGCGCCGGACCCGTCGCGCGAGACTGCCCAGCCAGCCTCGACCACGACGGAGGGAGCGCTCGCTGCCGAGGCGCGCGAGATCGCGCTCGTGCGTCAGTGGCTGGCCTCGGGTGAGGTGGGCCGCGCGCTCGGCCTCCTCGAGACGATGCCGTCGCGCCACCCGCGCGGTGCATTGGAGCACGAGCGTGCCGCCCTGCTCGTCGAGGCGCTCCTGCGAGCCGGCGAGCGCGAGCGTGCACGGCGCGTCGGCGTCGCGTTCCTGCGTGCGTATCCACAGAGCCCCCTCGCCGCGCGTGTGCGCAGGCAGATCCGATGAGGAGCCGCGCATGGCGACCCGAGCGAGCGGAGCCCCGCCGCGCCCAAGCGGGAACCGCAAATCGAATGATCGTGCCGACGTCGTGCCTCCACTCACTTCGCGGAACGGGCCGCACGAGAAACCGTGCCGCCCCCACCCGGGCAATGGCCCGCCCGGATGCGCGGAGGTCCTCATGAGGAGCAGAAACTGGACGGTCCTGGTTCTTCTGGTTGGCGGCCCGGCGACGGCCGGCGCCTGCAGGGAGGAGGTGACCACCATCGGAGCAGATGGCGGCGCCGCAGGAACGGGTGGGCGGACCGCGGGGATCGCGGGCAGTGAAGGCGCCGCCGGAGCTGGCTGCGCGGCCGAGCTCGAGGAGGTCCGCAAGGCCGGGGACCTCGATTGTCCAGACACCGTGTGCGCGGCGGTTGCCTGGGCCGCGAGCTGCGACTCCTTCGCGTCCCCGCCCATCGCTCGATACACGGGCGTCTGTGACGGGCCAGCGGTGTATTTCGTCGAAATCCGCTGGGCCGACCACAGCAAGATCTGCACCTACGAGTATGGCTCCAATGGCCCCGCACGTGCAGGTGACCGGGTCCTGGTGGGTGCAGCCGCCACGGCGGACGGGCCAGCGTTCTGCGACGGAACCAGCTCTCGTATCTCCGCCGGCGTCGACGCAGCGAAGGACTGCCTCGCTACCGACCGCCCAACTAGCGGCCAGCCTAGCTACCAGGACTACGGTGTCTGTCCAGAAGCGGGGGGACGCGGCGGGGAAGCCGGGGCAGGTACCAGCGCCGAGGCGGGTGGCCGCGCCGGAGCGGGCGCGGGAACGCCGCCGGTCATCGATGGCGATGCCGGGCTCTGCCTGAATCTCTTCCTCACCGCCTCTGGCACGGGTCCGCCCGTCTGCCTGCCCTGCTGTCCAGACCCGTTGCCGGAGTGTCCCGCGGAGGGCTTCCCCGGGTATGCGTGCACGTCCATGTCGAATCAGTATTGCGAATGTAGCTGTGCAGGCGGGCAGTGGAGCTGCCCTTGTTGATGCCGGCGTGGCACGAAGACTTGGCTGTCGACCGCGCGTGGCCTTTGGTGGCGTGCCGGTGTCCGCCGTGGCGCTCGGCTTCGTAGGGTCGGTACTCCTGGTCGTCGCCAAAAACGGCAAGACCAGTCCCCCCGTCGGTGCGGGCATTGGCGCCGGGGTTTCCAGCAACGCCGCCGTCTCCGCCGCTCCCCCCTTCCCGAACGAGGTCGGTTCGAGCTTCGCGCCTGCCCGAGTGCCGCGTGCGACGAGGGTCCGCTCACTCGATGACGTCGACGCGCAGATCCATCTCCGGGGGGTGGTAGCAGTCCATGACACCGAGCGTGGAGGCGACCACGGTCGTGAACGTCCCGGACGTCGGGGACGTCGCGGGGCGCTCGACCCGGAACCGGTACTCGTTGGTCCGCACGGTGCGCCAGGAGTCGATGGTCACCATCACGGTCCCCGCCGGGACCGAGGCCTCGGCCCTGGCGCCCCCGAGGGAGCCGGCCCAACCCGCGACCGATAGCGGACGGCCCCCGGCGTCGCCGGAGAAACCGCCCTCAGCTCGACTTGACTCGCCCAGGCCAGCGCTCCCGGCGAGCCCAACGGCCGCACCTGCCGTCGCGCCGGTGCCGAGCAACTCCGGGCTGCCGCCGATGCCGTTAGGGACCGGTCCCCCGCCGCCGGTGGGCAGGCTCACGACGCCGCCGGTGGCGTTCGTCGAGGGGGGCGGCTCGACCTGCACCAGCGTGGCGCCCTTGGCCACCCTCACGTTGAGTGACCAGAAGCTCGCCGGAGAGACGCGTACCCGCACCTGCCCGGCCTCTTGCCCCGGCGCCAGCACGACGTCGCACTCCGCGTCGATGGTGAAGAGCGAGCTGCAGTCGGTCGTGCCCAGGGTCGCGTAGCCGCCGGCGCCGACGGCGAGCGCCGCCAACGCCTGGCCGAGGACCCGGCGCAGCGCGACGAGACGGTGGGGCGTGGTCACGGTGGAGTTCCCGGAGAGCCAAGGGATACCATGACGCGGCGCCGCCGGCAGTCCCGCTGTACCCCGGGGCCCGGCGCTCCCCGCGGATCGAGTCGGTGGCGAGCCCGGACGGGCTCCACTCCTGGACTCCGGCGCCGGGCCGTGACGTGCTAGGGTTTCCGTCGATGCCGAGAGGTCGTTGGGGACCGCCGCGGTGGACGGTGGCGTCGCGGGTGGCGCTGGCGGCGGCAACCCTGGTCGCTGCCCGCGCTGGGGGAGAGTCGAGGCACGAGCCGCACCTGCTCGGCAGCGTCGCGGCCGAGGCCGGCGCCATCAGCCGTCCGGTGTTCCACGAGCTTCACGCGAGCGATCCGGGCGCCGCGATGGTCACCACGATCGACCGGGTCGATCGTGGTGCGCTGATCGGCGGGCGTGCCGAGGTCAAGTACCTGTTCGTGTCTCGCTCCGCCCCCGCCCTGGGGCCGCGCCTCGCGTACTCCCTGGCCACGCCGCCCGTGCCGCACGATTGGACCCTCGCTACCGAGATCGCGAGTTACTCGGTGCGCGACCGCTACCGGCTGCATGCGCTGACCATCGGCTTCGAGCTACAAGGCCTTCGCCGCCAATTCCTGTTCGCGGCCGACCTGGGGCTCGCCCACGCCGTCGACCGGAGCGACGTCACGAGCGCGGAGCTGGACGGGGGGTACTCGGACACCATGACGTGGCCGCTGGTCCGCAACGGCGTCGGCGGACGCTGGCCGCTCGGCGATCGCGTTGCGCTGACGGTGACGGGGAGCGTCGAGCTTGGCCTGCAGGTGCCGCCCCTGGCCCGAGCGTCGCTCGCCCTCGGCATCGAGTTCGACGCAGGTCCAGCCCCCATGAACCGCCCGCCTCCCGACCGAAGGTTCAAGCGCCGCGCGGACTGACCGCGGATCGCGGAAGGCGATGACGCCAACGGCGGCGTCGGCGCGCGCGTGGTACGTTCAGCAATCGTGACCCGGGGTTGCCAAGGACTGGACCACGTCGATGCCGCCGGCTGAACGCGCATTGCACCTCGCCGGTGGGCTCATGCTCCACCCGATCGCACTGTCGGCCGTCGCGGCGCTCTGGGTGAACGATCATCACCTCAAGCAGGCCTGCCCTGGGGTCCTCACCGGGAAGCTCTCGGACGTTGCCGGGATGGTCGTCTTTCCGCTCTTCCTGACGGGTGTGCTCGAGGTCCTCGCCCTGCTCGTGGGGCGCCGGGTCCGCATCGGGCCCCGCGGCATGACCGTCGCCGCGGTGGCGACGGGCGTGGCCTTCGCGACCATCCAGCTGTCCACCACGGGCGCCGCCGCCTACCGGTGGGCGTTCGGCGTCCGATGGCTGGTCGAGGGCTGGGTCGTGCGCGGCGCTAGCGAGCTTCCTCGGGTCCAGCACACGATGGACCCGACGGATCTCGTGGCCCTTCCCGGCTTGGTCGTACCCGTGTGGCTCGCGGCTCGCCGTCGTCGCGTCAGCCGTTGATCACCTCGTCCCGGCCGATGGTGAAGAGGGACATTTTTGTCCCCCCAGGCGGACGCGATTGCGGCTCGAAAACGCCGCTCCGGATGCTACAGGACACCCAACGGCTGGATAGAGCGCCCACGGCGGACGGCCACCGAGGCGGCTCCCAACCGAGGACGGCAGAGATGAAGATCGATCATGCCTTCGCGCACGTGATGCTCCACCGGATCCACCGGCGCCACGATGCTACCCCCGCCTGCGGAGCCGCACCTCGTGCGCTCGCGCGCGGAGCGGCGTTGCTGTGCGCGGCCGCTTGGCTGTCGGCGGCTTGCGGAGAAGACACGGGGTCCCCGTCGTCGACTTCGACGGGCGGTGAGGGTGCTTCCTTGGGCGGGTCGCTGGCGACCGGGGCCTCGGGCAGCGGAGCCGCGCCTGCCGGGGGCTCCGGCGGAACGACATCGGGTGGTTCCGGCGGACAAGGCGCGACTGGCGGAGTCTCTCCCAGCGGCGGAACACCCGTGACCACTGGTGGCGTGTCCACCGGTGGCATCGGTGGCGTACCCACCGGCGGGACCGGTGGTGCGCCCACCGGCGGGATCGGTGGCCTGTCCACCGGTGGGACCGGTGGCGTGTCGACCGGGGGGACGAGCGGTGTGCCCACCGGTGGGTCCGGCGGCATCTCCACCGGCGGTGTCCATCCGACCGGGGGGATCGCCGGCACCGGTGGAGACACCGGCGGTACCAGCAGCGGAGGGGCGGCCCCGGGCGGGGCTGCCACGGGCGGTACCAGCAGCGGAGGAGCCGCCACGGGCGGGGAGGGTGAGGGCGGCTCCGCAACCGGTGGGTCCGGCACGGGAGGTGGCACCTCGGAGGAGGCGACGATCGTGCCCGATCCGGGCTGGGCCTGCGGCATGGCCGAAGGGATCCCGTCGCCCACCAGGGGAGAGCTCGCCTTCACCATCACGCTCGACATCAGCGATACCCACGATGTCGGTGACACCCCGTACGGGCACCGGCGCTTCCTCGAGGTCAGCGGCGGGGCCATCAGCGGCGCCCGCCTGAGCGGCTCGGTGCTGACCGGAGGTCTGGAGTACGAGCTCACCCTCTCCAACGGGGTCATCGAATACCAGGGGATCAACATCCTGGAGGCCAGCGATGGCTCCAGGATCTTCGTGCGAAGCTGCGGCGTCGCCCCCGACGAGAGCGGGACGCCCCGGGTGATCCCCGATTTCGAGGCGACCACCACCGGTAGCTACGCCTTCCTCAACACGGGGAAGTTCGTGGCCACCCGCGAGGTCACGGCCGAGACGCTCCGGCTCGACGTCTACGATGTCTCCACTGTGACGGCGGGAGAGCCGCGCGTACAGATCACGAAGCCGGAGGGCGTGCCACCACAGCCGTGGGAGTGCAACACCACCACGGGCAGCCGGGGT
This sequence comes from uncultured Polyangiaceae bacterium, assembly GCA_964480725.1. Taxonomy (GTDB): domain Bacteria; phylum Myxococcota_A; class Polyangia; order Polyangiales; family Polyangiaceae; genus JAFGBI01. The sequence goes on along the minus strand of CAYZQO010000125.1, from coordinate 3,783 downwards.
GCCACGGTGTTCACCGAAGCGGTCAGCCTGGGGGGATCGTTCTCGATCGCCAACGCCAAGTACGGGAGCCGCAACGTCATACCCATCACGGGTGGAACCACGACCGGCAGGGTAGAGGGTGCGATCCTCAACGGAGGTGCCGACTACCAGCTCTCGGGCTCGCTCGACGCCTGGTACACTCTCGCGCCGAACAACGGTGAGCTCATCCTGGTCCGCAATTGTGGCGCCATGGGCGGACTCATCCCGTGGTTCGAGGCCCGCGTCGACGGCGAGTTCGACTTCCTCAACGACAACACGTACCTGAGCTCGGAACCCGGCATGGTCGGCGGCGGCGTGAGCATCACCTTCTACGAACGGCAGTGATCGGGGGCGAAGGCGGGCCGCGCGGGGGGTCGAGATGGGGAGCCGCATCATCAGCAAGCGCTCGGTTTGGGCAAGCTCGATGCCGTCGAGGCCACGATCCTGGTTCGGCTCCCACCCATCCCGACGACCCTGCTACGGTACACCGTTGGAGTCCGCCGACCCACTGAAGCCCGATCCCCGGAGGCGATCCCGGAGCACGCCCGCGGCGACCGCGGCGTGCGAGGGCGGCCGTTCCAGTTAGAGGCTCCGCTCGCGAACCGGTGCTTCGATCAGCCAGCACAGCGCCGGGTCGGGCGCGGCGCTGTCGCCACGGAGCCGCTCACCGGTCCCCCGGGGCCCGCCGCTGAAACCGTGAGCCCATGCTCCTCGGGCAGCGGGACCTCGCCGACACCCAGGTTGCCGACAGTGGCTTCACTCCCACGCAGCGCCACCCGGTTGGTTCCCGGACGGTCCAGCAACACGCAACGACGGTCCCATCAGCGCAATACCGCCCGGAACGCGCCGCTGCTCTCCGTGCCCACGACGAGCACGACGCCGTCATCTTCCGTGGCATCCGGCGCGTCCACCAGCAGCGTGGGGGGCTGGAAGAAGGAGGTGATGTCGGCTGCCTGCGCTGCCACCAGCGTCTGGAACGTCTCGCCGCCGTCGCAGCTCACGACGAGCTCGAGCGACTGGCGGAGGAGGAAGACCGCGTCCGGCAGGGCCTCGTGCACGAGGATTCGGGTGGGCTCGGTCATGCCGACGCCAGCAGGCAGGCGCGCGTCGAGGCTCTCCCAGGAGTCATCCCCCGCGTCGTGTCGCTGCAGGCTCCCGGCCGCTAGGGCGAACAGCGTCCCGTCCGAGGCGACCACGAGATCCTGCACGGACGTGGGCGCGTTCGTGCCGGCGAGCGGGCCCCAGGTCTTGCCCCGATCGGTGGACAGGAAGAGCCCCTGGCCCGCGACGGGCTCGGCACCGGTGGCCGCGTAGACCGTGGTGGCCACCGATGGATCGAACGCGAGCGCCGACACCGCGGAGGCGGTGAAGGTGGTGTCCACCGGCAGCCCCACGTCCGAACGGACCCAGCCCCGACCGCCGTCGTCGCTGCGGTACACGGCCTCGTAGGCCAGCCCGAAGACCGTCATGCGGTCGAGCGGAGGGCTGAGCAAGGCGTGGAACCCGCCGGTGGTGCTGGTGAGGTCCTCGGCGGCGAGCTGCCAGGTGTCGGCGGTGAGCGCTCGCCGGTAGACGCTGTTGCCCACGGCGACGCAGAGCCCCGTTTCGCCGTCGTCGCAGACAGCGATTGCCCGCACCGGCTCGCCGGTGAGTCCGTCGGCGGTGAGCGTCCAGGTGGCGCCGCGGTCTTGCGTTACATACACCCCAGCGCCGCCGTCGAAGTCGCTGCCCGTGGCCGCGTACCAGGCGCCGGTGGAGGGCGCCGCGACCAAGGCGTTGGTGGCGCTCGGCAGATCGGCGATCGCGGTCCAGCTCACGACGCGATCATTGGTCCAGAAGTCGCACGGGGTCACGGCGCTCACCGGGGTCGCCCCGCCGGAGCCGGCGGCTCCCGCCCGGCTATTGCTGTCGCCGCTACCGACGGGGTCCGGCGCCGGGGGGAAGGGGTCCGGTTCCGGCAGGGCCCCGCCCGCGTCGCCCAGCTCGGCGTCGCCGGCCCCCGCGCCGCCCGCTCCCGCGCTTGGGGACCGCGTGAAGGCGCAGTTGGCGGCCCGAGTCTCGCCATCTTCGAGCATCGCTAGCTCCACGGCGTAGTAGCTCGTGCCCTGGGGGCTCATCGTTCCCCGACCGGTGCCGGAGCGACCGTCGTCGAAGTCGTACGTGATGGCGAGGGTCGAGCCGGCGCAGGTCCCCGTGGTCTCGCCCCTGACCCTGGCCTCGGTGTCGAACATGTCGCCCGAGATCCGACCGTCTTGGTCGATGGAGAGCGACAGCTCGATGACGTGGTTCCCGGCGAGTGCGCACACGCCGAGCCACTCACCGGCCAGCGTCGCGTTCGGCGTCGAGCTGCCGCCGTCCGAGTTGCCTCCGCAGGCGACGCCCAGGCTGCAGCAGCCCGCTAGCCACACCGATGCCAAGTGCTTCGCTCTCATCACGCCTTCTCCTCGTCAGGGGGGGAACTCGAACGCGCGGACGCAACCCGTCGACGCGGCGCTCCGCGGTCCTACTGCAGCACCGCCCGGAAGCCGCCGCCGTCCGCGGTCCCGGCGAGTAGCACGAGCTCATCCCCATTCCAGAGCGTCGTGAGCGCCGGCGCCTCGAAGGTCACCGACACGGACGGGGTGGGACGAGCCACGAGCGTCTGGAAGCTGGCGCCGCCGTCGCAGGTGGCCTCCACCTGGAACGAGCCCCGGAGCACGAAGAGGGTGTCGGGGAGGTCCGGGTGCCGCGCGAACGCGACCACGTCCTCGGGGTAGGGCGCCGCGGGGAGTCGGGCGGAGAGGTTCTCCCAGGTCGTCGCGCCGTCTTCGCTCCGGTAAAGCAGGCTGCCCCCGCCGGCGTAGAGCCCGTGGGGCGAGTCCAGGAGCGCACCCACGTGGGCGTCGAGGATCCCGGCGTTGGCGGCGGTCCAGCTCGCACCGCGGTCGTTCGTGCGGAAGACGCCGAGCCCGTCGAAGCCGAAACCCGTGCCCACGTAGACGGTATCCGGATCGTCGAGGTCGGACGCGAGCACGTTGAGGAACGCATCGGTGGGGAGCCCGGCGTCGGCGTCCACCCAGCCGCTGCCGGAGGTGTCGCTTCGCTGTACGAAGTCCCAGGATTTTCCGAAGAGCGTCTCGGGATCACCCTCGATCGTGAGCAGGTGATCGAAGCCGCCGGAGGAGGAGGTGATGTCGCTGGCACGCAGCGTCCAGCTCTCGGCGCCATCGTCGGATGCGTAGAGAGAGTTGCCCGCGGCGGCGCAGAGCTCGGCGCTGTCGCTGCCGCAGACGACCAGGGACTGCACCACCGAGCCGGGCAGCCCCGTTGCGCTACCGGTGAAGGTGGCGCCGCGGTCGGTGCTCTTGAAGACGCCAACGCCGGCGCCCGCGGCGTACACCGTTGCCGGCACCGCCGGATCCACCACCAGGGCGCGGAGGTCCGACGGGAGATCGGTGGCTGCGGTCCAGCTCGCCACGCGACCGCTACGCCACCAGCTGCAGGTCGCCGCGCTGCCCCCCGTGCCGCCGAGCGGCTCGCCGCTCCCGCCCTGCCCGCCGGCGCCCCCACCCGCGCTCGCCGCGCCCCCGCTTTGGCTCGAGCCCCCGCTCGAGGCAAGTCCTCCGGCGGCGCCCGCGGACGCCGGTTCGCCGCCCGCGCCTGCCGCGCTCGCCGCGCTGCCTCCGGCACCGCCCTCGGGCGTGCTGCCTCCGGTGGGGGTCGCGCTGCCCGCGGAGCCTCCGGTGGGGGTCGCGCTGCCTGCGGAGCCTCCGGTGGGGGTCGCGC
>CAYZQO010000124.1:0-9082 GCA_964480725.1 uncultured Polyangiaceae bacterium | reverse complement strand
GCGGCCGGGCGGGGGACCGATTCCCCTTGCCCGGGGCCGCGCCCCCGCGCTACATAACCGCGCTCTCGTCGCGCAGCGGTGGCGGAACTGGCAGACGCGCTGGATTCAGGTTCCAGTGGCCGCAAGGCTGTGGAGGTTCAAGTCCTCTCCGCTGCACCCCCGAACGCCGCGGTGGTCGTCACCGCGGCGTTCGTCTTTGGTGGGGGCGCAGGCGGCGTCGAGGGGAGCCGGCGGGATCACCGGCCGGGGAAGAGCAGGTGCAGGAGCAGCACCAGGAGCGCGAGCAGGGCGATGGGCCCGGCGAACCAGGCGATGACCGTCCACCAGGCGCGCCGGAGGCTCTGGCCCCCGCGCCGGGCACAGTCCAGGCAGATGGCGTAGGGCTTCGCGCCGCCCTTCGTGAGCACGCAGCAGTCGCCGCAGAGCGGCGCGCGACACCGGGCGCAGGGGCCGACGGCGAGCCTCCCGCAGCCGACGCAGCGCTCGGGGCTGCCGGTCGGATCGCCGACGTTCATCAACGTCACCGGCGCAGCCTACCCGGTGAGGCGCGCCCTGGCACCTGGTGCTCGGCGGCCGTTTTCGGGCGTGGCTGGCGCGCGGGGCGGAGGGTGGTTAGCTTGCCGCCTCGTGTTCGAGCGCGGCTACTGGACGGTCACGAGGCTCGGGGGTGTTCCCCTCCGCCTGCACTGGTCGACCGCCCTCGGCGCCCTGGTGTTCGGCGGCCTCCGGTTCGCGCCCGCCGCGTGGCTCGCGTTCCTCGTGATCGTGCTCCTGCACGAGGTCGGGCACGCCCTCGTCGTGCGCGCGCTCCGGCATCGCGTGATGGCCATCGAGGTCACGGGCTTCGGCGGCCTCTGCCGCTGGTCGGGAGCGGCGACGCCGCTCGAGCGATCGATGATCGCCTGGGGCGGCGTGCTCGCGCAGGCCGTCCTCCTCGTGGTCGCGCTCGCGGTGCTCGCGCTCGGCGGCTGGCGAGCGGTGCCGTTCGGCGGTGAGCTCGCTTACACCTTCGTGTGGACCAACCTCTGGCTCATCGGGCTCAACCTGCTGCCGTTCGCGCCGCTCGACGGCGCCGAGGCGTGGCGCCTCGTGACGGAGCTGGGGCGCCGTCGCCGCACTCGGCTCGACGCGCGCGCGGGCCGCCAGCTGCTCGATCAGATCCTCGCCCGGCCCGCGCCGCGGCGGCCCGCCGCCCGCCGCTCGGAGGGACCCGAGCCCGGTGACGGTGTGGGCGCGGGTCGCCCCGCGCCGCCCGGCGGCCCGGATCCGCGCTCGGGTGGGGCTCGCGGCGATGCGAACGCTCAGCAGGAGCTGGCCGAGCTGCTGCGGCGGGTCGGCGACGAGGCAGGGCGCGCGCGTCGCGATCGAGAGCGGTGACGCGAAGCGCCGTTCGCGATCCGCGGTGTCGACGCGCTGCGCTCCGCGCGGCAGGGCGTTCCGTGTTTCAGATCGATTCACGACACGACGATCACGCCTGACGTCGTCGAGCGTCTTCGTCGCCGAGCGCGCGGAGCGGCGCGATCGGGGCTGTTTCCATGGGGATTCGCTCGGTCGGTGCCGGCGCGCCACGCGTGGCACGCATCCTGCTGTGTTCGAGCGTCGGGTCCCTCGGGATCCACGACCCATCAACGATGCTTGGAGGACAGGATGCGTATTTTCAAGAGTTTCATGGCCACGTTCGCGCTCGCATCCGTGCTCGGCGTCATCGCCTGCAACGACGACGACGGCTCGGACGACACCACCACGGCCGAAGGTGGCGCTGCCGGAGCGGCAGTCGGTGGCGCTGCCGGTGACGACGAAGGCGGCGAGGCCGGCTCCACCAGCGTCGCGGGACAGGGCGCTGGCGGCGCTAGCGACGGAGGCAGCACGGCGGCTGCGGGCAGTGATCCCGGTGGGAGCGCCGGAAGCTCCGCCGCTGCGGGCAGTTCGGCGGCCGCCGGTAGCGATCCGGGTGCGAGTGCGGGCAGTCCCGCTGCCGCAGGCAGCTCGGCCGAAGCGGGCAGTCCCGGTGCCGCAGGCAGCTCGGCAGAGGCGGGCAGCCCGGCGGCGGCCGGCAGCGACGCCTGACGCGCGGGCGCAGGGCTTCCCGGCGCCGGCGGCGCTCCTCCTCCTGGGTGCGGGGGCGGGGCGGTGCCGCCGGCGCCGGGCTTACTTCCCGGGTGCCTGCGCTTGCGCGGCGTCGGTGCGTCTGAAAAGCTCGGCCCACATGCGATCTGGTCCGATCGGAGTCGCGCTGCTGCTCACGGCCTGCGGTCCCGCGCTGCGCGGTGGGGTGACGTTCGACGGTCGCACGGCGGCTGTCGCCGTCACGGCGGATGGGCTCGCGGAGTATGCCGCGCTCCCGGCGACCCACCGGCGCCTCGGCGCGGTGGATGCCGCCTGCGTCCTGACGGAGCCGTTCGGGGCGGTAGAGGGCGCCTGGCTCAGCGACGTGGATTGCCGGGAGGGGCGCCTGCGGGCCGCGCTGCGCGAGCGCGCGGCCGCGGTCGGCGGGGAGGCGCTGGTCGGGCTCGATTGCCGCTCCGAGCGGCGGGGGTCGGCCGTCACGGGGCGCCGGCTCCGGATCTCGTGCGGCGCGGAGGTCGCGCGCTCGCGGGGAGGGGAGGCGCCGCTCGCGGCACCCGCGTTCACGGCGGCGGCGCGCGCGCGGTGGCCCGGGCGGGCGAGCGCGAGCGAGGCCTGGTCGATCCGCGTGGACTACACGCCCGAGGCGGGCGTCGCGGCGCGCGCGGCGCGTCACCCGGACTCCGTGCGTGAGCGGGCGCTGATCCCGCCGAGCCACCTGCGCCTGGGGTCGGTGATCGTGCGCTGCGACGCCGGGTGCACCGAGGCCGGGGCCTTCGAGGGGCTGCTCGCCGCCGCCGCGCGCGCCGGCGCCACCGACGTCGCCGAGGTCGCGTGCGGTGCGCGTGGGGAGGGCTTCGCCTGCACTGCGACCGCCATCGGGCACCACGACGATCTCGATCGGACGCCCGACGCGCGCTGAGGTCGCTCCGGAGGGGTCGCGCTCACCAGCCGAGCTCGCGCCGGACCGCCGCGAGCCGATCGATGAGGTCGATCCGCTCTGCGGCCGCGAGCTCGAGCTCGGGCGAGAGCAGCCCGAGCGCACGCGCTGCGGCCAAGTGCTCCGGGAGCCGCTCGGCGCTGCCGAAGAGCAGGAGGAACTCGGTGGCTTCGGCCCGCTCCGGCGGGGCGGTGTCCGGCGCGGTGAAGAGCGGCTCCCACAGCGCCTCGGCGTCCGCGCGCCGCCCGAGGCGGGCGAGAGCGCGGGCGCGCGCCGCCGGGCCGGGCTGTCCGCTCAGCGAACGGGCCGCGGCCTCGACCTCGGGCCAGCCCGCGAGCAGGGTGTGCGCGGGCGACGTTGCGGGCAGGTGGGCCGTCGCCGCTTCGAGCTCGCGGCGCGCCGGCTCGAGGGCCCCCGCGTGCATCAACGCCAGTGCGTGGCCATGGCGGAGCCGCGGCATCTCGGGGTGGGCCTCGACGAGGAGGCGCGCCGCCTCGAGCTCGGCGCGGTGATCCCCCGCCATCCCCTGGGCGCCCGAGAGCCCCTCGACCAGTCGGGGGTAGCCGAGGACCGCGGGAGCGCCGGGCATGAGCCCCGCGCGGTGGATCGCCGTGCGGTAGAGCTCGATGGCTCGCGCGTAGTCTCCGGCGCGGTGGTGGAGCCCGGCGAGGCTGGCGAGCGGCTGGGGGTTCTCGGGGTGGGCGCAGCGCAGGGTCTCGGACCACAGCTTCACCTCGTCGGTCCAAACCGGCGCGCGGAGGTACGTCGTCGCTCCGGCCGCGAGCGCCATCCCGAGCGCGGCGAAGGCGGTGAGGGCTCGGGGCCCGCGGCGGGCGAGGCGGGGCGCCAGGAGCAGCGTGGCCGCCGCCAGGGGCAGGTACAGGAACCGATCCGCCGCGACGACATTGGTCGGCAGGGGATACAGGTGCAGAACCGGGGCGACGCTGGCGACCAGCAGGGCGAACGCCTCCACGTCGGAGGACTTCGTGGCGTTCCGGGCGCGGAGGATCAGCGCGACGCCGAGCAGCAGTCCCACGACGCCGAGCGCGACCAGGCTCCAGCGCGGGCTGTCGAGGAGCCCGATCTGCGCGCAGGGCTGGAGCGCGTCGAGGGTCGACCAGAGATAGGTGCCCAACGCCTCCAGCGCGAGCCGCGCGCGGTCCACGAGCGGCGGTCCCGCCGTGTGGGGCGCCCAACCGACGGCCCGAGCGCGGAGCAGCGCCCAGAGCGCGACCACCGCCCCGGCGGCGCCCAGCGTCGCGCACGGCCAGCGCCAGCGGCTCCGCCCGGGCTCCCCGGGGGGGCGGACGGCCGCTCCCGCGACGAGCGCGATCACCCCCGCGAGGGCAACCTCCTTCGCCAGCAGGCCCAGCAGCAGCAGCGCGGCGGCGATCAGTGGCGGTCGGTGGGGATCGGGCTCGCGCGGCCGGGCGGCGAGCGCCGCGAGGACGCCGGTCGCCGCCAACAGGTCCGTGCGCCCGCTCACCCAGTCGGCGGCCTCGGAGAGCCGCGGGAGGAGCGCCCAGAGGGTCGCGGCCAGGCACGCGCCGAGGATCGGCACCCGCCGGAGCGAGAGGAGCCGGACGAGCAGCGCGGTGTTGAGCAGGTGGAGCGCGAGGTTACTCAGGTGGTAGCCCGCCGGGTTCGCGCCGTGGATTGCGTGATCGATCGCGAGCGAGAGGGTGGTGAGCGGACGGTAGAAGACTCGGGTCGCTGCCCCCTCTCCGGCGGCATCCCAGAAGCCCCCGCGCAGGTACTCGAGCAGGGGGGCGAGGTGCTGCACGCGGTCGTCCGCGAGGAGGAAGCGGTCGTCCCAGACGAATTCCCCGCCGAGCGCGGAGCTGTGGGCCACGGCCACGGCCGTGAGCGCCGCCGCTACCGCGAGCCAGGCCCGCGGCGGCCGGTCCGACGCGGCCCCGGAGCCGTCGGGGCTGGACCGGTCCTCGTCCGCCATGGGTGCGCCTCGAACCCTATCCGATGCCATCGAGGAGGCGAAGTCGAATGCGGGCCTCGCTCGCGGCCGTGCGTCGATAGCGAGGGCGTCGTATGATCGCGGCGCCAAGAGGTGGGTTCATGGCCATGCACGAACGGCGACGGATGAGGTGGGTAGGGGCGACGCCCCGCGCGCTCGGGGCTGGGCTGATCCTAGCGACGCTCCACGGCCTGCCGAGCTGCAAGCATCGGGGTGACGATGACGACGACCGGACGGCACCAGCCGGTGGGGGCACGCTGCTCGCCAGCACAGGCGGGTTTGCCCCATCGGGGGGGGCGTCGAACCCCACCACGGGCGGTGCTGGGTACGGGGTCGGTGGTTTCTCGGGCTTGGGGGGGTACGTCCCCTTCCCCGTGGGGGGCGGCCCGGTCGGTGGGTTCGTGCCGATTGGCGGCGACGGTGGGGAGGGTGGCGACCCCGAGGACGGCGGCGCCGGCACGGCGGGAGAGCCAACGTTCGGCGGCGAGGGGGGTGAGCCCCCAGTCGGTGGCTCGGCGGGCGAGCCGCCGTTCGGCGGCGCCGCGGGCGAGCCACCGCTCGGTGGCGCAGGGGGCGAGCTCCCGCTTGGCGGTGCCGCGGGCGAGGCGCCGTTCGGCGGTGCGGCGGGTGCGCCGCTGGTCGGTGGCGCGGCCGGGGCGGCCGGGGGCGGCGCGGGCGTGCCTGGGTGTCCCGAGGTCACTCCGCGCTCGCTGGCGGGGTGCGAGGCCCCGGGGCTCACGTGCACCTATCCGGACTGCTGCGGCAGCTTGGGGACGCGGGTGGTCACCTGCGCGGCCCCGGGCAAGTGGGTGATCGACGAGGAGCTCTCGCGTCGCTGCGGGACCTGTCCGGACGCGCTCCCGGCCGCGGACGCTGTGTGCCACCCGTTCACCTGCGACGACCTGACGGGTGACAACGTCGAGTGCATGTACGAGGACCCGCTGTCCTCCTGCTCCTTCCCGGATCTCGCCACCTGCCGCGGCGGATCTTGGGTCATCACGCCGGGCTGCGCGACGAGCCTCTGAGCGACCGGGCGCGGAGCCGCGCCGACGGCATCGCCGTCCCCGGGACGTAGCAGCGGTTGGCGGGCCCACGCTGCCCGATGCGACCGGGCGCGCGCTGCGGCGGCGATCTGCTATGTCACGCGAGGTCATGGTGGAGCTCGCGTTCGTCGGAGGGACCCTCGAGGTCCGAGGCGTCGCGCAGGGGGATCCGGCGCTGCCGCCCTGCTGTAGCTGGGACGGCCGCACCCGCTGCCACCGGGCCCGGGCGCTCCACTACGCCGAGATCGTCCAGGCGCTCCGGCGCGCCGAGGTACCGCTGGAGGACCGCGCGCGGCGCTACCTCGAGCTCGACGCGCGCCTGCGGGTCTTGCGGAGGCCGCATCCGTTTCAGGTCGAGGCGGTCGACGCCTGGCTCCGCGCGCGCGGTCGCGGCGTCGTTGTGCTCCCGACGGGGGCGGGGAAGAGCCACGTCGCCGTGCTCGCGATCGAGAACCGTCGGCGTAGCGCGCTGGTGGTCGCGCCGACCCTCGATCTGGTGCGCCAGTGGTACGATCTCTTGCGCACGAGCTTCGACGTGCCGGTGGGGGTGGTGGGGGGCGGCGACTACGACGTGCAGCCGCTCACCGTCACCACCTACGACAGCGCCTACGCGCACATGGGGCGGCTCGGCGCGGACTTCGGGATCCTCGTGTTCGACGAGTGCCACCACCTCCCCGGCGCGAGCTACGCGCTCGCGGCCTCCCTGTGCCTCGCGCCGTACCGCCTGGGTCTGACGGCCACCCCCGAGCGCACCGACGGGCGGGAGGCGCTGCTGGAGGAGCTCATCGGGCCGATCGTGTACCGGCGGGACATCCTGGAGCTGTCGGGCACCTACCTCGCCGAGTACGACACGGAGCGGCTCACCGTCGCCCTCAGCCCCGCCGAGCGCGCCGAGTACGAGGCCGAGCGGGGGATCTACCTCGCGTTCGTGCGGCAGCAGGGGATCCGCCTGGGATCGCCGCGAGGCTTCGGCGAGTTCATCCTGCGCGCGGCTCGGAGCGAGGCGGGGCAACGGGCGATGCGCGCCTACCGGCGCCAGCGCGAGATCGCCTTCGCGGCACCGGCCAAGCTCGAGCTGCTCGCGCACTTACTTCGGCGCCACGCCCGCGACCGGGCGCTGGTCTTCACCCAGGACAACGCCACCGCCTACCGGATCGCTCGGCAGTTCTTGGTGCCGATCATCACGCACCAGACTCGCGTCAAGGAGCGGAGCGAGATCCTCGAGCGCTTCGCCGCGGGGGAGTACGGCGTCGTGGTGACGAGCAAGGTCCTCAACGAGGGCGTGGACGTGCCCGACGCCAACGTGGCCGTCGTGATCAGCGGGAGCGGCTCGGTGCGCGAGCACGTGCAGCGCCTGGGGCGGATCCTCCGGCGGCGCGACGGCAAGCGCGCGGTGCTCTACGAGGTCGTCACCGTCGACACCGCCGAGGCCTTCACCAGCGCGCGGCGGCGCGACCACGACGCCTACCGGGGCGGCTGAGGGAGGTGAAGAGCTCGTGCTGACGGTCGATCTGGTGCGGGCACGCGTGCGGGACGGGCGGCTGGTGCTCCAGCGCCTGGACCGGCGAGGTCGCGAGCGCGCCGAGGAGCTCGGCGCCACTCTGCTGGCCGTCGCCCGCGAGCAAGTGGGGACCACGCGTGACGAGCTGCGGGAGGCCCTGCGCGCGTGCGAGGCGACGGCGAGCGAGCAGAAGCTCGTGCTCGGCCTCTGCAAGTTGATCGAGGACGCCGCGACGTTCGCCGAGGCGGACGGCGACGACGCGGTCGCGCTCCGACGCGAGGTGTTCCTGCGCGCGGCCGGGGTGCGCGCGGCGGACGCCGGGGATTCGCCGCGGGTAGAGGCCTTCGATCGGGACGCCGTGCTCGGCGCGATCGCCCGGGAGCGGGGCCTGGCGGTGGGGGCCGTGGAGGCGGCATTGTTCGCCGATCTGCGCGGCGCGCAGCCGCTCCTCGCCGTCGCCAGCGAGGCGCCCGCGGCGTTGATCGAGCGGTACGAGCGCGCGTCAGTGCAGGCGGTGCTGCTGCGCGCGGTCCGCGTCGTCGCCGACGTGGAGTGCGCGCCCGTGGCCGCCCGCGCGCTCTTCCACCGGCTCAAGTTCCACCGCCTGCTGCACCAAATCGAGCGCCGAGAGCGGGGCTACCGCATCACCATCGACGGTCCCTACAGCCTGTTCGACGCGGTGACGAAGTACGGGCTCGAGCTCGCGCTGATGCTCCCGGTCCTTGAGGCGTCCGACCGTCTGGAGCTCGAGGCCGAGGTGCGCTGGGGCACCCAGCGGCGGCCGTTGACCTTTCGCCACGAAGCGCGCCGTCCGGGCGCGGGCGCGGGAGGCGCTCCGCCCGCAGTCGTGGGGGAGGTCCAGGAGCTGATGACCGCATTCGTCGCCCTCGGCACGCCGTGGCGCGTGGCGCCGGCGGACACCGTGCTCGACCTGCCCGGGCTCGGGCTGGTGGTGCCGGACCTCGTCTTCTCCCACCCCTCGCTGGCCGAGCCGGTGTACCTGGAGGTGCTCGGCTACTGGAGCCGCAGCGCCGTCTGGCGCCGGATCGAGCTGGTCCAGGCGGGGCTGCCGCACCGCGTAGTCTTCGCCGTCTCGAGCCGCCTCCGGGTGAGCGAGGAGCTGCTCTCCGACAGCGAGTCGGCCTCGCTCCTCGTGTTCAAGGGGAGCGTCGGCGCCCGCGCGCTGCAGCGCAAGCTCGACGCCCTGCGCGACGGGTGAGGGCGCGGTGGCGCGGCCCGCGCGGAGCGCGTCACGGCTCGAAGTCGACCGCGACCGCGCCGGCGAGGAGCGGTCGCAGCCACTCGGCGAAGGCGCGGTGCGCGGGGTGCGCCTGGTAGGCGTCGTGCGCGGCGCGGGAGTCGAAGCGGACGATGAGCGCCACGTCGTAGGACCGCTCCTGTCGGACCACGTCGATGCCGACCTCCAGCCCGAGGATCCCCGGGATCTCGTCCCGCAGGCCGAGCAGGCCCCGGCGGACGCGCTCGGTGTCGGCGTTCGGGTCCACGAGCTTGAAGAGCACGACGTGGGTGAACATGGCGAGCGCGGCGAGGCCCGGCGGGTC
>CAYZQO010000123.1:5376-9370 GCA_964480725.1 uncultured Polyangiaceae bacterium | reverse complement strand
GCGCACCAGCGCGCCCTGAGCGGCGTCGTCACGGCGGCCGAGCGGGATCGACCAGGGGACGAAATCGAGGTCGTGGAGCAGGAGCGCCGCTCGGTCCGGCTCCTCGCGGACGAGGCGCACGCGGAGCAAGCGATGGAGTGGCAGCACCCGCGCCTCCACGCCCGCGTCCAGGCCCGCCTGCCGCGCGCAGAGCCGGCGCTCCGTGAGCAGCAGCTCGCCCCCACCGGCGGCGAGCGCGTCGACCCGCAACGGCCGCTCGTCGGGCGCGAGCGCACAGGCCGCGCGGAGCTCAGCCGGCACCGGCAGCGCGGGCTCGCCCGGCGCGGCGCTCGCGCTCGGCGCGGCGCTCGCAAGCGCCCGGGCGCTCGCCGACTCCCCGCCGCCCGGGGCCAGCGCCGTCACCGAGGCCGCCGCCCCGTCCGTCGCCGTGCCCCCGTTGGCCGCGCCCGTCCGCCGCGCGCAGGCGGCGCCCCCGACGAGCAGCAGCGAGGATAGCAAGAGGAGCCGGCGGCGCACGAGCGATGGGGCGACGCTACCCGGTCGGGCGCCGCGTCGCCATGGCGTTCGGATCAGCGGATCACCACCGGCACGAAGCACGCGATGTTCGTCTCGATGCGGAAGTTCGAGTCCCGCGTGTGCCGCTCGGCGTGGAAGATGTCCATCGAGTACGCAACACCCGGCGAGATCCCGAGGTCCGCCGCCTGCGCGTCGAAGTCGATGGTGCCCTCGGTGGGGACGTGCATGCTCCCGAGATCGAGCGCCAGCCTCCCGTTGACGAAGATCCAGAGATCGTCGTCGCCGCGGAAGGTGAAGACCTGTCTCGCGACGTAGGTGAAGCTCAGGTGCACCTCCGTCGTGAAGAGGAAGTTCCGCTGCATGTCGTGGTTGGCGGGGGTGATCCCCCAGCCCTCGCTCGCCGACAGCGGGAAGAAGCCCGCGGAGCCCGAGTCGAAGACGTAGATCCCGGTGCCCGCGCCCGTCTCCACCAGCTCGATCTCCTTCTCGAACCGCTGGTTGACTCCTTCGACGTCGCGATACCACTGGTCGAACGTCTCCTGGCTCGTCATCACCGGGTTCAGGCCGCTGCTGCCCCAGTCGAGGCAGGCGGTGGGGGCGGCCGGATCGCCCGGGCACCCGGCGGTGTCGCGAAACACCGGCTTGGAGCCGGCGTCGAGCGTCGGCTCGATGAGGAGGTGGCGCACGACGTCGCCGGCGAACTGCATCTCGAAGTCCGGGTGGCTCTCGTCGAAGTCGCGGTACACGACCGGGATCGTGCTGTCGCAGTCGAGGTCGACCGGCTCGGGCTCGGTGAGGACGACGCCCGGTCCGCCGCCAGTCCCGGGGCCCGAGCCCCCCGTCCCGTTACCGCTGCCGAGGTCGCTGGGGAGTGGCGCGCCGCCGCCGTTTCCATCGCCGCCGCCCGCCGAGCAGCCCGCACTGGCGAGCAGCCCCGTCAACATCACCGAAGCAAGACCCAATTTCATCTCGACCCTCCGCGGCCCTCGGCCGCCTGCCATACCTGTCGAGGCTCGACTCAGGGTGTAGCAGGTTTCCGGTCCGACGGCAGTCTTGGCGCCCTGGTGCAAGCGCTCGTTGGGGGAGGGGTGGGGACCTGTCGCAAGTCGCGCGCCTTGCGCGGCGGACCCGTCGCGAGCGCCGCCCCGGAGGGAGCGCTCCGCTGTCCGTCGTCGAGACGTTGTCGGTTCGTTCCCTTACGGCTAGACCGACGGCGCCACTCGGGCCTGGTCGCCCTGGCCCGTCACCATGCGTCTCGCCGTCGTCGTCGCCTCGGACTACCGCTCGAGCCCCGGGTTGCCGGCGCTCGTCGGGGCGCCGGCGCTCGTCAGCGCGATCCACCAGCGCCTCGCGCGGCCGGACACCGCCTTCTCGGTCAAGTCCCTCGCCGGCAGCCGCGAGCTCCCGGAGCTCCTCGAGCAGCGCCTCGGGACCCTCCGTCGTCCCGCCGAGCAGGCGCTCTTCTATTTCCATGGCTACCTCGCGTGGCAGCCCGGTCGCTCGCCCGCGCTCGTCCTCGACGCGGACCGCCCGCGCGCCTTCCCCTTGCCGCGCCTGGTCGCCCTGATCGATCGCCATGCCCAGGAGTACCTCGTCGTGCTCGACGTCGCGCTGGCGCAGGCGGGCGCCGATCGGGGCACGGTCGCGGACGCGATCGAGCAGCTGCTCGGCGAGGCCGCGCCGCGAGCGAGCGCGCTCGTCTCCGTCGCGGAGGCGCCGCCCGGGGGCGATCCTGGAGCGCTCACCGAGCGCCTCCTCGCCGAGCTCGACGGCGCGGCCGCGGTCGGGTCGACCTCGCCGTCCTCGTTCTACGCGCGGCTCCTGCAGCGGGCGACCTCCCTCGAGCGCGCGCGGTCGGTCCGCGTGGTGCCGGCCGCGCCGGGTTTCCCGCTGCTCGTCGCGGCGGCGGTCCCTGCCGCCCCGGAGCGGGCGGTGTCGGGCGACGCTATCGCGCCGGCACCGGCGGCGGCCGTCGACCCGCGCGTCGTGGCGTACCAGGCCGCCCTCCGGCAGCAGGCGGTCGCCTTCGCCCAGGTCCAGGACTATGGCTCGCTGGCCCAGGTGTACGAGGCGCTCCTCGACACCGCCCCACTCGAGTCGGCGCCCGAGATCGCGCGCTGGCTGGCCGCGTACCACCGCGACGTCGGTCGAGATCACGCGCGCGCTCGCCACGCGCTCGAGCGGGGCGCGGCGGCCGCGCCGGGGGACGTGGCGCTGAGGGTCGAGCTCGCCGACGCCTGCGCCGAGTCGGGACAGCTCGGGCTCGCGCTCGATCACGCCCGGGTCGCGGTCACGGCGGCGCCGCGTGAGCCGGCGATCTACCGCCGCCTCGGGGAGCTCTTCACCCGCGCGGGCCAGCCCGATCTCGCCTGGTCCGCGGCGGCGGGCCTGGTCTTCCTCGGCGCCGCCGACGCGGCGCAGGCCGCGTTCGTGGCCGCGGGGCGTCCCGACGGGCTGCTCGCGGCGAGCTCGACCCTGCGCGAGCAGCATTGGCGGCAGGAGCTGGCGCCGCCCGTGCGTCACGCGGCCCTGGAGCAGGTCCTCGCCCTCGTCGCGGCCGCCGCCACCGAGCACGAGCTCGCGCTCGGGCCGCGGCAGCGCGGGCTCCCCACGCTCGATCCCGCGGCGCGGCAGGATCCCAAGACCAGCACCACGACCCTCTGTCGGAGTCTCACCTGGACCGCGTACCTGCTCGGGATCCCGGCGCCCGAGCTCTACGTGGAGGTGAGCGACGCGGCGTCGATGCGGGCGCTGCCCCTCCGGCAGCCGACGACCCTGGTGAGCAAGGCCTTCGCCAGCGGCCTGACGCTGCCGGAGCTGACGTTCCTCTGGGGCCGGCACTTGACGTACTTCCGTCCCGAGCACGCCATCTTCGTGTTCTTCCCGACCCTCGACGCGATGACGCGCCTCTTGATGGCCTCGCTCTACGCCAGCGACTGGGATCCGCGGCGCCTCCGGGACGAGGACGCGGCGACGAGCCGGCTCGCGGCGCACCTGCATCGCGCGCTCGACCCGATAGCGCTCGCGCGGCTCGGCGAGGCCACCAAGAACCTCACCCCCGCGCGCGGCCGACGGCGCGTGCAGAGCTACACCGAGGCGATCGACCGGGTCGCCAACCGCGCGGGGCTCCTGGCCTGCGGAGATCTCGACGTAGCGGCGCGCATGATCGAGCGCTTCCCCGTCGAGACCGCGATCCCCGACCCACTCGGTGATCTCCTCGAGTTCTCCGTGAGCCAAGCCTTCGCCGAGCTGCGCGCCCACCTCGGCGTCGGTGCCCTGCGCCGCCCGTAAACGGGCCCGGTGCCGGGCCCGGACCCGAACCCGAACCCGCACCCGCACCCGCACCCGGACCCGCACCCGCACCCGCACCCCGGCCCCCCCTACGCCGCCGGCAGCTCGATGATGAAGCGCGCTCCGCGCTCTGCGGCAGGATCGAGCAGGATCGAGCCGCCCGCGCCCTCCACCAGGCCACGACAAA
>CAYZQO010000123.1:0-5276 GCA_964480725.1 uncultured Polyangiaceae bacterium | reverse complement strand
CGATGACCACGCGCGGCCCGGGCGTGGCGGGCGCGTCGGCGCCGGACGGGTCGAGCCCGGTGCCGGCCGTGACACGGGCACGCAGCGTGATCGCACCCCCGGGCCCGCAAGCGTCGGCGGCGTTCAGCACCAGGTTGAGCAGGACCTGCACGAGCTGCTCGCGGGGCAGCGACACCAGGGGCAGGTTCGCTCCCGCGTCCACCGCGAGCGTGACCTCACGGAGCGCGCCCTGCGGCGCGACCAGCGCCGTGACGTCCTCGATGGCGACACGCACGTCCCCGGGCTCGGGCGGCGAGTCCGCGTTCGGCACGCTCGGGCGCGCGAACGCCAGCAGATCGCGCAGGATGCCGTGGATGCGCTCCGTCTCGCGCCGCAGGCGCGCCAGGAAATCCTGCTCCTCCTCGCGGGTGAGACCGCCCGCGGTGAGCAGCTCGAGCAGGCCCAGCATGGCGGCGATCGGGTTGCCGACCTCGTGGGCGAGCCCGGCCGCGAGGCGCCCCACCGAGGCCAGCCGCTCCGACCGGACGAGGCGCTCGTGGGCCTGCTCGAGCTTGCGCGTGGCCTCGCTGACCTCGACGACCTTGCGGCGCAGGGCGTCCTCGTTGGACAGGAGCCGCTCCGTCATCTCACGCAGGCTCTGCGCCAGCTCGACGAGCTCCCGGGGGCCCCGGGTGGGCACGTCGAAGCGCCGGGCGCCCGTCGCCACTCGCTCGGCGGCGCTGGCCAGGGCGTCGACGGGGCGGACGATGAGCCGCGTCAGCGCGAAGTACGCGGCCACGAGCAGGGCCAGGGCCATCACCGCGAAGTAGAGCCCGAACAGCCGCGCCAGCGCCGTGAGCTGGGCCACTGCGGCGTCGGTCCGCACGACCGTCACCACGGCGCCACCCGGATCGGGCGACACGATCGCGACGGCGCGCCCGTGCGCCGCCGACACCTCGAGCACGGCCTCGCGGCCCGGCTCGACCCGGCCGGGGAGCGCGGCCGCGCTCTGCTCGTCGCCGGCGCGCAGGGTGATCGCGCCGCTCGGGTCGTACAGCCCGACGGCCTCCACGCCCTCGGCGCCGATCTCGGCGTCGATCAGGGCCCGGAGCTGCCCCTCGGGCCGCCACGCCCGCGCCTCCGCGACGTGGCCCGCCACCGCGCGCCCCAGGGCGCGGGCGCCCGACTCCCGGAGGCGCTGCGCGGCGATCTCCGAGTAGGTGGCGATGGCGTAGTGCAGGGGGACGAACGCGAGGACGAGGAGCACCCCGAGCAGGAGCACGATCTGCAGGCGGAGCCCCGGCCGCACCTCACCTACATCTCACAGAAGTCCTGGATCGGGGAAGCGCTCGTCCCCTTACCGGGGCCGGTCGGGGGGCGGGCTCCTGCAAACTGGGCCGTAACGGGGGCGTTCTGGTACGGCCGAGGGCCGAATGGATCCGCTGGTTCGCGCCTTGCTCCCGGTGCAGCGGGCCCTGCTCGACGCGCTCGGTCCCCTGTCGAGCGTGCTCCTGGGCGGCTACCTCGTCCTCTGGGCGAGCCGACCCCCGGTCGTCCTGCTCGATGCGGTGGTGGGGGCGGTCGCGCTGATCTCGCTCGCGAGCCAGATCGTGGCCCGCCTGCGTCGGGCCTACGGCACCACCCGCGGTGATCTCACCCTGTTCAGCCACGTCGTGCTGGTCGCTTACGCGGCGGTGCTGATGGCCCCGGGGCAGCTCGACGGGCCCTACTACCCGGTCGTCTACGCGGTGATCATGCTCGCCGCGGGGTTCTCCAGCCCCCTGGTCACTGCGGTCACGGTGGCCTACGCGGTGCTCCTCGAGGCGGCGCTCGGGCTCTTCGCCTTCCGCCACGGCATCTCGCGCTTGGTGCCCCACGCCGTCCTGGTCGGGGTGTTCGCGTTCCTCAACCTGGCCCTCTTCCAGGCCGAGATCGCGCGCGTGCGCCGGCTGAGCCGGACCCGCATCGAGCAGGAGCTACAGCGGATGAAGGAGGCGGCCCGGTCGTACCGGCTGCTCGGCGCGCCGAGCTCCGCGCTCGAGCCGCGCACGCTCCGCCCCGGCGGCGAGGAGGAGCGGCTGGTGCAGTCCGGGATCGACGAGATCCACACGGCCCTCAAGCTCGCGCTCGAGCTGATGCGCCAGAGCCTGCACCTCCGGTCCGCAGCGCTGATGTGGCTCGGACGCTCGGGGGAGTGGTTGCACGTGCAGGAGGCCGTGACCGAGCAGGAGTCGCTCCTGCCCGGGCCGTTCGGAGCTCGCGACGGCCTGGCGGGTGCGGCGCTGGCGCGGGGCCAGACCGTCTCGCTCGTCGGGGCCCGGGCCCAGAAGCACGTCCCGTACTACGCCGTCCCCCCGGTCGTCGGGGCCGTGTGCGCCGTGCCCGTCGTGGAGCACGGTCACGTCCGCGGCGTGCTGGTAGTGGACCGAGAGGCGCGGGAGCCGTTCACCAGCGCCGAGGAGGAGTTGCTCCAGGCTGCCACTCGCTTCGCGGTGCGCGTCATCGAGAACGAGCGGGTCTTCGCGCAGCTCGAGCGCGCCAAGCTCGAGCAGGGCAAGCTCTACCGTGCGGTCGAGGCGCTGTCCGCCTCCACGACCGAGCCCCAGGTCATCGAGGCCTGCGTCAACAGCGCGCGGGAGTTCGCCGCCTTCGACTACGCCGTCGTCACGCTGTTCGACCGGGGCGCCGGGGAGCACGAGATTTGCGCCGTCAGCGGCGACGGCGCGGACGCGCTGGTCGGGCAGCGCTTCCGTCACAACTCGGGCCTGGTGAGCATGGTGGTGGCCAACCGCCACGCGCTGCCCTACCGCGGCGACTACGATCCCGAACGGCAGGTCGTCTTCACCCGGCGCCTCGCGCCGCCAGCGATGGCCTCGCTCCTGGTGCTGCCGCTCCTGGTCCACGACCGCGCCCTGGGGACCCTGATCCTCGGCTCGCACCGCCGCCACGCCTTCGCGGACTCCGTCCGACCGACGCTCGAGGTCCTCGCCAGCCACGTGGCCGTCTCGCTCTCCAACGCCCGCATGCTAACCAGGCTCGAGGATCTGGCGACCACCGACGGACTCACCGGCCTGCTCAACAAGCGCGCGCTGATCGAGCAGGCCGAGCGCAAGCTCCGGAGCGCGCACCGCTATGGGCGGGCCACGGCGGTGATGGTGTGCGACATCGACCTCTTCAAGCGGGTCAACGACACCTACGGCCACGACGTCGGGGACGTGGTGATCAAGGGGCTCGGAGAGCTGCTGCTGCGGATCAAGCGCGACACCGACGTCGTCGGCCGCTTCGGGGGCGAGGAGTTCGTGATCGTCTGCGAGCAGACCGACCTCGCGGGGGCGCTCCTCCTGGCCGAGCGCGTGCGCACCGAGCTCGAGGCCACGACCTTCCACACCGAGGCTGGCCCGCTGAAGGTGACCTGCTCCATCGGGGTGGCGCCGGCCCCCGCGGCGGGCAACACCTGGGAGCCGGTCTTCAAGGCCACCGACGAGGCGCTCTACGCCTCGAAGCGGGCCGGGCGGAATCGCGTCACCGCCTGGTCCGGGAAGGGCTCGCAGCAGGGCACCGCCGCCTGACGCGGTCGCTCCGTGGCTCCCATCGCCCCGTTTCGCGGAGCGCGCCCTCAGTCGCTCTGATAGCGGCGGAGCTTGTCGCGCAGCGTCGTGCGCGGCAGGCCGAGCTCCCGGGCCGCGCGGCTGAGGTTGCCGCCGCAGAGGCGGAACACCTCGAGGATCATGGCGCGCTCCACCTCGCGCACCTTGGTGGCGTGGGCCGTCGCCAGCAAGGGCCCGTCCTCGGGGTCCTGGCTCGCCGCGGCGTCGCGCCGCCGCGCGGCGACGGCCTCGCGCAGACGCTGGTCGAGTGCGGTCGCGTCGGTGGGCTTTTCGAGCACGTCCACCACGCCGGCGCGCATCGCGTGCACCGTGGTCGGGATGTCGAGGTGACCCGAGAGCAGGATGATGGCGGGCATCATCGCCGCGTTCGCCAGGCCCTCGAGGACCTCGAGGCCGTTCACGTTCTGCATGCGCAGATCGAGCACCATCGCGTCGAACGAGCGCTCCCGGAGCAGCCGCAGGGCGTCGGCGCCGTCCGCGGCCTGCTCCGCCTCCCAGCCGAACTGGCGAAGCTGCCGCATCAGCGAGCGAGCGAAGACGAGGTCGTCATCGACCACGAGCACGCTCAGAGCCCCGCCTTCCACGACCATCGGGGCGGTAGCGTATCTCAGTTTGGCGCTGTCCGCGCCACTCGCCGTCGCACCGGCTATTCCGCGACCGCCCGGGCCGCGTTGAAGCGGCAGTGGCCCGCCGGGACGAGGCGAGCGACCCGTCCCGGCCGCCCCCCCACTGCCACGAGATCCCTGGTTTCCGGCGGCTCCAGCGCGCGACCAGACTGGTCGGTCACGATGCGGACCGTCGGCCGATCGAGGTCGTGCGGGTGCGCCGGCGGCGCCGCCACCACGGCCCAGGCGCCGTCGTCGAGCTCGACCACCGTTCCCACGGGCAGCCCGCCCAGGGCGCCGACGATCGCCCCCACCGCGTTGTGCGCGCGGTTGCCCTCGACGGCCAGCCACCGGAGCGCTTCCGGTGGGGTGCGCGTCACCGAGTTGCCATCGACCGGGGCGATCGCGCCGAGCAGCTCCGAGGCGGCGACGACGAGTTCCGCGGATGCGGTGCTCGCGCGGCTCGTCGGCGGTCGGGAGACGGGCCGGACGGTGCCGCGGCTCGTCGTGGGAGCCGACCTGCCGAGCTGGAGCTCCGCGGCGCGCGCTGCGATGACGCAGGCCGCGCGACCCTGGGGATCCGAGGGGCTCGCCGTCGCGGAGAGCGTCGCGACGGCCGCGAGCGGCTCCACCTTGCTGCCTGCCGGGTGTCGCGCGAGCGCGGCCGCGAAGACCAACCCGGCCAGCGTGACGCGAGCGACCGCCGCGGGGTCCGCGCCCGCGGCGCGCGTGGCGGCGGCGGTGAGGCACGCCGCCTGGAGCGCGCGGGGCGCGCGCCCGCGCTGGGTTCCGGCCAGCGTCAGCGCCAGGGCCGTGCAGAAGCCATCGGGTGGTTCGGTCGCGAGCCGCTCGGCGAGGGCTCGCCAGATCTCGAAGCTCGCGGCCGCCTCCCCGGGCGGCGCCGCCAGCGATCGGCGCAGCCTCATCAGGAACGCGGAGTGGCGCAGGAGGAGCCGTTCCGGTCGGTCGCTGCCCGTGGCGCGCGCCCCGCCGCTCCGGAGCGGGGCGACGGAGACGCCGGCGATCGCACCCTCGCGGAGGGCGCCCGCGCCGCTCGACGCGCGCGCGCCGAGCTCGCGCGCGG
>CAYZQO010000122.1:0-9990 GCA_964480725.1 uncultured Polyangiaceae bacterium | reverse complement strand
ACTCCGGCGGCAGCCACTGCGAGACGCGGACCCAGTCGACGCGCAGCTGCTGGGGGTAGTCGGCGGCGACCGGCGCTTGATCGAAGCCCCCGAGCGCGAGGTTGAGGCGGACGTGGAAGGGTTGCCGGAACGGGTCGACCCCGTCGGGCAGGTACAGGTCCGCCGGCGGCAACGCGAGCGTGCGGACCCGGACGTCGTCCACGAGCCAATCGATGCGCTCGGGACCCCACTCGACGGCGTAGACGTGCCAGTCCTCGGGCGCGACGACGGTGGCGGGATCGTCGGCGAAGAGGCCGTGGTCCACGCTGCTCGTGGCCTCCTCCCACACCCCGTAGCTGACGGCGCCGAGCACCTGCCCGGGGACCTGGCTCTGGAGGTTCGCGATGGTGATGTCGCCCCAGGCCGGCCAGGTGCCGCTGTAGCAAGGATCCGGGTCGATGCAGCTGTTCACCGCCGACCCCGGCGCCTCGGGGAGCATCCAGAACGCCGTCGAGCAGCCGCGCCCGGAGGGCGCCGCGAGTCGCGCCTCGACGCGCCCGAAGGTGAACGCGAAGCGCCCCTCGGTGTTGACCGAGCCCGAGGTGTACTCCGCGCCCTCGTAGGCCTCGGCGCGCGCGGTGAGCACGAGCTCGCCGTCCTCGATCCGGACGTTCTCGGCGCGATCGGTGTAGGTCTGTGGCTCGTCGTTGCGGATCCCCGCCCCGGTTTCGAGGCCGAAGGCGGTCGGGTCGAGCGAGTCCTCCGCGAACTCCTGGGCGAAGACCGTACGTTGCTCGAGTCGCAACCCGGCGCCGCTGGCGCAGTAGCCGTCGGCGCCGCAGCGCACGTCGAGGCCGAGGTTACTGCAGTCCGCGTCCTCGCCGCACGCGAGCCAGTGGGTCGAGCTCGTCGTCTGCGGGCCGACCGAGCCGCCGCAGGCGCTGGCGGCGAGCGCCGCTGCGGCCGCAGGGCCGTGGCGGACGAGCCACCCCGCAGCGCGGAGCGCCACGGCGCGGAGGGGTGAGGTGGACCGAACCTCCATGACCGACGGCTCCCAGCGTAGCCTCCTTCGTCCCGGTCCGGCAGTGTCGATCCTGGCACTGGCTCCGGCGCGCGAAGCGGGCGAGAATTCCGCTCGGCCCTTGTGCCACACCGCTCGGAGGCCCCGTGAACGCCCATGTCCTCGTGGATGCCGTCGTCCAGCAGACGATGGTCTTCATCGCTCAGCTTGCCACCGCCGGGGGGGGGCGCGCGCCGCTGGCCCAGGTGGCCGACCAGGTCTTCCTCGAGCTCTCGGCCGAGCTGCAGAGCCAGGGGGTCACCAAGAAGGTCATCGCCGACATGTTCGGGATGGCGCTCCGCACCTACCACCGGAAGATCCAGGCGGCGCGACAGAGCCGCACCGAGGTGGGGCGGAGCGTCTGGGAGGCGGTGTTCGAGCACATCCGGACCCACGAGCCCGTGGCCGGCGTCGAGATCCATCGCCGGTTCGTCCGCGACGATCCCGAGGTCGTCTCGGGGGTGCTCAACGACCTGGTGAGCTCAGGTCTCGTCTACCGCGCGGGGCGGGGCGACGGCGCGGTCTTTCGTGCCGCCGCCGAGGCGGACTTCGCCGCCGCCAGCCAGGGGTCGGACGAAACCTGGGATTGGCTGGTCTGGCTCGCCGTCTACCGACATGGGCCGGCGACCGCCGCCGAGATCCAGGCGCAGGCGCGGCTGCCGGAGGCGGTCTGTCGGGAGGCGCTCGAGCGCCTCTCGGCAGCGGGGCGGGTCGCGACCGACAGCACCGGTGGGGAGCCGCGCTACTCCAGCCAGATGCTGGAGGTCCCGCTCGGTGAGTCCCGCGGCTGGGAAGCAGCGGTGCTCGACCACTTTCAGGCCATGGTCGCCGCCATCACCATGAAGCTCCGCGACGGGGCGACGCGGGCGGACCTGCGCGACGCCATCGGCGGCTCCACCTGGTCGCTCGACGTGTGGCCCGAGCACCCGCTCCGCGAGGAGGCGCGCTCGACCCTGGCGCGGGTGCGTCGCGAGGTCGAGGAGCTTCGGCGCCGCATCGACGAGCTCGCGCTGCCGGCTCCGGAGCCGGAGCGGCGCGAGCGAGTGGTCTTCTACGCCGGGCAGTACGTGCGCTCACCGTGATCGCCGGTGGGGGGCGCCAGCGGCGAGCGCGGCTCGCCGCTGCGGGCTCCAGCCCCGCGCCAGAATTGCGCCCTGTCTGCGGTGACGATTCTGGCACTTCGTCACGGTGCGAATCCGGTCGCTGGTCATCGCCGCGGATGGGCGCCACCGTACGACTTGGTGACCGCGGACGGAGCCCGGTCGAGGGAACGGTCAGCGATGAAGAACCTTGCTCGGTTCGCGGTGCACGCGGTGGCAATGCTGGTGGTCGCAGCGGGTTGTGGAGCCCCGAGCGACGACGGAGCCGGCACGATTGGACCGGGCGTCGGGGGGGACGGCGCGGGAGGCGGCCCGGGCCCGACGGTGAGCGGTGGCGCGCCTGCCACGGGCGGTTTCGCCACGGGCGGGGCGCCGAGCTCGACCGGGGGTGACGTCGGGCTCGGTGGGCGCCCGGCGACCGGGGGCGAGGCCCCGGCCGGCGGTTCGCTCGCGACCGGCGGTGCGCTCGCGACCGGTGGCGGAGGCCCAAGCGGCGGTGCGGTGTCCAGCGGGGGCACGCCAGCGACGGGCGGGACGCCGGCGACGGGCGGGACGCCGGCGACGGGCGGCACGCCAGCGACGGGCGGAATGCCAGCGACGGGCGGGACGCCGGCGACGGGCGGGATGCCGGCGACGGGCGGGGTGCCGGCGACGGGCGGGGCGCCGGCGACGGGCGGGACGCCGGCGACCGGCGGCGCGATCGGGACGGGCGGCACCGACAACCCGGCGCCGACCGCGCGCGACGCGGCGGCGGCGATGGGGAAGGGCGTGAACCTCGGGCAGATGTTCGAGTCGACCCAGCAGTCGCGCACGCTCGCTGCGGCAAGCGCCAAGATCGACGCGTACTACACTAAGGGGTTCCGCTCCGTCCGGATCCCCATCACCTGGACCGAACCGGTGGGTGGGGATCGGCTGGTGAACGACGCCAATGTGGGCGACGTGAACCGCGGCCACGCGCGGCTCGCCGTCATCGAGCAGGTGGTCGACTTCGCGCTCGCCAAGCCCGACCTGTACGTCGTCATCAACGCCCACCACGAATCCACGCTGAAGACGCAGAGCCGCTCCTCGGTCCTCGAGCGGCTCTGGCAGGACATCGCCGAGATCTTCGCCGACCGGGACCACCGGCTGATCTTCGAGCTCTTGAACGAGCCGCACCGGAGCGACGGCGACAACTCCCCCATGCCGGCGGCGGATCTGCGCGAGATGTCCGCGCTGGCCTACGCCAAGATCCGCGCGGTCGACCCCCACCGCATCGTGGCGATCGGCGGCAACCAGTGGTTCGCGGCCGGTGAGATGGCCCAGGTCTGGCCGAGCCTCGAGGGCGTGGGAGACGGTCAGGATGCGTACCTGATGGCCACCTTCCACCACTACGATCCCTGGACGTTCTGCGGCGACAACCAGGGGACCTACGACGACGCCTGGACGGACGACAACCTCGCCGGACCGCTCGACACGATGCTCGACTGGGCGAGCTCCGTCGGCGGCGGCATGCCGGTCTACATCGGCGAGTGGGGCGTCGGCTGGGGGAGCCGCTACAGCGAGATGCAGTGCAACAACGTCCGCCAGTGGTACCAGAAGCTCGACCACGAGTTCGCCGCGCCCCGCGGGGTCCCGACCGAGGTCTGGGACGACGGCGGCTGGTTCAAGATCTTCGACCACGGCTCCAACTCCTTCGACAACAACCTCGTCGATTGCATCGGTGGCGATTGCGCCTGGGACGGCGCCGACCGTTTCAACGACGGCTGCCGCTAGCGCCCCCCCTGGCGGTGGGGGCGCGGTCGAGAGGGGGCTCCATCCGTGGCGCCGTCGCGCGAGGGTGCGGCGTGCCTCCGGTCGCTCGCTTCGACCCCGCCGACCGTGCCAGTTCTGACACTGGGAACCCCCTCGGTGGCGCTGGTACCACAGAGGCGGGTGCCGCGACGGGTGCGGCCAACGACCGGGAGAAAGAAGTCCCATGAAGCTTCGACACACCGCGGCCATGGCCTGCGCCGTTGCCGCCACCGCCTGGGGCACGCACGCCAACGCCACGAAGAGCGCCGAGTTCTACACGACCACGTCCTACGCGTACGGTCGGTTCGAGGCCAGCGTCCGCTTCCCTGCGGGCTCGGGGGTCATCGGGGCCTTCTTCCTCTGGAAGGACGGCTCGGAGGTCGAGGGGACCTTCTGGAACGAGCTCGACATCGAGAAGACCGGCGCTGACTGCGCGCTCGACACGAACGCATTCTACGGCGATCCCGAGCGGGTCCACACGATGTCGATCCCGGTCACTGTCGACCTCTGCGGTGGGTTTCACACATACGCGTACGAGTGGACGCCCGAGTACATCGCGTGGTTCCTCGACGGCGCCGAGATCCGGCGGGAGACGGGGGAGACCGCCGCCGCGTATGCCACGAACGCGACCGCAGGGATGCAGATCCGCTTCAACATCTGGCCGGGGAACGCCAGCTTCGGCGGCGTGTTCGATCCGAGCATCCTCCCGGTGGTCCAGCAGATCGACTGGGTACAGTACTCGTCCTACGTGAACGGCGCCTTCGAGCTGGCGTGGCGCGAGGACTTCGATGCAGCCACCGCCCCGACGGGGTGGACCGAGGGGACCTGGGACTCCCCGAAGGGGCTGTCGACGCACGCCCCGAGCAACGTGAGCTTCGCGGACGGTTTCGCGATCCTCGCGCTGACCGACGACGCCGGAACGGGGATGGGCGGAGCGGCCAGCGGCACGGGCGGTGCCGCCACGACGGCGACCAGCACCGACGTCACGACGGCGACTAGCACCGACGTCACGACGGCGACCAGCACCGACGTCACGACGGCGACCGGGGGTAGCACCACGGTAACGCCGTTCACCCCGGGGGACGACGGGGGCGGCTGCGCGCTTCGCGCGGGCGCGGCGCGACCGCGTCACGACGCCGGGCTCGGGGCGCTGCTCGGGGCCATTCTCCTCGGGTGGACCCGGCGAAGGCGGGCGGCGACGGGAAGTGGGAGGCCGTCATGAGGGCGACCTGGCTCACGCTGTCCGGGGTGCTCGTGGCCGCCACGTGCCTCCCGAACGTGGCGCTCGCGGACCAGAGCGCCGAGCTCTACACCACCGAAGCGTACCGGTACGGCCGCTTCGAAGCCCGGATCCGCTACGCGGCCGGGGACGGAGTGGTCAGCTCCTTCTTCCTGTGGAAGGTGGGCTCCGAGGTGTCGGGCGCGTTCTGGAACGAGCTCGACTTCGAGAAGATCGGCGCCGACTGCCACGTACAGACCAACGCCCTCTACGGTAACCCGGGGGCCGTGCACAAGGGGTCGTTCTCGGGCGGCGATCTCTGCACCGCGTACCACGACTACCGGTTCGATTGGACGCCGGACTACATCGCCTGGGCCGTCGACGGACAGGAGATCCGACGCGACACCGGCGAGACGGCGACGGCGTTCGCGCAGAACGCCACCGAGGGGATGCGGATCCACTTCAACGTCTGGCCCGGCGACGAGAGCTTCGGGGGCAATTACAATCCGTCCATCCTGCCCGTGTACCAGTACATCAGCTGGGTGGCGTACTCCTCGTACGACAACGGCGCCTTCAATCTGGAGTGGCGCGAGGAGTTCGACGGGGGGCTGCCGAGCGGATGGGCGCTCGGCGACTGGGGGTCTCCGAAGAACCGCTCCACGCACAACCCCGCCAACGTCGGCTTCGTGGACGGGATCGGCGTGCTCGCGCTCACGACCGACGGCGCGACGGGGGCTCCCAGCACCGTGCCGCCTGACGGCGCCGCCGGCACCGGCGGCACCGGCAGCGGCGGCACGAGCACCGGTGGCGACGCGACCGGTGGTGACGCGACCGGTGGCGTCGCTACGGGCGGCGAGACCTCGGGCGGCGTCGCCACGGGCGGCCTGGCCACCGGTGGCGATAGCACCGGCGGCACGGGCGACGGTGGCATGGAGAGCGGCGGCGCGAGCAGCGGCGGCGCGAGCAGCGGCGGCACCGGCGTCGGGGGCGACGCGACCGGCGGCCTGGCCACCGGTGGCGCGAACACGGGGAGCGCCGGCAGCGGGGGCCTGGCGACCGGTGGGGTCGGCGCAGGAGGCGCGAGCAGCGGCGGCGCGACCATGGGCGGCGTCTCTACCGGGGGCACCGGCGGCGCCAGCGCCACGGGTGGCCTGAGCGCCGGCGGCACCACCGTGACGGGGGGCGCGGCCAGCGGGGGCGGACCGGGTGGCTCGACGGGCGGCGGCAGCACGCTGGGCGGGAGCAGCGCCACCGGGGGCGTCGCGCCGGGCGTCACTGGCGGCGCGGGCCCGGTCGACCCCGGTGCCCCCGACGGCGCGGACCCGTTCGGCGCCGACTCGGACGACGCGGGCTGCACCTGCCGAGCGCGGCCGAGCGGCGAGCGCGAGGGTTGGGGCAGCGTCCTCGCGATGCTGGCGCTGCTGTTCGGGTGGCGTCGGCGCAGCGTCGGACGCGACCGCGAGGCCTTCGCGCGGCGCCGGCCCGCCGCGTCCCGCGGCGAGTCGATCGCGGGCGAGGCGGCGACGCGGTATATCGACCGACGGCGCCCCTGAGTCCCCAGCGGCGAGGGCTGCTCGAGCGACCGCGTCCGGTACTGCCATGACTCGACACCATCCGAACCGACTTGCCATCACCCTCGGGGGCTCGGCTCCCTCGCTGCTCGGCCTGGCCGCGCTCTTGCTGCTCGGTCCCGGTTGCGGCGACTCCGACGGCGACCTCGAGTCGCCGCCCGGAACGAGCGCTGGCAGCGGGGGGGGCGCCGGCACCGGGGGGGGCTCCAGCACCGGGGGGAGTTCCGGTGCCGGGCCAGCGCCCGTCGGGGGGAGCTCGGTCATCGACGAGGCCGCGGTCGCTGCCGAGGTCGATCGGATCCTGTCCGGGATGACCCTGGAGCAGAAGGCCGCGCAGATGACCGAGATCCAGTTCGAGGACGTGACGGCCGCCAGCGCCGGCACGGCCTGCTACGGCTCCATCTTCAACGGCGGCGAAGAGCTCCCGTTCCCGAACGACCCGGCCACCTGGGCCCAGACCCTCGATGAGCTGCAGCGCGCGACCATCGAGGGCTGCGGCATCCCCATGCTCTACGGCATCGACGCCGTGCACGGGAACGCTAAGGTCATCGGCTCCACGGTGTTCCCGCACGAGGTCGGGCTCGGGGCCACCCGAGACGCGGCGCTGGTCGAGCGCGTCGGCAGGGCCGTGGGCAGGGAATGCCGCGGCGCGGGCATCCACCTCGCCTTCGCGCCGACCCTGGCCGTCGCCAGGGACGAGCGCTGGGGGCGGACGTACGAGAGCTTCGGCGAGACGCCCGAGCTCGCCACGGAGCTCGGCGCCGCGTACATCAAGGGGCTCCAGGGTGGGGGCGATCTATCGGATCCGGGCGCCGTGGCCGCCACCGCCAAGCACTACTTCGGCGACGGCGCCACCACGAACGGCACCAACGCCGGCGTCGTCGAGGTCAGCGAGGCGACGCTACGGGCCCTCCACCTGGTGCCCTACCAGGCCGCGATCCAGCACAACGTCGCGGTGGTCATGCCCTCGTACCATCAGTGGCTCCGCGACGGGCTGCTCCACCCGATGAGCACCGACACCTACTCGCTCACGGGCCTGCTCAAGACCGAGCTCGGCTTCAGCGGGTTCTGTCTCTCGGACTACGACGCCGTGGCGCGGGCGCAGGGGCCCGCCCCCGATGGCTCCACTCCGCCGTACATGCAGGAGGGCGTCTCGGCGTCGGTCGGGGCCGGGATGGACATGGCCATGGTCGCGATGGAGGGCGGCGTCGGCGACTGGACCCGGTTGCTCCAGAGCGGCGCCATCCCCCAGGAGCGCCTCGACGACGCGGTCCGTCGCATCCTCCGCATCAAGGTGCTGATGGGTCTGTTCGAGGACGACCACGCCAAGGCCTTCTCGAACGCGACCCTGCGCGGCCAGATCTGGTCGCAGGAGCACCAGGACCTCGCGCGGGAGGCGGTGCAGAAGTCGCTGGTGCTGCTCAAGAACGACGGGATCTTGCCGCTCGACAAGGCCCAGGCCATCAAGGTGGTCGGCCCCTACGCCGACTCCATGGGCGCCCAGGCCGGCGGCTGGACCGTCAGCTGGCAGGGCAGCGATCAGTACGGCACCGCCGAGGTCAGGGGGGAGACGATCCTGGGCGGGCTCGCGGCGCTCGGCAGCGACGTGGAGTCCACGTCCACCGTGGCGAGCGGGGACACCGTCGTCGCGGTGGTCGGCGAGCGTCCGTCCGCGGAGGAATTCGGCGATGACGGGCACAAGGCGCGCGACACGAACACCTGGGCGTCGGTCCGCCTGCACAAGCAGCCCGGGTACACGGAGCTCCAGAGCGCGCTCGACGCTGGCGCCCGGGTGATCCTGGTCATCCTCTCCGGCCGGCCCCAGGTCATCGAGGACCCCACCGTGCTGGAGCGCTGCGGCGCGATCGTCGAGGCCTGGCTGCCCGGCTCGAGGGGGATCGGCGTCGCCGACGTCCTCTTCGGCGACGTCAACTTCACCGGCAAGCTGCCCCACACCTGGCCCAGGACCTTCGAGCAGATCCCCGTCAACGTGAACCGACAGGCCGACGAGCCCGGCCTCGACGCGGCCAGCACGGACGTGCTCTTCCCGTACGGCTACGGGCTCAGCTACCCGTGATCGGTGGACGGCGCCGACAGCGCCCGCCCGGGACGGGCTCGAGCCGGTAGCGCGACGTCGAGCTCCGGCAGCAGGTGGTCGTGCCTTGCTGCCCCCCGGTGGGATCCGAGGGGCACGGGGCGCGTGCTCGCGGGCGCGGCGCGCGCGGTCACCATTGGTGCCAGCGCCGGACCTCATCGACCCCGTCCCCGCTGACTGGTAGCCTCCGCGAAGTGCTCACCGCGTCCCCGCGGCGACCTGCCCGTGCGGGGGGACGCGGGACGGCCCGCTTGGGAGAGCCTCGTGCTGCGCCATCTGGCGGGCGAACGGCGGTGGCAGGCGCTGCCCATCGAAGCGGACGAGGAGGGGTTCCGGCTCGGGCCGGAGGACGTCGAAGACCTGCCCACCCTGATCGCGTTTGCCGGGCGACGTCCCCTCGAGCAGCACGTGGTCCGGGGCCAGCCGCTCATCTTCGAGTTTCTGCGGATCCAGTACGGCGGCGTCACGCTTTACGATAGCGTCCCCGAGTACATCCAGTTCATGGAGGAGAACCTCGAGCTGCGCCAGCAGGGCTCCACGGGGCCCGGGAACGTGCTGCTGGGCTGGGGCTATCGACCACTCTCGCTGATCGGCTCGGTGCTGACCTACGAGACGGAGTGGGCCTGCGACTGCAGCGGTAGCTGCCCCTCCTCCAGTATCGCGTGGGTCACGCTGGATCTGGCCACGCGCCGGCCGCCCTCGGTGCTTGCCCTGTTCGACGAGCGCTCGCTCGTGGAGGCGATGAAGCGCGACGTCTGCTTGGGCGCAGCCCTCACCGCGCCGCAGCGGGCCAACCTGACCTCGTTCGCGGACGTCCTCCACGCCTTCGCCCAGAGCACGAGCCGACCGGAGAACTGTCTGCACGCGGCGGAGGCGTTCTCGCAGATCGCGGTGGTCGCCTACGATTCGCGCACCGACGAAGCGACGGTGCGCTTCGGGTTTGCCCAAGAGATCGGCCCCGGTCACGTCAAGACGTCGTACCTGGCCATGGCCGTCAAGCCCACTGTCGCCTTTCGGACCGACCTCGGTCGCGTCGGCTCGGGCGCGGGGTTCTTCGCCGCGGAGCGGCGTTTGGGGGCCTCGACCGCCCGGAGGCGCTCGCCGAGGACGGGCGGCGCTGCCCCGCCGTGACCGCGCCGGGGGGCAGCCATTGGGAGGGCAGCCATTGGGAGGGCAGCCATTGGGAGGGCAGCCAT
>CAYZQO010000121.1:0-10372 GCA_964480725.1 uncultured Polyangiaceae bacterium | reverse complement strand
GACCGCGTCTTTCTCCGGTACCTCGAGCCGACGGCGCCCGACGCCCCCGCTCGGGAGGTGACCTTTGGCGGCCTCCGGGATCTCACCGCGCGAGCGCTCGCCTGGTTCGAGGCCGTGGGGGTCCGCGCCGGGGACCGGGTGCTCCTGCTCGCAGAGAACTCGCCCGAGTGGCAGGCGGTCGCCGTGGCCGCGCAGACGCTCCGCGCCGAGCCGGCCGCGCTCTTCGCCAGTCTCGCCGCGCTGCCCGCCCAGGAGATCGCGCGGCGGGTCTCCCCGCGCGTGCTGTTCGTCTCGACCGAGGCCCAGTGGCAGAAGCTCGCTCCCATCGCCGAGGAGCTCGCGCGAGGGGGCCTGCGCGCGGTGCTCTCCACGGCGCCGCTCACGGGGGTGCCCGCGGGGGTGATCGCGCTCACCGCGGCGGCCGCCCTCGCCGAGGCGGCGCTCGATCGTGAGGGCTTCGAGGTCCGCGCCCGGGCCGTGGCCGAGACCGATCCCTTCCTCCTGCTCTTCACCAGCGGCACCACGGGCCGCCAGAAGGGCGTACGGCTCTGTCAGCGAGCCATCGTCACCGCGATCGATGGCGGCGCGACCGTGACCGGCACCGACGAGCACGACGTCGGGTTGCACCTCCTCCCCTTCGGGCACATCGCTGGACACGACCAGTACTCGCTGGCCCTGGCGCAGGGTCATGGCCTCATCATGGTCGCGCGGCGCGACGACATCCCCCGCGGGCTCGCGCTCGGGCCCAGCTACGTGTTCTCCGTCCCGCTCATCTACGACCGGATTCGGCAGCAGGTGGTGGCGCGGATCGATGGCATGCCGCCGCCGCTCCGCTGGCTGCTCCGCGCCGCTCTGGCGGCCGCCGGCCGCGTCGCGGTGGACGGAGCGACCGGCCCCATCGCGCGGCTGTTGGCGCTCTTGGCCAGGGCTACCATCCGCAAGAAGCTCATGGCCGCCCTGGGCGGACGCATCCGGGCCCTGTTCGCCGGCGGCGCGCCCGTATCGGAGCCGCTCTTCCGCTTCTTCGAGGGGCTCGGCGTGCCGCTGGTCGAGATGTACGGGATGACGGAGACGGCCGGGCTCATCGCGCTAAACCAGGTCGACCAACCTCGGCGTCCGGGATGCGCGGGGCGCATCAGCCCCGACCACGACGTGCGCATCGCCGAGGACGGCGAGCTGCTCGTGCGCGGGCCGCTCCTGCTGTCGGGGTTCCTCGAGCCGGCGGACGCCGACGAGACCTTCACGGACGATGGCTTCCTGCGCACGGGAGACGTGGTGCGGCTCGCCGAGGACGGGGGGCTCTTCGTCACCGGTCGGAAGAAGCACCTGCTGGTCCTGTCCACGGGCAAGAAGGTCGCTCCGGAGCCGATCGAGACGGCGATCGCGGCCGCCGCACCGTTCGAGGGGGCCGTGCTGATCGGGGAAGGCCGTCCGTTCCTGTCCGTCGCGGTGTTCGTGGCGAGCGAGGAGCTGGGACGCATCGCCGCGCGCGGCAAGGACGCGGCCGAGGAGCTCTTGCCACGGGCGCGGGCGGCGCTCGCCGCCTTCTCCGAGCACGAGAAGCCGAAGCAGCTCCTGGTCATTCCCGGCGCCCCGATGGACCACCCTTCGCTCGTCACCCCCACGCTCAAGGTGCGGCGCGAGGCCCTGCACGCCTTCCTCGGGGTCGCGATCGCGAACCTCTACGCGACGACGTGAGCCGCTAGTTCCCCGGATCGCTTCTAGCTCGGGGTCCGAGGGACTCGGTCGGGGGCGGCCTGTGGTCCATCTAGCGGCCACCCGGGGATGAGCGATACGATGAGGCATGGATCGGGCGGCCGCGATCGGCTGGGCGCTGGGCCTCGCCGCGCTCGGGTGCGGGGAGCCGGGGTCGGAGTCGGACGGCGGCTCGCCGCGAACGGGCGGAGCCTCGAGCGTTGGCGCTCCCGCTGCGGGCGGGTTGGTCGGCGAGGGCGGGGTGCCGAACCCTGGCGGGGTGCCGAGCACCGGCGGGGCGCCGAGCACCGGCGGGACGGCGACCGAGGGCGGCGCTGCGACGTCGGGCGGGACGACCAGCGACGGCGGCACGACGACCAGCGGGGGTGGCGCTGGCTCGGCGCGCGCGGCCTGTAAGCGCGGCCTGGGCTACGGCTATCACTCCGTCGCGGACCTGACGGCGCTCTCGGCCGGAGTGAGCTGGTGGTACAACTGGGCGTTCGAGCCCGACGCGGCCCTGCGCGGGGGAGCGTACCGGTCGCTGGACGTGGAGTACGTGCCGATGATCTGGGGCCCCGGCTCCGATCTCACCGCGGCCGCGGGCGACATCCCGGGGGACGCCGCGGCCCTGCTCGGTTTCAACGAGCCGAACTTCGGCTCCCAGGCGGATCTGAGCGCGGCCGACGCCGCGGCGCGGTGGCCCGAGCTCGAGGCGCTCGCCGACGCGCGCGGGCTGAAGCTCGTCTCTCCCGCCGTCAACTTCTGCGGCGGCGACTGCCGGGACACCGATCCGTTCCACTACCTGGACGAGTTCTTCGCGGCCTGCGCCGGCTGTCGCGTGGACGCCATCGCGATCCACGTCTACGTCGGCTGCAACCCCACCGGCCAGAACCACGCCGAGTGGCTCATCAACCACGTCGAAACCTACCAGACCCGCTTCGACCTGCCGCTCTGGCTGACCGAATTCGCGTGCGACAGCGCGACCAGCGAGGCCGAGCAGATCGCGTTCCTCGAGGACGCGGTCGCCTACCTCGAGGGCGAACCGCGCATCGAGCGCTACGCGTGGTTCGCCGGGCGCGCCGACAACATGGCTCACGTCGACCTCTTGGGCGCCGACGGCGAGCTCACCGCGCTCGGGCGAGCGTACGTCGCGGCGCCACAGTCTGCGGCCTGCGTCCGCTAGGCGCGGGGTGCGGCTCCTGCCGGCCGTTGGACGCCTGGCCCGACGGGGAGACGCCGCCCGGTCCGGCCGGCGTGACCGCCTCCGTTGCGCCGCCTCGCGGCCCGGGTGGCAATGCCGGAGGGGGCATCGCTGGCCGTGACCCAGCGACCAGGTGACGAGCGACGAGCCGTGCACGCTCTCCGCTCCCAAGCCACGGGTTCGGCAAGAGAGCCTGCCCGCGGGCGCAACGCTCCGTTCCTGACCGTCTGGTACGGTTCTTGGTCATGCTCGCGGCATGGTCACGATGGGAGGTCTTCGCCGTTGGGCACGGCGACGCTGGCGCGAGAACGCCGAGCCGCTGCTCCTGGCCATCGGGGTGGTGATGGTGCCGAGCATCGGGCGCCGGGTGGATCCGGGGTTCCGCCAGGACGAGCTCGTCTGCGAGGAGGCGGTCGCCCACGTCGCGCACTGCTGCGGTTGGAGTGGAGTCAACGAGACAAGGGGCACGCGGAGCGGCTCGAAGAAGCAGTGCGCTTGCGAGAGCGCGGCTGCCCGCTCCTGCACCGCGGCTCGAGCGGTGGCGCGGCATTCGCGACGCGCGCGCGCCACCCTGCGGTGCCACTCCGCGAACGCCCCCCGCGAGACGGCTGGCGGCTACCGCCAGCACGACCCCGGCGATACGGTCCTCTGCGGCCCGGTCACCGAGCATCGCGAGCCGTTCCTCTCCGGGGTTTGGGAGCAGCACGAGTTGCGCAAGGCCTGGGGCCACACCCGCGTTGCTTCGCAACTGTGGGCGTAACGCCTTCACGCAGCTGGCGCGCGGCGAGGTCACCGATGACCTGCGCACGAAAGACTGCGATCGCCTGTCACGAGCCGTTCGGCAAGGTGGAGCCCTCCGCGCGGATCCGTTAGCATGCGGCGAGAGTCAGCATGGATCCCAGCCAGACGCGACGGCGCGAGTACGTGGCCCGCATCAACCGGGTCATGGACTACATCGAGAACCATCTCACCGAAGAATTGTCGCTCGAGGTGCTGGCCAGGGTCGCGTGCTTCTCCAGCTTCCACTTCCACCGCATCTTCTCCGGCATGACCGGCGAAACCTTGAGCGACTTCGTACGGCGGCTGCGCGTGGAGAAGGCGGCGGGCCAGCTCTTGGCCAATCCCGGCAAGAGCGTGACCGAGGTGGCGCTCGACTGCGGGTTCTCGGGCTCGTCGGTCTTCGCCCGCGTGTTCAAGGAGTGCTTCGGCATGAGCGCGCTCGAGTGGCAAGGCGCTAGCGAAGAGAAGCGCAGCGCCGCGCTGGCCGACCGCAAGATCTGTCAAACGTTTCGCAACCCATGGCAAGCCGAGGACTGTTCGATCCGGCATGTGGGGCCCGTGACCTCGGGTTCACCGACATGGAGGATCGAGATGAAGAAGGACAGCAACCGCAAGCTCGAAGCTAACGTCACCATCACGGAGTTTCCGCCCCGCAACGTCATCTATGCGCGCCATGTGGGTCCCTACGCCGGCCAGCCCGAGGTGTTCGAGAAGCTCTTCGGTCGCCTCTACGGCTTCGCCGGTCCACGTGGCCTGCTCGGGCCCGACGCCGAAATCCTGTGCGTTTATCACGACTCCCCCTCGGTCTGCGACGAGGACAAGCTGCGCGTGGACGCCTGCCTGACTGTGCCCCCGGGCACTCCGGTCGAGGGCGAGATCGGCACCATGGTGGTATCCGGCGGCAAGTTTGCGGTGGGGCACTTCGAGCTCGGCACCGACGAATACAGCCTGGCCTGGCAATCCATGGCCGGCGGCTGGCTGCCCGAGAGCGGCTACCAGTTCGACGATCGCCTGGCCTTTGAGCTCTACCGCAACAATCCCGAGGAACACCCCGAGAAGAAGTGTGTGGTCGACATCTGCATTCCCATCAGGCCGATGTAGCCTGGCTCGGAGGTGCAGCTCGTCGGCACCGTCCTCGCACTTGGGTTACGCTCGGCCCATGCGGGAGCCTTCGGAAGAGTTGGTGTCGGCCGGCCGTGAGATCGAGCGTCTCAACCGGCAGGTGGCCAAGCTGCAGGAGGAGTTGGCGGCCGTGCGCCAACTGGCCGACGACCGGAGTTCCGTGGAGCGGGACCTGCGGGAGAGCGAGGAGAGGTTCCGGGAGCTCTTCGATCTGCTCCCCGCGTCCATCAGCTTCACTAGGAAGGCCGATCATGTCTTCCTCGAAGTGAACCGGGGCTTCGAGCAGGGGTCCGGCTTGCGCCGTCAGGACGTGATCGGGCGCTCCGCACGCGAGCTCGACCTCTGGACCAACGCGGCGGAGCGCGACGCCCTGCTGCGCCATCTCGACACCGAAGGTGATATCCGCAGTCATGAGATGCGGGTGAAGACGAAAGACGGCCGGAGTCTCCAGATGTCGTTCTCCGCCTCCAGTGTCGTCGTCGGCGGTGAGCCGGGATGGCTGAGCGTGCTCACCGACATCACGGCGCTGCGGCAGGCCGAGGAGGCGGTCCGCGAGAACGAGCGATGCCTCCAGCTCCTGGTCGAGAACTCCACCGATATTCTCGGCGTGATGAGCGCTACCGGCGCGCTCGTGTCGCTGCGCGGTCCGCTGCAGCGGATCCTCGGCTACACGCCGGAGGAGCTCGTCGGGCGTGACGCCCTTTCGCTCATTCATCCCGACGACCTTCCGGCGGTTCGGCGCGTGCTGGACGATCTGGTCAAGGCGCCGGGGACGCCTCGGCGCGCGGAATACCGCTCCCGCGATAGAGAGGGGAGGTGGGTGGCCATGGAGGCCTTGTGCAGCAACCGGATCGACGAGCAGGGCGTCGCGGGCATCGTGCTCAACATTCGCGAGATCACCGAGCGCAAGGAGGCGGAGCGAGAGCGCAACCGGCTGCAGGAGCAGCTGCAGCAGGCCATGAAGATGGAGGCGGTCGGCCGCCTGGCCGGTGGTGTGGCGCACGACTTCAACAATCTGCTCACCGCCATCAGCGGCAACCTCGAGCTGGCCGATCTGGACTTGGCTCCCTCCGATCCACTCCACCAGTACCTGGTCGAGGCCTCCCGTGCCGCCGCAAGTGCCGCGGAGCTGACGCGCCAGCTGCTGACCTTCTCGCGCCGTCAGATCATCGAGCCCAAGGTGGTAGACCTCAATCAATTGATCGGCGATCTGCGCAAGATGCTCGCGCGCCTGATCGGTGAGGACATCAACCTGGAGATGACGCTTGCTGACGGCCTTGGCGCGGTCAAGGTCGATCCAGGGCAGTTCCAGCAGCTCCTGGTCAATCTCTGTGTCAACGCGCGCGACGCCATGCCCGACGGCGGGACGTTGGCCATCGAGACGGGAAACGCCGAGATCGACGAGACGTTCTGCCATTTGCACCCGGACGTGCACCCGGGCGAATGCGTCCTCATCGCCGTGAGCGACACGGGCGAGGGCATGAGCGAGGAGGTGCGGCGGCGCATCTTCGAGCCGTTCTTCACCACCAAGGGCGAGGGCCGCGGTACCGGGCTTGGGCTCGCGATGGTGTTTGGCGTGGTCAAGCAGGCCGGCGGGACCATCGACGTGTACTCGGAGGTCGGGATGGGCACGACCTTCCGGGTTTTCCTGCCGCGCATCCGAGAGCCGGCCGAGCAGCTGTCGTCGGTCTCCGCCCGGAACGAGCTGCCGCGTGGTAGCGAGGTCGTGTTGCTCGTGGAAGACAACGCGAGCGTGCGCGAGCTCTCAGCGGCGATGCTGAAGCGGCTGGGCTACCGCGTGCTCAGTGCGGCGAACGGTGGCGAGGCCTTTCTGATGGCCGAAAAGCGCCGCGAGCCCATCGACCTCCTGCTCACCGACGTCGTGATGCCGGGTATGAATGGCCGGGAGCTGGCGGAGCGTCTGCAGAAGGAGCACCCGGAGATGCGCGTGCTGTTCACCTCCGGCTACACGGAGGACATGATCGTACGCCACGGCGTCATCGACGAGGTGGTTCGCTATCTCGCGAAGCCATTCTCCATGCAAGCGCTGGCGCTCCAGGTTCGTCGCGTGCTGGACGGTGTGGGGGGCAGGCCCGACCGGTAACCCGGTCCAGGCCGTCACGCTACTGCACGCAGAAGCCATTGGTGCACGACCAGCCGTGGTAGCTGCGGGTCCAGATACCAGAGCCCCCCGACTCCCGGGCCCAGTCCGACCGCGAGCAGCCCAACCCGAGCCGGGCAGCGCTGCGAGGCTCGGGCCGGCTCGGTTCGTCCGGCGGGCAGGTGCCGTCCTGAGGACGGGTGCTGGACGCAATCGCGCAACCGGTTGAGGACGACCCGATGCCCACGCCGCACGCCGTGCCGGGGCAGCAGGCGCCGCCCGAGCTTCCGCCGCCGGTGCCGTCGTCCGGCGTTTCTATGCAGCCATGACTGCGCGCCACGCCGGCACGCCGGAACCTCTCGTTCCGCTCGGTGTCCCAGCCGTCCATGCGGGCAGGTGCGGTGCTGGCGGGGCTCATGGCGGGATCGGGAGCTGGATGGGGTTCTGCGGACGGCTGAGCCTCTCCTGGTTCGTCGACGACCGCGTCGACATCGACGACGCGGTGCGTTCGTGGGCAAAGCGCCTCAGGGCCCCAGAGTTCCCCCGCTCGGCCGGGGTCGGCCAGGCGATGCAGGGGGAATTCCGCGGTGACGGGGCCCGGAAGAAATCTCCATGACCGTTGCGAGCGGCGGGAATTTGCGTCTGCGAGCTCTGGATGCGTCGCCCAGCGCTTCGAGCGCGAAGCCGTGGCCTTGTGAGGTGACACATCGTGGCCATCTCAGTGAGGGCTTCGCGAAGATCCCGAATGCTTCGCGCCGTGCTGCGTGTCGGTGCCCTGTTCACCGCGACGGCCCGCGACCTCGATCTTCGGCAGCCCGCCCGGAGATCGTGGCGTCCGTAGATGTTCTGCTCACTGGGAACGGCACCGGCCTGCCGCGGCTGTTTCTCGGCCTCGGCGAGGTGATTGAGCTCCGCGGTGTCCGCCCGCCCCCGGCGAGCGGGAGTTCAAGCAAGGCAGGAAGACCGCGCGCGGACGGGTCGAGTGCGCCGTCATGACCACCAACCGCTACCTGGCCGAGGTGCTTGATGACTCGCGCGAGTCGCTCCTCGCCTTCATCGACCGAATCGGCTGCGTGAGCTTCATCCCGCAAGGATTTGTCGCTCCGGAGTCCCTCGCGGGGGTGCTCCGCGCGAAGCTCGCCGGACCACGGCCCACTCGGAGACTCTTCGCAAGTTTTCTGAGGGGGCCTCTTTGTCCGTCCCTCACGAAACGCGATCAGGATCGGGGCTCGGGCCCTCCATCTGCGTGACGGTGCTCACGCGGCGGTGCACGAGCGGTAGGTGTTCTCGCCCGCGCTGCCTGACGGATCCGGGCCTGCACCGCGCGGCCTGCCTGATGGAGGTGGTTGGTTTCAACCGACACCTCGCCGAGCCGCCGAACGTCGACGACCTGAGGAGCGCGATCGCCGCGGCTCCCGCGCGGAGCCCGACTCCGGCCGACGGGAGCTCGGGTGGTCGGTCTGGTGAAGCCCAGCCGCCGGGCGAGAGGCACGGTTGAACGGGAGCACTGCCGTCCTGGCGACCCTGGCCCGCTCTGGCCGGGGCGCCAGGCCTCCCTTTCGGGTCGCGCGCTGGCGGCTCGCTCGCTACTGTCGTCCCCGGCCTTTGGCCCGCGAACCTCAGGACTGCATGGGACACCTCGGCGCCAAGGAAGCCATCGATCGCCTGGCGGAACGCCTCGACCACCTGCACGTGCGTGCGCCGTTGGCACCCGCGCTGCGAGCGATCCTGAGCGAGCTTTACACACCGGCGGAGGCCGAGGTCGTCGCGGCGATGCCGGGGGTGCCGAGCCCGCTCGGTGCGGTCGCGCGCGCGACCGGGCGCACCGGACCGGAGCTCGGGGCGCTGCTCGAAGGGCTGTGTCGGAAAGGACTGGTGATCGACCTCTGGTCGGAGCGGCTGAACGCCTATCTTTTCTCGCCCTCCCCGTTCGTGGTCGGGGTCTTCGAGTTCACGATGATGCGCTCCGGACCCGACGACGATCACCGGCGCCGGGCCGCGCTCTTCCACGAGTACTGGCAGGAGTTCATGGCCGCCAACTTCGGCCCGGAGCGGCGGGTCGCGCTCGCCCGCACGCTGCCTCACGAGGCGGCGCTGCCAGAGGGCAGCGTGGAAGTGCTGGATTACGAGCGGGCCTCGGATCTGATCGGGCGGGCGCGCCGCTTCTCGGTCGGCATCTGCTCCTGCCGTCACGAGAAGCACCACCTCGGCGAGAAGCGCTGCAGCGTGCCGCTCGAGTCGTGCACCGCGCTCGACCATGGCGCGGACTATCTCATTCGCAACGGTCTGGCTCGCGAGATCTCCCGGGAGGAGATGCTGGAGTTGGTGGAGCGCTCGCGTGCCCTGGGCCTAGTGATGAACGCGGACAACGTGCGCAGTCGCGGCACGTTCATCTGCCACTGCTGCTCCTGTTGCTGTAACCTTTTGCTCGGGCTCACGCGCTTCGGCTGTCCGAGCACGGTGGTCACTTCGAGCTTCGTGGCCGCGGTCGACCCGGCCTCCTGCGACGACTGTGGGCGCTGCGTGCGCGCCTGTCCGGTGAAGGCCATCACGGCGGGCGCTGATACGGCGAGCGTTGATGGGGTGGGCGTTGATGGGGTGGGCGTTGATGGGGCGGGCGCTGGCGAGCCCAGGCCTGCCAACGCGAGCCGCGGGCAGCTCTCCGCAGCGCGGGGTGCCGGCTTTCCCCGCGTGGATGCGGATCTCTGCCTCGGCTGCGGGGTTTGCGTGACCCGCTGCACGCGGCATGCGCTCAGCTTGGAGCCGCGGCGGCGCCGCGTGTTGCACCCGGAGAACACCTTCGAGCGGGTGATCCTGATGGCCCTCGACCGGGGCACGCTGGAACATCTGATCTTCGACGGTCCGAACCGCAATGCCCCTGAGTTCCTGCGGGGCTTCGTGGGGGGCTTTCTCAGGCTCGGCGTGGTCCAGCAAGCGCTGCTCGGCGATCGCCTGCGCTCCGTGTTCCTGCGCACGATCACCCGCCTGGCCGGCGCGGGAGGGAAAGCGGCCGCGGAGCTCTGACCCGCACGGGCCTGTCGTCGGGGTGGCGCCCGGGCTGGGCGACAGGCCAACCGGGGCCCAGTGGCTGTGGGCTCCTGTCACCGTCGTCGTGTTCGAGGGGCGGCGGGACAGGGCATGCCACGCGCTGATCTTTTTATGGCCCGGTTTCTGCGATTCCGGCGACTGCCGGCAGGATTGCCTGGGCTTCAGGCACCCGCGCACGACGAGGAGCGACTTGATGAAAGCGGAGC
The DNA here is from genome assembly GCA_964480725.1 of uncultured Polyangiaceae bacterium. Lineage (GTDB taxonomy): Bacteria > Myxococcota_A > Polyangia > Polyangiales > Polyangiaceae > JAFGBI01. The sequence continues at coordinate 219 of CAYZQO010000121.1, read as the reverse complement.
GTCCGGTAACGAAGGCGTGCTTGGCTGGGATCCTCAGTATCGCCCTGGCTGGTTGCAGTGACTCGGGCGGTGGCGATGAGAACGCCAACGGGAACGGCTCGGGCGCGGACGCGTCCGGAGGCGCCGTGACGGGCGGTGCGGCCAGCACGGGCGGGACGGAGACGAGCACGGGCGGGACGGAGACGAGCACGGGCGGGACGGAGACGAGCACGGGCGGGA
>CAYZQO010000120.1:0-10612 GCA_964480725.1 uncultured Polyangiaceae bacterium | reverse complement strand
TTGGCGCTGAGGTGGAGCTGCTCGGCGATCTGGCGGGTGCCGTAGCCCTGCCCGATGAGGCGGAAGATGGTCAGCTCGCGGTCGGTGAGCACGTCGAGCGTGCGCGCGCTCGGGCGAGCGTCGCCATCCACCAGCTTCTTCAGCATTCGCGTGGCGATCCGCTCGCTGACGTAGATCTGCCCGGCGAGCACCCGCCGGATGGCGGTGAGGATGCTCTCCACCGCCTCCTGCTTCATGACGAAGCCCCGCGCCCCCGCCCGCAAGGCCCGCTCCGCGAAGAGGGATTCGTCGTGCATCGACACCACCAGCGTCGGCAGCTCTGGGAAGCGCTCCTTCAGCGACTTGAGCACCTCGATCCCATCGACCCCCGGCAGCGAGATGTCGACGATAGCGAGGTCGAAGCGGCTCTCGGCGAGGGCACGGAGCGCCTGCTGGCCGTCCTCCGCCTCGCCCACCACCATCAGGTCGGGCTCCTGGTTGATGAGCGCCGACAGCCCCTTGCGGAGCAGCGGGTGGTCATCCAATAGCAGGATGCGGCGGACAGCGGGGGGTGGTTCCATGGCAGGTTGCGGGGCGGGGTGGGCTCGGTCGGCGACGGCCGGGGAACCCGGCGCGAGCCGCGCCGGAGCTTACGACAGGGGAAAGCGGCAGACGACCCTGGTGCCGTGGGGACTGGCGGGACCGATCTCGAGCTCGCCGCCGATGATCCAGGCGCGCGAGCGCATGATGCTGAGCCCCATCCCGCGTCCGCGCGGGGCGGTGGCCGGCAAGCCGACGCCGTCGTCCTCGATGGTCAGGGTGCCCGAAGGCGGGGTCACCTCGAGGCCGATGCGGATCGAGCCCGGGGTTCCGTGCTTGATCGCGTTGCCGACCGCCTCCTGGGCGACCCGGTAGAGGTGCAGCGCGGTCGTGCCCTCGAGGACGAGCGGCGCGCCCGCGTGGGCGCTCGTGCAACGCACGCCGAAGATGCGCTGGGAGTGCTCGGCGAGTTCGGCAAGCCCGGCGACCAGCCCGGCGGCGTCCAGCTGGATGGGGTTCAGACCGCGGGCGAAGCTCTTGGTGAGGGTGATGGCGTCGTCGACCAGCTCGACGATCTCCGCGGCGGCCGCCGCCAGCTCGGGGGGGGTGCGCCGGGCGTGCGCCTTGGCGAGGAAGGCCACTCCGGCCAGGTGCTGGCAGAGGCTGTCGTGCAGATCGCGCCCGATGCGGCGCTGCTCGCGGCCGCTGATCTCGAGGATCTCCTTCTCCAGGCGCTTGTGCTCGGTCACGTCGCGAAGCATCCCCAGCACCGCGGACTCGGTGCTGACCACGAGCCGGACCTCGAAGTCTTGGACGCGTTGGCCAACGCTCACGGTCTGTTCGAACACCTGCGGCGCGCCCGTGGTCAGGGCGCGCTCGACGTAGACCAGCAGCCGCTCCCTGACCCGGCGCGGGATCCACTCGTCCCCGACCTCGGCCACCACGTTGCGGCCGACCATCGCCTCGAGCGCGGGCGCGATCTCCCCGTAGTCGCCGGCGTGGAACCCGAGCAGCGTCCCCTCGCGGTCGAGCTGGAAGATGAGGTCCGGGATGGCGGCGAGCAAGGCCCGGTTCTTGGCGTTCGTCTCGTCGACGGCGGCGCGCGCGTGCGCGTGCCGGACCAACTCCCCGATGGACGCCGCGGCCGCGTCGAGCAGCTGGCGCTCCTCCGCCAGGAACGGGCCCTCGTGGGCGAGCGGGCGCGGGGCCGTGTAGCAGACCTCCACGCTCCCCACCGACCGCCCGTCGACCAGGATGGGCTGCGCTTGCCGGTGCACGCCGGGGGCAAAGCCTGGCGTGCGATACTCCCGCCCCTCGAGCACGATCCGCGCGCAGGTGATCTCCGGGAACCGCCACGCCGCGGGCAGCACCTCCACTGCGCGCTGGATGACCTCTTCGAGCGGCTCGTCCACGAGCTGCCCTAGCGCCGAGATGCGGTAGAGGCAGTTCAGCTCCTTCACCCGCTCGCGCAGCTCGCTGGCCGAGAGCTCGAGCTCCCGGCGCGCGCGCTCGTGCTCGAGCTCCAGCGAGCGCAGCTCCGCGATCTCGGCGCGGGCGCGCTCGAGCGCTGCGGCGAGGTCGCCGTCGTCGCCGTTGCCGGAGCGGCCCGGGCGGATCCGGCCCCCGAGCGTGGTCGAGGGGCTGCGGGCGCGAGGCGAAGCCATGGGGAGCGGAGATGGTGGACGAACCTGGGGATCGCTGGAAGCCCCGGAGGTCATCCCCAGGGTAAGGATCAGCTCTGCCGCCCAGAGAACCCGAACCGAACCGCAACCAGGTAGGGAGAAGGCTCGGGTCCTGCCTAGTGGAGCCCGCGGGAAGGAGTGGGTGAGCGGACGCCGGGGAGAGATCAGGACGGCCGGCCTGCTCTCCCTCTTGGTGCCCGTTCCGGTACGCACAACCCGAAGGATCGGGCCAGATCCATTGAGTAAATCGGGGCGAGGCTCTCGTGCGCTCGATCAGAGCGTCAAGTGGATAGGGGAATACCTGATCCACATATGAGCGAAAAGATGATCAAATTAAGATGCTTTAGCCTATTGCTGGAGCAAGGTTTCTCGGGTGCTCTTCCGCGGGTCCGGCGGACGGACGGCGGCGCCCCTCGGGCTGCCGCTCCCGACCGACCGCGATGAAAACAGCCGATCAGATCCCTGGGTACGTCCCGTACGCGCGCCCAGGGGATTTCGTGGTGCGTCGGTACGGAGAGAAGGTGACCATGTCCGTCGTCCGTGAAGTCCTCGCCAAGATCAAGGCTACCGATCCCGACCAGTTCGAGTTCCACCAGGCTGCCGAGGAGGTGCTGTCGACCCTCGAGCCGACGGTGGCCAAGCACCCCGAGTTCGTCAAGGCCGGCATCTACGAGCGCATCGTCGAGCCGGATCGTGCGCTGCAGTTTCGGGTGCCCTGGGTGGACGACAAGGGCGCGGTCCGGGTCAACCGCGGCTTCCGCGTCCAGTTCAACAACGCCATCGGCCCCTACAAGGGCGGCCTCCGCTTTCACCCGTCGGTCAACCTCGGGATCCTGAAGTTTCTCGGCTTCGAGCAGATCTTCAAGAACGCGCTCACGACGCTCCCCATGGGCGGCGCCAAGGGGGGCAGCGATTTCGATCCGAAGGGGAAGTCCGACGGCGAGGTGATGCGGTTCTGTCAGGCGTTCATGCGCGAGCTCGAGCGGCACATCGGCGCCGACGTCGACGTTCCCGCCGGTGACATTGGCGTGGGCGGGCGCGAGATCGGCTACCTGTTCGGGTACTACAAGAAGCTCCGCAACGAGCACACGGGCGTGCTGACCGGCAAGGGCCTGGATTGGGGTGGCAGCCTCATCCGCCCCGAGGCCACCGGCTACGGCTGCGTGTACTTCGCGGCCGAGATGCTGGCGACGCGCAAGCAGTCGCTCCAGGGCAAGACGGTGGTTGTCAGCGGCGCGGGCAACGTCGCTCAATACGCCGTACAGAAGGCGACCGAGCTCGGCGCCAAGTGCATCAGCCTCTGCGATTCGAGCTCCACCATCGTGGATCCGGCCGGGATCGACGCCGACAAGCTCGCCTACGTCATGCAGCTCAAGAACGAGCAGCGGGGCCGGATCAGCGAGTACGCGTCGCGGTACCCTGGCGCGTCCTGCTACGTGGGCGAGAGCGTCTGGGACGTGATCAAGAACCACGGCCTCAAGGTCGACGTCGCGCTCCCCAGCGCCACGCAGAACGAGATCGACGGCGCGCAAGCCCAGGCGCTGCTCAAGGCCGGCTGCATCTGCGTCGCCGAGGGCGCGAACATGCCGTCCACCCCGGAGGCGATCCACGTCTACCAGGAGAGCAAGGTCCTCTACGGACCGGGCAAGGCCGCGAACGCCGGCGGCGTCGCCACCTCCGGTCTCGAAATGAGCCAGAACAGCATGCGCCTGTCCTGGTCGCGCGAGGAGGTCGATCAGCGGCTCCAGGGCATCATGAAGAGCATCCACCAGGCTTGCCTTTCCGCGGCGGAGGCCTATGGAAAACCCGGTGACTACGTGACCGGGGCCAATATCGCGGGCTTCCTCAAGGTGGCGCGAGCGATGTACGCCTACGGCGTGGTGTGATAAGTGGCCCGGCCCCGCCCAACCGCGGGGCCGGGCGACCTGCTTCCGGCGGGCGTCCGGCCTGCCAGTGAGCCCCCCGGTCGCCGGTGGCGTGCTCCCGTATCCCTCTGTCGCTCGACATGTATCCCGTCCGCTCTGCCGCCTGGCTCGCGCCGCTGGTTCGCAGGCTGGTCGTCGTGGCGCCGCGCGTCGCGGCCCGCCACCGGCCCGGTCATTTCGTCATCGTCCGCGGCACCGCGGATGGAGAGCGGATCCCGCTCACCATCGCCGACTCCGATCCTTCGGCCGGGACCGTCACCCTCGTGATCCAGATGGTCGGGGCGACGACCGAGCGGCTCTGCGCGCTCGAAGCCGGTGACGCGCTGGTCGACGTGGTGGGTCCCCTCGGGCGTCCCACCGAGCTCGAGCGGTTCGGCCACGTCGTGCTGGTGGGCGGGGGCGTCGGCACCGCGGTGATCCACCCGCAGGCCGCCGCCCTCAAGGCGCTTGGCAACCGGGTCACCGCGGTGATCGGCGGGCGCAGCCGACCGTACGTCATCCTGGAGGAGGAGCTCGCGGCCGCCTGCGACGTCGTCCTCCCCTGCACCGACGACGGGAGCCACGGCTTCCACGGGTTCGTGACCCAGCGCCTCGCCCAGCTCCTGGAGGAGGCGCCTCCGGTGGACGCGGTCATCACCGCCGGTCCGGTGCCGATGATGAAGGCGGTCGCCGACGTCACCCGTCCGCGCGGGATCCGCACCATCGCCTCGCTGAACCCGCTGATGGTGGACGGCACGGGGATGTGCGGCGGCTGCCGAGTCACCGTGGGGGGGGAGCAGCGCTTCGCTTGCGTCGACGGGCCCGAGTTCGACGCCCACGCCGTCCGCTTCGATGAGCTCCAGGACCGCCTGGGGGCCTACCGCGCCCACGAGCTCCGGGCGCGCGAGCGGCTCTCGGCGGACCGCGAGCACCGCTGCCGGCTCGAGCGAGCGACCGCAGAGCTCGAGGCCCGCGACCGGGAGGGCCGCTGATGGCTCCGCCGCTCAAGGCCTCGGAGCGGATGAAGATCCCCCGGGCGCGGATGGACGAACAGCCCGTGTCGCTGCGGGCGCGCTGCTTCGTGGAGGTCAACCGCGGCCTGAGTGAAGAGCAGGGCGCGGTCGAGGCCACTCGGTGCCTGCAGTGCCGGGAGGCAGCCTGCGTCGGGGGTTGCCCGGTCGGGGTGGACATTCCTGGCTTCGTTGCCGCCGTCGCCGCGGGCGATCTTCCCCGAGCGGCGGACATCCTCTACGCGAGCAACGTGCTCCCCGGGATCACCGGCCGCGTCTGTCCGCAGGAGACGCAGTGCGAAGCCCGGTGCATCCTCGGCAAGAAGCACGAGCCGGTCGCGGTGGGCTATCTCGAGCGCTTCGTCGCGGATTGGGCTCGGGAGCACCGCACCGAGGTCGTCGAGCGGGCAGCGCCGACCGGGCGCCGGGTCGCCGTCGTCGGCAGCGGTCCCGCGGGGCTCGCCTGCGCCGGCGAGCTCGCCCGGCGCGGCCACTCGGTTACCGTCTTCGAGGCGCTCCACCGGCCCGGCGGCGTCCTCGTCTACGGGATCCCGGAGTTTCGGCTGCCGAAGACCATCGTCGACCAGGAGGTCGGCAAACTCGTCGAGCTCGGTGTGAGCGTCGAGTGCAACGTCGTCATCGGGCAGACCCTCACCGTCGGCGACCTGCTGGCGGACGAGGGCTTTCACGCGGTCTTCATCGCCAACGGCGCCGGCTTGCCCCGCTTCCAGGGGATCCCCGGGGAGCAGCTCAAGGGGGTCTACTCGGCGAACGAGTACCTCACCCGGGTCAACCTCATGGGCGCCTACCAGGGAGAGGACGCGGCGACCCCCGTCCTGCGCGGGCGGGGGGTGGTCGTGGTTGGGGGGGGCAACACGGCGATGGACGCGGTGCGCACGGCCCGCCGCCTGGGGGCGGACCCGGCCACCCTCGTCTACCGCCGGTCCGAGGAGGAGATGCCGGCCCGCGTCGAGGAGGTGCACCACGCGCGGGACGAGGGGATCGTGTTCCGAATGCTGACGAACCCGGTCGAGGTGCTCGGCGACGAGCAGGGCTGGGTGCGTGCTGTCCGCTGCCAGCGCATGGAGCTCGGCGCCCCCGACGCCTCCGGGCGGCGGAGCCCCGCCCCGGTGGAGGGGAGCGAGTTCGAGATCGAGTGCCAAGTCTTCGTGGAGGCGGTGGGGACCCGCGCCAACCCGCTGCTCACGCAGACCACCCCCGATCTAGCGCTCGACCGATGGGGTCAGATCAAGGTGGACGAGCGGGGGATGACCAGCATCCCAGGGGTGTTCGCCGGCGGCGACATCGTGCGCGGCGGGGCGACGGTGATCCTGGCCATGGGCGACGGCAAGCGTGCCGCCGCCGCGATCCACGAGTGGCTCGGCCAGGACCGCCCCGGAAACCAGCCGGGCTGAGGACGGTCGGCGGAGTGTGCCGGCCGGTCGAAGGGCTCGGCCGCGTGGGTCGGGGTCGGGGTTTCGTTTCCAGTCACCGGTTCCGGTGAAGCGACGGTCCCTTCTTGGCCCGCGGGTTCGCGCTGTTGCGCCGAGCCGCAGACGCGCGCAGCATCGATCCAGGGTCCTCCGGAGCCCTTGGCGTGGCAGATCGCTACAACCTCTTCGAGCTCCCGCACAAGCCGTTCCGTCTGATGTGGACCGAACTGGTCGGGCCGCTCGGCTCGGTGAACCCGGCCGACGAGGGGGCGCTGGCGCGGCTGGAGGCGCGGATCGAGTTCGCCACCGAGGTCTACGCCCAGCACAACCGCGACGAGAGCGAGTGGCTCGGGCCGCACCTGCGCGCCGCGAACCCGACGCTCGCCGAGCGTTGGCTGGCCGATCACGTGGATCACCAGCGCGTGCTCGAGCACCTCGCGGCGCGCGCGCGGGCAGTGTGCGTGGAGGTCGACCTGGCGGCGCGCCGGGACCTGCTCGCCGATCTGTACCGCTTCTTCTGCGAATTCCTGGCCGACGATCTCGCGCACATGTCGCTCGAGCAGGGCGAGATCATGTTCGAGCTGCAGGCCGCCCACGACGACGACGAGCTCCGCGCGCTCGAGGCCGAGTTCCTCGATTCGCAGATCTCGGCCGACCAGCTCCAGCGCGTCACTCCGCTCTTCCTTCGGGCGGGCAACGTCGACGAGCGGGCCTGGATCCTGGAGGTGGCGCAGCGCCGCATCGAGCGGGACGCCTTCGAGGACCTGATGGCGAGGGTCGTCCCGAGCATCGTCCCCCCGCGGGAGCTCGCGGAGATCCGCGCTCGCCTCGGCCTCGCGGCGTGAGCGGACCGCCGCGATCACTCCCCCGTGCGGCTCCGCGGCCGCGCCCGGGGTTCCAGTCGCGACGGAAGCGAGGCGCGGCCGGTGGGGAGCGCCGAGCGGCGGCCGGATGGGTCGAGAGCGCACCCACGGCGGTCCGGGCCACCGGATCTTCGTCACGCCTCGGGGCGCCCTCGCTAGGCCCACGCCGAGGGCCCGCGTGCCCGCTGTAGCGCGCGTTCTTCGCGATCCGGTGCCCCGTCCAGGGTCGGGCCGGCCCCCGCGCCGCCGGGCCTCGGTGGAATTCTCCTGGCGCGGTCCCCTCCCAGCCACTATTAGCCCGCGCGAAATCGCTGCGCCGCGCCCTCGCCCCGGTCCGCCGGGAGCCGGGCGCCGCGCCGAGGGAGCCGCCGTGATCAGCGACCTAGCCAGAGTGCGCAACATCGGGATCAGCGCCCACATCGACTCGGGGAAGACGACCCTGACCGAGCGGATCCTGTTTTACACCCAGCGGATCCACGCGATCCACGACGTGAAGGGTAAAGACGGCGTCGGTGCGAAGATGGATTCGATGGAGCTCGAGCGCGAGCGGGGCATCACCATCCAGTCCGCCGCGACCCACTGCGTCTGGGCCGGCACGCACGTCAACGTGATCGATACCCCCGGGCACGTGGACTTCACCATCGAGGTGGAGCGCGCGCTCCGCGTGCTGGACGGCGCCATCCTCGTGCTCTGCGCCGTCGCTGGCGTGCAGTCCCAGTCGCTCACCGTCGACCGTCAGATGCGACGGTACGGCGTGCCGCGGATCGCGTTCGTCAACAAGTGCGATCGCTCCGGCGCCAACCCGCTGCGCGTCCGGGACCAGCTCCGCGAGAAGCTCCAGCTCAACCCCGTGCTGCTCCAGATCCCGATCGGGCTCGAGGACCACTTCGAGGGCGTGGTCGACCTGGTGACGATGGAGGCGGTGCGCTTCGAGGGTTCGCACGGCGAGCAGATCGTCCGGGGGCCCGTCCCCGCGGAGATGGAGGCGGACGTGACGCGGGCGCGGGAGGAGATGCTCGACGCCCTGTCCATGTTCTCCGACGAGCTCACCGAGGCGATCCTGGAGGAGCGGGTGACGCCGGAGCTGGTTGGTGCGGTGGTTCGTCAGGCCACGATCGGGCTCAAGATCGTCCCGGTCATGATGGGATCGGCGTTCAAGAACAAGGGCGTGCAGCTCCTGCTCGACGGCGTTGCCAGCTACCTGCCGGACCCGTCCGAGGTGGAGAACCGCGGGGTCGATCTCGATCGGGAAGAAGCAGAGGTGACGTTCACGAGCGCGGTCGACGCGCCCCTGGTCATGCTGGCCTTCAAGCTAGAGGACGGTCGCTACGGGCAGCTCTCGTACCTGCGCGTGTACCAGGGGACGGTCAGTCGAGGCACGGAGGTGACCAACACCCGCAGCGGCAAGCGTCACAAGGTGGGGCGGTTGGTGCGCATGCACGCCGACGAGATGGAAGACATCGACGCGGCGGGCGCTGGCGACATCGTGGCCATGTTCGGGATCGACTGCAACTCCGGCGACACGTTCACCGACGGCAAGCTCAACGTCGCCATGAGCTCGATGTTCGTGCCGGAGCCCGTGATCGCGCTCTCCGTCACGCCGAAGGACGCCAAGGCGCAGACGAACATGTCCAAGGCGCTCCGCCGCTTCACCAAGGAGGACCCGACCTTCCGGGTGGGGGCTGACCCGGAGACGGGCGACACCATCATCAGCGGCATGGGTGAGCTCCACCTCGACGTGTACGTCGAGCGCATGCGGCGCGAGTACGGGGCGGAGGTGCTGACGAGCCCGCCGCGGGTCGCCTACCGAGAGACCATCGCGCGCCGCGTCGAGTTCAATTACACGCACAAGAAGCAGACCGGCGGCTCGGGGCAGTACGGCCGGGTCGCGGGCTTCATCGAGCCCTGGACGGAGGCGCCTTTCCGCTTCGAGGACGAGGTGGTGGGCGGGGCGATCCCGCGCGAGTTCATCCCCGCCGTCGAGAAGGGCTTCCGCAGCATGCTCGCCAAGGGGGCGCTGATCGGGGCTCCGGTCACCGGGGTGTCGGTGACCCTCAACGACGGCGCCTCGCACGCGGTCGACTCCTCGGACATCGCCTTCCAGGAGGCGGCGCGTGGCGCCTGGCGCGAAGCCTACGCCAAGGCGGGGCCGCTGATCCTGGAGCCGCTGATGAAGGTCGCCGTCGAGGGACCGAGCACCTTCCAGGGGGGCGTGGTGGGGCTGCTCATGCAGCGCCGTGGGCTCGTTCTGGGCTCGACGGAGAGCGAGGGGTTCTGTCGCGTGGAGGCGGACGTGCCGCTGGCCGAGATGTTCGGCTTCTCGACGGCGCTCCGCTCCGCGACCCAGGGGAAGGCCGAGTTCACCATGGAGTTTGCGCGTTACGCGCCGGTGCCGGCGCTGATCGGCGAGGCCCTCGTCGAGCAGCACCGCCGAGACCAGGTCAAGAAGGCGAAGTGAGGGACCCGAGCCATGTACCGTAGAGAGCTGAACGAGCGGAGCCCGATGCGGGTGTTCGAGCGATCGATGCGCGGCGGGCTCGGTCGCGGCAACCTGGGCGTGGTCGTGTCGCGGCCGGGTCTGGGGAAGACGCCGCTCCTGGTGCAAATCGCCCTCGACCACCTGATGCGCGACCGACGCGTGCTCCACGTCTCGGGCGTGCACGCGGTGGATCACGTCCGCGCCTTCTACGGCGAGATCTTCCACGAGATCTGCGCCGCCTCGGGGCTGGCCGACCGCGAGACGGTGATGCTGGAGGTCGAGCGGCATCGGCTCATCTTCTCGCTGCTCGGGCCCGTGGGGGCGCCGCGCGACGTCGGCCGCGCCGAGCCGGCCCCGGTGGACCGCATCGGCGAGGTCGTCGCCTTTGCCCGGGACGTCGCCCACTTCGCCCCGGACGTCATCGTCATCGACGGGTTCGAGCTGTTCCAGGGCTCCGAGGCGGTGCTCCTCGGCCTCCGGGAGGCCGCGCGGAGCACGGACGCCGAGCTGTGGGTGTCCGCGAGCGCGGTGGTGGGGCCAGCGCGGGGGGCGGCCGAGCTCCCGGCGCCGCTCGAGCGGTTCGCGGGGCTGCTCGACGTGGTGGTGGGGCTCGAGGAGGTCGGCGACGCGGTGCACCTGCGCCTGATGAAGGACCACGGCGAGCCGGTGCCGGCGGCGCTCAACCTCCAGCTCGATCCCCACACCATGCGGGTGATCGACGA
>CAYZQO010000119.1:0-10696 GCA_964480725.1 uncultured Polyangiaceae bacterium | reverse complement strand
GACAGGTCATCCCCACGAGCCCCATCACGAGCGCAGCGATCGCCAGTGCGGGGGCCGCAGGCGCCGCTGCGGGAGGGGACGCCGCCGGGGGCGCGCCGGCGCCAGGCGGCTCGGTGGCCTCGACCCGCTCTGGCTCGGTGCTCGACATCGGTGCACGGGAGATCCCCGCGGCGCCATCTTACGCGCGGCGGCGGTCCGGACCAGGATACTGCCGCATCAGAAGCCGATGCTGACCGCGGCGACCGCCATCAGCCATGGATCCACGGTCGGGTTCCCGGAGCCCTGCACGGCCGGGAGTGCCCCGGTGAGCTCGACGCCGGCGCGAGCGTCGGTACCTCGGACGGGAAGCACGTAGTGGAGCCCCGGCCTCAGCACCCCGATCCCAACCGTCGTCGCGGTGAGGACGTCGGCCTCGTCGCGGACGCCCACGCGCGCCAGGCCGCCGCCCGCGCCCAGCACGGGGTGTAGGCGCCGTCCGTAGCCGAAGTCGAGCCACAGCTCGCCCGTGTACTGGCCTCCCCCCTGGTCTTGGCCCACTCCCATCCATGCCGCGCTGGCGCGGAAGCCCGCCGCGCGCCGGCCGACGTCGAGCGCGACGAGCAGACCGCCGAGCGGCGTCGCGTCCGAGAGCCGAAGCGCGGGGCCGGTTTCTAGCCGGACGAGGGCGCTGCTGGGGGCGGGTGGCACCCGGCAGTCGCAGCAGTCCGGAGGTGGCGGGGGCATGGGGCGGTAGACGACGGGTGGCGGGGCGGGGGGCTCGGCGTACTGCGCTTCGGCCAGGCCGGGCGTGGCGAGGATCGACGAGAGCAGCGAGGAGGAAAGAAGTATCGTTCGCATGGTGGCTCCGAGCGGGCGAGCGGCGGCGTGAGCGCGCGGCGGTCCTCGCTACCAACGATCGGGTGGAGCCACCGCTTACGGGCTCCTCCCCGCCCGCGCGACCGGGCGAGGGGTCGGGGTGCGGACGGTGTAAAGTTTCAATTACACTCTATCGCCTCGGACCGCTCCGACGAGCCGCGATCGACGCCGCTCACCCCCCGGTGCCGCCCGACTCGGTCGGGGTCGACGCTCGCAATACCGAGGGGAGGTGGGACTTGTGAGCAGGGGGCGGCGCCTCGCGGCGCACCGAACGGAGCGCGCCGCGTGCCGCGTGTTGCGCGACGCGCGGCGGCCTGGCCCCGTTCGTCGCGGCGGTCGGAGTCAGCGGTGAGGGGCGCGAGCGGGTGATTTTTCCGGCCGAGCGACAAGGGACTCGCGTTGCGGTTGCGAGAGCCGGCGTGTTAGCGTCCCGGCCTGCCATGGACCTTCGCGACATGGAGGCGCTCGTCCAGCGTCTCGTCCAAAATCCCCACGATCAAGAGGCCATCGCGTACGCGCACCATGCGGGTCAGAGCGACCCCAAATGGTATGCGATGCTACTGGAGCGGGTGGGGACCGCGACCAGCGACCCAGCGTTCGCGAGCTACTGGCTGACGCAGGCTGCCGACGTCTGGAACACGACCCTCGGTGACGCGCACAAGGCAGCGCGTGCGCTGATGATCGCCATCGACCGGGATCCGACCCAGGCGGCGGCAGCTGACAAGCTCGCCGAGCTGTACCGTGGCAAGGGCGATACCAAGGCGCTCGTCGCCCTGCTCGAACGGCTCGCCAAGGCGCTCGCCCCCCTGGCGCAGCAGGACGGAGAGAGGCGGGCTCAGGTCGCGGCCATCCACGAGGAACTGGGGCGGCTGTGGGCCGAGCCGCCGCTCTCCCAGCCCAAGAAGGCGGTCGAGAACTACCGTCGCGCCATCGAGTACGACCCCCGCAGCGCCTACAGCATTTATGCAGCGCGGGAGCTCCTGAAGGCCAACGCCCAATGGGCGGAGGCCGTGCCTTTCTTCGCGCAGGAGCAGGCCCTCGTCGGCGATCCGGAGCGCAAGCTCGCCCTCTACGTGGACGAGTGCGAGGTCCGAAAGCAGGCGGGGGACGCGACCGGCGCTACGGACGCGCTGCGCGGGGCGCGGGCCGTCGAGGGAGGGCGCGACCCGGGGCTCAAGCAGCAGCTAGCGAGCCTGGTCCTCGAGCGGGCGCAGAGCGGGGAGCGAGTATCGCCCGCCGACCTCGCCGAAGGTGCTCAGCTCTTCGTGGAGCTGGCGGAGGAGTATCCCGGTGAGCACGGGTTCTCCTACTCGGTTTGCGCCCTCGAGCTCGAGCCGGGTCACGATCGCGGCATTCAGCTTGCCATTTTTTATGGCCAACAGCTCGGGCGGGACGCCGAGGTGGCGCCGCGAGCGGCGGCCTACTTGCAGGTGAACCCGAGCGGCCCCCTCGCCGGCGAGGCGCGTCAGGTGGCCGGGGACGCCCACCCGGCCCCGCGGGTCGGGGCGGCGGCGGTGGGCCGACCCGCCGCGCAGGGCGCGGCGCCCGGCGCCCGTGGGAGCTCGGCACCGGCGCCGGCCGGGCTTGCCGCGAGTGGGGATGGAGCGGCGGCCGTTGACGTGGACGCGGTGGCCGCGCTCCTGCAAGAGGCGGAGGGGCTGGCGCGCCGCGGCAAGAAGAGCGACGCCGCCAAGAAGTACCACGAGGTGCTCGCCCTCGAGCCGACCAACGTGGATGCGATCGGCTACCTCGAGAGCCACCTCCGGCAGACCCGAAAGTTCGCTGAGCTCAAGGACATCCTCCAGCGCGCGGCGCAGGACGATGCTGTCGACGAGGACGTGCGAAAGGGCTGGCTGCGCGAGCTGGCGGGCCTCTGCGAGAGCCAACTGCGGGACCTCGACGGGGCGGTTGGCGCCTGGCAGGCGATCCTTGCCCTCGACCCGACGGACGAGGGGTCGCGCGGTCAGCTGCGGCGGCTCCTCGAGCGCGCCCAGCGCTGGGACGACGTCGTCGTGCTCCTCGACCAGGAGGCCGAGCAAGAGGACGACCTCGAGGCGCGGATCACACACTACAAGCAGATCGCGAAGCTGCAGGAGCAAAAACGCAAGGACCCCATCGGTGCCGGTGAGGCGTGGGCAAAGATCGCGGCGCTCGATCCGGCGGACGAGGCCGCGCTCGCGACCGCCATCAAGTGGTTCGAGAAGGGACAGCGTTTCGACCTCGCCGCCCAGGCGATCGCAGAGAACGTGGCGCAGGTCGACGACGAGCCCACGAGGGCGGGCCTGTTCCGCAAGCTCGGCGAGCTCAGGCGGTCCGCCGGGGATACCACCGGGGCCGGCGAGGCCTTCACTGAGGCGGCCTCCCTCTCGGGCGATCCGAGGGCGTGGGAACTCGCCGAGGAGTGCTTCGTCTCCGCGTCGGCGTGGGAGCAGGCGGCGTCTGCCATCGAGGCGCGGGCGCTGCTCGCGGACGGGGCCCGCGCTCAGGCCGAGCTGTTCGCGCTCGAGTCGGACTACCTGGTGCGCGCCGGCGACGACGCCACCGCCGTCCAGAAGCTCGAGCAGGCGACCGAGCTCGATCCCACCAACGAGGAGCTCTCGACGCGACTCGAGCAGCGCTACGAGGCGGCGGGGAGAGTCGAAGATCTGGTGGGGCTGTTCCAGCGCCGAGCCGAGGCGCTGCCGGATCGGGCGCTGCGCCTGAAGCTGCGGCGCCGGGCGGCCGTGATCCAGCGCGAACAGCTGGGCGACATGGACGGCGCGCGGGAAACCCTGCAGGCGATCCTGGCTGAGGACGACGACGTCGAGGCCCTCGAGATCCTGGCAACCGATGCCGAGGAGCGCAACGTGCCGGAGGAGGCGGCGGAGTACCTCGGGCGGCTGGTCAAGGTCGTCACGGAGCCGCAGCGTCGCGGGGAGTTCGTGATGCGCGAGGCGCGCCTCATCGCCGAAGGGCTGGACGACCCGCCGGGGGCGATCGAGCGCTACGAGTTCTTGCTGGCCGAGATCGATCCGCAGCGCGATGACGCCCTCGCGGCGATCGCGGAGCTGCACGATCGCATGGACAACCCTGCGGGCGCGGCCGAGGCGCTCGAGCGGCGGCTCGCGGTGGTCAGCGATCCGACCGTGCGCCTCGAGATCGCGCAGCGCCTGGCGGGCCTCTACGAGGACGCGCTCGACGACCCGACGGCGGCGGTGCGCACCCTGCGGCTCATCCGCAAGCTCGACCCCGAGGATTTCGACTCGCTGGCGCGCCTCTGCTCGCTGAGCGAGCGGGTCGAGGACTGGCCCGCTGTCGCGGAGTACACCGCGGGGCTGATCGAGGTCGAGGGCGACGACGAGGAGATCAGTCGCATGACGCGGCGCCTCGCCGAGATCCTGCACGAGAGGGTGGGGCGGAGCGACGATGCCCTCGCCGTGTTGATGGACGTCGCCGACCGTGGCGACGGGGCCTGTCGCGAGGAGTACGTCAAGCTCGGCGACTCGCTCGGCTGGAAGGGCATCGTCGCGACCAAGCTGGTGGAGTGGAACCTGGAGGCTCCCACGGGCGACGACCGGAACCTCGCGCTGCGGGGGGCCTTCGATCGCTTCATCGCGGTCGGCCGCAACCAGGACGCGGCGGCGGTCGCCGTCGAGCTCGTGCGCGGCCGCGCCGCCGACGCGGAGCTCGCGGAGAAGCTGGAAAAGATCGCTGTCGAGCTCAAGGATCTCGACTCCCTCGGCGTGGCGCACGACCTGCTCGTTAGCGGGCTGAGCGGCCCACCGCGGGCGGAGGAGATGGTGCGGCAGGCCGAGGTGCTCGCGAGCGCCGGCGTCGACGTGGAGACGTCGATGCAGCACGGTGAGCAGGCGCTCACCAGCGTCTCCCCGGACGACGTCGAGCCGCTCCTGGAGCGGCTCGCCAAGCTGGCGACCGATCCGTCTCAGCGGGTGGACCTGTACGAGCGGCAGGTCACGCGCTGCAAGGCTCCGGCGGATCGGCTGCAGGCGCTCGGGCGGGCTGCTCAGGTCGCCTGCGAGCAGAAGGATCTCGAGCGAGCCCGTGCCTTCCTGGACATCGCGCTGGGCGGTGGCGTGCAGGAGGAGACGCTGGAGGTGCTGATCGGGATGGCGCGGGACTGGGACGAGCAGCACGGGGTGAAGACCCTGCGTGAGGTCGTCACCCACGCCGTCGCGGCAGGGGGAACCGGGGCACGGGACGGGGGCCGCACGCGCGGCTTCGTCCTGCGGGAGGCGGCCAAGCTTGGCTTCCACGAGCTGGGCGAGGTGGAGTTGGCATTCCGTTGGATGGGGGACGGGCTGGTGGCGCACGTGGACGACGTGAGCCTCGACGCCCTGGAGTCGCTCGCCGACGATGCGGGCGAGCCGCAGCGGATCAAGCAGGTGCTCGACCGCGCGCTGGAGGAGGTGTTCGACGGCCCCCTGGTCCGCAAGCTGCTCGCACGGCGAGCGACGCTCTTGCGTGATCGCCTCGATGATCGGCGCGGGGCCGCCGATGACCTGCGGCGGCTTCACGATCTCTCCCCCTCGGATCAGGCGGTGAGCGATCAGCTGGCGCAGCTCTACCGGGAGCTCGGCGATTGGCGCGGGATGGTCCAGCTGTACGAGGATCAGATCCTGCGCGGGAAGGACCCGGCGGCGCGCGCGGAGATCGCGCGCCTCGTGGCCCGGCTCTGGGAGGAGCGCCTGCAGGATCCGCGGGAGACGGCCGATGCTTGGCGTCGCGTGCTGCGCATGAAGGCTGGCGACGAGGAGGCCCAGGAGGGGCT
Organism: uncultured Polyangiaceae bacterium; assembly: GCA_964480725.1. Classification (GTDB taxonomy): domain Bacteria; phylum Myxococcota_A; class Polyangia; order Polyangiales; family Polyangiaceae; genus JAFGBI01. The sequence continues at coordinate 5,073 of CAYZQO010000119.1, read as the reverse complement.
CCAGCGCGCCAAGTCGAACATGCTCAAGAAGCCGGACGATGCCGCGGACGTCCCGCCACCTCCCGCCAAGCCAGCGCCCCCCGTCGTCGAGGCCCCGTCAGAACCGACACCCGCGGCTGGCGCGGAGCTGCCGGATGCCGACGACGAGGCGACCGAAGGGGGGCCCACGGATCCGGGCGTGGATGAGATGCCGGACGTCGCCTCAGAGCCGGACGTCGGTGGCGACGACGCGATGGACCCGGACGACGGGGCGTCTCCGGTTCCGCCTCCGATCGCCGCGGAGCCGCCGCCGGTTGGGTCACCGCCGCCGCCGCCGGTCGCGTCCGGTGCGGTGTCGGCGCTTCCGCTGCCGGTGCGCACCCCGCCGCCCCCCCCAGCGGTCGGAGGTGCGGCGCTGCCAGTCTCTCCGTTGCCGGTCTTGCCGCTGCCCCTGGCGGGCGGGCTCCCCGCTGCCGGAGCTGCCCCGGGGGTGGGTGCGTCGCTGCCGCGTCCGAGCGCGCCGCCACCGCCGCCCCCCTCGCACGTTGGTTTCCCACCGGTGCCGCCGGGCCCCGCCATGCCGCCACCGTCGCCCTCGCGGGTGCCGCCGCCGCCGCCGCCGCCAGGTGGGCGTCCGCCGCCCCCGCCCCCGGGTTCCCGGGTGCCGCCGCCGCCGCCGCCCACGCCCTCGCGGGTGCCGCCGCCACCGCCGCCCCCGGGCGGGCGTCCCCCGCCGCCACCTCCGGGTTCGCGGGTGCCGCCGCCGCCACCATCGCGCTCGGGAGGGCCGGCGCCGACGGGGCCGGGCGGGGAGCGGCCCGAGGGGCGCGGGCCGCTCGACGTCGAGGAGGAGATCTCCGTCGACGACGGGGAGTTGCTCGACGAGGACTGATGGTTCGGTGCCGTCGCGTCGGCGACGGCGCCTCCCGCGGTTTTGAGCGGGGTCTGGGCTGGCGTCTGCCGTCTACGCGGGAGCGGAGTCGAGCCGCCCGAGTGCTCCGTCCACGGTGACCCGGGTGCCGAGCGGGAGCGGAAGGTTGCGGCTGCCGTGTCCCGCGGGGATTCCCGCGAGGACGGGCACGCCGAGGCGACCGAGCCGCTCGGCGAGCACCGCCTCGGCTGGCACTCCGTGCGGCGCGGGGGAGCAGTCGCTGAGGTCGCCGACCAAGCACGCCGCGACCCGTTCGAGGTGGCCGCCGACGGTGAGAGCGGTGAGCATCCGGTCGAGGCGATAGGACTGCTCCGAGACGTCCTCGAGCAGTAGCACCGCGCCGCGCGGGATCGCGAGGCGACCGGCGGCGGCGCAGCTGAAGAGCACGGTGAGGTTGCCGCCGAAGAGCCGCCCTTCGGCGTGGCCGCCGCTCCAGACGGAGAGGGAGCGGAGTCGTAGCGGCGGTGGAGACGTCTCGAGCGCCGCGATCCAGGCGGCGCGCAGCGGGGCGTCGCTGCGTCCCAGCCCAGCCACGTTCGGTCCATGCCACGACGCCACTCCGCAGCGGCCGAGCTCGACGTGGAGCGCCGTGAGGTCTGAGAAGCCCACGACCCACCGCGGCGCACTGCGGAGGCGCGCGACGGGTGCTCGGTGCGCGATGCGCGTGAGGCCGTAGCCGCCGCGCGCGGCCACCACCGCGGCGATCCCGGGCTCGGTGAGGGCGCGCGCGAGCTCGTCGAGCCGGCGGTCGTCGGAGCCCGCGAGGAACCCGTCGCGGCAGAACAATCCGGGGTCGAACTCGACGCGGTAGCGCTCCGAAAGCCAGCCCAGTCCCCGCAGCACGAGCGCGCGATCGAAGGGACTCGACGGCGCGATCACGCGAATGCGGGAGCCGGGCGCGATCGGCGGGGGAACGATCCAGCCGTCGTCGGCGCTCATCGGGGCGACGCTAACCCGGTCCTGCGCTGGCGCGCGAGCCTCCTCGGTCGGACGCTCACCGGCGGCGCGCCGGCATCCGGCCCCGTTTTAGGGGTTCACTCCCCACCCGGGGGGCGAGTACCGTGCTCAGCCGTGACCGTCCTCTCCGCCCCGATTGCGGCACGGCGCCCTCACGGCGCTCGGTGGCTCCTCAGCCTCGTGGTTGGCCTGGGCGGCTGTAACGGCCTCGCCCCTGGCGGACCGCCCCCGACGCCCGGCGTCATCGCCTCGGGGGCACCGGGGGCACGGGGTGCGTACTTTTCCGGCGGAGCCACGCCCGCTCCCCGTCGCGATCTCGCGGCGCCCGGCGAGCGCGACGCTCCGCCGCTCCCCGCCCCACCGGCCGGCGGTGGGGGAGCCGGGGGTGACGATCCGGCGGTGCCGGCCCCGCCGATGCCGGACGGCACCGGGGAGGGGATGGCGCTGTGAGCCGCACCCCGCTCGGCGCTCTGCTCCTCCTCTTCGTCGGCTGCGCGGGTCATCGTGCGGCTCCCGGGGGGCCGCCGCCCGAGTACGAGCCCCCGCGGCTGCTGGCCTGGGACGCCGGGGTCACCGAGGACGAGGTGGATCCGTTCGCCGCCGCCGCCGAGGGCGAGTGGCTCGCTGCAGAGCCGACTGTTGCTGGTGCTGACACGGGCGTTCAGCCGGAGGGCTCGGCGGGAGCGGGGCCGGTTTCCCTTGACGGCGCCGGGGGAAGGACCATCAACTGACGCCGCCGGGTGTCGTTCCGGCGCCAGTCGTCCAGGAGCAACGCCCGAGTGAGCACCGTCAAAGAACAGGCCAGGGAGGCACGGGAGGCCGCGCGGCGCCTGGCGCCCCTCGGGAGGCGGGAGAAGGACACTGCGCTCTTGGCCATTGCCCGCCGGCTGCGCGAGGCGACGGCGGAGATCGGCGCTGCCAACGCCGGCGATGTCGAGCGCGCCCGCGCGCAGGGGCTCAGCGCGGCGATGATCGATCGCCTCGAGATGGGGCCGCGCGTCGTCGAGGCCACGGCCAGCGCGGTCGAGCACATCGTGACCCTGCCCGATCCGGTCGGGGGCCGGCGGGAGATGCAGCGCATGGCCAATGGCCTGCTCCTCGGCCGCCAGCGGGTGCCGCTCGGGGTCATCGCGATCGTCTACGAGTCGCGCCCCAACGTGACGGTGGATGCGGCGTCGTTGTGCCTCAAGGCGGGCAACGCCGTGCTGCTCCGTGGTGGGAAGGAGGCCGCGCAGACCAACGCCCTGCTCGGCGAGTTGATCCGCGCGGCCCTCCGGGAAACCGCGGTGCCCGAGGGCGCGGTGCAGATCATCCCCGCCGGCGATCGGGAGGGGACGCGGGAGTTGCTCGGGCTGACCGACCTCGTCGATCTCGCGATCCCGCGGGGCGGTGAGGGGCTCATCCGCTTCGTCGCGGAGAACGCCCGGGTCCCCGTCATCAAGCACTATAAGGGGGTCTGCCACCTCTTCCTCGACGCGGGCTGCGATCCCGAGATGGCGGTTCGTCTGGCGCTGAACGGCAAGGTGCAGCGGCCCGGGGTCTGCAACGCCCTGGAGTGCCTGCTGGTCGACGCGGCGGCTGCCGCCGAGGTCCTGCCGCGGGTCGCGCGCGCGTTGCTCGAGGCCGGGGTGGAGCTCCGGGGTTGCGAGCGGACCCGGGGGCTCGTGCCTGCGGCCAGTCCCGCGGCTGACGAGGACTGGGGCGCCGAGTTCTTGAGCTTGGTGCTCGCCGTGCGGGTGGTCGACGGGATCGACGGCGCTCTCCGTCACGTCGAGCGCTATGGCTCGAACCACACCGAGGTGATTTGCACCAACGATCACGCACACGCTGAGCGTTGGCTACGGGAGGTCGACGCGAGCGCGGTCATGGTCAACGCTTCCTGTCGCTTCAACGATGGAGGTCAGTTCGGGCTCGGCGCCGAGATCGGCATCTCGACGTCGAAGCTCCACGCCTACGGCCCAATGGGGCTGGAGAGTCTGACGACGGAGAAGTGGGTGGTGCTGGGCGACGGGCAGGTGCGGGAGTGATGATATGGTGACGACTCGGAAGGTGACGCGGCGGGCTGTCTCGTCGGGTCGAACGGGGTCCGAGCGACGCCCCTCGCGGCGCCCCACCGCGGCCGACGTCGTCGAAAGCCAACGCATAGCGCTCCTCGCGGCGCAGGCGGGGTTGGAGAAGAAGGCCAGCGGCGTCGAGATCATCGATGTCACCGGCAAGATCGATTACGCAGACTACCTCGTGATCATGACGGGCCAGAGCGACCGGCATGTCGCGGCCATCGCGCACGCCGTGGACGAGTTCCTGGCCCAGCAGGGACACCGGGCGCTCAGCGTCGAGGGGCTCCCGCAGGCGCGGTGGGTTCTCATCGACCTTTTCGACGTCGTGGTGCATGTGTTCCTCGAGGACGCGCGGAGCCTGTACGATCTCGATGGCCTGTGGATGGACGCCCGGCGCGTGCCGGTGCCCGAGTCGGCGGAGGCGCGCACCGGCGGCGGGACGGGGCGCCCCGGACCGCTCGGCGATGGGCCCGGTCCGGATCCGAAGGACGGCGCCGGGGAGTCGTGAGGATCGCCGTCGTCGCGGTGGGGCGCCTGCGGGATCGCCCGCTCCGCGCTGTGGCGGATGAGTATCTCTCGCGCGTGCGCCGCTACGTTCGGTGCGACGAGATCGAGGTGCGCGACGGCGCCGGGCTCGTGCCGCGGGTGCCCGAGGGGGCGGCCATGGTCGCGCTGGAGGTGGACGGCGAGGAGCTCACGAGCCGGTCGCTGGCGCAGCGCGTCGAGCGCTGGGGGACGACCGGAAAGGGCGACATCGCCTTCCTCCTTGGCGGCGCCGACGGGATCCCGGGCGAGCTGTCCCGCGCTGCGTCGGCCCGGGTCAGCCTCTCGCGGCTGACCCTGCCGCACCGCCTCGCGCGGGTGCTGCTGTACGAGCAACTCTACCGGGCGTTCACTATCCTGCGTGGTGAGCCGTACGCCCGCGAGGACTAGGGCCCGGACCGGATCACCAACGGCGTTGGCGCTCCCCGTCGTCGTGCTTCTGCGGCGATCAAACCGACTGCCGCCCTAGCCGACAGGGCGGCGCCGGCGCGCTCGCCGCGCGGGCTCGGGCTCCGCCTCGCCGCCGGCCCCGTCGGCGCCGCCGGCCCCGTCTTAGACGCTCGGGACATTTGACCCACCGATGCTCGCCAGAAGTGACCCACTGCG
>CAYZQO010000118.1:0-10708 GCA_964480725.1 uncultured Polyangiaceae bacterium | reverse complement strand
ATTTATTTGAATTGTCTTCATCTTTAATTCTTTATCCAAAGATACGAATTTATTGTCATTATTCCTAAATCCTTTGGGGAGAGTATCTTACACTTGCCACTAGCCTCAGTATGCGCAAAATATTAAGTTGTTTAAGGAATTCATAGCCATTACACAGGGCGCTGCCCTGTGCTGTTGATTATGCGCTTTCAGCGCGATGGGCGGACAAAAGTATTATGTTTTCCGGGATTTTGTGTTGGTACAAAAGTCAGTGCCTGCTAATAGGCACCCTGCGTAGGTAATCGAAACTTAAGCGCTGAGATGAGGCAGTGGGTTTTCTAACCTACTGCCTCTTTTTTGGGCTCAACTGTGCCTTCAATCCGGTATTGTTAGGTGTTGTGCTTACTCTTTGTTCATTATTTTGCGAAAAAATAAGGCAGATTCTTCATAGCCAATAGCTTTATAAAAATCCGCAGCTCTTCGAGTCGCTAATCCAATTAATTTTCCATTTTTTTGTTCAATCCATTTTTCAAATTCATCCATTAGTTTTTTACCTATTCTTTGTCTTCTAAATTCTTCAGCAACCATAATTTCCTCAATCCAGCCAACTCGTCCGTTAGCATAAAATGTAAAATGCTCAAAACCTAATAAATAACCAATAACAACCTCATTACTGAGAGCTACCAAAAGCAAGGCATGATCAGTATTTATTATTTTTTTAAATGATGTATCAAAGTCCTTTTGATTCGGAGTAAAAGATGTTGCAAACTTCTTAACCAATTCAAATATTTGATTCATATCATTTACGTCAGCAGGTCTAACTTTTATTTGCATGTATATTTTAGGCTTTCTTTTTGTCGGTTACGTTTTACAAATAGAGTTTGTCATTTTTATTTAATGACTATCAAGCTACCATTCAGTATAGCACCTAACGTCCGCAGTGTCGATTAGGCCGAGGGAACTTCCCCCTCAGCCGCTCACAGAACTCCCGAAAGCTTTCGGAACAGGCTGTAATTAACAATTTGTTCCCTGCGGTCACGAGCTTCACTTCGTTCCGGTTCTCGTCATAGACTCTTCATGTTCATATCACAAAGATATATGATAATATCTCGCTAATTCCTTTTATAGGCTAACTGCGGTGATCGGTATGCAGAGTTACCCCTGCCATCGCGCAGGTCCAAGCCAGCCAGGCAGAGGCTCATGAGGCGATAGCCGAAACCGACCAGCTGGAGTTCATGAGGCTTTAGCCGAAAAACCGACCAGCGGGAGCTCACGAGGCTTTAGCCGAGTAATTGCGTAGACCGGTCAGCAATAGTGCATTGTACTAAACGATCAACTTTTTCTTTGAAGCAGTTTTCATCTTTTTGAGCTTATTTAATCGAATAAACTCACTAATTTTCTTTTCTTCATCTTTAGTCAATGAAGAACCCTGCATCCCAATAAAATCAACATCCAATTCTGGCTTCTTTGTCTTCATAGCGTTAAATTTGAGAAATATCGGTTCATTAACTTTAATGCAGCACTTGTATCAACTATCATTAACCTGCCTCCGAAATGAATTGCACCAAGACTTTCAACATAATGGTCAATTAATTGAGTCTTAGATATGAAAGCAACATTTCCTTCATGTCCTCTTTGAAAAGAAAGTTTACAGGCAAAAGCAACAAGATTGCCAGGAACACCGGAATAAACTTTTGATTTTCCCTTATTAAATGGAGCACTTTCAACAAGATGCATATAGACATGGTCAGATTTAACTTCCAGGCTAATCAAACCCTGAATAATTGATTGATTATTAACAATGGTTAGCTTATATATATCTCTTTCAGGATATTGCAATTCAAGTTTCCAGTTAAAAAGCCACCCATTCTTTTTTGTAATTGTCTTTAAGTCAAGTTTTGTAATTCTGGTAATGTCAGTCTGAAAACTATCCCCTGAAATGACGTTTTTTATTGAATTTGTCAATTCATCAATCTCAAAATCAAGCTCTATTTTATTCTGTTTTTTCACATTACAAATTTACGAAAAAGGCCTTGCTTTATCAAGGTGAATCAAGTTTTGCGTATCTTTTTGCATTATTGTTAACGTCAGTCTGCGCAATTGCCCCTGCCTGCCATCGCGCAGGCCCAAGCCAGACAGGCAGGGATTCATGGGCGTAAGCCGGGAAACCAACCAGCGGGAGCTCATGAGGCGATAGCCGAGTAATTGCGTATGACCGGCCTTGAACTAAATCCCTTCGGGATAGCTTTTGATGACGTTCTGTCCAGTCAAATTTCATCCGGGGCTTTGCCCCGAACCCCATTTCATTCTTTGCCTTGATGCAAAGAACGAAACAAGAAAAGTCAAGCCTGCCTGCCGAAGCCTCGGCGCAGGCAGGACAAAACGACCCCCCGGCTAGTCCCGGCACAACCTCTACGTTTTGTCTGGCCACCGCACGGTGCTTATGGGTCGGCCCTGCTTTTTTCAAAGCATCTGCTCCTTTCTGGCTTTTAATTCTGGAACAGGAAACGTAATATTTGCTGTCGTTAGGAATGAATATTGGCATATTGCGGAAAGTTACCTATATCTGGGTTCTATATGATGATTGAGTTACTTTTTTGTGCCTGCGTAACTTCCTTATTTTCAATGTGCCCAATTTAAAAACCGTCGATAAGTACATAGCCAAATTTTTTCCGGGATAATCTGCCTGAATCGGCAGACAGGCCTTCCTGGTTCCGCCGAAAAAGTGGGATGTAGTCCAACACAGACTCCTCGCTGGGTTCCCGCAAATATGCAGGACAAGCATTGCAAACCGCTCAGCGTCTTATTTATTGTGCGCTGAGCTTTTTTGTTTTCCATAATCCGTATATAATAAACCCAATTCCGACTAAAATGTATGGAAGACTTAGAAGTTGTCCCATATTAAAAGTCATTCCATCTTCAAATCCTACTTGGTCTTCCTTTAAAAACTCTATTACAAATCTTGCTATAAAAAATAAAACAGTTGCAAGTCCAAATAAAATTCCGTTCCTAAGTCTATCTCTCATTTTCAAGTAGAGAATCAACATAATACCGAGAATTATAAAATAAGAAAACGCTTCATATAATTGTGCTGGATGTCTTGGTATATTGTCAACTCGTTCAAAAATCACGCCCCATGGTTGTGATGTAGGCATCCCAATAATCTCAGAGTTCATAAAATTTGCAAGTCTAATGAAACCCAAACTTATTCCAACAACTACAGCAATCAAATCAAGGGTGTTAATCATGGAATGTTTAGTCTTTCGTGAATAGAAATATAAACCAATCAATAATCCCAGCACTCCACCATGACTTGCCAGTCCTTGGTAACCAGTAAACTTAATTCCACCATCGGGAGGAAATGTCACTGGTAAAATCATTTCTAGCGGATGTGATAAATAGTAGGAAGGCTCATAAAATAAACAGTGTCCAAGTCGTGCCCCTGCAATTATTCCAATCATGCTGTAGATTGTTAATTTCTCCAAGTTTTCGGATGGAATATTTTCTTTCTTAAAAACCCAACCCAACATGTAGACAGCTATAATCAATCCACTTACAAAGAGTAATCCATAATATCTAATCGAAATCCCAAAGGTATTTACAATCTCAGGGTCAGGGTTCCAGTGAATATAGTTTATAATCATAGTTTATTTTTCATTGTTATCACCGTCTCTCCAGCTTTGCGTACAACGTCAGTCTGCGCAAAATATTAAGTTGTTTTAGAAATTCATTGCCATCTGGCTTTTCAGGTTTATAATTCGTTTTCTTTTGTCTCTGCTGTCGCCCATACAGGGCTTGCGTTCAAGGCATTGCCATTACACAGGGCGCTGCCCTGTGCTATTGCTTATGCGCTTTCAGCGCGATGGGCAACAAACATAGCATGTTTCTCGGGACTGTGTATTGATAACACAGGCACTGCCTTAGTGCTTGCCAGTTTACCAAATCGTTTTTATGCTATAAAGAGGAATATTTTCGTCTTTGGTCAGTATAGTCAAATCCTCAACCTTCGCCTGCACTACCAACATTCTATCAAACGGATCCCGACGAACAAAGGGTAATCCTTGATATTCAACAATATGATCAATCGAAAGAGGAAGTATTTCAAAGTCATTTTCCTCAATCAAATCAACTATTTCTGAAATAGTACCATCAAATTCCAGTTTTTTTAAACCAAGCTTGATTGATATCTCCCAAAGTGAACAAATACTTATGAACTTTTTGTTTTTGGTATCTTCAATCAATACAATAACGTCTTTGGAAAGCTTTTTATCCCCATTAAGAAACCAAATCAGAGTATGAGTATCTAACAAACAATTCATTAGCTCATATACTCTTTAAAATCATCTAATGGTTCATCAAAATCAGCTGACATTTTAAAACGCCCCTTTGCACTACCAAACTTCGGCTTCCTTACCTTATTTTTGCTTTTGTGTTTGCTAAGCAATTGGTCAATAAAATCGCTAACCTCTTTCTTGAGTGAGGGCTTAAGAAAATGAAGTTTATTATATAGTTGAATATCTGTCATATCATTATATCTAATATACAAATTTAATGCATTTTGTTGATGTTTTGAATATCTTTCTTTGGCTTGGGTGTATTCCTGTGATTTCGGACACCCAATCGTGATTTGAAAGCGAATTACTCCGCCTGTCCCCTCGCAACTTGTCCCGCCTTTTTTGGTGGCAGATCTGGGCATATAGGTTTATTCCTTTCAGGCATACGCTTCGGTTTCCGTATCCGGCTCCTCATGGTTAATGATTCGCTATATATTGACTCTGCTGTCGCCCATACAGGGCTTGCGTTCAAGGTATTGCCATTACACGGGGCGATGCCCTGTGCTATTGCTTATGCGCTTTCAGCGCGATGGGCGGACAAACGTATTATGTTTTCCGGGATTTTGTGGTTGTATGAAAGAAATCTATTTTAAGTCCAATACTCCTCATTCGACTTATCATTGCATCTTTGCTTTTTATTGTAATAAACCCATATGCGAAATTTTTGGACGTTCCATCTTTCAATACAATTTTAAATTTCTCCACTGCATAACCATACGTGTTTTTGACAAAAATAAGCTTTTCAATGGTGCTAAAACTAAATACTTTTGGTACTTTAAAGACAGATAATGGAAAAGGGAACTTCAATATCACACAATCCTTCTCAAGCGTAATGGAACTAACAAATAGCATTTGAAAGCAAAAAAAACAAATAGCAGAAAGATCGGCGCCCAAATATTTTCTATTACAGGTATGAGACTATCGTATTTAACAATAGGATAGAATACAAGAAACAATATGATAATGATTGGAAGTAATATGCCTCGCATATCAAAAGCTACTGCCTCTATTTTGGGCTCAACTGTGCCCTAAATCCTATATTGTTAGCGTTTTGGTGTTATTTTCTTTGTCTTAATATTACATCTCGTTTTATCGTATCGCATTGTAATCTTAACCAATTATTCCCCCAGTGGAATGAACCAATTTTCAGTTCATTCGTAATTTCAAACGGAATTTTTTCGCCTTTATATCCACTGTCGTCCTTTACATTAACAATGGGTGTAATCTCAATAATAGCTTCAGGAGTATTAACTGTATCAATATCTAAATATGTATGTAATTCTCGGTCAAATTTTCTTATAAATCTCTCGCTTATATGAACTTTATCAACGTATGGTCTCCAATTATCACTTTTACTCAATTGTCCATAAATGGTGTACCTAATCAAGGAAAAAGAATTGAATAAATTAAGTCTACTGTCAATTAGTTCAACTTTAAAACTATCAATTCGCATACTTTCTTGATAAGACCACCAACCAAGATTATATGTTACTTCAAATTCATTCTTTGGTTCACGTGGGTGAAATTTTTTGTCAAAATAATAATTGGCCATTCTTTCTCCAAAAGCAATGATTATAATCGTGATTAAAAGAATCACTGAAAATATCCAGATAATAATTTTTCTCTTTCTTGTCATGTTGTAGTGTCTTTTTTACACTGAACGCTAACGTTTGATGCTACGGTGTCGTGCGAGATTACGAAGTGATTTCCTATCAAGCTACACTGGACTTTTTTACGAGCCACGAACCTTAGAAAACCTCTGAACCGACCAAAGGGAGCTCAGCGCAGCTAAACCCGCATGAACTCTACCATGTGTTGCCGTTTCGTTGTTTATTCCAATTTCTTTTTGTTTTCAACATAAATGTCATCAGATACCTTTTTCAAGGCTTTCATAAAATCCTGACTATCTAGTGCTTTTATTTGAATCTGAACAATCTCTCTCAGTTTTCTAAAGCGTTCGGGTTTATCAATCTGATTACGAATAAGAATCGAATTTATATTCTCAAGATTTGACAAAACAACAAGCTCATTTATGCTTGCAAAATCACGGATGTTTAATCCTTTTTTAGCTTTATCTGAATTTGCATCTCGCCAATCTTTTGCAGTACAATGAAATAATGCGACGTTCAGCAAATCAGCCTCCTCGGCATAAATCAACCACTCTTTATCTTTGTCGTAGTTTTTTTCAGGTAATATGCAATCTCTCACGGCATCGGTATGAATCAGGTAGTTTGTTTTTGTTAAAATCCGTTTAACATTCCATTCAAGATTATATTGGTTACTCTCGATTTCCTTTAGTCGTTGATATTCCTTTATCAACAAGAGCTTAAACATTGGACTAATCCATGAACCAAACTCAAATGCCAAATCTTTGTGAGCATAAGTCCCTCCGTATCTGCCCGATTTTGAAATCAAACCAATGGCATCAGTTGCCTCAATCCACTTTTTTGGTGTCAAATTGAAACTGTTTAATCCGGCTTGTTTTCTAAAGGTGTCGAATTCGACATGTTTAAAATTCGGGTTATTCAATGTCTCCCATAATCCAATGAATTCGACAGTATTGCGATTTCTCATCCAATTTCGAATATGGTCTGTCCCCTCTTCATCTCTAACCATATCTGTCAGGCAGATATAGTCTTGCTCATCTTGTTTAACTATTGAAATTAGCTTATTTTCAACTTCTATCTGAATTTTACTTGTCATATTTTCAAATCGTATTACAATTTCTACAAATATACGATTCTAATCCATTTTATCTTGCTGGCACTTGGGCTCTTACAATGAACGGCAAACGGTGGCGGTATGGCCAGTAAGGGATTGCGGAGCGACGTTCCTATCAACCGAGACGAAAGATTGATGCAGGTGATGTGCTTCGCATACCACAGAACCGACTGAAAGAAACTCAGCGAAGCTAAACCCTTAATGGCTATACCGCACATGTTGTATGCCGTTTTTTTATTCACAAATATCTATTTATTGTTTGTTTTGTAATTAAAATTTCCTGCGTCCATAGCGTTTTTGTGTTCTATGGGAACAAGTTGTCTTCCTAAACTATCCAAAAGTCCCCACTTACTATTCTTTTTAATACAAACATTTCCTTCTGACCAAATCTCTACATCATCATATTCAAAAGGGATATGATTTAATCCCTTCTTATTGACAACACTCCAAAAATTTCCTTTTTGAACTGCCAAAAATCCATCAGAAAAATAACGCCAATCTTCTAATCCGCCTGAAGTAAATTTTATCCCATCATATTCAAAATTAACGATAACATAATTGTCTTTATCAATAAGCCCCCATTTGCCATTTTTCTTTACAGCACAGTAACCATCTTGCGAGAAAAACCATAGTCCACCTTCAACAGAAACTTCTTCTGGAACAAGAATATCATCGTACACTGTTGGTACAACTACCTCGCCTTTTTCATTAAGAAAACCCCATAACCCATCTTTTTTTGCAGGACACAAACCCTTCTCAAACCATTTTATTTCATCATAAATTAATGGAATAACTTCTTTCCCTTTTTTATTTATATAGCCCCACTTACCATCCTTTTGGGCAATAGTCATCTCTGTAACAAAAGTTGAAATATAATCATAAATACAGGCTATTCTTTCTCTACCCTCCAAATCTATCGCTCCCCATTTTCCTTCTTTTTTCACAATGCCTATTTCCTTGCTAAATGTTGATATATATTGAGGATTTTCTAATTGGTTACTGCCAACTGCTTCATAAATGAATGAACTAACTGGCTTACCTTTTTCATTCAGAAATCCCCACAAACCGTCTTTTTTCGCAGCAGCTCTATTTTCGTAAAATAATCGCACATCGGGCACAAAAAATTCCTCATAAACACAATTGGCTAATAATTCGTCTTTTGTGTTTACCAGTCCCCATTTCCCATCCTTTTTCACGATTGCGGTTTTTGCATCATAGTCCAAAAATTCAATGTAAGGACCTTCCATCCTACTCGTTTTTTTATAGTCAAAAGCATATATTTCATCATAAATAGTAGAGATTCCAACTTTACCATCTATGCTTATAAGCCCCCACTTGCCGTCTTTTTTTACTTTTGCATAACGAGAAAAATATCCTTTATTGGTCCGCACATATTTTCCATTTACGTTTCCATATGCATAATTTTCAACATCAACTACACTGTCAAAAATGCAAGGAAATAATTCTACCCCGTTCGCATATATAAAACCAATTTTCCCACTGACTTTTACTAATTTTAACGTTTTAAAATTGTCATCAGAATCTCTATACCAATCATTGGTTTCTTCGATAGAATCATAACTTTTTGTTTGGCTTTGTATTTCTTTCGATTGGAAAGAATTTTTACACGCTAAATTGATTAGGATTAAAAGAACAAATAATCCGATTTTTTTTATATCTCTCATTTTTCTTTTGTTTTCATTTTTTGAATGTTGCAATGGTGCATGGGTTAAAATGGCATACAATTGAGATATGATAGCAAATTACCCCACCTACCCCAAGCAACTTGTCCCGCCTTTTTTGGCGGGAAATCCTGACAAACTGTTTTATTCCCTTCGGTCATGTGCTTAGGTTCCTGTATCCTGCTCTTCAGGTTTATGCTTCGTTTTATTTTGTCTCTGCTGTCGCCCATACAGGGCTTGCGTTCAAGGTATTGCCATTACACAGGGCGCTGCCCTGTGCTGTTGCTTTTGCGCTTTCAGCGCGATGAGCGGACAAGCGTATTATGTTTTCCGGGATTTTGCATTGGTACAAAAGTCAGTGCCTGCTTATAGGCACCCTGCATAGGTAATCGAAACTTAAGCGCTGAAATGAGGCAGTGGGTACTCAAACGTACTGCCTCTTTTTTGGGCTCAACTGTGGCTGAAATTCTTTATTGTTGTGGGTTGTTGTTATTTATTATTCATTAGATCATAAGTCAAACATCTCATATACATGGATTCAATTTTTCCTGATGGAAAAATTACAGTATAAAAAGTATGTGAGCCATCAAAACAATTGTCTGTCCCAAATCTCTCAGGATTCTTATACCATAGTACATTTGATTTGATTTCTCGGTCTATCAAATCATAGTTGGCATAACCAATTACTGATTCTTCATACCTCCTGACCGGGATCTCACTTTTATATATATAGAGAATAGTGTCAATCAAAATGCTCGAATATTGAGAGGGACAATTGATACATATATAATCATAAATCTCTGTAAGCAAAATAGTGTCAGTCGGACTGTTAGCTCTTAATGCTGCGATTCGCTTTAAATATTGTTTCCGATATTTCAGTTGAACATCAAGATAAGCATTACAGGAAGGTGCAGTTTTAAATGGGGATTCACTAATGCTAATTCTTTGGCTTTGATCAATCAAATGATTAAGTTCATATGTCGAAGAACAGCTCATTAGCATCAAGGCAAATATGTAAATTGCATATTTCATGTCTCTTATTTTACAATAATTCAGAACTCTCGCCTGAATTCGCTATTGCTGTTTCAGGACGCTTACTTGTCGGGCTACTCATAAGGTAAGTAAATTAACCAACATTTGTAACTTATTAGCCCGGCAACCGACCTGCGGGAGCTCATGAGGCGATAGCCGAGAAACCGACCGAACCGACCGAAGGGAGCTCATGACCGAAGGGAATAACGGAGCTCACGAGGCGATAGCCGAATAATTGCGTATGACCGGCCTTAGCATTATTTCTTTTTTTTTGATCTTCTTTTAATCAATAGGGTCTGCAGCTGACTTATTTCATCCTTTGAATTAAAAGCTCGTCTGATTTTAAAAGGGAAATAATTATTTTCAATGTTTATGCTTGTCAATGTCTTTATTTCAAACAATTCATCCGGTAAATCTTTCAGTTTGTTATCTTTTAAATAAATGGATTCAAGTCGTGTCAATTTGTCTATGGAATCAGGAAGAGATTTTAATCCACAATGAGATAAGACAAGTATTCGAAGATTTGTCAACATCAGTATTTCCTTTGGTAATTCACCAAATCTGTAATCACTTAAAATTAAATGTTCTAAATTAGAAAGATTACCAAACTCTTTTGGTAAGGCACGTTTACCATTGCCTGGAATGTTCAGAAATTTCAAACTTTTAAGTTTGCAAATCTCTGGTGGGAATACCTTAAAGAAGTTCCAGACTAAATTAATACTTTGAAGACTATCAAGCTCATGTAAGCATTCTGGCAGATCAACAAGTTCATTCCATGGCAGCTGAAGTTCTCGTAGTGTTTTAATTTTACAGATATCTTCAGGAAGATGATCATAGCCATTGTTAGATAACCATAACCTATAAACTGGCTTGCCTATATTATAGTCATTGACTGCACTTTCGACTGAAGTGTAAATTCTTTTATATGATTATCCGTTTTGATACCTGAATTTGCCGTAC
>CAYZQO010000117.1:5235-10754 GCA_964480725.1 uncultured Polyangiaceae bacterium | reverse complement strand
TCGGCGTCGCGTTCAGGCGGCAAGCCGTTGTCGGGGAGTTCATCGTCGACTTCCTTGCGCCCGCGTTGCGGCTCGTGGTGGAGGTGGATGGCGGCTACCACGCGGAGCGGGCGCGGGCGGACGCGCGGCGGGACCGTGCGCTCGGGCGAATGGGGTACCGGGTGGTGCGGGTCACGGCGGAGGCGGTCGTCGCGCGCACGGCGGAGGCGGTGGCGGTGATTCACGCCGCGGTGGCGGAGGTGTCCGCATACGGGGGAGGTCGGCGGGGCGAAGCCCCGACGAGTGGGGGCATCCCTACCCCTCGACCAGCCTGAGCCCCACCGGCAGCCCCTCGCCGAACCGCTCCGCGCGCTCCTTCGCGGCCACCGGCACGTGCTCCCGCACGGCGCGCACCCAATCGTCCGGGGCTTTCACCTCCGTCAATCGCGCGGCGATCGTCGCGCGCAGGTCGGCGCTGATGTCGCGGGCGCGGTCGTCGGTGACGCGCGCGAGCTGGACGGCGGCGGCGGCGGCGGTTGGCATCTCGGGCCATTTCTCGCGCAGGAGATGGTCCAGCCATCGCTCCACGGTGGACGGCGGGATGACGTGGTGCACGCTCGCGTAGACGGGGACGCGGGCGCCGAGGCGGCCGATGGCGGCCCAGAGTCGGGGGTCGCGGCTCGTCCAGGTGCGCTCGAGCAGCCAGCCGCCGAGCTCCGCGCGGCGGGGCACGGGGACGCGCTCGAGCCAGGACGCGAGCTCGACGAGCTCGTCGGTGGCGAGCGGCGCGAAGCCCTTGGGCTTCTTGAGCTTGGCCTCGGCTGGGGCGAGGAAGGGGTCGAGCCGGTCGCGCAGGGCGAGCTGCGTGCGCTCCTCGAGGCCGCCCACGAGGCGGCGCCAGGCGATGAAGAGCTGTTGCCAGCCACGGCTCTCCGCCGGGAACGTCAGGCCTTCGGCGAAGGTCGGGACCAGGACCGCGATGCGCTTGCCGTCTCGCGGATCGCCGAAGCCGGGGCGAAGGCAGAAGCCGGCGAGCATCCAGAAGACCCGCTCGTGATCGGCCGAGCGGCGGCGGGCGCGGACGTTCGGGGCCAGGGCGTCGAAGAGGGCGCGCGCCGTCTCGGTCGTCCACTCGCCGCGGTCCCCGAGCAGCTTCTCGAGCGTGCGCCAGAGATCCTTCGCCTCCCGCGGCTTGGCGTCGGCGCGGCCCTTGCCGAAGACCAGGTCGATCGCGACCAGGGCCTCCGCGAGGTTGGCGCGCGGCGCCCGGGGTGCCGCGCTCGGTCGCCGCTCACCCGGCGGATTGCTCGGCGCGCGCTCACCAAGCGCCGCGTCCCCCTCGGTCGCCGGCGCCGCCCGCAGGTCGAACGCGAGCCGGAAGCGCTGGCGCGCCGTCCCCTCGCCGCTGACGCACGCGAGCTCCAGCGTCCCCAGCGGCGTGAGCTCCCCCTCCAAGTGCACGCGCAACTCGGCCCCGCTCGGCGGCGCCGACGTGCCACGCCTGCCCGCGCCCGCGCCCGCACCCGGACCCGCCCCCGGACCCGTCCCCGGACCCGCACCCGCACCCGAACCCGAACCCGAACCCGGACCCGGACCCGCCCCCGGACCCGGACCCGCTCCCGGACCCAAATCCGCTCCTGCATCCGCCGGAAACTCCGCCGTGACCGCCGGCAACGCCACGAACCCCTCGCCCCCGAGCGGCACGATCTCCCCCGGCGCATGCGGGACCGCCGCGTCCCCCGAGTACACCTCGAAGCGCACGGGCTCGCCGACACGCAGGGCGAGCGGGTGGCGACTGGCGACGTGGATCTCGCCCTCCTTTGCGCCCCGCGGCAGGACGCAGAGCAGGCGCCGGTCGCCGCGGCCGCGGCCCGCGTCGAGGGCGACGTAGAACGCGCTGGTTGCGCCGCCGCCGATGGTCGCGCCATGGCCGGCCAGGGCCAGGCCGTAGGCCACCGCGCCACGAGCGACGGCGAGCTCGGGATCGGTCACCGGCAGGAGCTCCACCGGGGCGGCGCTCCAGCCCGACACCGTGCGCGCGAGCCGCTCGGCTAGGCGCGGGGCCTGGAAGACGCCGCCGTTGAGCAGCAGCGCGGTGGGCCCGCCCGGGCGCGTCGCGGTCTCCGGCGGGATCGCGGCGTCCGGCGAGCGGTCGGCGCTGTCATCGAGCGCCGCCGCGCTCCGCGCGAAGAAGGCCGCGAGGTGGCGGGTGATGGCGGGATCGCGCTCGTAGGGGAGCCCGAACGCGACCAGACCGCCGCGGACCCGGGCGGGGGCGGCGTCGAGCGGGACCACCGGGAAGAATCCCTCGACCACCAGCGCCTCGATCTCCTCGCGGACGAGCTCGGCGCTCAGCGTGCTGCCGACCAGCGCCGCGCCCGCGCCGGCGATCGCGAGGCGCGCCGTCGCCGGACCCGCGGGGTCGAGCAGCGCCTCCTTGGCGCCGCGGCAGGCGAGCACGAGGGCCGCGAAGCGGCGGGGATCGAGGTGCTGTCCGTCGGGCACCAGGCGTCGCTCGACGTGGTGCGCGATCGCCAGATCCATGTTGTCACCGCCGAGGAGCAGGTGCCGGCCGACGGCGACGCGGCGGAGGTCGAGCGCGCCCTGCGCGTCGAGCGTGGCGCGGATGAGCGTGAGATCCGTGGTGCCGCCGCCGACGTCGCAGACGAGCACCGACGCCCGGCCGCGGTCGCGGGCCAGGGCGGTGAGCGCCTCGACGCCGTGACGCGCGAGGTAGTCGTAGAAAGCGGCCTGCGGTTCCTCGAGCAAGCGCACCGACAGCCCCGCCTGGGCCGCGGCGCGCAGGGTGAGCTCGCGGGCGATGGGGTCGAACGACGCGGGGACGGTGAGGATCACCTGCTGCCGCGCCAGCGGCGCGCCCGGGTGCTCCGCGTCCCAGGCGAGCCGAACATGCTCGAGCACGCGCGCGCTCGCGGCCACCGGGGAGATGCGCGGCAGCGGATCGGCGGGATCGAGCCCCCAGGGCAGGATCGCGGCCGTGCGATCGACGGCCGCGTGGGTGAGCCAGCTCTTGGCCGAGGTCACCGCGCGCCCGGGCACCTCGCGGCCGCGCTGGCGCGCGTGCTCCCCGACGATCCACGGCGGCGTGCCCCAGCGATCGACCTGAGGTTCATCCCCGGTTGGTGCAAAGAGGCAGGAGGGCAAGAGCGCCCTCGGCTCCGCCGTGCGGGGCGAGACGAGCTGCGGGATCTGGAACACCTCGGGCGAGGCCGGGGGCTCGCCCGCAGCCGGCAGCGGGCAGGAGGCCACCACCGTGTGCGAGGTGCCGAGGTCGATGCCGACGACGCGCCTCGTCACCGTCCCCCTCAGTCCCAGGCGGGCTCGCCCCGCACGCTGAGCTCGACCTTGAAGCGCTCGTCGGTCTTCACCGGGTCGGTCGGCACCGCCTCGAGCAGGAGGGTGCCGATCGCGGTCACCGAGGTCTCGAGGCGCACGGGCACCACGTCCCCCTCGGCCCGGCCCTCGGCGGGGAGCGTCACCTCGATGGGCGCGAGCTCCGCCAGCTCGTCGGGCTGCCAGCGCTCGAGCGCGGTCCCGACGCGATCGCCGCGGCGCACCGAGGACGAGAAGAAGCGGAAGCGGACGGGCTCCCCGACCACGACGCAGAGCTCCTCGTCCACGCGCTCCGGCGGGCTGCCCTCCTCGACGCCGAACGGCGCCACGCAGAG
Source organism: uncultured Polyangiaceae bacterium (assembly GCA_964480725.1). Classification (GTDB taxonomy): domain Bacteria; phylum Myxococcota_A; class Polyangia; order Polyangiales; family Polyangiaceae; genus JAFGBI01. The sequence continues at coordinate 7,086 of CAYZQO010000117.1, read as the reverse complement.
CGCCGTGATGGGCACGTCCATCCCCGGCACCGCCGGCGTCGGGCTCTCGATGCCGACGTAGTAGGCGCGGGCGGTGCCGCCGCGGATCCGGAGCCCGCGACCGCGGCGCACCAGCGCGAAATAGGCCGCGCCGCGCGCCACCGCGAGATCGGCGTCCTCGCCGGGCAGCACGCGCACCGGCGGCGCGCCGTCGGCCGCGAGCCAGCCGTTCAGGACCTCCAGGAGGCGCTCGCGGAACGACGGGGCCTTGGTCACGCCGCCGTTGAAGAGCAGGTGGGTCGGGCGGAGCAGCTTGCCCGCGGGGGCGCCGAGCGCCGCCGCGGCCGCGGCCTGCCGCGAGAGGAAGGCGGCGAGGTGCCGGGTGATCGCGGGATCCGCCGCGTAGGGCAGGCCGAGCTGCGCGAGGCCCGCGCGCGGGCGCACCGCCGGGCGGGCCGTCGCCTCCACGCGGGGGAAGAAGCCGTCGACGAGCGTGGCCTCGACCTCGGCACGGGTGAGCTCCGAGCGACGGGAGCCCCCGATCAGCTCTGCGCCGCGGCCCGGCACCACGACGGGCACCGCGCCGAGCTCGGGGCGCGCGAGGAGCTGCTCCTTCGCGCCGCGGCAGGCGTGGGTGAGGGCGGTGAGCTGCCAGCGATCGAGCTCGACACCGTCGGCGACGAGCTTCTGCCCGACGCGGTGGGCCAGCGCCAGATCCATGTTGTCGCCGCCGAGCAGGATGTGGTCCCCGACCGCGATCCGTCGGAGCTCCACGGCGCCGTCCTCCTCGCGGACGGCGATGGCGGAGAAGTCCGTGGTGCCGCCGCCGACGTCGATCACGAGGATGACGTCCCCGACGGTGAGGTGCTCGCGCCAGTCGGCGCCGTGGGCCGCGATCCAGGCGTAGAGCGCCGCCTGCGGCTCCTCGAGCAGGGTGACGTCCTCGAGCCCCGCGGCGTACGCGGCCTCGACGGTCAGATCGCGGGCGGCGGCGTCGAAGCTCGCCGGCACCGTGAGCACGATCTCCTGCTCGGCGAGCGGAGCGGCGGGGTGCTTCTCGGCCCAGGCCTCGGCGAGGTGGTCGAGGTAATGCCAGGTGGCCTGCACGGGCGAGATCTTCTCGACGTCGTCGGGCGCCCCCAGCGGCAGCACGTCCGCGCGGCGATCGATCCCCTGGTGCGACAGCCAGCTCTTGGCGCTCGTCACCACGCGCTGGGGCGCTTCGACGCCACGGCTCCGGGCATGCTCGCCGACGGCGAAGCGGCGCGTGCGGTCCCACGGCACCGCGAGCGCGCCCTCCGCCTCGTGCGCGAAGTACACGCAGGAGGGGAGCAGCGGCAGCTCGTCCACGGTGGTCGCGGTGACGAGCTGCGCGACGCGCTCGACGGTGACGGTCGCGGCCGGGTCGTCGGTGGGCGCGGCGGCCAGCGCCGTGTGCGTGGTGCCGAGATCGATCCCGGCGATGTACTGGGGATCCGTCACCGTCCGGCTCCGCGCTGGGGTTGGCGATTCAATTGGGCGCCGCGTCCGGTCGCGGTGCGCGCGCGGCTCACAGCTCGACCTCCGCCGGCGCGAGGATCGTCGCGTCGCCGTTCCCCACCGGCCGCGGCAGCGAGACGCGCGCGGCGCGCCAGCCGCGGTGCCGGAGCACGCCCCGGTACGGCGCCGAGCCCTTGACGGCGCCCGTGAGCTTGGCACTCGCGGGGTCGAAGCCGGCCTCCAGGGTCACGGGTTCCCCCTCCGGCTCCGTCCGGATCGGCGCGAATTCGAGGTGGCCGCGCAGGGCTCGGCGGCAGCCCTCGTGGATCACCCGGGCGGCGGCGCCGACGTCCGGGTCGCTGAACGCCGTGATGTCCTGCTGCAAGAAGTCCA
>CAYZQO010000117.1:0-5135 GCA_964480725.1 uncultured Polyangiaceae bacterium | reverse complement strand
AGGACGCGCGCCGCGAAGGCACCGTCGAGGAGGATGCGCAGCCATGCGACCCAGGCGAGCCAGAGGCGGGTGAGGAGGGGCACGGGCTCGGTCACGGTCGCGAGTCTACGCGGGCAGGGGGGACCGGCAAGGCGTGTCGGGCGGCCGTCGCGCGGCGTCGCGGCGGTGGGTGGCGCGGCGGCGACGGTCGGCGCGGGGCCATGGATCACGGGCGCCCTTGGCGGTAGAAGGGTCGCCGTGACCGCGAAACTCGGACCGCACGGGGAGCGCCCGGTCGCCCTCATCACGGGCGGGGCGCAGGGGCTCGGGCGGGCCACGGCCGAGCGGCTCCTCGACGACGGCTGGAACGTCGTGCTGGTGGATCTCGACCGCGACGCGGGGCTCGAGACCGCCGAGGAGCTGGGGCTCTCGGTCGAGCTGAACCGGGATCCAGCCGCGCCCACCGACGGTCGGGGCGGGGCGCGCGTGTCGTTCGTGCACGCCGACGTCGGGATCGAGGCGGACGTCGTGCGCGCCGTCGAGCACACCCTCACCGAGCACGCCCGGCTCGACGGGCTGATCTGCAACGCGGGGGTGAGCCGCTTCGAGCCGCTCGACCACCTCTCGCTCGAGGACTGGAACTCGATCCTCGGCACCAACCTCACCGGGGCGTTCCTCTTCGCCAAGCACGCGGCGCCCCACCTGCGGCAGGCGCGGGGGGCGATCGTCACCATCGCCTCGACGCGGGCGCTGATGTCGGAGCCGCACGGCGAGGCGTACGCGGCCTCCAAGGGGGGCCTGGTGGCGCTCACCCACGCGCTCGCGGTGAGCCTCGGGCCCGAGGTGCGCGCCAACTGCCTCAGCCCCGGGTGGATCGACGTGTCGCTGCTGAGAAAATCGAGCGAGCGCGCCCCGCAGCCGCTCTCCGTCGAGGACCACGCGCAGCACCCGGTCGGACGGGTCGGGCGCCCCGAGGACGTGGCGGCGGCGGTGGCCTGGCTGCTCGGCGACGACTCCGCGTTCGTGACCGGCGCCAACCTCGTGATCGACGGCGGGATGACACGCCGGATGATCTACGCGCCGAGCGCGGAGGAGATCTCGGTGTAGGCTCCGGCCGTCCCCACCCCGGAGCCCCGCCTTGCGCCGCCTCGCGTCGTCGTTCGCACCTCGACCCACGATTCCGATCCGCTCCGGCGGCGCCTCCGTCCGGTGGCGTGCCCCCGCGGCGCCCGCGCTGCTCGCGGCGTCCGTCGTCGCGGCCGCCTGCTCGCCGCACGGCGGCGTCCCGGCGGTGGACCTGGCCGCCTTCCCCCAGCCGCTGCCCGTCCCGCGCGTCGTGGAAGGCAAGCTCGTCGACGGGCTCGGCGCGCCGCTCACGCTGCGTGGCATCGCCTTTACGAACCGGGTCTGGCAGGACGACCCGCTCCCGGACGAGCACCACGCCGAGGTCGACTTCCAGCGCGTCGCCGAGCTCGGCCTCAACTCGGTGCGGTTCTACGTCCACCAGCGGACGCTCGAGGACGGCCTCGAGCCCGGTCAGTACCGGGCCGAGGGGTTCGCGTGGCTCGACCGGAACGTCGCCTGGGCACGGGCCCGCGGCGTCTACCTCGTCCTCGGCCTGTACGTCCCGCCGCGCGGGGTCCCGTCGATCGGGGACGGCGCGGCGCTCTGGTTCGACGTCGACGTCCAGCGCCGCTTCGTCGAGCTGTGGCGGGCGATCGCCGCGCGGTACCGCGGCGAGCCCGCGATCGCGGGCTACCACCTGCTGAGCGGACCGGATGCCCCCGACGATCCGGGGCGGTGGCGGGACCTGGCCGAGCGCGTCATTGGCGGGATACGCACCGTCGATCCCGGGCACGCGATCTTCGTCGAGCGCCTGGGCTCTGTGGACGGGGCTCACGACCCCGACGGCGAGCCCCCGCTGGTCTCCGACCCAAACGTCGTCTACTCGTTCCCGTTCTACGAGCCGGTGCCGTTCACGCACCAGGGCGCGCCCTGGGTGGACTCGGTCGCCGCCGACCAGCAATACCCGGATCCGACCAAGCTCGGCGTGCGTTCGGTCCACCTCGAGCCCGCGGCAAGCACCGACGCGAGCCCCAAGCTCCCCGTCGGCGACAGCGACTGGGCCTTCTACGAGGGCGCGCCCTACCGCGTCGAGGATCCGACCGTGGCGGTCGGCGGGGTCGCGCTGGTCGCGAGCGACAACCTGGGCAAGGCGTACTTCGACGACCTCGTGATCGAGGAGCTCGACCTGGAGGGGGAGGTCATCCAGCAGATCGCGCGTATCGACCTCGATCGGAAGGCGGGCTGGTATTTCTACAGCAAGGACCGGAGCGGGCAGCGCACCGAGGAGCCGGCGGGACACGGGGACGACGGGAGCCTCGCGATCGGCGGGACTCGCGCGCTGGCCACGGCCTCGGCGGAGATCTGGCGGTTCGCGGTGCGGCCCGGCGCCGCCTACCGCGCGAGCGGGTGGATGAAGGGCGAGCGGATCCCGGACGGCGCCACCTGCCAGATCCGCCTCGAGCTGTTCCGCTCCCAGGTCCCCGTCTTGCCCCGGGATCGCGCGTTCCTCACCCGGGAGCTCGACGCGCAGGTGGCCTTCGGCCGCGAGCACGACGTGCCGCTCTACCTCGGGGAATTCGGCGCCATCCGCGGGAGCTTCGAGCACGATCGCGGCGGCGAGCGCTGGGTCGCCGACCTGCTCGACCTCGCCGCCGAGCGCGAGCTCCACTTCGCCTACCACGAGTACCACGAGGACTCCTTCGGCCTCTACGCCGGCGAGGAGCTGCTCCCGTCGCCGTTCGCGGTGAACGCCGCGCTGCAGGGGCTGTTCGAGGAGCGCTTCGCCTTGCCGGCAGCGCCGGTGCCGGTCGCGCCGCCGTGACGCCGGCGTGAGGCCGAGCGGCGGCCGCCCTGCGGGCGACCCCTCGCCGTTACTCAGTCGTACGGACTGTCCTCTTCCGGCGGGGGCGGCGGGGGCGGCGGGGCCTCGGGCTCGGGTCGAGCCCAGTCGGGCTTCACGATCTTGCCGTCGATCTCCTTCGGGAGCCACTCGGGGGGCGGCTCCTTGCCACTCTCCGCGGAGGGCACCGTCGCCGCCGCGGAGGCGCTCGCGGAGGGTGCCGCAGTGCTCTCCACCGGGGGCTCCGCGGACGCTGCCGGGCTCGCGCTCGGCTCCGCATTCGCCTCGGCGCTCGGCGTGGCGGTCGCCGTTGTGTCGTCCTCGCGCCGCGGCTCGACGTCGGCTGGCACCGCGGCGCGCACTTCGGGCGCGGCGACGGTCGGCAGGGGACGGGTCTGGTCGCGGAGGCTGTACACGGTCAGGCCACCGAGCAGGCCGATGACGGTCGCGCTCGCCGCGACGACGAACCGGACGCCCCAGCCTCGCCGTGGGGCCTCGGCCGGCGCCGAGAACTGGCTGACGGTGGCGGTTTCGCCGCGAGCGCGCGCCGGACGTTCGCCGCGCGGGAAGTCCGGGACCGTGGGGCCCGCCTCGTCGCTGGCCGCCGGGTTTGCGTCCTCCGCGCCCGCCAGGATCGTGGGGGCGGTGGAGGCGTCCCGGCGGCGCGCAGGGCCAGGCGGCGGGTCCGTGGCGTACGGACGGCGCGCCCTCAGGGCGGCGGGCAGCTCCTCTCCGGGCTCCGGCACCGTCACCACCGTGTCGGCGCTGTCGGTCCCGAGGTCGAGCGCTTCCCGGAGCGACTCCACCACCTCGCGGGCGCTCGCGAGCCGCCCGCCGGGGTCCCGCGTCATGACGCGGGCGAACCAGGCGTCGAAGCCCAGCGGGACCGGCGCGAACTGCGACGGCACTGGCAGCGGGTGCACGGTGATCTGGAGCACCAGATCACCGAGGCCATCGCTCACGAATGGGCGCCGGCCGGTGATCATCTCGAAGGCGATGACCCCCAGCGACCAGAGATCGGAGCGACGATCGACCTCCTTGTTGCCGAGGACCTGCTCGGGGCTCATGTAAAAGGGGGTGCCGAGGAGCGAGCCCGTGCGTGTGGCCGTGCTCTGGACGCCGAGCTTGTTCGCGTCGAGCTTGGCGACCCCGAAGTCGAGGACCTTGGCGATCTCCTCGTCGTCGTTCCGGATCAGGAACACGTTCTCCGGCTTCAGGTCGCGGTGCACGACCCCAGCGTCGTGGGCGCGCCCGATCGCGCGGGCGACGTGGCCGAGGATGCGCAACGCCTCCGCCGCCTCGAGCCGCCCCACGCGCTTGATCCGGTGGGCGAGCGTCTCCCCCTCGAGCAGCTCCATCGCAATGAACGGCTGCCCGTCGTCGACCCCATAGTCGAGGATCTGGACGACGTGCGGGCTGCGGAGGCTCGCTGCCGCCTTCGCCTCGCGCAGGAAGCGCTCGACGGCGATCTCGTCCTCGGCGATCTCGGGGTCGATGAGCTTGACGGCGACCGGCGCCTCGAGCACGAGGTGCTGCGCTCTCCAGACGGTCCCGAAGCCACCCGTGCCGAGCACTGCCTCAAGGCGAAAGCGACCGGCGAGGACACGGCCGGGCTCGATGGCGTCTTTGGGCATGAGAGCGCTCGGACGACGATAGCGCCGCCGCCGCAATGATGCAGCAGCGGCCGCCCAGTGGCCGCCCGGGACCGGAGCGCCAGGCGGGGCCGGCCGTTCGACCGTCGGTGCGGAGCCGCTCGTGGCCCGGGCGCCGCCCCCGGGCTCAGGCGAAGGCGCGCAGGATCTCCTGCTGGAGGCTCTCGAGCTCGCCGTGGGCGGTGCCGACCTCGCGCACCTTGGCGGCGAGCTGGTCGATGAGGCGCTTCTTCTCGATCCCGTTGCGGACGACGAGGAAGAGATCGTCGTTGTTCCAGGGCTTCTCGAGGTACTGATAGAGCCCGACCTCGTTGATGGCCTGGATGGCGTTCTCCTTGTCGGCGTAGCCGGTGAGCAGGATCCGGGGCACCTCGGGCCGGAGCGCCCGGACGCGGGCCAAGAAGGCGATCCCGTCCATTTCCGCCATCAAGAAGTCCGAGATGACGACGTCGGCGTCCTCGGTCGCGAAGTACTCGAGCGCCGCGCGCGCGGAGGTGAAGGTGACGATCCGCCAGTCCGTCTCGAGGCCGAAATAGGTCGTGAGACTCTCGAGGACCATCTCCTCGTCGTCCACGATCACGACGGTGGCCTGGGCTTCC
>CAYZQO010000116.1:0-10783 GCA_964480725.1 uncultured Polyangiaceae bacterium | reverse complement strand
TGTGTTCGGCGCGGCTCGACAACCTCGTCTCGTGTCACGCGCTCGTCGCGGCGCTCGTCGCAGCGCCGCCGTCCGACGCCGCCCAGGTCGTCCTGCTCCACGACCACGAGGAGGTGGGCAGCGAGTCCGCCCAGGGGGCGAGATCCCGCTTCGCCTTGGGGATCCTGGGGCGCCTGGCGACGAGCGGTGACCCAGCGGGCACCGCCGGCGGCGAGCCATCGCCGTCCGCGCTCGATCGCGCGCTCGCGCGCTCGCTGCTCGTCAGTGTGGACATGGCCCACGCCGTCCACCCGAACCACCCCGAGCGCAGCGACGAGCTGCACGGTCCGGTGCTCGGCGGCGGCCCCGTGCTCAAGTCCAACGCGGCCCAGAATTACGCCACCGACGCGCCCGCGCAGGCGGTCTTCGTCGCCGCCTGTCGAGCGGCTGGGTGCGAGCCGCAGCGCTTCGTCTCGCGCAACGATGTCCGCTGCGGCTCGACCATCGGCCCGCTCCTGGCCGCGCAGCTCGGCGTGCGCGCGGTGGATGTCGGGCTGCCGATGCTCGGGATGCACTCCTGCCGCGAGACTTGCGACGCTCGCGACGTGGGGCCGATGATCCGGACGCTCACCGGGCTCCTCGCGCGCGGCGTGGTCCCGGCGCCGCGCGACTGACCCGCAGCGGGACGCTCGCGCCGGTCGGGGGTGGTGGTCGCAGCGGTCGGTGGGTTAGACTGCGCCCCGTTTCGCCGGAGGATGATCGAGTGTCGAGCGATGCGTCAGAGTCCACGATCCTGGTCACCGGGGCCGGGGGGTTCATCGGTTCCCACCTCGTCGAGGTCCTGCTCGCGCGCGGCCACCGCGTCCGCGCGCTGGTCCGGTACACGAGCCACGCCGGGACCGGGAACCTCGCCGAAGTCGTCGCCCGACTCGCCGCCGCGCACCCGGCGGCGCCGCTCCCCGCGCTCGGCCCGAGCGCCGTCGCCCACGGCCCGCTCGAGGTGGTGTGGGGAGACGTGACCGACCCCGCGCAGATGCTCCGGCTCTGCGCCGGGGTCCACGGGATCTGCCACCTCGCCGCCCTGATCGGGATCCCGTACTCCTACGTCGCCCCGGCCTCCTACGTCGACGTGAACGTCCGCGGCACGCTGCACCTGCTCGAGGGGGCCCGCGCCCACCACGTGCGCCGCTTCGTGCACACCTCGACCAGCGAGGTCTACGGGACTGCCCGCTACACGCCCATCGATCTCGCTCATCCCCTGCAGGCGCAGTCGCCGTACTCGGCGACCAAGATCGGGGCTGACAAGTTGGTCGAGTCCTACGCCCGCTCCTTCGACATGGACGCGGTGGTGCTGCGGCCGTTCAATACGTTCGGGCCGCGGCAGTCCTTCCGCGCGGTGATCCCGACCATCATCGGCCAGGCGCTGCGCGGTGGCGCGGTCACCCTCGGCAACCTCGACGCGGTGCGTGACTTCACCTTCGTGCTCGACACGTGCCACGGCTTCGTGCGCGCCCTGGAGGCTGAGCTGCCCCGACCCGCCACGGTGCACCTCGGCACGGGCTCCGCCGTGACCGTCCGCGAGCTCGTCGCGACCATCGGTCGCCTGCTCGGGCGGGAGCTGACCATCGGCACCGACGCGGGGCGCGTCCGCCCGCGGGCGAGCGAGGTGGACGTGCTCCTCTCCGACCCGTCCTGCGCCGAGGAGCTGCTCGGGTGGCGGCCGTCGGTGACCCTCGAGGAGGGCTTGCGGCGCACCATAACGCACATGCAGGAGCGCGGGCAGGCGGGGGGCGAGCGATACCATGTCTGACGGTCACGCGATCATCCTCGCCGGCGGCCTCGGGCGGCGCCTGGTGCCGTTCACCAACGTGCTGCCGAAGCCGCTGCTCCCCATCGGGCACGTCCCCATCCTCGAGGTCGTGCTGCGGCAACTGGTCGCCGGCGGCGTTGGCACCGTCCACCTCGCCGTCGGCTACCTCGCTGAGCTCATCCAGAGCTACTTCGGCGATGGGTCGAAGCTCGGGCTCCGAATCCACTACTACCGCGAGCCGGCCCCGCTCGGCACCGCGGCGCCCGTGCGCTTCGTCATCGACCACTGGGCGAGCGAAGCGCCCGTCCCGGAGCGCTTCGTGGTGATGAACGGGGACCTCTTGATGGACGTCCGGTACGCCGATTTCGTCGGCGCGCACCGCCCCGGCGCGCTCACCGTCCTGGTGGCAGAGAAGCGGGTGAAGATCGATCTGGGGGTGCTGGCGGTGAGCGGCGACGACGCGGTGACGGATTACATCGAGAAGCCGGAGTACCAGTACCTCGTCTCCACCGGCGTCTACGTGTTCAGCCGCGAGCTCGTCGAGCTCATCCCCCCGGGCGAGCGGCTCGATCTGCCGGACCTCGTGAAGCGGCTCCTCACGCTCGGGCGCCCGGTGAACGCCGTGCACCTCTCGCGCGTCGGCTCGCTCTGGCTCGACCTCGGGCGCCTCGAGGACTACGAGGAGGGGCGGGCACTGTTCGAGGCGGACCCGGGGAGGTTCGCTTGCCCGGCGCCGTGACCGTCCACCTGCTCGGGGCCCGGGGTCCGGTGGGCGCGGTGCTCGCGCGAGCGCTCGCGGCGGAGCCGGGGCTGGTGCTCCGCGGCTACACGGGCGAGCCCGGCCCGCAGAGCTACGCGGCCTTCGCCGCCGACTGGCGCGGGGCGTCCGACGACGTCGTCTTCGTCGCCGGGGGGAGCACCCGCGGGACGCTGGTCGACCTCGTGGACGCGCACGTGACGCGCCTGGCGCGGGTGCTCGATCGCTTCGAGGCGGCGGGTTGGCCCGGGCGCCTGCTGCTCCTGGGGAGCGCCGCGGAGCTGGTCCCCGCCAGCACCTACGGCGCGGTGAAGGCCGCCCAGCACCGTCTCGCGGCGGCCGCCGCCGCGTCGCGCGGGGTGCCCATGCTCTGCCTGATGCTGCACAGCCTGGCGCCCGAGGCCCGACCGGCGCGGGGTCTCTTCGCGGAGCTCCTGGCGCAGTACGAGGCGGGTGGCCCGGTGAGCGTGCACCACCTCGGCGGAGCGCGCGACTACGTGTCGAGCGCGCAGCTCGGCCTGGCCTGCGCGGTCCTGGCGTCCCACCCCGAGGCCTGGCCAGAGCCGGGGCCCCGCGGGATCGAGATCGGCAACGGCACGCCCGTCACCGTGGCGGCGTGGATCGCGGCCTTTCGCGGCGAGTTCGGGCCCGAGCCCGCGCTCGAGGAGCAGCGGCCCGGTCACCCCGATCCGTCGATCGTGGCCGATCCGGCGCCGCTCCGGGGGCTGCTCGCCCGTTGCGATCCGGGCGCCGTCGCGCGATACGAGGCACTTCGTCCCGATCTCCGCCAGCTTGTCCGGGGCTGGCGCGCGCGCGCACCATGAAGCTCGACGTCGTCCTCCCCATCTACAACGAGGTGCGGGCCCTCGGCCCGTTCCTCGATCGGCTCACGGCCGAGCTCGAGCGGCTGGGCCACGACTGGCGGATCCACCTCGTCGTCGATCGCTCGACCGACGGCACGGAGGCGCTGGTCGCCGCGCGTTGTGCCGCCGAGCCGCGGCTGGCGGCGCTCCTGCTGAGCGCGCGCTTCGGCCACCAGGAGGCGCTCCTCGCCGGCCTCGGCGCTGCCCGCGAGGAGGCGGCGGTGCTGATGATGGACGCGGACGGACAGCACCCGCCGGCCCTCGTCGAGCGGCTGGTCGGCGAGCTCCGGGGCGACGTCGACGTGGTGCTCACGCGACGGGTGACCAACCGTACCCAGCCGCTCCTCGCGCGGCTGCTCTCGCGGGCGTTCTACGCCGTGATGTCGAGCGTGAGCGGCGTCCCGCTCGAGCCCGGGATGGCCGACTTCCGGCTCCTGTCCCCGCGGGTGGTGGCCGTGCTGCGCGAGGCCCTGCCCGAGCACGCGCCCTTCCTGCGCGGCCTCTTGTCGTGGCTCGGCTTCCAGCAGGTGGTGGTCGACTACCACGCCGAGGCGCGTATCGAGGGGCGGACGAAGTACTCCCTCCGGCGGCGCCTGCGCATGGCACGGCTCGCCATCCTCGCCTTCAGCGTGGGGCCGCTCCGCCTGGCGATGCCGCTCGGGCTGGTGGTGGCGCTCGCTTCGATGCTGTACGCCGCGTACCTCGCGGTCGATTGGCTCCTCGGCACCCAGTCGCTCCCGCCGGGCTGGACCACGATTGTGGTCATGGTCGCGTTCTTGGGCGGGGTCCAGCTCGCGTTCATCGGCGTGCTCGGCGAGTACCTCGCCAACGTGTACGCCGAGGTGAGGCGCCGGCCGCGCTTCGTGGTGCGCCGCGCCATCAACTACGGCACCGGGGACTTCCGTCGCTTCGGGTGAGCCTTGCGCGGCCGGCGGCGCGGCCGCGGCCGCGCGCGTGGCACCGCTCGTGCATCGCTGCCGGCGATCCACCCAGCGAAGGAGGCCTGCGTGCGGGTTCGACCCCGGTATTTCATTCGAGTCCATGTCGGGATGCTGCTTGTCGTCGGCGGTTGCGCCGGCGCGGGGGGTGGCGGGGATGGCGAGCTGGCGGGCGGAGGCGCGCCCCGCGCCACCGGTGCCGCCGAGGAGCCGACCGACGCGGTCGCCGGCGCTCTGGGCGTCGCGTCGCCCCCTCCGGGCGGAGGGGACACGGCGGAGGGGGTCGCCGGTGCGCCGGGGTCATCGCCGCCGGGCACCGCGGGTGAGCCGACCGTCGCCGGAGCCGGGGGAGTCGCGGCCGCGGCATCTCCGGGTGCGGTTGGGGCGACCGCGAACTCCGGCGGTCGCGGCGGCGAGGGGCCGCTGGCGCTGCCGCGCGCCGGCGACGGTCCCGACGGCGCCGCGGGCGGCGGCGACGCTGGCGTTCTCACCGTCGCGGTCTCCGCCGGTGGCGCTGCAGGCGCGGACGCTCCCGTCTACCGGGGCGGCGCCCCTGACGCCACCGGCGGCGCGGACTCTACGGGTGGCACCGTGCCCGCTGCCGGAAACGCGCGGCCCGGTGCCGGCGGGGACGGTGGGATCGCCGGCGCGCCGTGGACGAGCTCGGTCGCCGGCGCCGGCGGGGCGGGGGACGCCGCGCTGGCGGGCGCCGCCGGGGCTGGTTTCGTCGCCGCGGGGTCACGTTCGACCGCATGCGCGCCGCTCGATCCATCCGTGCCCGGTGGCGGGCGCTGCACGGTCGAGCCGGGCGCGACGTCGGCGCTGCTCCTGGTCGCCGACCTCGTCACGCCCGAAGCGGTGATCGAGCGCGGGCAGCTCCTGGTGGACGGGGCGGGGCGGATCGTCTGCGTCGGCTGCGACTGCGCGGGTGTCGACCCCGGCGCGACCCGCGTGATCTGTCCCGACGCGGTCGCCGCGCCCGGACTGGTCAACGCGCACGATCACGCCGGGTGGATGAACGGCGAGCCCATCGATGAGGGCGACTTCGTCGATCGGACGGGGGCGCCCCTCGCGGCGGACCCGAGCACTCGTTTCGAGCACCGCAACGACTGGCGAGAGGCCGGCAATGACCGCCTGCCCAAGATCGACGCGCCCGGTGGCGGCGCGACCCTGGCGGAGAAGACCTACGGCGAGCTGCGCTTCGCTCTCGGGGGGGCGACCACCAGTTTCGCCTCGGCGCGCCTGTCGGGGATCCTTCGCGATGTCGACGACAGTGCGCTCACTGACGAGCGGACGCGCAACGTCGACGGTCACGCGTTCGCGACCTACGAGACGTTTCCGCTCGGGGCGAGCGTCCAGGCCGCGAGCGGCTGCGGTACCTACCAGCTCAAAGGGCCAGTGGGGAGCTACCCCTGGGTGCCCCACGTTGCTGAGGGGATCGACGCGACGGCGCGCAACGAGCTCTTGTGCCTCACCGGCCTGGTCCCGGGCGGCTTCGACGTCCTCGACGCGCGGACCGCGATCATCCACGGCGTGGCGCTCCTCGCGCGCGACATGGCCTACCTCGCGGCTCGGGGGACCAAGGTCGTCTGGTCGCCGCGGACGAACCTCGCGCTCTACGGGGACACGGCTCGCGTCACCGCGATGGACCGGTTGGGGGTCACCCTCGGGCTCGGCACCGACTGGCTGCCCACCGGCTCGATGAACGTGCTGCGGGAGCTCGCTTGCGCCGACGAGTTCAACCGCGGCCACCTCGACGGGTACTTCACGGACGCCGAGCTCGTCGCCATGGCGACCTCGGGCGCCGCCGCAGCGCTCGGCTACGACGACGCGCTCGGGCGGCTCGCGGTAGGGCTGATGGGGGACGTCGCGGTCTTCGCGCGGCGGGGTCGGTCACCGCACCGCACCGTGATCGAGGCGCACGAGGGCGACGTGCTGCTGGTGCTGCGCGGTGGGGCGCCCACCGTCGGTGACGCGGAGCTGGTGGCGGCGCTCGCGGAGGACTGCGACTCGATCGGGGACGTCTGCGGCGTTTCCAAGCGCGCCTGCGTAGCGCGGGACACCGGCGAGCGCTGGGACGCGATCGTGGCGGCCGTGGGCCCCGAGGTCTACCCGCTCTTCGGCTGCGGCGCGCCGCCGGGCGAGGTGACCTGCGTGCCCAGCCGCTCGCTGCCGGAGGACGCCCTCGCGGGACCCTCCTCGCTCTACTCCGGGCGGTCCGCCGCCGACGACCTCGATGGTGACGGGATCGTCGACGCGGTGGATCTCTGTCCCACGGTCTTCGACCCGGTGCGCCCGCTCGACGAGGGCGCCCAGGCGGACGCGGACGGCGACGGCGACGGCGACGCCTGCGATCCCTGCCCGCTCGCGCCCGATCGTGCCGCGTGCGCCGGCGATCTCGACGGCGACGGCGTCGGGGACGGGCTCGACCTCTGTCCCTTCGACGCCGCGTCGAGCCTGAGTGATCGGGACGGGGACGGGTGGGGGGACGCCTGCGACGCCTGCCCCGACGCCCCGAACCCCGGTACCGCGGCCTGCCCCGGGCCCCCGGCGACCATCGCCGAGCTGTGGCGGCTCGGCGACGGGGTCACGGCGACGCTCGACGGGGTCTGCGTCGTCGCGGCGAAGCCCCCCCGACGGCTCTGGATCCAGGACCCGCACCCGGCGTCGATGGATCGGAGCTCCGGGCTCTTCGTCTACTCGGGCGACGCGGAGCTCCCCGGGAGCGCCGGCGATCGGATCCGGGTCAGCGGCACCACCGCGACCTACGACGGTGGCTTCGAGCTCACCGAGCCCACGGTCACCGTGCTCGCGGTCGCTGATCCCGAATGCGCCACCGAGGCACTGGCGCTTGCCGTGACGCCGGAGTCCATCGCGCCCGGCGCCGCGACCGAGCTCGACTTCCGCTACATGCTCGTCCGCCTCGACGGCGTCGCGGTGACCCACTCCGGGGAAGGCAGCGCGCCGCTCCTGATCGACGGGGTCCTCCCCGTCTCGAGCTACCTCGCGGGGTTCGATCCGATCACCTACCCCGCGGGAACACGGTTCGCCGCGCTCTGGGGCGTCGTCGACTATTACGACGGCGGCCAGCTCGCGCCGCGGACCACGGCGGACATGATCGTGGAGTAGCAGGGCGCGCGTGAAAGGAGGATTGAACGCGGTCACATTCCGCTCAGCGCCCCCGTACGGTCAACCGCGCGGCCGTCGATCGGGCGTGGGAGCGGGCTCGTTCGCCTTGACGCCGACGCGGCCCTCGCGCACGGAGTTCCCTCCGTCATGCGCATCCTCTTCATCGGTGGCACCGGCATCATCAGCTCGGCCTGCACCTCGCTCGCCCTCTCCCGCGGGATCGAAACCTACCTGCTCTGTCGGGGCCGGTCGCCCCGCCCGGTCCCCGAGGGGGCGAAGGTGTTGCGCGGCGACATCCGCGATCGCGAGTCGGCGCGGCGAGCGCTCGGGGAGCTCACCTTCGACGCGGTGGTCGACTGGGTGGCCTTCACCCCCGACCACATCGAGTCCGATCTCGAGCTGTTCCGGGGTCGGACGCGGCAGTACGTCTTCATCAGCTCGGCCTCGGCCTACCAGACGCCGCCGGCGCGCCTGCCGGTGACGGAGTCCACCGTGCTCGCCAACCCCGTCTGGCAGTACTCGCGCGACAAGATCGCCTGCGAGGAGCGCCTGGTCCGCGCGTACCGCGAGGAAGGGTTCCCGATCACCATCGTGCGGCCCTCGCACACCTACGACGCGACGCTGCTGCCCCCGCAGGGCGGCTGGACGGTGATCGACCGGATGCGCCGCGGTCGGCCCGTGGTGGTGCACGGCGACGGCTCGAGCCTGTGGGTCTTGACCCACCACCGCGACTTCGCCAGGGGCCTCGTCGGCCTCCTCGGGCTCGACGCCGCCATCGGCGAGGCGCTGCACATCACCAGCGACGAGCTGCTGACTTGGGACCGGATCCACCAGATCCTCGCGCGGGCGGCCGGCGCCGAGGCGCGCCTCGTCCACGTGCCGTCCGAGGTCATCGCCCGCTACGACCGTGAGTGGGGCGATAGCCTCCTCGGCGACAAGACGCACTCAATGGTCTTCGACAACACGAAGATCAAGCGCCTCGTCCCCGACTTCGCCGCCACCACGCCCTTCTCGCGGGGGGCCGAGGAGATCGTCGCTTGGCACGACGCCGATCCCGCGCGCCGTCAGGTCGATCCCGCGTTTGACGCCCTGATGGACCGCATCATCGCGGACCACGAGCGAACGTGGGGAGGGTGACGCGCACCGCGTCGGGGAGCGCGAGGCGGCTCACCACCGCGGTCGCCAGATCGGCGCGCTCCACGTCGTCGCAGTAGGTCGTGAGGGCGCGCGCGGAGGCAGGGTCGAGGTCGAGGAAGCGCAGCCCCGTGAGCCCTTCTTGGCACCGGACGACCTCCGCCCTGGTTTCGATGGCGTGCCAGGTCGGCAGCTCGAAGTAGAGCTCCAGGCAGGTGCCGAGGGGCGGGGGGTCGGAGAGCTCGACGCCGAGCCCCCCCGGCGAGACGTCGCGGCAGACCGCCTTCTCCCAGCGGCTCGTGAGATCCACCAGCACGGGGGCCGAGAGCGAGACGCGGGGGTGGCCGCGGCGCTCGCGGGGGACGGTGCCGGATTGCGGTCTCACGGTCCCTCCCTGAGAGCACGGGTCATGCCAGCGGCTCACCCGCGCGATGTCGGGGGCTTTTGGTCGATCGCGGGACGGGTCGCGCCCCGCAGCCGTTGCGGGGTGGCACAGGTCCGTGTCTCGCGGATCACGGTCCACGGCGCGTCGCGGGGTCCCCGCCCCGGGCCGGCGGGCAGGGTGGACGCCGGCTCACGGGGGGGGGCGGGGCGAACCGGGACTCGGGGAAGGGCTCGGGCGACGGGGCCCAGCGGATCGGCTCCGGATCGGGGCGGACGCGGATCCCGCGGGCCTCGAGCCCGGCGAGATCGTCGTAGTAGAGAGTGAGCACCTGGCGCGGGCGGCTCCCGTCGGCGCGCTCGAAGGTTGCGGTCGAGACGGGGCTGTACCGGGACTCCCCGTACTCGGTGCCGAGGTTGCCCATGCTCTCCTGCGGGGCCGGGGCCGAGCCCGGGCGCGACCGCTCGGACCGGGCCTTCGCTTCGGGTGCGGCGCCGTCGGCGGATCTCCCACTCCCGGTGCGGCTCGGCGCCTGCCGCCGCGCCGAGCGCTCGTCGCGGTCGTAGTACGGAGGGGAGTAGGGGACCACGGCGACCGGTCGCGGTCGCTCGACGAAGCAGGCAACGCCGAGGACACCGACGTTCTCCGGGGTGCCCATCCGCGAGGAGTAGCTCTGCCCGGGGGTGGAGAAGCGGAAGCTGGCGACGGCGTCGAGGCTCTGCCGGAAGCCATCGACCGTGACGGATCCGTAGGCGGGGAGGACGTAGCCCCGCTGGCGTCGGTAGTCGCCGACCCGGCCCGTGATGGCGTCGCGGCCATCGACGGAGATCACCGCCTCGACCCGGCCGCTCGAGCGGTTGTTCACCCGAACGGCGTAGCGCGCGCCCCGCTCGCCGAGCAGGTAGGTGCGGCCGCCCTGGGTGTAGGTGGGAAGCGCGCGGCCGCTCCCGTCCTCGACGGTGACGCTGCAGGGGGTCGGGGGTGGCGGTGGCGGTGGCGGGCGGTAGCCCCAGGGGCGCTCCTGGCCGGCTGCGAAAGGCGCAGCGAGGAGGGAGCCGAGGGCGGCGAACAGGAACGCGGCGGTGGTGACGGCGACGAGCTTCATCGAGGACCTCGTCCCAGAGTGCCCACGACCCGCGGGTTCGTGACCGGCGAACCGTACCGCTCCTTGCGTGGTACCTTCGCCGCGTGGCCTGGCCGGATTGGTGGGGGTGGGAGGTGGAGCTCACGCCGCACGTCGAAAAGCGGATGGAAGATCGCGGCTTTTCGGAGATCGACCTGCGAGCGATGCTCGATCGCGCGACGGGCCTCCGCCCCGGGGTCGTCGAGGGACGCTTCTTGGTCGAGACGCGGCTCCGCCGTCGGCCCTGGGAGGTCGTTGTCGAACCCGACGAACTGGAGCATCTTCTCGTCGTGGTCATCGCCTACGGTGTCGAGCCATGAAGCAACGCTACCTCGAGGTCGCGTTCCGAAAGGGGAGGCCGCTCGCCGCGTACCTGTACCTGCCGCGAGCGCCGGGGGCGCGCGTCGCGCGGACGCTGGACGGAGGGTTCGGCGTCCGCGTCGATCTCGACGAGCGAGGGGTGCTGCTGGGGATCGAGATCACCGCTCCCGGTGCGGTTACCGTCGTCGAGCTCAACGCCGTCCTCGTCCGGTACGGTCTGGCCGCTCTCGACGCCGAGGAGTGGGCACCGATCGCCGCGTGATGCTGCCGGCACCGTCGCCTTTCGGGGGCCTCCGGCCCCCGGCGCGTGGGGCCAACCCCCTGCACGGGCGTTCCTCAGCGCACGG
>CAYZQO010000115.1:0-10924 GCA_964480725.1 uncultured Polyangiaceae bacterium | reverse complement strand
TGCTGCTCCTGGTGGGGACGCTCCGCGGTTGGGCGCCGCTGCGTCTCGTCGGAGACTGGCGCCGGTCGTTCAAGGGGGGCGCCGCCGCCCTGGAGATCACCCCACCCGCGCCCGACGCCGAGACGCTGACCCTGCGCGAGCTCTGCCCCCGGCTCGGTGTCAGCCCCGACGAGCTGCTGGCCACCGCCCGTCGTAACGGGGTTCAGGTGATCCATCTCGACCAGACGCTCGCGGAGGTGGGCGCCAAGAGCGGGCTGAGCCCGCAGGAGACGTTCGGCAGACTCGGCGGCAAGTAGGCCTCTCTTTGCCGGCGATGGCTGCCCGCGAACGTCAGCGGCAGGCGCCTCGCCCCCCTTGCCTCCGCCCCCCAAACCCGCCCTCGCTCCCCGGGTCCTGGCCGTTCACTCGTCCTTGGCGCGAGGACTGCTCGCGCGTCGCGCTTGACCGAGTGTCGATCCTGCAAACGAGGCAGGATTACGCTCGGCCCGCCGAGCGTGCGCTCAGGCTGATGCGCTTGCGGTCGAGATCGACGGCGAGCACGCGGACCGTGAGTCTCTCGCCGACCTTCACCACGTCCGCCGGCGTCTTCACGAAGCGGTCGCTGAGCTGCGAGACGTGCACCAGCCCGTCCTGGTGGACTCCGACGTCGACGAACGCGCCGAAGGCGGTCACGTTGGTGACCACTCCCTCGAGGACCATCCCGGGCGACAGGTCCTGGAGCGTGCGCACGTCGTCACGGAAGCGGGGCGGCTCGAAGGTCGCGCGCGGATCGCGTCCCGGCTTCTCGAGCTCGGTCAGGATGTCCGCCAGGGTGAAGCTGCCGACGTCACCGCCCTCGTAGCGGGCGCGGTCGATGCGGGTGACGAGCTCGCGATTGCCCACCAGCGCCGCCAGCGGGGCATCGAGCTCGGCGGCCATCCGCTCGACCAGCGCGTAGCGCTCGGGATGGACCGCGCTGGCATCCAGCGGGTGCTCGGCGCCGCGAATGCGGAGGAACCCCGCGGCCTGCTCGAAGGTGCGGGGTCCGAGCCCGCTCACCTCGAGGAGCTGATGGCGCCGGCGAAAGCGCCCCTGCCGATCGCGATGAGCGACGATCTTCTTGGCCAGAGTCGGGCCGATGCCGGCGACCCGCGCGAGGAGCGGCGCGCTGGCGGTGTTGAGCTCGACGCCGACCTTATGCACCGCGCTCTCGACGACCTCGTCGAGCTTCCGCTCGAGGAGCGCCTCAGCCACGTCGTGCTGGTACTGTCCCACGCCGATGGTCTTGGGATCGAGCTTCACTAGCTCCGCCAGCGGATCCTGGAGGCGGCGCGCGATGCTGATCGCGCCGCGCACCGTGAGATCGAGGTCCGGGAACTCCTCGCGGGCGAGATCGCTGGCCGAGTAGATGCTGGCACCGGACTCGCTGACGAGCATGGAGAACGCGGGCTCGCCCGGCGACGTCGACCGCAGCACCTCGCGAACGAAGGCCTCGGTCTCGCGCCCATGCGTCCCATTGCCGACCGCGACGGCGCGCACCGCGTGCCGCTCGACCAGGCCCTGCAGCGTGGCGCGCGCCCGCTCGAGGGCGGCGTCGCCTTGCACGAGATGGAGCGTGGTGTGCTCGAGGAGCCGGCCCGTCTCGTCGACCACCGCGCATTTGCAGCCGGTGCGCTGTCCCGGATCGATCCCGAGCACGGTCTTGGTCCCAAACGGCGCCGCCAGCAGGAGCTCCCGCAGGTTGGCGGCGAACACCTCGATCGCCTGGCGGTCCGCGCGGCCCTTCAGCTCGACTCGCACGTCGGTCTGCACCGAAGGGAGCAGGAGCCGCCGCACGCCATCGAACGCCGCCTCGCGGAGCTCTCCGGCCCAGGGCGACCGCGCGTCGTGCGGTGTGCGCCCGAGCACCGTCCGCTCGAGCGGCGTCCAGTCGAGCTCGAGGGAGGCGCCGAGCACTCCTTCGGCCTCGCCGCGCCGGATGGCCAGGTATCGATGCGACGGGATCCGCGAGAGCGGCTCCTCGTGGGCGACGTAGTCGTCGTACTTGGTCTTCGCCTGGGCGTGCTCCTTGCGTTTCCCGACGCGGATGGTGCCGCTCCGGAGGTACGCCTCTCGGAAGCGGCGGCGCAGCTCCGCGTCCTCGGCCACTCGCTCCGCCACGATGTCGCGGGCGCCGGCGAGCGCGCTCGCCACGTCCGGCACCCCGCGCTCCCCGCTGACGAAGCGGGCCGCGTCGACCTTGGGGTCTCCGCTGGTCGCTTGGCTCCAGATCCGGTCCGCCAGGGGTTCGAGGCCCCGTTCCCGCGCGATGGTGGCGCGCGTGCGGCGCTTGGGTTTGAAGGGGAGATAGAGATCCTCGAGCTCGGTCTTGCTGCTCGCGCGCGCGACGCGGGCCTCGAGCTCGGGGGAGAGCTGGCCCTGCTTCCGGAGCTCGGCGAGGACCGTTCGCCGTCGCTCGTCGAGCTCCTGCAGGTACTGGCGCTGCTCGGCGATGGCGCGGAGGGCGACCTCGTCGAGGCCGCCGGTGGCCTCTTTGCGGTATCGGGCAATGAAGGGCACCGTGGCGCCCCCGCCGAGGAGCTCGGTCGCTGCCGCCACGCTGCGCGGTGACAGACCCAGCGCCTCGGCGATCCGCGGGATCGGATCGAGCGGGGAGTCCCTGGTCATCGGTCGGAGGCTCGAGTACGTCACCCGCCCGAGGCTGTAAGGAACGGGCTGGGCGGGCTCAGTCCCTCGCGCGGGGGATGTCGAAGGTGGCGGTCTGGCCCGCGACCAGCTTGCCGGGGCGCCCACAGACCGTGACGGTGAGCTCCTCGCCGGCGGCGAGGCCGCCCGCGCGCAGCCGGAGCTGACCCGTCAGGCCGTCCGCGCGGGCGAAGAGCCGGCACTTGCCGTAGGCGGCGGAGATGAGCTCGATGCCGCCGATGTCCGCGGGCAGCTTCGGATCGAAGGCGAGGTGGCCCTTGGACGCGTTCAGGTCGATGCCGAGGTAGATGAGCGGCATCAGCTCGCTCGCCGCCATGTTGCCGGCGCGGAAGCCCTGCCGCGCCGTGCCGGCCTCGAGATCCTTGGCGTCCAGGTGCACGACGGCGTCATAGTTCTCGACGCTCGCCTTGAGCTCCCCGAGGCCGATCTTGCCGACGCCGGTGCCGACGTTGGCGAGCGACGACCCGTTGGTGTTCACTCGCTTGTCGTAGTACTCGACGTTGCGCGAGATGGTCGCGAGGTCGACCGCGTAGCCGTTGTCCTTGAGTAGCTGCACGACCTCGGCCGCGGCGAAGTTCGCCACCGTCTGCAGCGCGCCCGCCTGCTTGCCGATCTGGAAGTTATCGGGGGTGTTCAGGACCGGCTTCACGGTGCCCTTCCGGGCCTCGGGGAGGGTCCCCTGCGCGAACGCGCGGACGTCCGCGCTCGGCGTGGCCCCGACGAAGACGCGGTCGCTCTGGGCGTCGAGCTTCCACACCACCTCGCCGGTCTTGACGTCCTTGACCAGGGTGATCTGGGCGTCGGTCGGATCCGCGACCTTCTGCCAACGCCCTGATCGGACCTGGATGTCTGCGATCACGCCCGCCAGCTTGGCCCGGAGCTCAACCGCCTTCAGCACCTGGTCGGCGCGTGGGATGACGCCCGCCTCGGTGAAGTGCGGCTTGATCTCCTTCTTGCCCTGGGCGGCGCGCTCTGCGTTCTCGCTCGCCATCCACGCGCGCATCGAGGGCCAGTGCACCAACGGCATGTTGGTGAAGCCCGCGTAGTTCTCGATCGTGCCGGCCGGCACCTCGATCTCGCCCTGGACGTTCCCGGAAAGGTCCACCAGGACCGCCGGCTTCGCCGCCCTCGTGATGGGGAAGAACATGCTGGTGGCCAGATCCTTGATCTGAGCCATCTCGGCGGCGTCTACCTGGAGGTCGCGGAGGATGGCGTCCTTCTTTGCCGCGTCGAGCTCGTCGAGGAGCTCGAACACGCGGGAGGCCATCTTGGCGATCATGAAGTTGTTGTAGAAGCTGTCGGGGAGGTTCGGCAGCGTGGAGCCGGGGAGCTTCTCGTTGTACTCGTTCGGGTCCATCATGCCCGTGGTGTGGTACTTCCCGTCGGCCTGCTTGACGCAGGAGTCGGCCCCGAAGCGCACCAGCTCGATCAGGAGCGGCATCGCGTGGGCGAGGAACGCCTTGTCGCCGCTGACCCGGAAGATCTGGTCGATCCCGTAGAAGAACGCCCAGTTGTTGTGGGGCTGGTACTTGCTGAAGTCGGGGTCCCACTGCTGGGCGACGCCGTTCCACTTGACCACCTGCGTGTCGGGCTTGCCGTCGGCGGTCGTCTGCCAGCCGAACTGGGCGCCCTTGCCGCGGCCCATGGAGCGCGCGTAGGCCCGCGCCGAGTCGAGGTTCTTGACGTAGAGCTCGGCGAGGCCCTTGGCCGCCTCCGGGCTCTGGATGGCCTTCACCTTCCAGAACAGAATCGCCATCTCCCAGAAGTTGTGGGTCCGGTAGCGGCCGTCGTGCAGGCCCTTGGCGCCCATGTCCGCTGCGATGTCGCGGTTGTGATCGGACACGGTCTTGAGGAGCGCCGCGCGGCAGAGGTCGATCGGCGCCTGGAACTCCATGGCGCGCGGCCCTCCGAACAGGGCGAGCCGGCCGTTCGAGAACTGGGTGCGCCAGGCCGCGACGTGGGCGGCCTTGGCCGCGGCGAAGCGGTCGTTTCCGGCGGCCTTGGCGCGAGCCGCCTCGAGCGGCTTGCCGGTGACGCCCTGGTCGATGGACGACACCAGCGCGGTGCGATCCTCGACGATCAGGCGCTGGCCGGGCTTGAGGTGGACCAGCGCGTTGACGTAGATCTCCCGCTGGGAGTCGCCGACGACGGTGCCGGCCTTCTCGGCGGCGAGGAGCTCGGGGTGGATCTCTTTCTCCTCGCCGGGGCCGTCCGCGAGGAAATAGCGCACCCGCTTGGCGAACCCAAACTGGTACTGCGGCTGGTTGCGCGCCTCGGTGGGGGTGGTGGACTTTGGGTTGTCCGCCCACTCGCTCCGCTCCAGCTTCTTCAGGTTCTCCTCGCTCTCCTTGACGGTCTGGAGCGAGAGCCCCACCAGGGTCGGGCTGAACGCCTGGGCGCCGTCCGGGCCTGCCTCGGTGTGGACCTGCTGGAACTTGTTGTACCCCTCGGCCAGGTTGTTGATCAGGGTCCCATCGAAGCCGGAGGTGATGACGAGGTCCCCCTCGAAGTCCGTGGTGAGCTCGAGGCGGGACAACGCCAGCGTCGGATCGACGAAGCTGGCGAGCTTCTCTGCCCGCTGGGTGAGGGTGTGGCCGGACTGCTGGTCCTTGAGCACCAGCGTATAGGCGATGGTGCCGTCCTCCACGGTGTTGCGCACCGCGGTAGCATCGTCCGCGTTGACCAGCTCGAAGCGGGCCCGCGCGTCGAGGGAGTTGTGGAACACGGGCTGGCCCGGCTCCCTCACGCGGTGATAGCTGAGGAAGGGCAGGTGCGGGCAGCAGCTGTTGGCGACGGTGCGCCCGCCCTCGACGTCGGTGGTGCGGAAGACGGAGACGCCGGCCTTGAAGGTCGCCGCGTACTCGATCTGATCGTAGGCGTTCGCGTAGCCCTCGCGCTTCTTGTCCTTCATCGGGGGGGCGCTGAAGGTGATCCCAGTGTCACAGAAATTGCCGTTACCGATGAAGAATTGCGCCCCGTAGCGGTTCGGGTCCTTTGCGATCTCCGCCCAGGAGATGGTGTGCTCGAAGACCGGGCGCGCGAAGGTGGTGGCGACGGCATCGACCCGACCGTCGGCGCTCACCACGAAGGGATCGGCGCCGGGCGTGAAGGGGCCGCGCGCGGAGACGGCCGAGAGGGGACCGACCGCGATCGTCAGAGCTTGCTGGGCATTGCTGAACGCAACCATGGTTGCTCCTGTCCCCCGGGGTGTCCTGCCGGTTTCTGCCTCGCGCTCCGGCGCGTGTGCGCAGGAACGGGGCTGGGCTGCGGGGCTGGGGGGTCCGCCGCAGCGGCGCGGAAGCTAGCCGAAGCCCCGCCGCATGGCTAGCCGCGGGCGGGCCCGGCTGAATCCGGCTCGGCGCCGCTCCCCGCGCGCGACCCCCGCCGGCGCGGCGCCGGGCGGGGCGGCGAGCCCTCGTCGTCGGACGCCTCGCCCGTCGAGGGGCGCCCCTGCCGCCGGCCTCAGAACTGCGGCGGATCCCGGCGCTGGGCGTTGGCGGCGGCGGTGGCGAGCGCCCGGCGGGCCTCCAGCGTGCGCAGGCAGGGGAAGCAGTCCTCGCGGGCACCGTCTCCGCACCCGCGCTTGCCGTTGAGGCGGACCAGCGCGCGGACGCTCCGGCGGTCGCCGACCTCCGAGGCCTTGGCGACGAGCGCAGTCGCCTCCGCGCAGTCCTGCACGTCACGCAGCGCCAGCGCGATGGCGAGGGCCGGCGAGGCGTGCTTGCGGACCTCGGCGCTCAGCACGAGGCGCTCGGCCAGGGTGGTGGCGGTGTCGCGGCTTGGCACACCAGTCCAGATCTCGAAGAGCAGATCCGTGGTGCGCTCCCGCTTCTGCGCGGCGATGAGCTCCAGGGTCGGGATGGCGGTGTGTGGATCCCGGGCGAGCTTCAGCAGCGCGCTCAGCGTCGCCGGGTCGTCGGCCAGATCGGGGCTCGCCTTGAGCTTGTCGCCGAGCGCGGCCAGCTCCGTGAGCCGACTTGCGATCTCGCCGCGGGACAGCGCGAACGACTGCTCGATCGTGAGGTTTGCGGGCGTGATCCCGTTCAGGGTGGCGCGCGCGTCCTCGTCGCCCGCGGCCGCGAGCTCCTCGACCGTGCGCTTCGCGGGGGAGGCCGCGGCGGACGCCGCGGGCCGTGGCGCGGACGTCGCCGCCTCGGCGGAGCGGGCTGCCGCCGACGGCGCGGCGCGCTCGCCGTCCCCGCGGGAGGCGATGACGATCCCCACGAGCGCCCCGAGCCCGAACGCCACGATCGCGAGCCATGGCGGCAGTCCACGCCGAGGCTGCGGAGCGCCGCTCGCGGGCGCGGGGCTCGACGTGGTCCTCGTCCCTGGCGCCGCGCTCGCTGCGCCGGCGTCCGGTGGTGCAGACGATACGGGCAGGCGCGGCTGCGTGGGACCGGACGAGAGTGACGGTGGCCCGGGCGGTGGCGTGCTCGGCCCCCGCGGCGCGGGCGGTGCCAGCGGCAGCGGCGTCGGTCCGGGCGGCGGCAGCGGCGTCGGTCCGGCCAGGGGCAGCGGCGTGGGGCCGGGTGGTGGCAGCGGCGTGGGGCCGGCCGGTAACGGTGGCGGGGGCGCCATGCTCGGCGGCACCGACGGCGCTCGCGGGAGCGGTGGCGGTGGGGGGGTCGAGCGCAGGCCCGGTGGCGGTGGCAGCGGCGGTGGGCGAGAGGTCGCCAGGCCGCTGCCAGCCAGCGACGCGGTCGCCGCCCCGGGTGCGGGCAGCGGGGTGCCGCTGTCGAAGGACGGCAGCGCCTCGTCGAAGGAGGGCAGGGGCGACGCACCACCATCCGGCGGCGGCGGTGGGGGAGGGGGAGGTGGGCGCACGGTCACGATGGATCCCTCACTGCGGTTGCGGCTCGGTGCGGCGCCGCCCCACGACGCGCCCCATTTGGCGCGCCAGCGCCCTTTTACCGCGTGACGCGCCGGACCGCGAGGCCTGCAAGCAATGTCCCCAGGCTCGCGCGCGACGAGCTTCCGGGCGCGGCGACCGTTGCCGAGGCGGGCCCTCCTGGCCTAGCCTGCGGGCCGGGCCTGGTGCCCGGAGCCCTGGAGACTGCCCAAGATGCCCCATGTTCTCGATGCACGCTGGTCCTCACGGTCGCGGCCGGTGCGGGTCGCCGCCGTCCTGCTCGGTGCTGCGCTCCTGGCGGGCTGCACCGACCAGGCGAAGGCGAGCTACGAAGAATGCCTGAAGCTCGAGGCGAAGTGGGATCCGATCGGCGCCCAGGCGGCCTGCGAGGCCGCGGTGAAGGCGGACCCCAACAGCAAGTCCGGCAAGGCGGCGGCAGCGAAGCTCCTGGCCCTCGAAGAGGAGGCCGAGAAGGCCCGGGCCAAGAAGGCGGCGTCGGAGCCGAAGCCCTGCAAGGCCGGCAAATGGGTGACCCGCTGCATCTGGAAGGGGAAGTACCGCCCGACATTGCTCGAGGGCCCGACCGCCGCCAAGTGCAACCAGGACGCGGGAGAGCTGCAGACGATCGAGATGAGCTGTCCGGCCTGCGTGTGCGCGGACGATTACAAGGATCCGCCCGACCTCGACGAGAACATGTAGCCGAGCGCCCGAAGGCCCGCGCGATCCTCCACCGGTACTGCGCGCTCGTCCTCGCGCCCAAGCTCGCGGGTGAGCTGGGCGCTCCCCCGGCGGACGAGTTCTATCGGCCGCAGCGCTGCCCCGCGCGGCAGTCCGGAGTGCCAGCCCCAGGCGGACGGCTCGGGTTCGGTGCGGTCCTCGCCGCCGACCCCTACGCCCGGAGCTCTCCCGCGTGCACGGCGCGGTTCTTCCCGCCCCGCTTGGCGGCCAGGAGCGCCTGGTCCGCCAGGCGAAAGAGCTCGGCGTCGCCGGTCTTTCCGTCGCGGTCGATGGTGGCGATACCGATGCTGCAAGTCAGCGTCGTCGAGAGCGCCGTCCGCAGGTCGGGCGGGAGGCACTCGAGCACTCGACGCGCGATCGCTTTGGCCTGCTCCGCGGTCGCTCCCGGCAGCACGGCCACGAACTCGTCGCCGCCGAAGCGGGCCAGCGTGTCGGTGTCGCGCAGGCATCGCTTGATGGATGCCGCCGCCTGGATCAGCGCGCGGTCGCCCTCGTCGTGGCCGCGTTCGTCGTTGATGGACTTGAAGCCGTCCAGATCGAGGACGAGCAGCGACAAGGGCTGGTTTGGGCTGCTCCCGGGGTCGAGCTCCTGGCGGATCTTCTGGGTGAGGTAGCGCCGATTGCTCAGACCGGTCAACGGATCCGTGATCACGAGCCGCTGGACGCGCTGGATGAGCTGAGCCCCGTTGATGGCCGCCGTGAGCGCATCGCGAAGCCGCTCGTACCAGGAGACGTGGTTCAGGCCCGCCTGCAGGACGGCGACGCCCAGCGGGCGCAGGCCCGTCCCGAGCGGCTCGATCACCCAGCTCCGACCGTGCGCGAGGTCTTCCAGGCCGAGCCCCGTCGAGGACGGATCGAATGAGGTCACCCCCTCGCCAAGGCCGAACACGGAGAGCGGCACCATCGACACCTCCGAGCCATAGTCGGACGTGAAGAGGAAGATCATGCCGCGCTCGACCCCGAGCTTCGGAAACGACGATCGGGTGACGTCGGCGATGGTGTTGAGATCGGGGGCGGCGAGCAGGCCGGCGGTGGCATCGCCCAGGATGCGCATGTGCTCGAGCAGCTCCTCGCGCTGCCGGGCGATGAAGCTGGTCGTAAGCTCGCTGGTCAGGCGGACAGCGCCGTCGACGAGGCGGTCGAGATCGACGAGCGTTTCGGTGCGGACGCCGCGGCGCGCCACATGGCGTCGCAGGACGAGCAGCGCGTTCTGCCAACCGCTCGTCGCCTTGCGCTCACGGAGCATCCCGAAGCACAGCGCCTCCAGCGTGTCGAAGAATCGCGTGCCCTGCTCCGTGAGCTGAGTCCCCAGCGCCTCGAGCAGGTCTCCGAGCCAGCCGGGATCGATCCGATCGACGGTGGCGACGAACGTCTCGTCCAGCTCCTCGCGCAGCGCTGGCTCCATCGTCCTGAGCGAGGGAGGCGCGGCGGCGTCGGGCCGGCTCGGTGCGCTAGGTCGTGGCAGCTTAGGCACCCGCGGACAGCCGCAAGAACGGCGCAGGATGGGCTCGGCGTCGTAGCGGTGAAAGTCGTGGGGAGCCCGGCCTACGGCGAGGCCCTCGACCAGCATACGCACGGCGTCGAACAGCAGGACCCCCAGCGGCTGATGGACGGTGGTGAGCGGCGCGGGCAGGTGCCTCGCGAGCTCCGTGTCGTCGAACCCGGTGGCCGCCAGATCGGTGGGGATGCGGTAGCCCCGGCGCTCGAGTTCACCGATGGCGCCGACCGCCATCGCGTCGTTGGCACAGACCAGCGCATGCGCGTCTCGTAGCTCTATCCCTCGACCTTCGATGAGCTCGAGCATCGCGAGGCGCCCGCCGTCCCTCGTGAAATCTCCGACGACTCGGTGCTCCGGCAGCACCTCCAGCCCGGCTTCACGCAGAGCACGAGCGAACCCGCTCTCTCTCGCTTTGGCCTCGGGATTGCCGGCGGGGCCCGCCAGGTACACGAAGCGCTCGTAGCGGTGCTGCACCACCAGGTGCTGCGTCAGATTGTAGGCCGCGCGTTCGTTGTCGATCGAGAGGCAACAGTCCGCCCCCGGGACGTCGCCGAGCGCTACCGTCGGGATCGGGCGAAGGTCATCGAGGAAGCGCGCGATCTCCCGCTCGGTGGCGGTGTGTCCGATGGTGTGGGCCGCGACGATGATTCCATCCGCCCACATCGGCACCAGATCGTGGATGAAGTTCTTTCCCGCCGACTCGCCGAGCTTGCCGCCGGGAACGATGATGAGATCCACATCGTGGGCGGCGGCGGCGGCGAGGCCCGCCTCGACCAGCTCCGCCTGGAAGTTGTCCTCGAGCGAGTCGCAGATCAGAGCCAGACGTTTCTTGTTCCGTCGGCTCGACGGGGGAGTGGGAGCGTCCGGCATCCTAGTGAACCATCGTAGCCTGCGCGCCCGAGCGCGTCACCAGCCGGGAAGAGAGCGCTCGGCCGAAGCGGCCTGGCGCCGTCGTTCGACATGCCCCGCCGGCAGCGACGGTGGTGGGAGCACCGGCGGCGGCAAGTGGTTCTCGGGGAGCCGAGGCGTGAACCGAGCTCTCCGTCGCGGGTTGCACTAGAGCGCCACCCGCGCCTCGGAGCCGCCAACCATGGTCGGAATTCCAGCATCACTGTCCCGACCGGGGTGCGCGCCGTTGGGCTGCCTTCGGCGCG
>CAYZQO010000114.1:9186-11317 GCA_964480725.1 uncultured Polyangiaceae bacterium | reverse complement strand
TGGTCACGGCGAGATCCAGCGCGGCGAACGTCGTGATGTCGGCGAATCCCGGCGACGTCCCCGACACGGTGTCGGTGAAGCCTGCCGGGATCTCGGTGGACTCGGACGGCACCCAGTTGTGACTCCCGCCGATCGACTGGGAACCGCGCAGCCAGGTCGCGTCGTCGTCCCGCAGCAGCCGGACCGGGCCGCCACCGACCTTGAAGAACACGTTGTCGAAGGCGTCGAAGGCGTCGATCTCGTCGAAGAACCGGATGACCGGCGTGTAGGCGTCCCAGCCGTCGCCGACGACCACCATCGTGTTGAAGGCGAAGCGCACGCGACCGCGGGAGGCTCCGGTCCCGTCGCCACCGAAGCGCATCCCGTACTCGTCGTGATGGACGAAGACATTGCCCACCACGTCGCTGTCGAGCGGGGGATCGGCCTCGAACTCCTCGTAGCCGACGAGCTCGAGGGAGTAGTACATGCCCGGGGTGCTCTCGATCCAGCTGTCGTAGATCTCGGTGCGCCGGGCGCGGCTCTTGATGGCGTTCCCGCCGCGGTTGTCGTGGATGAAGCTGTGCTCGATGCGCAGCACCGCCTCGGGATAGGCCGAGGGATCGGTAGCAACGTAGATCGGATGCTTGAGGTTCTCGCCCTCCGGCTGGCCGCCGGAGCCATAGACCTCCACCTGGGTGAGCCGCAGGGTTCCGGAGTCGTAGTCCGCGCCCAGGATCCCGTGCCGCGCGCAATCGTGCACCACGACCTGACAGAGCGTCACGTCATCGGCGTGATGGAAGACGCACCGCTCCTCGCCGCCAGCGATGTCGATCCCTTGAACGATCACGTGGTGTGAGCCCTCGAAGCGCACCGTGTCGGTCCCCCCGCTGATCACGGGGCGCCCACCCGAGGCCGCGGCGCGGAACAGGATCGGAGCCTCGGCGGTGCCCGGCACGGTCAACACGACGGCGGGATAGGTCGCGTCGCCGTCGACCTCGACGATGTCACCGGGCTCGACGAGCTCCGCCACGGCCCCGAGATCGGCGTATTCCCGGGACGGGCCGACCTGGAGGATGCGTCCCGAGCTCCCCACACCAGGACGGTCACAGCCCTCCGTAGGCAGCGGCGTGCCGGCTGCACCGCCGTCGCCGCCGGCGTTCCCGCCGCCAGCGGTGGGAAGACCGCCCGTGCCACCGGCGCCACCAGTACCGATCTGGCCGCCGGTACCACCGGTGTCGACCTGCACGCCAGCGTCGCCGGAGCCGCCGGCGATCGCCTGGCCGCCGTCGCCGCCGTCGCCGCCGGTGAGGCTCGCTCCACCGGTCGCTAGGCCACCGCTGTTGGCCGCACCGCCGGCGGGGCCGATCCCACCGGTGGACAGGCCGCCGCTCCCGGTCGAGCCGCCCGTGGCGGTGGCACCCCCGGTCGCGATCACGTCGTTGCCGCCGTTGTCGTCGCCGCCCGCATCCGGATCGCCGCCGGTCGCGGCATCACCCCCGATATTGACCCCACCACCGGTCGCGCGTGGGCCCGCCGCTTCACCGCCGTTTGCCGCGACGCCGCCCGTCGAGGTCCGCTCCGACCCCTCCGAGTCGCGCGAACAGCCGAACAGGAGCGCAACCATCGTCAACCAGGCGAGCGTGTCTCGGGTGAAGGTCACGCCGCGGATCGTAGGAGCGCCGCGAAACCGGGCCTAGTGTAACTTCCTTCACCATCGGGCGGCGACGGCGGCAGGGGCCGGAAGTTGGGATGGAGCGTGGGGATGACGCTGCCGGAGCCGCGGCGAGTCTGCTACCCTCGCGCTATCAGTGGGGAGAGTGGGTATGAGAGGACCAGCAGCGCTCGCCATCGTCACGTTGCTCGTCGGTTGTGGTCGCCACAGCGGCTCCACGGGCGAGGATCCCGCCTCGGGAGCCTGCGCGCCGAACGGCAACACGCGCTGCGCCGACGCCGCCCACGCCGAGCGATGCGTGGACGGGACCTGGGCCCCGGCGGAAACCTGCGACGAGGCCGCCGGCGAGGTCTGTGCTCCGGATAGCCCGGCGGGGGGGGCCGCCTGCGTGCAAACCGTGACCTGCCCCGACGGCGACCGGCGGTGCTTCGGCAACGTCGTCTCCGTGTGCAGCGAGGGATACTGGGAAACGCAGACCAC
>CAYZQO010000114.1:6899-9086 GCA_964480725.1 uncultured Polyangiaceae bacterium | reverse complement strand
GCTTCGGCAACGTCGTCTCCGTGTGCAGCGAGGGATACTGGGAAACGCAGACCACCTGCCCCGTGGCCCAAACCTGCGTCGAGTCCTCGGCCGGCCCGGCCTGCGAGGCAGACGCCGGGTGTCAGGATGGCGACCAGCGTTGTGAGGCCAACGAGGTCCAGAGTTGCAGCGGCGGCACCTTCACCAGCGTATCCACCTGCTCCTCACCCGAGCTGTGTACCGAGACGTCGGCCACGACGGCGGCTTGCCAGGCGCCGGGCGCGATGCAGGTCGCCACGCTGGGCGTGGGTCGGAAGGTGCAGCCGACGACCGAGGTCGGTGCCCTGCAGACGGCGGAGCTTGCCGGCGCTCGGCGCTCGGTTCAATCGTTCCAGATCCTCATCCATGGAAATGGTGGTTCGCTGGGCAGCGTGACGGCCAGCGCCGGCCCCCTCGAAGACGGGGCCGGCCACTCCCTGCCGGCGGAGCGAGTCACGCTGTTCCGCGAGGCGTTCATCGATTTCTCTGGCGTGGACTCGCAGGGTGGAGCGCTTCCCGCCCCGCAGTCGTCGCCGACCGGGGACAGTCGGGTCCCCGATCCGCTCGTCCCCCTGATCGACCCCTACACGGGCGCTGACCTGGGCCAGCCGTTCTCGGTGCCGTCCGGAGAGAACCAGGCCCTGTTCGTCGACGTGGAAATCCCGCTCGGCACCACCGCCGGCGTCTACACGGGAGCCGTCACGGTCACGGACGGAACGAGCTCGGTCGAGGTCCCGATCGAGCTCGAGGTCTGGGACCTGGATCTCCCCGACCTGAACGTGGTGACCACGCACTTCCGCCTGTCCGGGGACGAGGTGAAGAAGTATCACGCCGGCACCTACGAGTGCTACGGCGGTCAGGACGATTGCTGGGTCGACGCCGGCCTTCCCGCCGCGCGCACCATCGTCAAGCGCTACGAGGAGCTCCTGCATTCCCACCGGATCGATCCGGGCCAGTTCTTCGCCGCCAACGGGCCCTCGGACTGTTCGGGCGCCCTGGACTTCACCGGATACGACGCGTCGATGGAGCCCTACCTGGATGGGAGCTACTTCGCGGATGGCGTCCCGTCGGGACGGCTGACCACGCCCTTCAGTCCCGGCGTGGATTGGGGCCCGGAGGCGGAGTGCACGGAGGCGGAGTACCAGCAGCTGGCGGCCGCGTGGGCGGCGCATCTCAAGGAACGAGGCTGGTTCGAGCGCACCATCGTCTACGCCGCCGACGAGCCGGACTCGAGCCTCTATCTGCGCATCGCCCAGCACTCCTCGTGGATGCGGGCCGGCGACGCCGACTGGCGGAGCCGCATCATGGTGACCACCGCCCCCACCACGTCCAACATCGACGTCCTGGGGCCGGCGATCGGGATCTTCTGCGTGGCCCCGGAGGAGTACGATCACTGGTACCAGGGCAACGGCGAGATCTACGGTCGCGAGGACTGGCCCGACCTCTTCGCCACCGGGACCCAGCTCTGGTTCTACGAGTCGAACAACCAGGACTACCCCTATCCGACCTTCGCCTCGCAGTCCCTCGACGGGCTGGAATCGACGATGATGCTGTGGGCCGCGTGGTACGAGCGGGCCACGGGGTTCTTGTACTGGGATACGACGAGCTGGACCGACGGTGAGCCCTGGGGGCCCAACGACGACTACGGCAAGACCGGGGACGGTATGCTCCTCTATCCCGGAAATCACGACGGCCTCCTGGCGCCGGCCGGATCTCCGACGGAGGTGGCGATCGACGGCCCGATCCCGTCGTATCGACTCAAGATGGTCCGGATGGGGCTCCAGGACTTCGCGCTGTTCCAGCTGGCCCAGCAAGAGAACCTGGGCGATTTCGCCCGTGAGCAGCTCCACGCGGTCTATCACTGGTGGGGCGGGTGCGACTGGGACGGCTGTGCCGTGCCGGAGGATGACTTCTTCTGGACGACGGACGAGGCGGCGATGCAGTCCATTCGTGCGGCGATCGCGGCGGCGATCAGCCGCGGATGACCAACTGCCCAAGCGGAGCTGGTTCCACGGTGCCAGGTTCCACCCCCATGGGGCCACCCGTTCTCCAGGGTCATGGGGCCACCCCCGACGGCGGCCACTGGTTGTCGCTCGGCAGGGACGAGATCTCGGCGCGGCACCGGTGCGGCGCCGCCGGGCCTGGCCCTCGCCTCACGCCGGCCAGGTT
>CAYZQO010000114.1:4026-6799 GCA_964480725.1 uncultured Polyangiaceae bacterium | reverse complement strand
CGCGGCACCGGTGCGGCGCCGCCGGGCCTGGCCCTCGCCTCACGCCGGCCAGGTTCCAGCTCGGTCGGGGCCAATGGCCACGGCCCCCTCCTTGCTCTAGGTTCTGGCGAAGGTCACACCCATGCAGTCGCGCTACCGCATCGCGAACACCACCCGCGCCGAGCGCGAGCAGATCGTGCGCGATGCCCTCTCCTGCGGCGGGGGCGGCTGCGAGAGCTGCTCGTCCTGTGGCGTCTACGGCGCGGGCGATTCGGTCGAGTTCTATCGGCCGTACGTCGAAGGCCTCCAAGAAATCGACGAGATAACCCGGGAATTCCAGGCTCGGGTGTTGCTGGGGCGCGGCAGGGTTGGCGGCTCGCCCCCCGGCGAGCCCTGACCCCCGGGGAGGCCGTGGCGTAGACCAGGATGGGGGCGCTCGCCACCGGGTGACGCACCGGTGAGGTCCGCGGACGGGGCAAGCCCGGAGCGCCACGACGCAGTCGGCACGAGCGCGGGTCGCCCGCGCCTCCTCAGCCACGTGCACGCCATCGTCACCGGGGGCGCCTTCACCAGCGCCGAGCGGTGTCAGCGTTCCTGAGGCGCCGGAGGCGATGGCTTCGCGTTCCGCTGGCGCTCGACCTCGAGCTCCGCGCGGATGCGATCCATGGCGGCGCGGTGCTCGAGGTCCGCGTAGCTCTCGGCCAAGCGCCGTAGGATCAGCGGACGGTCCGGGGAGCTCGTCGGGGTCGCCGCGAAGAGCGCCTCGAGCTGGCGGATCTCCTGCATGAGAAGCCGGCGGTCGGCGACCACCAGCGGCGGGGTAGGCCGGAACCGCTCCGGGGCGCGGGGAACCGACGCTCGCGGAGCAGGCAGGGCAGCTTCGGGGGCACGGCTCATCGGCGCCGTCTCGCGGCAGCCGTCGATCGTCGGCCGGCGCAGGGCGCGTTTCGCCCCCGAGCCGGCCTCGCAGGGGTTGTCCGGGGCTCCCAACGCGCTTGGCGCCGTGGCGAGCACACCGGCGAGGAGGACGAGAGCCATTCGGGCAGGCGTGGCCATTCCCGTTCGACCCCGCGCAGTCCCGCGGCTTGGGTCGGCGCGCGCTGACCTCGGGACCGGCGCTGCCGGCTCGGGCCTCGGGCACGTCGACCGGGTCGTCGCTGTCGACACCAACGGCGCGCCCGCTGTCGGCTCGAACGAGCAAGCGGGGGTGGTGGGTGATCGAGCGGGTGGCGTTCGGGGACGCCAGGCCCCGGACCCCCGCCTCAGCTCCGCGCCCCCTCGCGCGCTCGCGCGATCCGGGGCTCGGTGAGGCCGTCGGTGGTGCGCGCGTGGCAGGCGAAGCCGCGCGCGGTCATTCCCTCGGCGATGAGCTCCTGCTCCATGGTCGCGATCTCGGTGGATCCGGTCTCGCGGACCACCTCCTTGAGCCGCTTTCGTACCTCCGCCTCCGGGACGCCGCGGTGCAAATCCTTGATTACAGCCTTGAGCTCCTGGATCCGTTTCGTGCGGTTGTCGATGAGCTCGCTCATGCTCGTTCCCTCTCGCGGTGAGCCGCCGCGGTCACGCCGCGGCGCGCCCCCCTACCTCGGGTGCGCCGCCACGGGCGTCAAGCCCGGCGGCCGAGAGGGGTCCGAGCGCGCGCGTCGCTGGTCGCTGGCGTCGCCGGTCGCGTCACTGCGGGAGAGGCGGCGGTGGGGGCGCGCCGGACCAGGGCGGCACCGACACGCCATGGGTTGCCAGCAGCTCCGCCAGGGTGGCGAAGGTCGCCTCCGCGCGGGCGAGCTCTTCCGCGAAGCCGGCCGCGTCGAGTACGAAATGCCGGTTGTAGTCGGACTGCGCGCGCAGCCCCAGCAGCGAGGCGAAGTCGCGGGCGAGCTGGGCTGGCACGAGCCCCGGGCGGACGAGGTGCTGCCCGAGCAGGACCGCGACGCCGCCGTGGGTCTGGGCCTGCACGCCGAGCACGAGGAGGGTCGCGCAGACGAGATGGAAGACGGCGTAGTAGAGGCGGCTCGCCGCGTCGTCGAGGAGCCCGAGCCCGGCGAGCGCCCGGGCCGCGGCGAGCGCGGCGGTGGCCTTGGCGACCTCCGCGCGGGCGTTCACGAGGCGGTTCTCATCCGTCACAGGACGATCCCTTCGCGGTCGAGGTTCTCTGCCAGGAGGTCCTCCCGCCGGCGCAGGAGCTCGAGCTCGGCGACGCTGAGGACGATCGGGGTGAGGACCAGCCCGTGCTCCACCAGGAAGTCCCCGGCGAGCTCCATGGGCAAGACGCGCTCCTCGATGCCGCGGACCTCGTCCAGGACCACCGCCACGTCCACGTCCGAGTCGGGCCGCGCCTCGCCGCGCGCGTGCGAGCCGAAGAGCCGGAGCTCCACCAGCCGGTCCCCGAGCCGCGCGATCAATCGACGCCGGTACTCGGCGAGCAGTCGTGCCAGGGCCTCGCTGGCGATCGCCATGCGACAAGGGTAGCACGGACGACCCAGCAAGGAGCTCGCGCGCGGTGGACTGCGGGCGCCGGGGCGTCGCCGGCCGCGCCGTACCTGGGAGGGGGGGGCGCGATGCGCGTGGACAGTCCGTTCAACGCGCTCACCACGCTGTGCCGAGCGGCGACGCCGATCCATCGCTACCGCACCCGGGGTCTCACCACCATCATCGAGGAGCCCTGCGCCTGCGGCCGCACCCATCGCCGCATCGAGCGGATCACCGGGAGCGCCGACGACATGCCGATCGTCCGGGGGGTAACCTCTGCCTCCAGCAGATCGAGCGCGTGCTGATGAGCCTGCCGCAGGTGGGCGGC
>CAYZQO010000114.1:0-3926 GCA_964480725.1 uncultured Polyangiaceae bacterium | reverse complement strand
CCGTGGCGTCGCTGTACTCCAAGGTCACGCTGCCCTCCCTCGCCGACGTCGGCAAGCAGCCCGATCTGGCGGCCGATCGCCCGCGCGAGCTCCCACCTGGGGCGCGTCCTCACCGGAGCCAGCTCGCCTTCTCCAGCTACATCGGCGGCACTCGGGGCTTCTGCGGGGTCGTCGCGGGGCGTTCCCACCGCTGCTGGGGCCACAACCTGAACGGCCTCGGCCTCGGGCAGTTCACGGAAACCGCCGTCGGTGACGACTTCGCCTGCGCGCTCGATGCCGCGGGAGAGGTGCGCTGCGATCCCGGCAACCGGGATCCCCGCGGCGCCGGGTCCAAGCCGGCCGTGGCCGACGATCCCGACGCCGGTGTCGACGCCGGCGTCCCCCGAGCCCGCTTCGCCGCGCTCGCCGCCCAGGGGACGGAGCTCTGTCTGCTCGGTGCCGAGGGCGAGGCTTCTTGCTACAGCCGCGACCCGGAGTGCACGCTCACGCCACCCGAGGGCGCGCGCTTCACCGAGGTCGCCGTGGGCAAGGGTTGCGCCGCCTGCGGCATCACGCGGGACGCCAAGGTCTCGTGCTGGGGCGGACTTCACGGAACGGAGCTGGCCGTCACCGCGCCCAAGCAGCTCGCCGTGGGGCAGGGCTTT
Source organism: uncultured Polyangiaceae bacterium (assembly GCA_964480725.1). GTDB lineage: Bacteria > Myxococcota_A > Polyangia > Polyangiales > Polyangiaceae > JAFGBI01. The sequence continues at coordinate 3,282 of CAYZQO010000114.1, read as the reverse complement.
GCCTGCGCCATCGACGGGACCGGCCTCCTTTCGTGCAGCGGGGCGCAGGCTCCCGCGGGCGCACGCGCCACCGCGGTCGAGGCCCGCGGCGCGCGGGTGTGCTGGCAGGACGAGGCCGGCGCGCTCGCGTGCAACCAGGGCGCCGTCCCCGGGGCGGCGATCCGCCCGCGCACCTGGGCGATCACCGAGGCGGACCTCTGCTACGAGACCCGCCCCAACCAGGGGGACATCGCGTGCACGGCGGACCTGATCGAGGGTGCGATCCCGCCGAACCCGATGCTCGACGCGCACCCCACCTGGGCCGAGTCGGCGGACCGTCACGCGGAGCTCGTCGCCGAACGCAATCGCTTCCTCGGCGAGCTCCTGGCGCCCATGCCTCGCCGTGCGCTGCCCCTCGAGCTCGACGAGCGCCTCGAGGTCCCGGTCGGTCCCACGGTGGAGAGCCGGTACCTCTTCCTGCTGAACAACCTGCCCATCGACTACTTCGACGACGCGGAGCGACCCTACTACTCGCGCGACTTCCGCTACGGCTTCACGATCCCGCTCCCCGACGGCCGTCGCACCGCGACCTTCTTCCACCAGCGAGAGCCTCGGGACGAGTGGGAGCTCGTGTGGTTCGTCTTCAACGCCGACGGTGAGGTCGCGCGGCGGACCCCGCTGCTGTATCGCGGTCATTACGCCCTGCCGTACGATCACGGCTGCGAGCGGGGCTTCCAGGCGCTCGCGGGCGGCGAGGAGGTGACGAGGTCGAGCCTCGACGCAAACGGCAACCTCGCGGCGCGGACCCTGCGCACGCACGAGCAGGCCGAGTACGATCCGATCAACAAGCGCTGGGTCTACGTCTGCGCGACGTACGAGTCGAGCACCCGCGGCACGCTGACCGCCGAGGGGCTCAAGGTCGACACCCGCGGCTTCCTGGAAACCAGCAAGACCATCGGGGGCACCGACTGCGAGCAGAAATGGCCGCTCGGGCGGCCCCCCTGGGTCGTCAGGGTCGCGCCCGATCGCGCGGCGTCGTCGTGCAAGAACTAGCCGCGGTGGCGCGCGACGAGCCGAGCCGCGACCGCCCTACTCGTCCCCGAGAACGCAGCGAAACGCGCGATATCCAGCCGGGGCCGATTTCGTCACGGGGGCGGTCCACTCGGCGACGGGTGTGGCGGGCACGGGACGATCCGTAACCCCGAGGAGCTCGTCGAGCTCGGCCTGCGTGGGCAGTCGGGCCCGTCGGGTGGCGCAGAACGCCGCGGCCTGGCTCGAGCTGGCGCAATCCAAGGTCTGATCCGTGGGGGACTGCCCACTGAGGCAGAACTTGGAGGGGGGCGGGCGGTCGGCGTCCAGCGGCTGGTGCGCCAGACGCGGTCGCTTGCACTTCGTGCACGCGGCGTAGGTGACTTCGCGAACGGGTTGCTCGTCCACGCAGATCGCGGGAGCTCGAGCCGCACTCGCACCGCCGTCTCGGGTCCCGTCACCACCCGCACTCGCTCGCCGCGAGCGCTCGGTACTGCTCGAGTCCCCGCTCTCGCCCCCGTCCGGTCCGCGCGTTCCCACGACGAGCCCCCGCATCCCATCCGGGCAACGCCGCACCGGCCGTGCGCTGGTGCTACCGGGAGCTGTGGCGCTGGCTGGCGCGGCAGACGCGCGCGGAGCGTCGGCGCTGCTCAGCAGCCACGGGCTGAGCTGTCGTCTCCCGGCGCTCGCCAGCGCCAGGACCTGCTCCCGGGTTTCCTTGGCCCCGGGCAGTTCCGTGGCACTGAAGACGAGCGTCGCGCCCCCCGCTACCACCAGGAGCACCAGCAAGATCCCCACGGCGTTCTCGCTGGACGGCCGGCTCGATTGAGCGTCCTCGGCGGGGGATCCGTCGAGCGAGACGGGTGAAGCGAGCGGAGCGGGGATGGGTCGTGACGCCGCGGGCGTCGGCACCGAATGCTCCACGGCGTCCAGGCTCCCAGGAGGCGAGCTCGAGGCAAGGGAGCCTGACGGTACCGGAGGGGATGCCGAGGCTCCGCGCTCGTCCGCCACGGCCACGCACGCCTGCAGGAACTCGGCAGCACTCGCGAAGCGCGCTTCCGGGTGGACGGCGAGCGCCCGGCTCAGCATCGCCTCGAACGAGGCCGAAACCGGCACCCCTAGGGTTTCGGGCGTCGGACGCCGCTTGGGATTCGCCGTTGCGAACCCGAGCTGCACCACGTCTTCGCCCTCGAGTGCGGGTCTGCCGACGATCATTTCGACGGCCACGAGGCCCAGCGCGTAGACGTCCGTCCAGGGGCCGGTCGCTCCGTAGCTCCGTGTGAACTGCTCTGGCGCCCCGTACTGGGGGGTGAAGGAGGTGATGGCCAGGCCCGTCTTCGCCAGCGCTGCGCTGGTCTTCGTGTGGTCCTGGAGCATCTTCGCCACGCCGAAGTCGAGCAGCTTCACCGGCGTGCTCGCGGATCGCGCGGCGCTCCCCATGACGAAGACGTTGGCGGGCTTGATGTCGCGGTGGGCGATGCCGCGCCGGTGGGCGACCTCGAGGATGGGCAAGATGCGCTTCAGGAAGCCGAGGACCTCTGCCTCCGTCCACGCCATGCGCTGGGCCTGGTCCCGGTCGAGGACCGCATCGAGCGGCGAACCCTCGAGCCACTCGAGGACCATGTAGGGCATCCATTGCCCGTCGGGCGTCGCACAGGTCCCCACGTCCCATGCCTGCACGATGCCTGCGGTCTGGCTCGAGAGCTCCGTCAGCAGGGCGCCCTCCCGGATGAAATCGCGCTGCAGGGCCTCGCGACTCTCCACCGGGGCCTGGGACAGGCCGTTGAAGAGCTTGACCGCGACGGGTCGTTGCCAGACGACATGCTCCGCTCGGTAGACGACGGCGAAGCCCCCTTCCCCCACCATGCGTTCGATGCGGTACTTGTCCGCGATCAACGCCCCGACGATGCCGAGGGGATCCGGGTCGGTCATGTCCGGGCTCCCGGCTCGGGAAGCCCATCCCCACCCCGCCCAGCGCACCCGGCGCTGACCCGGGACCGGGCAGGCGCGGCTCTCGAGCGGACGCGGGCAGTCATCGCCAACCGACATGGTGCCACAGGAGCGAACCTTCCGTCCGGTTTCCCCGGCCAGGTCTTCGAGGTCGTGACAAAGGCCCTCCTGAAGGCCGCCCAGCAGGTCGAGGCGATGGCGCCGGGAAAGCCGAGGGGCATCAGGCTCGGGCCCGAGTCCTCGGTATTCCCTCGTGAGGCCCCGGAAACATGGCCCCGAGGCGGGTGACCATCCCTCCACCCGCAACGGCCTCCCGCGCCCCAC
>CAYZQO010000113.1:10020-11547 GCA_964480725.1 uncultured Polyangiaceae bacterium | reverse complement strand
GAGGCCACCCGGTCCACGAAGCGGGCGTCCTCGGCGTGGTCGGAGGCCAGGCGCTTGCCCTTGCAGCCCGCGAGATCGGCCTGGGTTCTGCTGATGAGGGCGTAGCGGACGCCTCCAGCGCGTGCCACGTCCACCTGGCCGATGACCTCGAGCCCATACTTCGCGCGCAGGCTGAGGTACGCCCCCAGGCTCAGGATCCCGTAGTGGGGGTGCTCGCTGGCGACGTACGCCTCGGCCTTCTCCCGACGATTCTCGTATTTACCGCTCGCGGCGGACCACCCGTTCAGCCTGCCCACCACGCCGATGAGGCGGTCGACGTGGGGTTGCGCGGCGGAGGTGCTGCCCGCGCTCTCTCTCAGGACCAGCACCCGGACCGGCTCGGCCGCGGTGGCGACCAGAGAGGTGGCGAGCCCGGCCGTCGCGGCGAGGGCCATCGAAACGAGGGGAGAGAGTGGGCGCATGGCGAGCGGGCCTCCGGGAAGCCGTGGGACGGGGGTCACGGCCCGAACATTCTACGTCTCGTGGCGACTGACCGGGAGCCCGGCGTCGCCTCCTGGGGGGCGGGCCAGCCGGATCCCCCAGCCAGTCCCTTGGCCGGGGCCCACGGGGACGGAGACGTCGCGGATCGTCAACGCGCCGGACCCGGTGGTTCGATTGGCCATTGTGGGGAAACTCACCGACAATGCGCGGCATGAGGCTCGGGATCACCACCACCCTGCTGTTCCTCGCCGTGGTGCCGCTCGGCACCGCGGTCGGCTGCAAGAGCCGCTCCGCACCCGCGGGCCAAACCTCCCCGGGGGCCAGCGCCGAACCCACGGGAGGCACGACCGCGGAAGGCGGTGCGTGCCGCACCGGCAACGACTGCGCGACCGGCCTGCTCTGCGCGGACGACAAGACCTGCCAGACCCCCAAGACCATCGACTGCCGCGGCCGCCAGGATGCGTGCGGCGAGGAGGGGAGGTGTGTCGGGCGGAACGACAAGTGCGTCCCCGCCTCCAACGAGGCCTGCAAGAAGAGTCGCCGGTGCGAAACCGACGGCCGCTGCACGCTCCAGGAAGACAAGTGCGTGGCGGCCTCGCCCGAGGACTGCAAGACCCTCTGCGCCAACCTTGGGCGCTGCACCATCGAGGGTGGCACCTGTATTGCCGCGACCTCGAAGGACTGTGCGGACTCGGAGGCCTGCAAGCAGGCCAAGCGCTGCCGCGCCTACAACGGCCGCTGCGTCGGCCGGTAGCCGCGCGGCTATCCCTCGATCTTGCAGTCCGAGACGGTCGCGACCGGGAACTTCTTCGGAGGCTCCCAGGCGCTGGTCGGAATCCAGCGTAGCTTGACGCCGTCGAGCTCGCCCACCACCTTCACCTTGCACTTCGCGGTGAAGCGCTTGAGCTGATTGCGCGCCTTGCCGGTGGGGGGCTCCGACTCGAAGCGCTTGGCGATCGCGGGCTCGACGAAGAGGCCGGGGATGAGGAAGAGGCGCCGGTCGCTCGCGGTCATGTAGGGGCGCAGGCGGTTCTGCTCGTCGATCTG
>CAYZQO010000113.1:1821-9920 GCA_964480725.1 uncultured Polyangiaceae bacterium | reverse complement strand
CGGCGCGAGGCCTCCGGCGACCCGCCGGTCGTCTCCGCCGCATCTCCCCGATCTTCCCGATTCTTTCGCCTTCGACGCACTGTTGCCACGGTTTGACCTCGCCCACGCCTAACCGAGACAGAACCTGGACGCAAGTGCTTGGCGCGGCGCGCCCAAGGGGGGCACGGCTCGAGGTGGCGGGTCCGGGCGCGAGTTGGCCCCCTTGGGCGCCCGTTCGCCCCGCCCCCTGACGGGGGGCGCCAGGCCGGCCGCTGCCCGCCGCCGCCGGGGCTCTCGCCGGTGTCCGGGTCACCCCACGGGGTGACGCCGATCCTGCTGGCGACACTGACGCTCGGGACGCTTGTTTCGGATCGGGAGGTGTTCTAGACGGCGCGATGGGCCGAGAGCGCCGAGCGGTGCCCCGTGCTGGGGGCGGCCGCGGGGGCTTCCGGGCGTCGAGGAGGATCTTCAATCATGCCCACCTTGTCCGAGATCACCACCACCGTTCGGGGATTCATCGCCCAGAACTTCGTCATGGGCCGGCGGGCGGCGCTCGCCGACGACGAATCGCTGATGGATGCAGGGATCGTCGACTCCACGGGCGTGCTGGAGCTCACCGAGTTTCTGTCCGCCGAGTTCGGGATCGAGATCCCGGATGGCGATCTCGTCCCCGAGAACCTCGACAGCATCGCGTCCATCGTCGGCTACGTCGGCCGCCGACTCGCGGCGTCGGGAGCGTCGTCGTGACGGACATCGACGCACGGGTGCTCGAGCTCGACGCGGCGGCTGAGGTGGAGCGGGCCGTCGGCCGCATTCGGGAGCTCGTCCACGACGTGTTGAAGCGGCGCGGGGCCGTGGTCGGGATCTCCGGGGGTATCGACAGCGCCGTTGTCACCCACCTCTGCGCGCGGGCGCTCGGGCCCGACCGGGTGCTGGGGCTCCTCATGCCCGAGCGTGACTCCTCGCCGGAAACCCTCGCCCTCTCCCGCTCCGTGGCCGAGAGCGCCCAGGTCCCCTTCGAAGTGGAGGACATCACGGACCTGCTCGGGGCGGCCCGCTGCTACGAGCGGCAGGACGAGGCCGTCCGCGCGGCGATCCCCGAGTACGGGCCCGGCTACCGATTCAAGATCGTGCTGCCGAGCGTCGTGGAGGACGACCGTTATCGGGTCTTCTCCGTGGTGGCGGTTGGGCCCGATGGCCACGAGACGCGGTGTCGCTTCCCCCTCTCCGCCTACCTCCAGGTCGTCGCGGCCACGAACTTCAAGCAACGCTGCCGGGCGATGCTCGAGTACTACCACGCCGATCGCCTCAACTACGCGGTGGCGGGGACGCCCAACCGCCTCGAGTACGATCAGGGCTTCTTCGTGAAGGGCGGCGACGGCCTGGCGGATTTCAAGCCCATCGCGCACCTGTACAAGACGCAGGTCTTCCAGCTCGCCCGGCACCTGGGCGTTCCGGCCGCGATCTGCCAGCGCACGCCCACCACCGACACCTACTCGCTGCCGCAGGCGCAGGAGGAGTTCTACTTCTCCCTGCCCTACGAGAAGATGGACCTCTGCCTTTACGCGCGCAACCACGGACTGCCCGCGTCTGCAGTGGCAGGCGCCGTGGGGCTGAGCCCCGAGCAGGTGGAGAGGGTGTACCGGGACATCGAGCAGAAGCGGCGCACGACGCGGTACCTGCACCTCGGTCCCCAGCTGCTCGAGCCCATCGCCGAAATCAGCCACCCATGAGCGCGGCGTTGAGGCGCGCCTAGTGTGCGGGATCGCTGGGGTGGTCGGCGGGGATCCCCGCGCGCTCCGTGAGCGCCTCCTCGCCATGGCCGCCGGGCTCGCCCACCGCGGGCCCGATGGGACGGGCCTGTACCTCGACGGCGACGTGGGGATGGTCAACACCCGGCTGTCGATCGTCGACCTCGCCGGCGGTGACCAGCCCATTGCCAACGAGGACGGGCGGCTCTGGGTGGTGCAGAACGGGGAGATCTACAACCACCCCGAGCTTCGCCAGGAGCTCGAGGCGGCGGGGCATCGCTTCCGGACGACCTGCGACACCGAGGTCATCGTCCACGCCTACGAGGAGTGGGGCGAGGACTGCCCGTCCCATTTCAACGGCCCCTTCGCCTTCGCCGTCTGGGACCGGCGCCGAGAGCGGCTCTTTCTGGCCCGGGACCGCTTCGGGGTTCGCCCGCTGTTCCTCGCGGACGTGGGGGGAACGCTCCTGTTCGCGTCGGAGATCAAGGCCCTCCTCACCCACCCGGGGCTGCCGCCGCGGCTCGACCCCGGCTGCCTCACCGACGTCTTCACGCTCTGGGTGACGCTCCCGGACCGCTCCGCGCTGGTTGGGGTGAGGGAGCTGCCGCCCGGCTGCTCTCTGTTGGTCGAGCGCTCGGGTCGCGCGCACCAGCGGCGGTGGTGGGAGCTGCCGTTCACCACCGAGGCGCCCCGTGGCGACGACGAGGGGAGGCTCACCGAGGAGCTCCGCGAGTTGTTGCTGGACGCGGTGCGGCTCCGGCTCCGGGCCGACGTGCCCGTGGGGGCGTACCTCAGCGGCGGGCTCGACTCGTCCGCGACGGCGGCTGCCGTGCGGCGCGTCTCGACTTGTCACTTGCGCACCTTCGCGGTGCGCTTCGAGGACCCGCGCTTCGATGAGGGCTCGCACCAGGAGCGGATGGCGGCGGCGCTCGGCACGGAGCTCACCTCGGTGCGCGTGGGGGCGGCCGACATCGCGGCGCTCTTCCCCGAGGTGGTGCGCCTGGCCGAGCAGCCCCTGCTGCGGACGGCCCCCGCCCCCCTGCTCGCCCTGTCGCGCCACGTTCGCGGGTGTGGCTTCAAGGTCGTGCTCACGGGAGAAGGGGCCGACGAGGTCTTCGCGGGCTACGACGTCTTCCGCGAGGACAAGGTGCGGCGCTTCTGGGCGCGGCAGCCGCGCTCGACCTGCCGACCGGCGCTCTTCGGGCGACTCCACCCGTACCTCGCGCGCGATCTGGCGCATACCGGGGGGTTCGCCGCGGCCTTCTTCGCGCGCGGTCTCGAGCAGACCGAGGATCCCCTGTACAGCCACCGGATCCGCTTCGCGAACACGGCGCGCATCCTCGGCCTGCTCGAGCCCTCGGTCCTGGAGGCGGCGCGGTCCGGCGGCGATCCCGAGGAGCGACTCCTCGCGCGGTTGCCGCCCGGGTTCATGCAGTCGAGCCCCCTCAAGCGGGCCCAGCTGCTGGAGACGATCACGTTCCTCCAGGGATACCTCTTGCACGCGCAGGGGGATCGCATGCTGATGGGGAGCGGCATCGAGGGTCGGTTCCCCTTCCTCGATCATCGCCTCGCCCAGTTCGCCGCGCGGGTGCCCGACCGGCTGCTGCTCAAGGGGCTTCGGGAGAAGCACCTGCTGCGAGAGGCGGCGGCGCCCTGGCTCCCCCCCGAGATCGGGCGGCGCCCGAAGCACCCGTACCGGGCGCCGATCCTCCACGCCTTCGTGGGTCCCGGCGCGCCGGAGTACTGCGCGGAGCTGCTCGCTCCCGCCCGCGTCGCTGCCGTCGGGGTGTTCTCCGCCCCGGCGGTGGAGCGGCTGCTCACCAAATGCCGCCGCTCGCTCGAGCGCGGCGTGAGCGAGACGGACGAGATGGCGCTCGTCGCCGTGCTCTCGACGATGCTGCTGCACGAGCAGCTCATCGCGCGACCGCCCGCGCCGGGCCGCGTCGATCCGGCTCGCGAGGTGAACGGGGCGAAGGTCGTCGTCGGTGCCCGAGCCGAGTCAGAGGAGCTGTCATGACGCCCTTTCGATTTCCGAGGCTGGTCCAACACACGCTGGTGAACACTGCGACGCTCCACCCCCAGCAGCCCGCGGTCGTGACGGCCCGCGGTCAGCTCGAGTACGGCGAGCTGCTCCGTCGTGCGCGGTGCCTGGCGGCGACCCTGCGCCGCCTGGACATCCGCCCCCGTGAGCCGGTGGTCCTCTTCCTGGAGAACGACCTGGCGTGCTGCGTCTCGATCTACGCCTCGCTCCTCGCCGGTACCGTGTTCGTCGTCGTCAACCCGCAGACGCCGTCCGAGAAGCTCGCCTTCATCATCGACGACTGCGCCGCCGCCGCGCTCGTCACGGAGGCCCACCTGCTCCGCACCGCCGCGCCGGCCGCGAGCGGCCGGCAGACGCTGCGCGCGGTGATCTGTGACGGAGAGCGCCCGTCCCTGGCGGGCCTGGCGTCGATCTCGTTCGAGGAGGCCCTGGCCGGTCCGGAACTCGACGGCCCCGACCCCGTGATCCCCCTCGATCTCGCGGCGCTCGTCTACACCTCGGGGACGACGGGGACGCCCAAGGGGGTGATGATCTCCCAGCAGAGCATGCTCTTTACCATCGGCAGTCTCTGCGACTACCTGGCGCTTGACGCGACCGACCGCATCCTCAGCGTGCTGCCGCTCGCCTTCACCTACGGGCTCTACCAGCTCCTCACCGCGACTGCCGTGGGGGCCACGCTCAACCTGGAGCGGTCGTTCACCTACCCGGCCCGGGTCCTCGAGCGGCTCGCCGCCACGGCGTCCACGACGCTCCCCGGGGTCCCGTCGATCTTCGCGCGCCTGATCGCCATGCACCGGAAGGAGCCGCTCCACTTCCCGAGCGTGCGCCGCGTCACCAACGCGGCGGCCGCGCTCCCGGAGGCTCACCTCCCCGTGATCGGGGAGATCTTTCCGAACGCGGCCGTCTTCCCGATGTACGGGCAGACCGAGTGCGCGCGCGCGTGCTTTCTGTCTCCCGAGCTCGTCTCGCGCAAGCCGGGGTCAGTGGGCAAGGCGATCCCGGGAACAGAGCTCCTGATCCGATCGCCCGAGGGGGCGCCGGTGCCGCCCGGCGAGGTGGGGATCCTCCACGTCCGTGGGCCGCACGTGATGGTGGGCTACTGGCACCGCCCGGAGGAAACCGCGCGGACACTGGTCCCGGGACCGCTGCCGGGCGAGCGGATGCTCTGCACCCACGACTGGTTCCGGGTGGACGACGAGGGGTGCCACTATTTCGTCGGGCGCAGCGACGACATCATCAAGACGCGGGGCGAGAAGGTGAGCCCCGCCGAGGTCGAGAGCGTGCTCTGTGGGATCGACGGGGTCGTCGAGGCGGCCGTCATCGGTGTCCCGGACGAGATCATGGGCGAGGCAGTGCGCGCTCACGTCGTCCTCGAAGAGGGCGCGACCCTCAGCGTGAAGGATCTCGAGGCCGCCTGCCGCCGGCGGCTCGAGATCTTCATGGTGCCCCGCGATTTCATTATCGAAACCGAGCTACCCAAGACCACCAATGGGAAGGTCAGCAAGCGGGACCTGCGCGCCCGTGCTGGCTGAACGGCCGGTACGGGGCGGGGCCGGGGCGCCCCCAGGGCGTTCACTTCCCCGAGTGACCTGGTGGTGTCGGGCCGAGCGCTCGACAATGGCGCCGGTCGCGGTGATGTTCCGGCCATGGCACGACTCAACGCGTCCCCATCGCGCACCCCGTCCCGACGTCGTTCCCGCCACCGCCTCCCCACGGCCTGCCTCGCTGCGGGTCTGTCGCTGGGCACCGCGGCGAGCGCCCTGATAGGATGCCAGCGAGGTCAGGTGGACTCGTCAGCATCAACGCAGCAGGCCGTCTCGGCGGAGCTCCGCGGCAATCTCGAGCGGGCCCGGCAGCGACGGGTGCTCTTCGCGCACAAGTCGGTGGGGGAGAACGTGCTCTCGGGGCTCCGCGCCGTCCTCGCGGAGAGCTCGCTCGAGTGGAAGATCGCGAACGTCGAGCAAGCGCCGGTCGGCGCCGTGCTCGTCGAGGCGACGCCCGGCGAGAACGGCGATCCGCGGTCGAAGGTGGATGGCTTCGCCGCGCTGGTCCGGCAGGCGAGCCCGCCGCCGGACCTCGCGCTGATGAAGCTCTGCTACGTGGACGTCGTCGAGGGCACGGACGTCGCGGCGGTCTTCGGCCACTACGAGCAGACGCTGAAGCAGCTCGAGCAGGAGCTCCCGCAGATCGTCTTCGGGCATGTCACCGTCCCGCTCTCCCCGCCCTCCCGCTCGGCGAAGGACCGGGTCAAGCGGTGGGTGGGACGAAGCGTCTGGGCGGACGTCGGTAACGCGAAGCGCGCCGAGTACAACGCCCGGCTTCGGGCGGCCTTCCCGGCGGAGCGCATCTTCGATCTCGCGGCGATCGAGGCGACGCGTCCGGACGGCAGTCGGGAGGAGATCGTGGTCGGTGGCCAGACCGTCCCTTCCCTCGTGCCGGCCTACGCGAGCGACGCGGGCGGGCACCTCAACGCGCTTGGACAGCGGGTGGCGGCGGAGGGCTTCGTCCGGTTCGTGGTCGCCGCCACCAAGGACCGCGCTCCCTGATCCGGCGGAGCCGGTGGGTGCGCGGTCACCGTCCTGACCGGCGGTGACCGGTCGGGGCTTGGTGTCGCTGGCGGCCCCTCGCTGGCGGGGCCTCGCGCCCCACGGGCTCTGTCAGGGGCGGCCAAATCCCGGCGCGCGGCCGCAACCGGTCGTGGTATCGTGCGTCCGATGGGCTTTTGAGCTGTCGTCTGACCGGCGCGGGTGTCGTGCGGCCGTCATGGAGGCGACCACCGGCACCAGCGCGGCGTCCCCCTCCTGCCCCCTAGCCCTCACCCCCCGTAACCCTCACCCCCCAATAACAGAGTGGAGTCGGTCGATGAGAAGAGAGCTTGGGTTCGTCCTCGTTCTGGCGCTAGTCGCGGGATTCGGTTGCTCCGGAGCCGTCAAGGTGATGGACCCGCTCAACTTGGAGCAGTACCCAGGCACGGACTCGGGGACCAACGAGCTGGTGTTCATGCAGAGCCGCCTGGTGATCCCCGACGGGTGGTCGTTCGAGCACGCGGAGTCGGGCACGGCCTCGGCCGACGGAGGCGTGCAGAGCGCGCAGCTGTTCCGCATGGACGATCGCAAGGGCAACGTCTTGGGATCGTTTCACTACACGAGCATCCCCACCATGACGGGTGAGATCTCACCCGAGCTCTTGATGGAGTATTACTCGAAGAACATCATCACGGACGTCCGGCACAAGGAGGCGCACCCGGTCAGCATCGACGGCGAGCCCTCCTACGTGGTCACCGGCGAGAAGAAGGGCGACGGGTGGGATTTCATGAGCGCCCTGGTCCCCGAGGCCAAGGCGTTCAACCTCATCATGCTCCTGTCGAACCCGGGCTACCTCCGCAGCAATCCGGGGGTCGCTTACCGGATCTTCGGCAGCTACGGGTACGAAGAGGCGGGGGTCGCCCGGCGCATCCTCCCCGGTCAGATCAAGTTCAACGCCACCGACGGCGCCTGGGCCTGGGGCACCGACTGGCATGCCGGCGCCATCGAGGGCTACCTCTTGATGGACGACCAGAAGCAGAACACGCCCCTCGAGACCCTCGGGGTCGGGGTCGCCAGCGTCTCATCCCTCGAGCAGCTCCGGCCCGTCTTCACCGAGCTCGGCGAGACCGTCACCGTGCCCGAGTTCGACGTCACCGTGCCCGTCGGCGCCACGGAGCTCACCGGACGGGGTGTCGCCACCAAGTCGGCCAAGGGCCTCATCTCGCTCTATTACTTCCTGCCCGCGGGGGGAAAGAACCACGTGATCATGCCCTGCCACGCCGAGGGGGCCGTCGAGCAGCCGCCCGCCACCCTGCACGAGTGGCCGGTGCTCCGGGACGTCCTGACCAAGTACCTGTCGCTCTAGAGCGCCGAGGGCGGCGGAGCTCTCGCGGGCCGTGGGGCGCCGGGGCGGCCCTCGCGCGGGGGGGGGCCGATCCCCGGGTGGACCCCGAAACCTTGATCGGGTGGGCGGACGCGCTACCGTCCCGCCCGGGAGCCCGTTGTGGGACTCCACTCCTCGGGGAAGAAGGACACCATGACGTTCAGAAGCTACTTCTCGGGCTTGTTCATCGCGGCGCTGTTCGGGGCCACGGTGGTGGCGTGCGGCGACAAGGAGGACGAGGCCGAGGGCCTCGGCGGCGCGCGCACGGGCGGTACCGGGGGCACCCTCCCCACGACCGGCGGGACGACCCCTGGCGCCAGCGGTGAGGGCGGGGAAGACACGGGCAACGCGGGCGCCGGTGGCACGACCCCCACGACGGGCGGCGCTGGCGGTGAGGCCCCGACGGAGACGGGCGGCGC
>CAYZQO010000113.1:0-1721 GCA_964480725.1 uncultured Polyangiaceae bacterium | reverse complement strand
GACGGGCGGCGCTGGCGGTGAGGCCCCGACGGAGACGGGCGGCGCCGGCGGCGAGGCGGAAACCGGCGGTGCCGGTGGCGCTCAGACGGGCGGCGCTGGCGGTGAGGCGCAGACCGGCGGTGCTGGTGGGGCGGAAATGGGCGGCGCTGGCGGTGAGGCGCCGGCGACGGGCGGCGCCGGTGGTGCCGAGGGCGGTGCTGGTGGCGCGGCGACGGGCGGTGCTGGCGGCGGCGAGCCGGTGGCTGGCGCGGGCGGTCAGGGCACGGCCGGAGCGACCGGCGAGGGCGGTTTCGGTGGCGAGACGACCGTCACCATCACGGACCTCGAGGACACGACGGTCCTCGAGGACGGCGCCGATCCCCTCGACGAGGAGGCCACCCTGGGGGCGGACCAAGACGACAGCGACGAGGCGGGCGACCAGGAAGCCCTCTTCCTGATCCAGCCCGTGGCGGACGCCTTGGCCGTTCTCGAGGGCCAGACCGTCGACTCGGCAACGCTCGTGCTCACCTACTTCACGGAGAACGAGTCGGGCACGGACACGGCCGACGCGCTCGAGGTCTTCGCGGTCACCGAGGCTTGGAGTCCGGCGACCGTGGCCTACGACGAGCTGCCGGGCCTGTTCGCGACCCCCATCGCGACCATCCCGGCGCGCCTGGCCGCCGATCCCTGGGCGGACGGCGAGGAGTACGCGATCGACGTCACGGAGCTCGTCCAGGGCTGGGTCAGCGCCGGCGTGAGCTTCGGCGTCATGGTGCGGAACACCGGCACTGACGGCGCCGACTTCTACAGCGCCGACGCGGCGGGCAACCAGCCCCGCCTCGAGATCGAGCTCCTGTTCTAGCGCGGGGCCGGCCGGCGCTAGCGGCTACGGGGCACGGGTGACCGTGCCCCGTCTCGCGTACGGCGTTGCAGCCTCGGGCCCGGCGAGCCGGGCCAGCACCGAGCTCAGGGTCTGGCCGCGGAGCTGGTCGTCGAGCGTCAGGGCGGTCCCCGTCGGCTGTCCCATCACCCGCGCCCGCAGCGTCTTGGTTCTCCATGGACGGCGCGGGACATCGCTCGACGCAGCGAGCCCAGAGGGCCAACCGTTGCCGGTCGTCCTCCACGGCTCCCGCTGCCCCCTCCGCCGCCGTCCCGCCCCCTCGGATGTGTCCCCAAGAGCAGCGCCGAGCCGCCCCATCGAAATGCGACCCCGTGTGGGAGTCTCACGACGAGCGCCTGCACCGTGGCGAGATCGGGCGGTATCATCGGCGGGGTTCGGACGTTTTTCCGGGGCGGCTTCGGGTCGGCCTCGCGACCGCGACCGCGGGTCGCCGTCTCGGCTCCCGGCTCCCTGCTCGCTCGTGGACAGAGCACGGACTCGGGGTAGATTGGGCAGGCGGAGCGCGGGCGCCGCGCGTGACCGAGCCTGGAGCGGACGAAATGCGTGAGCGGGTCGCGATCGGCCGGGTGATGGTCGGCCTCGCCATCGTCGCGGTGACGGCGTGCGGGGACGGATCGTCCAGCCCCGGAGCCGGCGCCTCGACCTCGGGCGCGGGCGGCAGCGTCGGTACCGGCGGCGAGGCCACGGGCGGCGCCGCCACGGGTGGGGTGGCGACCGGCGGTGTGGCGACCGGCGGAGCGGTGACGGGTGGTGTCGCGACCGGCGGCGTCGCCACGGGTGGGGTGGCGACCGGCGGAGCGGTGACGGGTGGTGTGGCGACCGGCGGAGCGGTGACGGGTGG
>CAYZQO010000112.1:0-11579 GCA_964480725.1 uncultured Polyangiaceae bacterium | reverse complement strand
CCGCCGAGGCGAGGCAGTTCGTCCGGGACCAGCAGATCAAGCTGATGGACCTGGTGCGCAAGGGCGCCAGCGCCGAGGTGGACCGGATCTTCGGGGAGACGCTCGACTACGACGCCATCGCCCGGGACTCCCTCGGGGAGGACTGGAACGGGCTGAAGCCCGAGCAGCAGGAGCAATTCCGCTGCCTGCTCAAGCGGTTGGTCGCTCGCGCCTACCACCGCGACCTCAAGCGGACCCTCGATTACGCGATCACGTTCGACGAGAAGGTCGCGGAGGTCGCCGGCAAGGGTTTCTTGGTGAAATCCGTGGTGAAGAGCAAGACGAACGCCCGCGAGGACCCCGTCTCCATCGACTACGTCGTGCAGTGGACGGGTGACAAGTGGCGCATCCGGGACATCGTGACCGAGGGCTCGAGCATGGTCGGCAGCTACGAGTCGCAGTTCCGGCGGCTGCTCAAGCGCAAGGGCTTCGATGAGCTCATCCGGAAGATGGAGGAGAAGCTGGGACCGGCGGAGTCCGCGACCTGCCGCACGTGAAGCGGCCGGTGGCCTCGTCTGGGCCACGGACTTGCCCCGGACGGCGCCGCGTTGGGTACGATCGCGACCGCGTGGCCACCACGACCGCCGAGCCGGCTGCTCCGGTCCGTCCAGCCGGCTCCCCGGCAAGCGGCGACGCACAGCTGCGCGTCCCGTTGCGGCTCTCGGTGACCCGCGGCGCGCTCGGCCTGGAGCTGTACGGGCCGGTCGAGCTGGCGCCGGTCGTGGTGGAGGAGCTGGCCCTCACGCTCCCGGGTCTGGCTTTCCCCGTGGATTTGAGCGGGGGGGTGGCGGTGTTTCGTCATCGACGCGGGCATCTGGTGCGGCTCGCGGTGTCGCTCGACCTGGAGCGCCTCGCTGGCTGGATCGTGCCCCGGATCCGGGCCACGACGCAGGGGCCGGCTGAGGTGCGCGTCTGGGGGCTGGAGGCGGGGCTCGGGTTCGGGCTCTGCGGGCCGACCTCGGCGCTTGCTTTCGAGCTGCTCTGGGCGCCCGTGGACACGGCGGCGCGGTTCGTGGTCGCCAACGCGCGCGGCGAAGGGCTCCCGGGTCCGATCCTCGCCCACGTCCTGCACGTGGTGGATTCTTGCCTTGGCGCCTGGGTGGAGCGGCGAGGGAGGGTCGTCGCGCTGCCGCACGCCGCGCGCTCACTGCTCCGTCAGGTGCTCCCCCTGGCCGGGGCGCGGGTCCCGGACGTGCGCGGGGCGCGGCCGGGTCCGCTCGTGATCGATGGCGACCGCTTGGAGCTCGCCTTCGACGAGGCCGCGCTCCCCGCCCCGCTCACCGACGCCGCCTGTCGCGCCCTCGAGCTGGCGGCGCTGGTCGCGTCGGCCGACGACGCGCTGGCCGAGGGGCGCCTCGAGGCGGCGCGAGCGGGCTACGTCACGGCGCTGGAGCAGGCCCCCCGTCACCCGGAGATCTCGCGCCTCGTGGCCGAGATTGACGCTGCGCACGGTGGACGCTGGGAGAGCGCGCTGGGGCTCTTGGTTGACGCCGAGGCCGCGATCCACGCCGGTACCGTGGCGGCGGAGCTCCTCGTCGCCGTCGGGGACCGGGAGGGCGCTCGGGCCGCGCTCGCCGAGGCCATCGCGCGGGAGACCTACGGACCGGTGGCGGCGCGGTTCGGGCTGCGCCTGGCGGAGCTTGGCGAAGACGCACCGAGTCGAATGGTGGCCCTGGACGAGGCGGTCGCGCGTGCGCCCGCGCTCGAGGCGGCGCGCCAGGCGCGCCTCGAGGCACGCCTGAGGGTCGGTGACGTCACCGGCGCGGTCGGAGACGCCGAGCACCTGGAGGCTGCAGCCCGAGGATCCCGTGCGCGGCACGCCGCCTGCCGCCGGTCCGCGACCGCCTTCGCCGCCGCTGGCTACTCCCGGCAGGCGGGGCAGTGGTTCGAGCGAGCGCTCCGCTACCTCGGCGACGATCCCTTCGCCACCGCCGGCCTTGGACGCGCGCTGGTGGCGATGGGTCGCGCGGCGCGGGGAGTCGCGCTGCTGGAGCGCGCGGTGGAGCTCGGCGCGGAGCAGGGGGAGGGGGATCCCGACGCGGCGCTCGACCTCGCGCGGCTCCTCGCCAACGAGTACCGGGACTTGCCGGCGGCCATCGCCCGCGTGAGGTCCGTCACCGCTGCGAGCTCGCGGGTGGTCGAAGCGCGCGCCCTCGAGGCGCGTTGGCGGGTCGCGCTCGGGGACCTCGCGGGCGGGTCGCTCGCGCACGCCCGCACGCGCGAAGCGATCGAGCTCTCCCTGCGGCACGAGTCGACCTGGGCCAACTGGCTGCTCGACGCCGCGCGGTTCGAGCGCGACGTGCAGCGCGATCTCTTCGCGGCCGAACGGCACCTCGTCGTGGCGCTCCGCGTCGCCCCGCAGGACGAGGCGGTCCAGCGCGCGTTTCGCGAGGTCGCCGCGGTGACCGCGCGCCTTCGGCGCCAGCAGCGATCCTCGCCGGCAGCGGAGCCAGCGCCCACCGAGGACGCCGCCGTCGGGGACGACGGGGCGTCGGCGGCTGCTCCAGCCACGCCCGTCGCGGGCGCGGACGTTGTCCGACCGGCAGCCGCCGCCCGGCGCGTTGCACTCGAGCCCCTCGACGACGACGCTCCCGACGACGCCGTCGATGCCGAGAACGCCGACGAGATTGCGCGGCTCGAGGCGGCCGTCCGGGCCACCCCCGACGACGTGGATGCGGCGCTGCGGCTGGCCGAGCTCCTCGAGCGTGGGGGGCGTGATGCGGAGCTCTTCGCACTCGTCTCCGCGCGGCTCGAAGACGGTGGCACCGCCGAGCGATCACGCTTTCTGCCCATCGCCGGCGCCGTCGTTGAGCGCCTGGAGCGAGCCGCGGCGGCGGACGGGCGTGCCGGCGAGGCAGAGCTCTATGCGGCGTTTCGGCGGCGGCTGAGCTCCTGACGGGGTCGGCGGGGACCCGCGGAGCGCCGTTCCGCCCTCGGGCTCACTGTCGAGGTGGCGAGAAGGCTCCCACGCCGAGCTCGCCAGCTGCCCAGAGCCGTCCGGCCGCGTCGTCCCAGGCGAGCGCGACGATGCGGGCGCCACCGACCTCCGGATCACCAGCGCTCACGCGGGCAACCCGCAGCGGCTGCTCTCGATCGAGGTCGAGGAAGACGAGATCGGTCGCCTCGTCGGCCTCGGAGTAGAGGGCGAGCCAGGCGGCAGGTCGTCCGCCGAGGCGCCCGGCCGTGAGGGCGGTCGTCCCGGCGAGCCCCGGCAACCGACGATAGGTCGTCCCGCCGTCCGTCGAGAGGGCGACGCCCCGGTCGGGATGTGACAGGAGCAGGCAGCTGTCCACACCCGCGACCAGGGGACCGTCCCCGTCGGTGAGCGGGGCGGCGCTCGAGGCGAGCGGGCGTCGAACCCAGGTCGAGCCGTCGTGGGAGCCGCGGGCGATGACCGGTCCCGCAGCGGTACGCACCAGGGCCAGGGGAGAGTCCACCCCGGCGCCGAGCGACACCACGGGTCCACCGAGATCGAGACGCGCCCAGCCCCGTCCTCCGTCTGCGCTCCGCAGGAGCACGCCATTGCTGGTGCGCCCGATGACCGAGCTGGTGAGCCCGCTCGCCAGCGTGACGAGCTCGAGCGTCGCCCCCGGGTCGGAGGTCCCCGCGGCCGCGCGCCAGCTCTCGCACCGCGTCGGTTCTCCGTCGCGAGCGACGCTCAGGACCGGGCCCCCGGCCGTGATGGCGACTGCGAGGAGCGGTGCGGGGCCGACCAGCGCGAGGGACGTGACGCGCGCGTCGGGGATCGAACGCACGGGCACGGCGCGAGGTGTCACCAGCCAGAGGACGCCCTGGCCAGCGGCAGCCACGACGTCGATTCCGACGGCGATCGAGGCGCAGGCGTGCGGCTCGTGCGGCGTTGGCTCCCAGTGCCACGGGCTCTCGCTCCAGGGTGGCGGCGCCTCGTCCCGCGGGGAGCCAGGGAGCTCGGTAACGGCCACCTCGACCCAGTCCTCCTCATCCGCGTCCAGCTCCGGCAGCGGCGTTGAGGTGAGGTCTTCCTCGCGCTCGGTCGGTTCATCGTTGGGCGCGTCAGGCGAGTCCGGCCCCGCCGTCAGGCCGGCGGCGAGATCGAGATCGGGCGGACCTTCACCGTCGTCCGAGGCGTCCGCGTCCGCCGTCGGCGCCAACAACGCGATGAAATCGATGGACGTTTCACGGTCGTCCGGCTGGGCGTCCTCGGCGAAGCTCTCGCAGACGGAGCCGACGTCGAGGTCGGTTGCCGCTTCGGCGAGGGCATCGTCGAGATCTCCGTCGGGGAGATCGAGGTCGAGGACATCGTCGTCGAGGCCGAACCCATCCGGCTCCGGATCGGAGTCCGCGACGGAGAGGATCACTGGCCCGAACGGGAGGGGAGGACGAGAGCCCATGGCAGGCGTCACCGGAGGATCGGGGCACGAGGCTGGAGAAACAGCGGAGGACGCTGGCGTGGGTGTTGCGGAGCGCCCGCGGGTCGAGCGATACCGCGGACATGTCCTTCGCGCCACTCCTCGGGCCAGGCCTGGTCGCACGACGCCTGCGTGTGCCGAGTCGGGAGGTGGTCTTCGTCAAGGGCGTCCTGGAGGCGAGCGACGGGATTGGTGCCCTGTTCGCGGAGCGGGGCGGCGATCTGGTGATCGCGACCACGGTGTCGCGGGTGGCCGAGCTCGATCGGGTGCTCTCCGACCTGGTGGCGGAGGTGGGCGGTGAACTCACTCCCGCGGGCCCTGGAGTCGGCTCGCCGCCTCTCGGCGGGCATTGCGATGGCGGTGGCGATCCTCTAGCTTGCTACGAGATGGGCGACGCGGACCACGCACAACCGCCGCCACGTCCGTTCGTGGGCGGCGAGCGGCGAGCCACGCCGGCGAGTGCGTCAGGGGGCGTCGACGCGCGCGCGGTGAATGCGTGGTGCGCGTGGCTCGACGCGCTCGCCACCGATGCGGAGGCGGCGCTCGCTGCCGCGATGGCCTACAAGGATCTCGACGCCGGGTCGCGCGAGAACTGGCTCGAGGTGCTGGAGCAGGACGCCCAGCGCGTCGGCGCGCCCCGCGTGGCGGTGTACGCGCCGTTGCTCGCGGTGGAGACGGACTCCGGCCGTCGCGAGCGGATCGCCGCCGCGATGGGCAACGTCGATCCGAGCGCCGCGCCGGTGGCGCCCGCGTACGGGTTGCGCGGGACGGGTGCGCGGGGACTCCTCGTCGCGGCCGTCGTCTCGCCGCTCTATCTCGACTTCGTGCAGGTCCTCGCCTGCGGCTTCCGGACCGAGTCCGGCTTCGAGTGGGTGCGCCACGATCCGATCGTCGATCGCAGCCGCGCTCCGCGCGATCACTCCGTGATCGAGGGGACGCCGCTCGAGGTGCGACCGCTATCCGGGATCATCGACGAGCTGGCGAGTGCGATCCTCGCCCACCGGCGTGCCGGCAGGGTGCTCCCGGACGCCCTCCGCCTGTTCGCCGACCTCTTCAGCCCGGGCGTGGCGGTCACGTCGCCCGCGGCGCCGTGACCGTGCGGATGACCGGCGAGCCGCGGCGCGCACACGCTCGACCTCGGGGCGGGGCGGGGCGCTCCTGCGGGGCGGCGGTGGGCGTCTCGTTCGCGGTGATGAGCCTGCTGATCGCGGCCGGTTGCCACCCATCGGCGGAGCCGGTCGCGCCGAGCGGGCCGGTTGCCGTCCCCGCTGCGGCGAGGGTCGAGTTCGAGCTCCGCGAGCTCGGCGGCGAGCCGGTCACCTCCGCGACCACGCGCGGACGCGCGCTCTGTGTGCTGTTCGTCACCACCTACGACCTGGCCTCCCAGGTCGAGGCGCGCCGGGTGGACGAGGTCGTCGTCGCCTACGAACGGCGCGTGAGCGGGCTCTTCGTCGTGTTGGAGGAGGGGCAATACGCGCCACTCGCTGCCGGTTTTCGTGACGCGCTGGCGCTCGCGTCCCCGGTCGCCATGGCCGACCCCGCCACCCTCGCCGGTGAGGGCCCCTTCGGGCGGATCGATCGGGTGCCGACCCTGGTCGTGCTGGACGCTGAGGGACGGGAGACGTCACGCCGGGCTGGCGTCCTTACCCGCAGCGACGTCGAGGCCGCGCTGCTGAGCGCTCTGGGCCCGCCGAGCGCTCGCACCCCGTGAGGTGCCTTCGCCGGCGCGCCCGAGCGGGTGAGCCGAGCGGACTCACTTCTCGTCGGAGTCGGCGTCCTTCGCTGCCTCGTCCTCGGCGTCGCCGTCCTCGGCGGGCTTCGTCGCCTCCTCGGCGCTGATCCCGACCGGCTCCTCGGGCTCCTGCTCGGCAGCCGGCTCGCCGTCGTCGGCCGCCTTCGCGTCGGCCTTCTCGGCGTCCTTGCCCTTGCCCTTGCCCTTCTCCGATGCGGGTGCCGTGCCGCGACCGGTGCGCTCCACGAGGTACTCGACGATCTCGTCCGCGGCCATCTCCAGCACCCGGACCGAGGGCTGATCGTCCGCGTTCTTCTTGCGCGCGGTCGCGGTCACCGTGACGTGGCCGAGGAGGGTCCCGTCGGGCTTGGTGATACGGATCTCGATGGTGACCTGGGCCTTCTGCCGCAGGGACAGCTCGCGCGTGTCCTCGTCGCCGAACTCCATGTGCGTCACCTTGCAGGAGATGACGAGCTCACCTTCGGACCCGACCGACTTGAAAGCGCCGGAGCCCTTGAGTTTCTTGGCGAGGACCTCCTCGAACTTGCGCGCCGCCCGCGCGACCTTGGCGGGGGAGCCCGTCGCGTTCACGTAAGCGGAGTCGTATTGGGCGGCCTTCGCGTCGAGGCTCTTGGTCACGTGGAGCTTCGCCGAGGCGCCGCAGCCGAAGCACAGGAGCGCAGCCACCAGCACGAACAGGGGACGGACCAGACGGTTCAGGATCGAGCAACAGGACATGGCGATTCCTCCCGGGGAGCCGACCGTATCACGGGAGGACAAAAAGGGAGGGGGCCGGCAGCGACGTCGGCGCGGCTCGCCAGCGCGGCCTCGGGGTCGGTGCGACCTCGGCGGGGGCAGTTCGACCCCCGGCGGGCGCGTCCCCCCGGGGCGGCGCTGCCGGCGGTCCCCGCGAAAAACCCCGTTCCGGACGCCCCACGCCCCGGTTCAGACCCTCCGCCGCGGGTGGCGCTGCGGGCCGGCGTTGCGGCACGGGTGTTGCTGGCGTTGGGGTCGCGGTCGTCCGGTCCTCGCCAACCAACCGGAGCCCGCCGGAGTCCCCGTGCAGCGCGCCAGCCCCCACGAGTCGACCCACGCCGAGCTTGGCCCGGCCTCCCCCAGCGCCGCGCGCGAGGCCGATGCGACGCTGATCGAGCGTTACCGCGAGATCGTCCACCGCATCGCGGGTCGAGTCCATCGCCGTTCGCCCCCGAGCGTGCAGCGCGAGGACCTGGTCGCGGCGGGGATGAGCGGGCTGTGGGACGCGCTGAGGCGCCGCTCCGAGCTGTCGGGGGAGAACCTCGACTACTACGTCTGCCGGCGCGTGCGGGGCGCTGTCATCGACGAGCTCCGCGCCGAGGACTGGCTCCCGCGGCGCCGCGGCGAGCGCTGGGGACGCCACGGTTCGGGGGCGGCGCTGGCCGTCGTGCACCTCGAGGACCTGGGGCCTCGCGAGCAGGGTCAGGCGAGCCTGGCCGAGGGCGCCGACGGTGAAGAGCTCACCGGCCGCAAGCGCGCCGTGGAGCGGCTGCGCGCGGGGCTCGAGCGTCTGCCCCCGCGAGAACGTTACGTCGTCACCCGCCGTGACCTCGACGACGTTTCCATCAAGAACCTGGGCGAAGCGCTCGGGGTGAGCCCACCGCGGGTCTGTCAACTCCGCACCCAGGCCCTGCGACGGCTGCGCGGCTGGCTCGAAGACGCTGCGTGACGCGGGCCGTGACCCGCGACCAGGCTGTCGCGCGGAGATCGCGCGCCGCGAGCGAGGGCAGGGGGGGCTCTAGCGAACCACGGGGAGTGGCTGTAACCTCCACCGTCTGCATGGATCGCGGAACCCCCTCCGACCCCAGCGCGCGGACGGGTGCGGCGGCGTCGGGAGCGCCCGCGGCGGCCCGCGCAAAGCCCCTGTCGACACCCCCCTCGCCCGCGAAGGCGTCGGCCGTGAGGGCTCCGTCGGGCGCGCCGCCGTCGTCGTCCGCGGTCCGCCCGTCCGTTCCGCCCATCACAGCGCTGCGGGCCTCCGGAGCGCCACCCTCGACGGCTCCTTCCTGGCTGCCACGGCCGTCGCGCGCCCCCGAGTCGCTCGTTCCTCAGCGCATCGTTCCCGTCGGCGAGTTCACTCCGTCGGCGCCGGAGCGTGATAGCGGGGGGCGAGCGGCGAGTGAGCCCCCGAAGGAGGGTGCGAAGGAGGCGGGGGCGACGGGGGTGCCTCCGCGACCGCGCGCCCGAGCGACGACGCCGCCCGGCGGTGCGCGCCCGGGGCCTGCGCCCAAGGTCGATGGCGATCCGGACGACCTGCTCGCTGGTTGGGACGACGTCACGCCGGCGGCCGGCGCTACCTCCGCGGCGCCCGCTGCGGCCAAGCTCGACGTGGCGGGACCAGCGCCGGTGGCGTCGTCCGTGGACGCGGCGCTCGAGGCGCTGCTAGAGCCGAGCGGCGCGCGCGTCGCCGGGCGCCACGCGAGCGAGCCGGCGCCCGGCGTGGCTCGGCGCGAGCCAGCGCCCGCCGATGCGGGGCGCGAGGGGAGCGGCAGGGGGGGCACCTTCGATCTCGCCGGCGCCATGGCCTCGCGGCCGCCGGGTGCTGGGCGCGGCGCCGTCGCGGCGCCAGCGACGGCGCCGGTGGTCGGGGAGCCGAGGGAGCCGCGCCCATCCGCGGTGACGCCGGCGGTCGTGTCGGCGAGGTCGATGCCCGAAGGCGTCGCCTCGGCGCCGCCACCCGATGCGCCTGGAGCGGCCGCGCCGGTGCCGGCGCGACCGCCGGACTCGCATCGTGCGCAGGTGCCGGCGCACGCGCTCCCGCGGGCCCAGGGGATCGTCGAGGAGGAGGCGTCGGTCGTGATCGCGGTGGACGCCGTGAGCCCATCGGCCCCCACTGCGCCGGCCGCGGTCGAGCTCGAGGAGGCGATGCCCATCGCGGGGTCCCCCTGGTGGTGGGAGCACCGACTCGTCGTCGGGCTCGGGGTGCTCGCCATCGTCGCGCTCCTCGTTGCGGCGGCGCGGGTGACCCTCTTCGCCCCCTTGCCCGTGGCGGTAGAGCTGCCCTTGCCCGCTCCCTCGGCGGCCCCGAGCCGCGGCCCGGGCTCCGACGAGGCCGCCGTGGACACCACGACGGAGGCGGCCGCCGCGGCGGACACGACGCCGCCCGCGGCCACTGGGGCGGACGCGACGACCGCGGCGGGCACCGGGGAGGACGCGACGACCGCGGCGGCGGAGCCGAGCGCATCGTCCAGCGCTGGCGTGGCCGAGGAGCCTCCGGAGCCGCGCGTCAAGAAGCCGACGCGTCGCCCGTCTCGCCGCCCC
This sequence comes from uncultured Polyangiaceae bacterium, assembly GCA_964480725.1. Classification (GTDB taxonomy): domain Bacteria; phylum Myxococcota_A; class Polyangia; order Polyangiales; family Polyangiaceae; genus JAFGBI01. The sequence goes on along the minus strand of CAYZQO010000112.1, from coordinate 2,123 downwards.
GCTGCACCGGGGCCAGCGGCGACGCCGCCCGCGGCCGCCACGGCCGATTCCGTCGATCCACCGTCGGGGTCGCGAGGGTCGCCCATCGAGCGGGATAGCCCGTTCTGACTGGGCCCACGTCCGCGGTCGCTCCGGCGCGTGCGGTCGCGCCCATTGCGCGTGGTAGAGTCGGGCGGGAGACGCCATGACGGACCTTCGCACCCTCGCTTCGGGCACGATCTTGGTTTCGTTCGCCCTCGCCCTCGGCGGCTGCGACGGCGCGCGCAAGGAGGTGCCGGCGCCTCCGGCCGCTGCGTCGAGCGCCAAGCCGGCCGTCGCGGCCCCGGTCGCGAGCGAGCCCGCCGCCGCCGCTCAGCCCGCGGCATCGGCGGAGCCCGCCGCGGAGGTCGAGCCCACGTCGATCGCTGCACAGCACGTGCTGGTCGCCTACCGCGGCGCCAAGGGCGCGCCACGCGACGTCAAGCGGACCAAGGCCGAGGCGCGCAAGCTCGCCGAAGAGATCCTCGCCAAGGCGCGCGCGGGCACGGAGTTCGCCAAGCTCGCCGAGCAGTACTCGGACGACCCCGGCACCAAGACCAACCTCGGCAACCTCGGCAAGTTCACCAAGGACAAGATGGTCCCCGAGTTCGCGGGCCCCGCCTTCGCGCTGCGCGAGGGCGAGATCAGCGACGTGGTCGAGACGCCCTTCGGGTTCCACGTCATCAAGCGCAACCAGTGAGGCCGATCCGGGGTGCGGCGCGGGCGCGGGCGATTGGCGGTGGTCCCCCCGCCGAACCCATGCTAGCTCGGCCGCCGTGCAGCGAAGTCTGGCCGCCAGGCCCTCGGCGGTGATCCTTTCTCTCGGCCTCCTCGCGATCGGGGTTACCTCGGCGGCGCGTGCTCGAGCGGACGTGTCCTCCTGGGTGTCGGTCGCCGCAGGCCCCGCGGTCGCGGTGGAGGACGACGAGTCCGCTTGGTACCCGTCCCTGAAGCTCGACGCGGGGCTCGGGACTCCGCCGTCCGGCGCCGTGATCCTGGGTGGGGGCTTCCGGTTCGGGGCCCTGTTCGGCCTCGGTGCCGAGCTCGGTGGCGCGCTGCGCGTGGCCTCCGGCGGCTACGCGCGGGGCGGCTGGGGCGTCGCGGCGGATCTCGGCGCTTACCACCGCTTCGCGCACGAGAGCGACGGCGGCAGCGCCCGGCTGACCCTCGGCGCCCCCTGGGGGCTCATCCTGGCCGGGACTAGCTCGCTCGGCGTGGAGGGGACGACCACGGCGGAGCTGCTGTTCGGTCTCGACTTCGCCCGCCTGACCGCGCACCGCACGACCGGGCAGCAATGGTGGCCGAACCCGCTGGCGACGGCCCGGGCGCGGCGCGGCGGGAGCGCCCCGCGGGGTGCGGCCCCCGTTCAGTGGGACTCGGCGATGAGCTTCCGGTAGGCGTCGGCGTCCAGCAGCTTCCCGCTCTCCTCCGGGAGGGAGCGCGGGGAGATCGCCAACATCCAGGCCGCGTCCCACGGGTCCTCGTTCACCAGCTCCGGCGCGGTGTCGAGGCGATCGTTGAGGCGCGTGACCGTGCCGCTGAGCGGCGCGAACAGATCACTGACGGTCTTGACGCTCTCGACCGAGCCGAAGGGCTTGCCCGCCTCGACGGCGTCGCCGACCTTGACGTCGAGCGCCACCAGCGTGACGTCCCCGAGCTGATCGACCGCGAACGCCGTCACCCCGATCAGGACCTCGGGGCCATCCTCCCGGGCCCACTCGTGGTCCTTGGTGTAGCGCCGATCGTCCTTGACCTCGTCTGCTCCGCTCATCGCCCTGCTCCTGGCTGCGGTCGGGGCGCGCCCGTCGTCGCGGTGCGCGCGCCGTCGCGGCGCGGAAGCTACACCGCGGCCGGGCGCCTGTAAAACGGGGTCTCCACCACGCGGGCCTCGATCGATTTGCCGCGGCAGTCGACCCAGAGCGGGCTGCCGATCCCGGCCGCGGACGGGGGGACGAACCCGAGCCCGATGGCCTTGCCCAGGGTGGGCGAAGGGGCCCCCGAGGTGCAGACGCCGATGGTCCGGCCCCCCGCGTCGAGCAGCGCGTAGCCGTGGCGGGCGACCCCCTTGCCCACCATCTCGAAGCCGACCAGCGTGCGCGACGGCG
>CAYZQO010000111.1:0-12920 GCA_964480725.1 uncultured Polyangiaceae bacterium | reverse complement strand
CCTCGTGGACGAGCTGGCTCAAGCTCGGGCAAGCCTCTCCGTTGTCGTTCCTCCATGCGGCCACGGCCGCGCTCAGGTGATCGCCCGCTCGCGTCGCGGCTTCGATCTCGCGAGATTGGCTCACCGGACCCGCGAGCAGCCGGGCGGCGAGCAGGGCGGCCGCGAGTAGGGTACCGATCGCGCCGACCTCGAAGCGCGTGACACCACGGGAGCGACGGCGTCGCCGGAGACGGGAGGGGTGATCGAGCATCGGCCGACCCCCAATGCAACCGGCGTGCCGGCACCATCTTGCCCATCCGGGCGGGAGGATCGCGCGGCCGGGCGCCTCACGCTGCCCATCGCCCTGCCATTCTGGCGACGCTGCTTCACGTGGCGCGGCGGGGGCGCGCCACTATGTCAGGCCGCGTCCCCGGTCGTCGGGTCGGGCAGGCCGATGGGTCGTACGGCCGTGCGATCTCGGTGACGCTCAGGGGGAGCCCGACGGCGGCGTTTCCCGTCCGAGCCGCAGCCGCGGCCAGAGCGCCGTCTCGAGCACCGCCTCCCACCGGTATCGTTCCGCCGTAGCGCGCGCCGCGGCGCGCAGCCCGGCGTCCCCGCCTGGTCGGTTGCGGAGCTCGGCGAAGAGGTGGACGAATTCCTCCGGATCGCTGGTCTGCAAGACAAGCGCGTTCTGGCCGGGCACAGCGTAGTCCTCGCCCGTGCAACCCGTGCACGCGACCCCGCCCGCGGCCATCGTCTCCAGACCCACCATGCCGACAGGTTCGTGAGAGCTGTTGGCGAGGACCGCGTCGGCGCCGTGGAAGAGGGCACGCAGCGCGTCGCTACCGAAATCGCCATCGAGGAGCACGACGTCCGCCTCCCGCCCCTCCACCAGCGCGCGGAGCAAGCCGTCGGGGCCAGGCTCCGCCAGCACCGCCTCGACCGTGACGAGCCCGCGTCGGCGCGCATGCGCCAGCACCTCCTCCCGGTGCGGCTCGATGCCCCCGCGCGCAGCCAGCAGGGGCCGGTACCCCCGGCTCTTGAGCGCCGCGACCGTGTCCACGGCGAGCGTCCAGCGCTTCTCGCGCACCCAGCGCGCCACCTTCGCGAGCAGGGTCCGCTCGGGCAGGGCGGCGGCCACCCGGGCGCGCCAGGTGGGATCGACCGGCGTGAGCGCGGCCGCGTCCAACCCACTCGGCACCACGAAGGCCTCGACCCCCTTCTGCAGGATGAGGTTTCGCATGTACCGGGACACCGTGGTGATGGTCGCGACCGCGGCCACCGCCGCCCAGTCGACCCGGGAGAAGCCGACGGTGCTGCTCGCGTTCCAGACCAGCTCCGCCTGGCTTGCCAGATCGGCGCGGTGCAGGCGGTCGTGCAGGTGCAGCAACGCGTGCACGGCGTGCCAGTCCTCCGCGATCACCGTGCTCGCTCCGCCGTCGCGGACGTGCGCCAGGACCGCGTGCGGCAGCGACGCCGTGTAGTCATCGATCTTCGCCGCCTCGCCGTCGTACACCCCGGTCGGGTGGTGCTCGCTCAGCCACTGACACCAGCGGTGCAGGTGGAGGTGCCCGCTGGATTCCTCGCCCGGGAGCCGCGGGTCGCCCACGAACCACAGGTGCGTCTCGGCGTTGCGGGCGAGGCAGCGCGCCAGCCCCGTGACCCGGGCGGCGGCCCCCCCGGCGCGCGCGTAGTCGTCCGGTCCCTCGAAGCAGAGCAAGTGATAGATCATGGCCGCACCCGGGTCAGTACTTGAAGCCGCTCTTGCCGATGAACTCGCGCAGGATGGACAGTCGCGGCACGTGCTCGGGGAGGATGGTGACGAACCGGCTCAGGAGCGTGAGCAAGCGGAAGGCGGTGGCGTGGGCGCGGTGGGATCGCGGCACCTCCAGGAGGTACCCCTCGGCGTAGACCTTCAGGACCGCCAGTTCGTAGATGAGAGAGGAGTCGAAGACGGCGTCCGCGTGGTGCTGGAAGGCGAAGATATTGCGCCGCTCCCCGGCCCTGACGCTCGGCCAGCGCGTGATCGTGTCGGCAGCGTCATGGCCGCGCGCGTGGCGGTCGCGGACGATGCGGCGGACGAGGCGGACGTCGGATGCGTGCACGCGCGCGAGCCGATCGAAGGGGAGGGCCGCCAGCGGGCAGACGAAGACCCGAAAGACCTGCTCCGCCATCTCCGGTGCCAGCATGCGCGGGTTGAGCCCGTGGATCCCCTCCAGCATCAGGAGGTCGTCCGGTCCGAGCTGGATGGGGTGGCCACCCTCCGGGTGGCTCTTGCCGCTGAGGAAGTCGTAGCGGGCCGTCACCACCGATTCGCCACGAAGCAGGCGCGCCACGTGGTCGTGGAGGAGTGGCAGTTGCAGGGCCTCGAGCGCCTCGAAGTCGTACTCGCCGCTCGCGTCGCGCGGGGTCTTCTCGCGATCGACGTAGTAGTCGTCGAGCGACACCGGGACCGGGTTGATCCCGTTGACCTGGAGCTGGATCTCGAGGCGTCGGATGAACGTGGTCTTGCCGGCCGAGGAGGGGCCGGCGATGCAAACGACGCGGGCGCGGTCACGGTGCGCCACGATCTCGTCGGCGATTTGCCCGATGCTTTTCTCCTGGAAGCCCTCGCTGACGTGGATGAGCGGCGTGACCTGGCCCGCCACGCAGGCGGCGTTGAAGGAGCCGACGCTGGTGATGCCCAGCGTGCGCAGCCAGCGATCGTGCTCTGCGGTCATGACCGCCGTCTGCCGGGACACCGCGAGCGCCTCTCCGGTGAGCGGGTTGGCGTCCCTCCTACGCCCGGACGGCGCCGCCGCGGCGCCGGGCGGGATCGAGCGGGGTACGGCCTCTTGGCCGTACATCAGGAGCAGTCCCTCACCATCGACGACCACCTGGAACCCACCGACGCAGCCCGTGCTCGGGAGCAGGGGCCCCGGGCTCAGGGCGTAGACGTTCCCGTAAGAAACCAGCGGCACGGCCGCGTCGCGCCAGAGATCGAGCAGCTTGGCCGCGTCGTCCCACCCGACGGCCGTGTAATGGGCTCGCGCCTCCTCCACGGTCCAGAGCTCCTCGCGGAGCGGTCGGTCGGCGGCGGCGAGGGTGCGCATCTGAGCCTCGACGTCGAACGCGAACCGCTCGAGCGCGCCGTTGGCGACGCCCTCGACGGAAACCCGCTGCCCCATGCCGACCGAGTGCGACATGCGCACTCGGGCGTCGGGCGCGATGTGGCTGGCGGCCTCGAGCAGCAACAGCGCCTGGCTGTTGCGGTAGCAGCGCTGGCCGTCGAGGTCACGCGTGGTGAGGACGTCCACCTCCGCGTCGGAGGTCACGTGGGCCGACAGGCTGACGGCCTTCCGATCGAGCAGCCCCGCGACCACGGTTTGGCCCGCGACCTGCCGGGGCAACAGCTCCCCGATGGTGGTGCCGAGTCGCACCTCGCGCGGCCCGTCCGGGGTGCGCACCCGGAGCACGCTGCGGCGCGGCAGGGATCGCCCGCGCAGCAGCGTCGCCGCGCCCTCCGTGTCCTCACGGAGCCGCGCGGTGGTGCCGGCGAGCAGCCGCTCCCACAGCGCGAGCGCCAGGGACGGCGTCGCCCGGGCGATCGCGTCATAGCCGTCGCGGTCGAGCCGAGCGAGCGTCATCCGCGACGTCGCTACGACCGTCGTCGACCGATCGCGGAGGGTGAGCAGACCGAGCTCGCCGAGGTGGTCACCCATCCCGATGGCGCCGAGCTCCTCGCCGAGGCGCTCGAGGCGGGCCGTCCCGCAGAGGACGAAGTATGCGCTGCGATTCGGTGCCCCCTCGTGGGCGACGATGGCGCCCGTGGGGACATCGACCACCGTGCAGGCCGCCGCCACTTGGGCGAGGTCGGCCGGGGGCAGCGAGGCCAGGGCGGGGATCGCGGAGAGGCGCACGGCGAGCGGGGCCGACGGCTCGTCGGGGGTCACGTGGGTCATCGGCTCGGCGCAGGGGGGGCTCGAGGGTGGTCACCGGCGCAATGTCGCCGCCGACCAGGGGAGCGCCACGATAGCAGGTTCTCGCTGGTCTCGCGCGGCTTTGGAGCCGTTGGGTGCCCTCGATCGGTGGCCTGCGGGGTGCGCCGCGGGGCCGAGGCCGGGCATCGCAGTCGGCGTCTCTCGGGTGACGCTCCTCACCGCGCGGCCGGCGCGTCGCGGTCGGACGTGGTCAGCGCCGTCGTCGTGCCGGCGTCGTCCCTGCGATCGGTCGCCGCCCGCGGCGGCGGGACGCGTCGCGGAGGGACCACGATCGCCCTCGGTGCCGGCGCGGGGGCATGCGGCTGCGGGATCCGGTAGGTCCGCCGCGCGAGGATCACCGTCGACCGGAGGCCATTGGCGCGCTGTATTGCCTGGACGGAGGTGCCGTACCGCTTGGCAAGCTTGGCGAGGGTATCTCCGTCGCGCGCGCGGTGCACGACGTAGGCCATCGGGGGCTCGACGATCCCCGCCGCGGCCAGCGCCGCGTGGGCGCGGCGGGCCGTCTCCCGCGCGATGGGGCTGAAGAAGCGCACGTGCAGGTGGGTGGCGTGGCCTCGGGCGTGTCGGACGAGGGGGGGCAGCCCTCGTCCGCCACGGAACACGCTCTCGACCCACGCGGGGTCTTCGCCGAGGGCGAGCGCGTGCTGGCGGAGGAGCGGCTGCAGACCCGCGTCGATCAGGATCATCTCCACGTCGGAGAGGGTGACGAGCGCGCGCACGAAGGCCCAGGTGCGTGCGCGATCGAGGTTGTTCGCGGTCGCGCGCGCGTACCAGCGCTGATCCCCGAGGTAGTAGTAGCCGACGTCCGCGTCGCGCCCGGATTGGTGGCTCAGGTGCGGCGAGAGCCGCCCGCCCTCGCGCGCGCTCAGATGCCCGATCCGGACCGGCGGCGTGTCGGGGAACTCGGCCCGCACGGCCTCCACGCAGGCGATCAAGGCCGCCACCGTCTCCTCGGTTCCGTAAGCGTGCGCTGGATCGACCAGCACCCAGCCGTCACCCTCCGGCATCGGCACTCCGCCCCAGAGCCGACCCGCGTTGGGGCTGCCGAACGAGACGGAGCCGAGCTGCTCCGGTGCGTCCCGCAACGCTGCCGCGATCTGTTCGTCCGTCCACCCGTCCAGCGGGTGTGGTGGCGCTTCCGCTTCGGGGAGCGCCGTCGCGCCGTCGGTGTCCACACTGACGTCGTCGGCCACGTCATCGCCGTCCGAGTAGGTGAGGGCGGCCTCGTTGGTGCCGGCAGGCTCCGCGACGGGACGTGGAGCGGTCGGCTCGGGTCGCGGGACGCTCGCGACCGGCCCGGGCGCGTCCGGCGGGGTCGCCCGGTTAGCGCCAGCGCTGCAGCCAGCCTCGCCCACCGCCAATACTCCCAGCGCCAAGAGTCCCACCGCTAGGCGGTCTCGCACCGGGCGGCTCGGGGTCACGGGGCTCGGCGCCGCGCGGTTCGCGGCGAGCACGTCGAGGGGGAGCCGGGGGCTCGGTTCGGGACGGCGCGGGGGCAAGCGATCGAGAGTGTTGACTCGACCCGGGCCCCGCGCAAACGGTGAGTATGCGGCGCGGTCAGAGCCCTGCTCCCGCTGCGGTTGCTGCCGCCGGAAGCGTGCGGTCGCCGGCCGCCTCCGGGCCTGCAGAAGCGTCGCGCCCCTCAGCCCGCCTCTGGCCCCGCGAGGCCCACCACCGCGAACCCGTCCGGAGGCAGCTGCACGCCGTCGCGCGCGACGCGGACCTCCGCGCTCGAGACGAGCCACGGCGTCGCGCCGGGTCCCACCCGGAGCTCGCACGGACGCTCCCCGAGGTTGGCACAGACCAAGACCCCCGGCCGCTCCGCGACCAGCCAGCGCTCGCCCTCGTCGAAGCGCACGGTCGTCAGCGGTGCCCGGAGCAGCGGGCGCTCCCGGCGCAGGCGGAGCAGGGTGCGGTACCAGGCGAGGGTGGTGGCATGCTCGTCCCGATCGAGCTCCGACCAGTCCAGCCGCGAGCGGGTGAAGGTGCGCTCGTCGTTCGGGTCCGGCACCTCCTCGGGGCGCCAGCCGAAAGCGGCGAACTCCGCGCGGCGCCCCTCGCGGACGCGTTCGGCGAGCCCGGGCTTGGTGTGATCGGTGAAGTACAGGAAGGGCGTCGAGGCGGCCCACTCCTCCCCCATGAAGAGCATCGGAACCGCGGGGGAGGTGAGCACCAGGCCTGCCCCCAGGCGCGCGCGCGCCGGCGTCGTGAGCTGGCCGATGCGCTCGCCCTGCGCACGGTTTCCGATCTGATCGTGGGTCTGGAGGTACCCGAAGCAGCGCCAGCGGGGCAGCCCGGCGGGGCTTCTGCCGTGGCGCCGACGGCGGGAGGGCGAGTAGTCACCCTGGTAGACGTAGGCGTCCTCGAGCGCGCGCGCGAGCGCGGCCATCGTCCCAAAGTCTGCGTAGTACCCGCTCCGCTCGCCGGTGAGCAGCGTGTGCAGCGCGTGGTGCAGATCGTCGCTCCATTGCGCGTCGAGGCCGAAGCCGCCCGCTTCGCGCGGTCGCAGCAGCCGTGGATCGTTCGAGTCGCTCTCCCCGACCAGCACCAGCGGGCGCCCGAGTCGCGCGCCGAGCGCCGCGATTTCGGTCGAGAGCTGCTCCAGCAGGTGCACGGCCGAGCGATCGAAGAGCGCGTGCACCGCGTCCAGGCGGAGCCCATCGAGGTGGTAGGCGTCGAGCCACATCGCCGCATTGTCGACGACGAAGCGACGAACCTCGTCCGAGCCCGCCTGGTCGAGGTTGAGGGCCGGACCCCAGAAGGTGGTGTACTGCTCGGTGAAGTAGGGTCCGAACCGCTCCAGGACGTTCCCGTCCGGGCCGAGGTGGTTGTAGACGACGTCGAGCAGTACGGCGAGTCCCCGGGCGTGGCAGGCGTCGACCAGCCGCTTGAGACCGTCGGGGCCGCCGTAGCAGTCCTGAACCGCCCACAGCCCCACCCCGTCGTAGCCCCAGCCGCGCCGTCCCGGGAACTGGTTGACCGGCATCAGCGACAGGTGCGTTACCCCGAGATCGAGCAGGTGATCGAGCCGCGAAACCACGCCGTCGAAGGTCCCCTCCGCGGTGAAGGTCCCGACGTGCACCTCGTAGACGATCGCGGCTTCGAGCGGCGGCGCCGTGAACCCCGTGTCGCTCCAGGCGAACGCCGAGTGGTCCACGGTGCGTGAGGGTCCGTGGACCCCCGCCGGCTGGAACGGGGAGCGGGGATCGGCGAGCGGCGGCCCGCCGTCGAGCGAGAAGCGGTAGTCCGTACCGGGCGGGAGCGTGGGCGGGGGCAGGCGCCACCAGCCGTCGTGGGCGCCCTCGAGCGAACGGCGCCCCGCGGCGGTCACCAGCTCGACCCGCCGTGCCGCCGGCGCCCAGACGCCCAGCTCGCTCACGGCTCCTCCGCGGCGAGGAGCGCAACCGGGAACTCCGCGAAGAGCTCGGCGACGGGCACCGTCCCCTGCACCGCGGGGCCGGCGCTCAGGCGCGGGGAGAAGCACCCCGTGGGGAGCACCACCGCGGTGTCCTGCCAGCCGTCGGGCGGCGGAAAGCACCGGCAAGGCACCACGGTCACCACGCGCCCGTGGCGCGCGAAGGCCAGGACCCGCTGCGCGTGGACCCCCTGCACCGTCAGCGGCGTGTAACCCGCGCCGGGGCCGAAGCTGTCGGGGCGGTGTGCGCGGAGCGCGAGCGCTCGGTGGACGACCCAGAGCTTGGGCAGGCCCTCGTCGGCGCGGGCCAGGACGCCGCGCGCGTCGAGTCCCGCGAGCTCGGCGAGCAGGCGACGGCGGAGCTCGAAGTCGACCGCGCGCCGGTTGTCCGGATCGACGAGGCTATGGTCCCAGAGCTCGTTGCCCTGGTAGAGGTCGGGGACGCCGGGCGCCGTCAGCTTGACCAACAGCTGGGCGAGGGAGGCGACGCGGGCGGCCGGCTCGATCTCGGCGAGGAAGGCCGCGAAGTCCGCCATCAGGGCCTTGTCCCCCAGTACCTGGCGCGCGAAGAACTCCAGCGCCGTTTCGTACTCGGTGTTCACCCGCGTCCAGGAGTTGTGCACCTTCGCCTCCCGCGTCGCCTTGCGCAGGTAGGCAGCCAGGCGATCGGCGGAGATGGGCCAGGCCCCGACCAGCGTCTGCCAGAAAAGGTACTCCGTGGTGCGGTCGGGCCAATCGCCGGTGCGGTGGGGCTCGGCGAGCCGGGACCAGCGGCGCACCCGCTCCGCCCATCGCTCCGGCACCTGCGACAGCACGGCGATGCGCGCGCGCACGTCCTCGCTGCGCTTGGTGTCGTGGGTCGAGGAGCACAGCATCGTCTGGGGCCGTTGCTCGGCCACGGCGGCGCAGAAGCGATGGAATTCTGCGGCCGGGATCCCGAACCGAGCCGGATCGCCGCCGACCTCGTTCAGGCAGACCAAGCGCGTGTAGCGATAGAAGGCGGTGTCCTCCAGCCCCTTCGCCATCGCCGGCCCGGAGAGCTGCTGGAACCGCGCGGCGAGGTCCCACTCGGTCTCGCCCTCGAGCCGGCCGGTGAGGATCTCCCGCAGGAAAGAGAGCAGCTCGACGTCGAGCGTCGGGCGATCGAGCTTGGCCTGACGGATGGCGTTGGCGAGGACCTGCTCATCGGCCTCCGAAGCCTGGCAGCCCGCGCGCACGTAGGTGCGGTAAACGGGCAGGCAGGCGAGCACCTGCTTGATGGCGTCGCGCAGGTCCTGCAGGGTAAAATCGCGGTGGCGGCGGTGCAGCGTGCAGACGCCGTGGAAGGTCCGCGCCAGGCGGTAGAGGTCGGCGCCGAGGAGTTCCTCGAGCACCTGTCGTTTGGTGGCGCGCACCAGGGCGTGGAAGTCCTCCGTGGTGTCCCCGGTGAACTCCCGGTAGAGACGTGTCATCTCCGGCTCGTGCTCGGCGGCGACCAGGAGGCCGGTGACGGCGAACAGGAAGTCGTAGCCGGTAGTCCCGTCGATCGGCCACGTGCGGGGGAGCTCCTCGCCGGGCTCCAGGATCTTCTCCGCGACCAGCCAGGTCCGGGGCGCGGCCGAGCGCAGGCGCCGGAGATACTTTTCGGGATCGCGCATGCCGTCGGGGTGGTCGACGCGGATCCCGTCGACCAGGCCCTCCTCCAGCCACCGGAGCACGAGCGCGTGGGACTCCCGGAACACGCGCTCAGCGCCGATTCGCAGGCCGACCAGCTCGGTGATGTCGAAGAAGCGCCGGTAATCCAGGTCGTGTCGCGCGGTCCTCCAGTACGCCAGCCGGTAGTTCTGGCGCTCGAGCAGGGCGTCGAGCTGGTCGAAGTCGGCGTTGAGCTCGCCGAGCGCGCGATCGACGGCGTGCGCCGCCCGCCGCTCCTCGACCAGGTGCTGCCCGAGGAGCCGCTGGACGACCTCTTGGTGGCTCCTGCGCCGCAGCCGCCCCTCGCGGTCGGCGCTGACGAGGGAGCCCTGCGTCCGGAGGATATGGGCGAGGAAGGCGAGCACCTCGTCCCCGGAGAGCGCCGCGGCGCGGTCGAGCAGGCGATCGAGCGTTGGCGGGGCCACCGGGAACTGACGATCACCGACGCGGACGAAGAACGACGCCCCCTCGCGGGCGAGCTGGATCTCACCGGCCTCGAGGACGCGGCCGTAATGGTCACGCAGGATGGGCATCAGCACGGTGTTCCGCTGCTCGCTCGGCGTCTTCCAGTCGACGTCGAAGTAGGGCGCGTACGGGCTCGCCGGCCCGTTCTCCAGGACGTCCCACCACCAGCGGTTCTCGCGCGACGCGATCGACATGTGGTTCGGCACCACGTCGATGACCTGCCCGAGGCGGTGCGCGCGCAGCGCGGCGATCAGGCGCGCGTGTCCGTCCTCACCGCCGAGTTCGTCGTTGACGCGCCCGTAGTCGATCACGTCGTAGCCGTGGGTGCTCCCCGGCGCGGCCTTCAGGTACGGGGAGAAATACGCGTGGCTGACGCCCAGCTCGGCGAGGTAGTCGCAGAGCGCGGCGGCGTGATCGAAGCCGAAGCCGGGACGGAGCTGGAGCCGGTAGGTGGCGCGCGGAGCGGCCGGGGCGCGGGCCTGGAGCGGCGCCTCGTCACGGGGTGCTGGCAGCGATTCGAGCCCTCGGTTCGACACGACGCTCTCCCCCCTACTTGTCCCGGATGAAGTCGTAGATGTTGAGGTAATGCTGGCCGGGGACGTTCCACGAGTAGTCCGTGCGCATCCCGTTGACCATCAGATCGCGGAAGTGCGCTGGGTAATCGTAGTAGCAGCGCACCGCGCGGTGCAGCGTCACCTCCAAGGCATGGTGCGTGTAGTGCTGGAAGACGTAGCCGTTGCGCTCGTGGAGCGGCCGCCAGTCGTAGTCCTTGTCGAAGACGGTGTCCGCGAGGCCCCCGATCGCGCGCACTACCGGCACGGTGCCGTAGCGCATTGCTACCAACTGCGTCAGCCCGCAAGGCTCGAAGCGGCTCGGCACCAGCATCAGGTCCGCTCCGGCGTACAGGAGGTGGGAGAGCTCCTCGTTGAACCCGAGCTCGAGGTGGACGTCCGGGTGATCATTGAACTGCTGCTTCAGCGCCCAGAACTCCCGTCCGACGCGCGGGTCCGGTGCGGAACCGAGCAGCACGAACTGTGCGTCGTTCCTCACCGCCCAGTGCGGGGCATGCTGGATGAGCTCGAGCCCCTTCTGCTCGTCGAGGCGTCCGACGTAGGCGATGATCGGCTTGGCGCCGTCCGCGATCCAGAGCCGCTCGCGGAGCGCACGCTTGTTCCGGTACTTGGTGTCCAGGTCGTGCGCGCCGTACCGGAACGGGATGTAGCGGTCGACCTCGGGGTTCCACACGTCGTAGTCGATCCCGTTGACGACCCCACCGTACTTGACCTGGTGCAGGTGCAACGCGCGCTCGAGCCCGTGGCCCTGGTCTTGCTTGGCCTCCCAGGCGTGGTTCGGCGACACGGTGGTCACGAAGTTCGAGTAGACGATGCCGGCCTTCATCAGGTTGAGCGCGCCCGGGTTCTGGCCGTCTTGTAGTCGATCCGGGTGAAAGTAGTAGGGGACGCGGCCGAGCTCGGTGGCCCAGAGCAGCGACTCGCCGGTCACGCCTTGGTGCTTGAAATTGTGGACGGTGAAGCAGACCCGGGGGTGCCACATCCCGAGTTGCTGGTAGATCTCGTAGAGGAAGACGGGCACGAGCCCCGTTTGCCAGTCGTGGCAGTGGATGATCTCGGGCTGCTTGCCCGATTTATACAGAAACTCCATGGCCGCGCGCGAGAAGAACGCGAAGCGCAGGACGTCGTCGGCGTCGCCGTAGAACTTGCCGCGCTGGAAGAAGTTGTCCCGCGAGTGCGGCTCGATGAGGTAGACGCGGCGGCCGTGCACCTCTCCAGACCAGACGGAGCAGTGCACGCGGCCACCCCACCAAGGCACCCACAGGTCGTGGTAGCAGACGTGCAGCCCCCAGATGTGGTCGTACCGGAGGCAGTCGTACTTGGGCAGGATGACTTCGACCACGTTGCCACGGAGCTGGAGCTCGCGCGAAAGCCCGAAGACGACGTCCGCCAGGCCCCCCACCTTGGCGACCGGCGCGAGCTCGGGGGTGATCTGGACCACGTACATGCGTGGGATCCCGGCGCGGAGCGGCCCGCTGGGGATCGGCTCGGGGGGGACGCTCGGGGGCGTGGGGGTGGGTACCGCGAACGCCGTGCCGGTCGCGCTCTCGGTGGAGGCCTGATCGGTCGAGCGGTATGCGCGTTCGGCGCCGACGGGTTTGCGTCCGCTCGGCGGCGGAGGTGGTCCACTGGTCGGCGACGGCTCTGCCGCGCCGAACGGGGGCTGGAGCCCTCCGTCGCGGGCTGTCGCGGGCGCCGCCCCGTCGGCGGGATCGGGCGGTGTGGGGGTCGCCGCGGGAGGGTCGACGGTGACCCCGGGATGGGGTTCTACTGACTCGGCGCGGGGCGCGCGGGTCGGGGTTGCGGCTCCGGCGAGCGGCCGGGACTCAGCCAGGGCGGTGGGACCTGTCCGCTCGTCTCGCGACGGCCCCTCGACCTCCGTTGGCCCTGGGGCGGGTGCCCGCTGGGGCGCCCGTCGCGGCGGGGGCGTCCGAACCGCCGTCGCTAGCGTCTTGTTCGTCTTCTTCTTACGTTGAGTCGCCAAGGCTGGGGATCCTCGCGGTGGGCCGCGGCGCGATCATCGCCCAGCGTCCCGCAAATGGGCCAATCGCGCGCATCCGGCCGCGGAGCGGAGCGCTCGGGTGCCCGGCCGTACCGCGAGCCGGGGCCGCCGGACAGGCGGGGGAGGGTGCTCCTTTTCATCGCGCGAGTCGAGGCGGCACCGTGCACCAGCTCCCCTGCCCGCCAGCGGACGGACGGGCGATTGCTGCCGATCCCGGCCCCGCGGACCGGAAGGCCCAGGGCGAACGCTTCGTCCCCGCCGCACCGCCAGCGAGCGAGGCCTCGGGTCAGATCGCGCTCCGGGCGCTCGGAACCCTCATCCAGTCTCCGCCCGAGGCCGATCGCCGATGCGGCCGCTCCCGCAGCGCACGGCAGCCCCCCGGATCCCGTCGCGGGGTCGTGTCAATGGCGCCAGGTGAGATCCATGACGCAGCTCGGGTCTCCGTCGCGACCGGCGCTCACCAGCAGGCTGGTGGCGGGGCTCTTGCTGGCCTGCTCGGCGAAGCACTCCATCGAGCCGCGGAGCTCCATCCACAGGTGCCGGCTGAACCCGACGCAACCGGTGAACTCGACCCGGGTGGTGCCGCCTCCGGCGTTGTGGGCACGACAGCTCCCCGTGTCACAACAGCTGCCGAAGAGCCGCACGCCGATGGCGAGCACCGTATCGACCATCCATCGCCCGGGATCGCCCTGGTGATGTGCGCGAAGCTCTCCCCCTGCCCCCTGCCCCCTGCCCCCCGCCCGACGGACGCGGTATCGTCCCCGATCCCATGGCCGCACCACGCCAGAGCCGCCTCGATGCCTTCGTCGATCACCTGCTCAAGCACGACGCGC
>CAYZQO010000110.1:0-13010 GCA_964480725.1 uncultured Polyangiaceae bacterium | reverse complement strand
CGCGACCATGAGCATCCTGGGGGCCCCGAGGAGCCCCATCGGATGCCGCAGCCGCGTCAGGAGAGCGAGATCGAAACCCTCCGTCGGCTCGCCGAGGACCTCGCCCGCTCCCGCCGCGAGCCGGTGAGCACGGCGCATTTGCTCGCCGTCGTCGCCAGCCGCCCGAGCGCGGCCGCCGACCTGCTGGTGGAGCGCCGGCTCGGGGCCGCAGCGGTGCTGGCCGCGGCGACCGGGCTCGGCCAGGAGCTGCCGGACCCGCTCGGCCACGCGGCGGCCCGCGCCGCGGACGTGGCGGGCAACATGGGGGACGCCGATCCGACCGCGGCCCACCTGCTGGTGGCGCTGCTCACCGAGCGCCGATCGCTCGCGCACCGCGCGGCGAGCGCGCTCGGCGCGGATCTCGCGCGCCTGCGCCTGGCCGCCCTGCACGTCGCGCTCGGCGTGGTCGGGCGTCGGCGCCTGATCGGCAGCCGGCCCGAGCCGCTGCGGGTCTCCGTCGCCGCTGCCCCGGCCGCCAACCCGGCCGCCACCCCAGCCGCGCCGCCACGCAAGCCGTCGGGCGTCGCGATCCCACTGTTGCCCCCCGAGAAGACGCGCACCCTGCCCCGCCGCCCCCGCGGTCGCGGCGGCGAGCGGACCCCCGACCCCGCGACGACCGCCGCGACGACCGCCGCGGCGACGCCCGCGCCAGCACCCGAGGCCGGTGGCGCCGCCCCCGCGACGACCTCGACCCCGGCCCCCGCGACTCCGAGCGCGCGCCCGCCGCGCCGTGCCGCCGCCGTCAACGAGGCACGCTTCGCGCTCGATCCTCGGCGCTTCCCCCTGCTCACCGCGCTCGGCAGGAACCTGACGCTGCAGGCCGCGCGCGGGGAGCTCGATCCGGTGATCGGGCGCGAGCTCGAGATCGAGCGCGCTCTCGACGTGCTCGCCAAGCGCCGCGGCAATAGCCCCCTTTTCGTCGGCCGGCCCGGCGTCGGCAAGACGGCCACGGTGCGCGGCCTCGCGCGGCAGATCGCCGCGGGCGATCCCCAGCGCGCGGCGGACGAGCGGCTGCTCATCGAGATCCCCGTCGTCGATCTGCTCGCGGGCACCGGCGTCCGGGGCGCGCTCGCGGATCGGTTCGGGACCCTCCGCAAGGAAGTCACCGCCCACGGGCGCGTGGTCCTCTGCTTCGACGATCTGCCGCAGCTCTTCGGCGCCGACGCAGCCGATGAGATCGCCGGCGAGCTGCGCGGCGCGCTCGCCCAGGGCTCGCTGCCCTGCCTGGGGACGGCGACGCCCGAGCAGCTCACGCGCCTGCTCGGCCACGATCCGGGGCTCGCCCGCTGCTTCACCGTGATCGAGATCGAGGAGCCGGAGCGCGCGGAGGCGTACCTCGTCGTCGAGGCCGCCAGCGAGCGACTCGCGGCCCACCACGGCGTCACCTACTCGGAGGCCGCGCTGGCCCGCGCGGTGAGCTGGTCGATCCGCTACCTGCCCGGCCAGGCCCTCCCCGAGAAGGTGATCGCCATCGCCGATCTGGCCGGGGCGCGGGCGAGCCGCCGCGGCGAGCGCAGCGTCGAGGTCGAGCTGATGGCGGAGCTGGTCGCCGAGCAGGCGGACGTTCCCCTCGAACGGCTGCTGGAGTCCGACGGGGAACGCATGCTCGACCTCGAGCGGCTCCTGGGCGAGCGCGTGGTGGGGCACGAGGCGGAGCTCCACCGCGTCGCGCGCATCCTGCGCCGCAACGCCGCGGGCCTGGTCGGCCGCCGCCCGCTCGGGAGCTTCCTCCTGCTCGGACCGACGGGGGTCGGCAAGACGGAGACGGCCAAGGCCGTCGCCGAAGCGCTCTTCCACGCCGACACGGCGATGACCCGGATCGATCTGTCCGAGTACGGCGAGCAGCATGCGGTGGCGCGGCTCATCGGCGCGCCGCCGGGCTACGTCGGGCACGAGGCCGGCGGTCAGCTCACCGAGGCCGTGCGCCGCCGCCCCTACCAGGTGCTCCTGCTCGACGAGATCGAGAAGGCCCACCCCGACGTGCTCCTCGCCTTCCTCGGCGTGCTCGACGAGGGGCGCCTGACCGACGGCCGCGGGCGCACCGTGGACTTCACCAACACCGTGATCTTCATGACCTCGAACCTCGGCGCCGACGAGAGCGGCGCCCGGGTGCGGCGCCGAGTCGGCTTCGGCGGCGACGCGGGGCCCACCACCGAGGATCGCGAGCGCGGCGTGGTCGCGGCGGCGCGCGCGACCCTGGCCCCGGAGCTCTACAACCGCATCGACGAGGTGCTGGTGTACGCGCCGCTCAACCGCGACCGGGTGCGCGAGATCGCCCGCCGGGCGCTGGCTCGCCTCGACCAGACGCTCACCCTCGAGCGCGGCGCGCGCCTCGTCTGCGATCCGGAAGCGATCGAGGCGCTGCTCGACGCGGGCGGCTTCGATCCCACCCTGGGCGCGCGCCCGCTCCGGCGCACCATCGCGCGACTGGTGGAGGCCCCGCTCGCCGATCGGATCCTGCGCGGCGAGCTCGGGGCGGGCGACGTCGCCTGGCTCACGGTCGTGGACGGTGAGCTCACCCTCGACGGGATCGAGCCGGGCCCCGCGAGCGCCGCCGCAACGACCACCGACGCCGCCGAGTGAACCCGACCTCCCGCCCACTGACCGGACCCGAGCCCCACCCCGGGGCCCGATCCCCGCCCCGATCCCCCGTTTCCCCGCCCGACGCCTTGACGATCCCCAGGGGCTCTGCTTGCCTCCGGCCGTGTTCGTCGCCGCCGACTACGAGCGCTCGCGGCTCCGCCGGCTCGCCGCCGCGACCGTGGGCGACGAGGTGCTCGATCTCGGTTGCGCGCAGGGCATGAACGAGCACCTGCGGCGCCCCGGGCGGCGGATCACCGGGCTCGATCTGGCCCCGCCCACGGGCTCGGTCCGCTACGACCGGCACCTGGTCGGCGACGTGTTCGAGCTCTCGAAGCTGGACGACGGCCGCGCCTACGACGCCATCGTCATGGGGGAGTTCATCGAACACGTCGAGCGCCCCTACGATCTGCTGCGCCTGCTCCGCGGGCACCTGGTCCCCGCCGGACGCCTCCTGGTCAGCACGCCCAACCCGCTCGCGGTCCCGGTCGCCTGGTTCGAGTGGGCGCGAAGCCCGCGGCGGTTCTTCACCGACGACCATGCGTACTACTTCTCGCCGCGCTGGGTGGTGCGGATGCTGGAGCGGACGGGGTACGTCGTCCGCGCCGTCGAGGCGGTCGGGCTCTGGCCCACGGGGTGGCCCTGCCCGGTCGGGCTGAGCTACCAGGTCGTGTACGTCGCGGACGTGCGGCCCTGAGGCGGCTCACGCACCGGGGGGCGCGGCGGACGGCCCGTCGCCCTCGGCGGCCGCGGGCGCGGCGGCCCCCGCGGCGAGCAGTCCGCGGCGGCCCCCGCGGAGCAGCCCGAACCCACCGAAGACCGCGGCGAGCAGCACCAGCACCGTGGTGAAGGCGACGCGGAAGAGCAGGGCAGCGGCGATCCCGTGCTCCAGGCCGCCGCCCTGCGCGGCCGCCCCCAGCGCCCCCCAGGCGAGCTCGGTGAGCCCGACGTTGCCGGGGGTGATCTGGACCTGGTTGCTGAGCTTGACGACCACCTGGAACAGCGCTGCTGTGGGGAGGTCCACCGGGTGCCCCACCGCGCCGAAGCAGATCCAGAGCGCCAGCATCTGCTCCGCGGTGACCAGCACGCTCACCGAGAAGAAGCGGCCGACGAAGCCCGGCCGCCCGAGGCTCCGCGTCGCGGTCCGCAACAGCCGCGTCGCGCGCTCGTGCAGCCAGCTCGCCCACGCGCCGCGCAGCCGCGCCGCGCCGAGCCCCCGGGCCAAGAGCACCGGCCCCGCCACCAGGGCCCCGACCACCGCAACCAGGACCGGCAACGCTGGCACGCCGGCGAGGGCCAGCCCCGGCCGGAGCAGGGCGAGGATCACCGTGCAGATCGAGAACCCGAGCACCGTGTCTAACCAGACGAACGCGAACAGCCCCGAGGCGTAGGCCATGTACGGCACCCCGTGCTCGCGCTTGAGCACGACGCCGCGGTACAGGTTGCCGAGCTGCGGCACGACGAGGTTCAAGAACTGGCCGACGACGACCAAACGGAACCAGCTCAGGCCCGACACGCGCGGACCGCCGCACTCCGTCACCGCCAGAGCCAGCCGCCACGCCAGGAACAGGTCATTGAGCACGGCGAGCACCAGCAGAGCGCCGAGCAACCCCGGGTGGAGCGAGGCGAGGCGCCGGAGCGGCTCGGGGTTGTCGAGCAGCACCCGCGCGCAGACGTAGAAGAACAGCAGCCCAGCCGCCCAGCGCAGGGGCGCGCGCAGCCGCCGCCACCCCCCTTGCTCAGCTTCAGAGTGCGTCGCGGCCATGCGGGCACGGACGCTAGCAGAACCGGTCAGAGCGCGCCGCCGGCCGAGCCCGCGAAGGGGAGGATCCCCTTCAGATCCTGGTCGTTGTAGCGCAGGGCGAGCCCCAAGAAGTAGTCGCGCCGGTCGTCGCTCAGGGCGTCGTCAACGCCCGCGAGCAACCACAGGTTGTTGATGAACTCGTAGCCGATGTGGACGCGGTACCGCGGGAGCACGAACTCCCCGAACCCGAAGACGTCCTGCGCGACCTCGAAGCGATCGTCCAAGAGGAGCAGGTCGAGCCCGATCCCGCCCGTGGACTCGATGACCCCGAACCGCCCGGTGAAGGGCCCGATAGACTTGGCAAATTCAATGGAGAAGCGAAACTCGTTGCGGGTGACCGCGCGCACCTCGCGGTAGTGCGGGGGGTCGTTGGGGTTGGTACTGTCAACGTCGATCTGCTCGAAGGTGGTCAGGCCCTTGGGGTCGCTGATCACCTCGATGAGGTAGTACTTGTCCTCGCGCGGCTGTAGCCTGAGCTTGAGGTAGCTCTTCACGGTGCTAGCGAGAAACTGGTAGTCCGAGCGGAGCTCCACCACCGCCTGCGTCCGGGTCATGCCGCCGACGAAGTCGTTGGCCCCCTCGACGACTCCTTGGACCTCGTCGATGAGCTGGTCGTCCTTGCTCAACCGGCCGAGCGTCCCCTCGCCACGCTCGATCCGCTCCGTCATCGCGTCCACGTTGGCGAGCGCCGACTCGAGGCTGGAGGTGGAGCGGTTGAGCTTCTCGATGATCTGCCGCACCTCGCCCGGCGCGACCCCACCCTCGTCGCTCTGCGCTACCATCTCGCGCACCTCCTGGGTGGCGACGCGGACGTTCTGCAGGATACGGTCGACCTCGGGCTCGCTGCGAGCGGTGATGTTCTCGACGTTGTCGAGGATGGTGCGGATGCTCTGCCGGTTCTCGGCGACGATCTTGTTCAGGTTGTCGGTGATCTGGGCCAGGTTCTCCAGCGTCGCGCGGACCTCCTCCTCCCCCTTCGGGGTCCCCACCGACTTGGCCAGGGCCCCGGTCACCTTCTTCACGTCCTCGGCGATCGCGGACAGGTCCTTCATGAGGTCGTCGGTGGTCGTCGCCTCGACCACGAACCTCACCTGATCGCCGTCGACCAGGACCCGCTTGCCCTCGGTGCCGGCGGCGAGGCTCAGGTAGTACTCGCCGAGCAGGCTGCTCGACACCTTGGCGACGGCCGCGTCGTCGTAGAGCGGTACGTCCTTGTCCACCGTGATGTCGACCCGCGCCATGCCGTCCTGGAGGCGCACGGACTTGATGTTCCCGACCGGGATACCGGCCATCTTGACCTGGGAGCGCCGCGCGATCCCCTGCGCGTCCTTCACCAGGCAGTACACGGTGTAGCCGTCCGTGCCGCCCGCCTCCTGGCTCACGAAGCGGTAGACGAAGACGCCGGCGACGGTCATCACGACGACGAATGCCCCCACGCGCGCTGCCGTCGAGATCCGGTTCATGGATCGCGTTCGACCCTAGCAGGGGACCGCCGGCCGGTCGACTTCGCGCGCCGCCGCGCGCGGGGCGGCGCACCCGCGACGGGCGCGCGGTAGACTGCCCGGCGATGCGACCATCGCGGGTGCGCCGCCGCGTCCTCGCCGCCGGGTACGGCGTGAGCCTCGTCGGCGCGGTCGTCGCATGTGCGACGGCGCCCCCATCGGTGGCGGGCCCGCGCGGCGACCCCGCTGCGCTCGCCGCGGTCGCCGCGCCGAGACCGAACGCAGCCAGTCGCTGGGCGCCCGAGGTGCGGTCGCCGCGCCCGACGTCCCCTGCCGTCGAGCCCGCGCTCGCGCGCCGCTGCGGCGCACCGGACGCGGCGCTGGGTGCGGTGGCGGCGCGCCTCGCGGGGGAACACGCGCGCGGCGAGGTCGAGCTGGACACGGCTCGGGTCTCGTTCGAGCTGCGCGCGGCCGGCGCGCCTTACGCGTGGCCGCGGGTCTTCACGCTCACCGGCGCGGCCCTCGACACGGAGACAGCGGCGCCCCCGCTCGAGCGGTGGCTCGCCGGCTTCGACGACGGCGGCGAGCGCCGCTGCGGGATCGGGCGCGCGACGGACGCGCAGGGCGCGACGCACCTGGTCGCCGTCGTCGCCGACGTCCTCGCCGACTTCGCGGCGCTCCCCGTCCGTACGCGCGCCGGCGCATGGCTGCGCCTCGAGGCCGAGCTGCTGGTCCCGGCCGCGACGGCCAAGGTGATCCTGCTCGGTCCGCGCGGCCGCCCGCGACCGGTGCCCACCTCGCTCGTCGACGGCCACGCCAGCGCCGCCTTCGCGCTCGCGGAACCGGGGCAGTGGCTCGTCCAGCTCCTGGCCGACACCGCGACCGGGCCCCGCCCAGTGGGCGAGGCCCTCGTGCACGCGGACGTCAATCCCCCCGACGAGTACGTCGCGACCACCGTCCCGGGCGAGGCCGCCGCGCACGGCGCGACCGCACCGCCGCGCGCCCTGGCGGCGATGATCGACGCCGCTCGCGCGAGCGAAGGGCTCGCCCGGCTCGACGCCGACCCCGAGCTCGCGGCGCTCGCGAGCGCCCACGCCGAGGCCATGCGCGTGGCCGGCCGCCTCGGTCACGACGTGGGCCACGGCGATCTCGTCGCGCGCCTCGCCGCCGCCGACCTCGCGCCGCGCGTGGCCGGCGAGAACGTCGCGCGCGCCCGGGACGTCACCCGCGCGCATCGCGCCCTCTGGCAGAGCCCCTCGCACCGCGCGACGCTGCTGGACGATCGCTACGACGCGGTCGGCGTCGGCCTGGTGGAGGACCCGGACGGCACCACCTGGGTCTGCGAGGTCTTCGCCCAGCGGTGAGGCGCGGGCGCGTTCCCCCTTGGCCCGGTCGGTGTAATTTTCCCGAGAGGACGGACGTAGCTCCCTCGAGCGCGGCGAAGGGGACGGGCCCCCCGGGCGTCGAGGCCCCCCACCCTGGAAAATCAGCCGTGCCAGGGCTGCGGGGGCTTTCCTTGCGAGGGCGGCCAGGCTAGCGTTTCGGCCAGGCGTCCGGTGGATGCCCGAAATCACAGAGATCTGGGAGGAGAGATGCTCCACGCAAGGCGCGTGATCGCGGGGTCGGTGGTCGTGGCGGGGCTCTTGGCGGCGCTACCGGCGAACGCCCAAGACAGGACGTTCTACCTCGACCGCATCCAGATTTCGGGCGCCCCTGACGACGGCTTCACCGTGTGGCGGCCGTACCTGCACGAAAAGACTCGACTGTATGGGTCGCTCGCCCTCGGCTACTCGCAGAACCCACTGCGCGACGAGACGGTCACCGACGACGTCGACGTCCTGCGGGACATCAAGAACCCGGTTTCGAACCAGCTGATGACCTACCTGATGGTCGGCGCCGAGATCGCCGGTCACCTCGGGGTCAACTTCTCGCTGCCGATCGGCCTTTACCAGCACGGGGAGGACCCGGCGGAGACGATGAACGATCCGAACGCGCCGAACGCGGCGACGGCGGCGCAGTCGCTGCACGACGTGCGGTTCGATCTGCGGCTGCCGGTGGTCGACAAGAACGACACCCGCTTTGGCTTCGGCGCCGGGCTCTGGGGGCCGACCGGGAACGAGGACTCCTTCGGCAGCGACGACCTGACGACCGGGATGCTCTACCTCGGCCTCGAGCACGACTTCGAGAAGTTCTTCCTGGCAGGGACGCTCGGCCCGCACTTCCGCCCCGAGCGCGGCCTGAACGGGGACAGCCCGCTGCAGGTCGCGTCCGACCTGCGCTGGGCCTTCGGCGGCTACATGCCGTTCCAAGACAACCGGATCCGGGTCGGGCTCGAGCTCTGGGGCACCACCGGCATCCAGAACTCCAACGGTCAGGACGCCTTCCTCGAGGGGCGCAACACGGACCTCGAGTGGCTCGCCCAGGGGCGCTTCACGCTCGACGAGAAGCGCCGCGCGTGGCTCAACGCGGGGCTGGGCACCCGACTGGCCCCGGGCTACGGCGCCCCGGACCTGCGCGTGCTGGCGCAGATCGGCTACTGGTTCCCCATCAAGGACAAGGAGCCGCCCTCGCCGGCGCGGCGCTGGCGGGCCGCCCCCGAGGTGGAGGAGAAGGAGGCCGATCGCGACGGCGATGGCTTCCCGGACAACATCGACAAGTGCCCGGACATCAAGGAGGACGGCAAGGAACCCGAGCCGACCGACGGCTGCCCGGTGGACGCCGACCGCGACGGCGACGGCATCCCGGACGACATGGACCGCTGCCCCGACACGCCGGAGGACAAGGACGGCATCGAGGACCAGGACGGTTGCCCGGAGAAGGACGCCGACAACGACAACATCCCGGACGCGGAGGACAAGTGCCCGACCGAGCCGGGGCCCGCCTCCGACATCGCCGAGAAGCACGGCTGCCCCGGGCTCGCGCGCATCGACGACGAAACCGGCGAGATCGCGATCCTGGAGCCGATCCAGTTCGAGTACAACAGCGCCCAGATCAAGCCGGTCAGCTTCCCGATCCTGGACGAGGTGGTCGGCCTGCTCAAGGCGCGGAATAACCTCCGCATCGGCGTCTACGGCCACACCGACAGCCGCGGCAACGACAACTACAACCTCAACCTCAGCAAGCGGCGCGCCGCGTCGGTGTTGAAGTACCTCGCCGATCACGGGATCGCCGGCGGCCGCCTCGAGTCCGAGGGCTACGGCGAGTCGCGTCCCAAGTGCAACGAAGAGACCGAGGAGTGCTGGACGATCAACCGCCGCGTCGAGTTCAAGATGCTAAACCAGGACTGAGCGCGGCCAGCGGCGGGGCCCGGCCCTGCTATTGACGACGGCCCGCCCGGCGACCGCGCCCGGCGGGCCGTCACGCGTCCGGGCCCGAGACGACGGACCCCGGAGACGAGACGACCCGCGCGCACCAGGGTGCGGCGGGTCGTGGGGCGGCGGCGGGACGACGAGCGGGGGCTCGCGTCCACCGTCGAGCGCGCGTCACTTGCTGTGCGGCGGCATCTTCTGCTCTTTGAAGATCACGTGCTGGCGCACGACCGGATCGTACTTCTTCAGCTCGAGCTTCTCGGGCGTCGTCCGCTTGTTCTTCTTCGTGTAGTACGTGAAGCCCGTGCCAGCGGTGGAGACGAGACGGATGTTGTCGCGCATGGTAGGGCGGAGCAGTTATCACGCGGTCCCCCTCCCAGCAAGGCCGCGCGCTCTCTCTCGCCCGCGAAGCTTCCGCCGGAGGCCCTGCGCCGGCGAGACGGCCGACCGGAATCGGCACGCTACCTGTGTTCGCCGGGTGGGGCCGAGCTTGACGGCTCCCGCCGACCGTGGCTGACTTTCGGCCCCGTCGCGGCCCCTGGTTCCCCGGGGCTGTGGCAACAGGACCGCCGAGCGAGCGTCGCCCGCGCCGTCCCCAAGGTTTCCGGTAACAGGAGTCGAGCTCCGATGACCAAGCGTACCTACCAGCCCCACAAACTCAGCCGGCTCCGCACCCACGGGTACCGCCACCGCATGAAGACCAAGGGCGGCCAGGCGGTGCTCAAGAACCGCCGCAGCAAGGGGCGCTGGCGCCTCGCGGTGTCCGCCTACCAGAAGTGACCCTGGCTGGGTCGGAGGCTGGCGTGTCGGTCCTGGACGGACCGTCCCCCACCGAACGGAGCCCGTCGTCCCGAGCCGTGCCCGTGGAGACGGGCGCTCGATCGGGCGGGGCGGACATCGAGCTAACGGGCGAGGCCGGGAGCGGGCGCCCGACGGGGCGGTTCCCGCGCACCCAGCGCGTCCGCAAGCGCTCGGAGTTTCTGGAGATCCAGAATGCGGGCCGCCGTGTTGCCACGCCGCGCCTGGTGCTCCTGCTCCGGGCGCGCGAGGGAGCCCCGACCGGTCCACGGCTCGGGGTCACCGTGTCCCGCAAGGTCGGCGTCGCCGTCACCCGGAATCGCGCCAAGCGCGTGGTCCGCGAGGCGTTTCGCGCCACCCGGGAGCTCTGGGCGCCGGACTGCGATCTGGTCGTCATCGTGCGCCACGTCCGCCCCGCCCCGGGGCTCGCCAACGTGGTGGCCGAGCTCCAGCAGGCCGAGCGCGCCATCCGGCGCCGCACCGTCGAGGCGCGCCGTGATCGCGAGACGCGGCGAGAGAGCCTGGCACGAGGCACCTGATGGCCGCACACTCGGCGAAACCCTGTGGTCGCGCGGACCCTCCTCCTCCTGATCCGGCTCTATCAGCTGCTCCTGGCCCCTTTGCTCGGCCCGGTCTGCCGCTTCGAGCCGTCCTGCTCGCGCTACACGGCAGCGTGCATCGAGAACCACGGCGCCCTGCGCGGGTCCTGGCTCGGCCTGCGGCGCATCCTGCGCTGCCACCCCTTCCACCCCGGCGGCTACGACCCGCCGCCCCCGCCGCGCGGGGTCGGACCCCTCCCTCACCTCGGCTCTGGACAGGAGACGCCCTCCGGTGCTGCGATGCCGCCCGCCCCCGACGCGGGGGAGGCCGCCCCATCGCGACCGGCCGCCTCCCCGTGACGCCGCTGGTGACCGCGCACGACAACCGCGGAGCCCTGCGTGCCGAGCCCTCGGCACCGATCAGCGTGAGATGACATGGAACAAGGCGGACTTGCGCGCTGGCTCCTGATCGGCATCGCAGCCGTGCTGCTGCTCGTCGTCCTGCCACGCTGGTGGGGCGGCGGTGCCGAGGAGCCCCAGCCGCTCCTCTTCGAGCCCGACCGGATCCACGCGCCCGACGCCCCGGCGAGGCCCTGCGAGATCTGGACCCCCTTCTTCCGCGCCGAGCTCTCCACGCGCGGCGGCACGCTGGTCCACTACGAGCTCTTGACGGCCAAGTACCGCAAGCAGGACGTCGGGCTCGACCTCGGGACCACCCCGGCCGTGCCGCTGCGCCAGCAGCTCCGCTTCGACTGGCGCAACCCCGCCGCGGCCCCCGGCGCGGATCGCGGCACCCGTGGCCTGCTCGACGGCGACTACTGGCAGCTCGACCACGATCTGCTCCTGTTCGAGCTGGTCGCCGCCGACGGCAAGAGCTGCACTTTCCGCTACCGCGATCCGGAGGTCGAGCTCACCCGCGTGGTCAGCGCCACCGAGCGCCCCTACGAGCTCGAGGCGACCGAGACCATCAAGAACCTCGCCCCCGAGCCCCGCCTCCACGCCCTGACCGTGCACACGACCTCCTGGCGGACCTCGCGGGAGGTGTCGGGGCACATGTTCCGCGTCAGCCCCTTCATCACCGACGTCGAGTGCGTGCTGGAGGGCGGCGAGGCGACGCGGCTGACCCCGGCCGACTTCGACGCCAAGGACTTCAAGAAGCAGACGGAGGCCTTCGTCTCCAGCGATCGGTCCCTCGGCGACTGGCACGAGGTCCCCGGCAACCCGAGCTTCGCCGGGGTGACCAACGCCTACTTCTCGCACGCGATCGTCCCCCTCACCGCCCCCGGCGCCCCCGTCTGCCAGCTGCAGATCGAGAAGCTGGGCGCCGAGCACGACCCACGCGCCGGCGCTATGTACCGGGCGCGCCTGGCCTACCCGCCGCTCGAGCTCGGCCCGGGCGTCTCCCAGCGCTACTCCGTGCTGAGCTACATCGGGCCCAAGGAGCGCCGGATCCTGGCCAACGCCGCGGGGGGCGACCACGACCTCCCCGAGCTCATCAACCTCGGCTTCTTCTCGGTCATCGCCAAGGTGCTGGTGAGCTTCTTGCTCTGGGTCTACGGCATCTTCAACAACTGGGGGGTCGCGATCATCCTGCTGACGGTGACGGCGCGGACGCTGCTCTTCCCGCTGACCATCCCGTCGCTCCGCAGCATGATCAAGATGCGCGAGCTCAAGCCCGAGGTCGACGCCCTCAACGAGAAGTTCAAGGACGACGCGCAGGGCAAGGGCGTCGCCCAGATGGAGCTCTGGCGCAAGCACAAGGTCAACCCCTTCATCGGGTGCCTCCCGCAGCTCGCCACCATCCCGGTGTGGTTCGCGCTGTACCAGACCCTGCAGACCGCGGTGGAGCTCTACAACATCCCCTTCCTCTGGTTCCCCGATCTGTCGGAGCCCGACCCGTTCTTCGTGCTGCCGTTCGTCATCGGCGCCACCTCCTTCGTGCAGCAGAAGATGATGCCGATGCAGGGCGGCGATCCAGCGCAGCAGAAGATGATGCTCTACATGATGCCGGCGATGTTCACCGTCTTCATGCTGTTCCTCCCGGCCGGGCTCGGCGTCTACATGTTCACCAACAGCTTGCTCGGCATCGCCCAGCAGCAGGCGGTGGAGTGGCACGTCCGCCGGACGGTCAAGCCCGGCGGCCCCGACGCCGCAGGGCCGGTGCTGGACGACGCGGAGGCCGCGCGCCACGCGAGGATGCACGGCAAGCGCCGGGGCCGCCCGGGTGGCAGCGAGGACGGGGCCGAGGCGTCCTGAGCCGGCCCATCAACGACCCAATAGAGCGCGACGCCGCTCGGTAAAAAAAGGACGGACGATGAACGATCTCGATGACGACCGACGGGGCGACGAGAAGGACGAGGCGCAGGACGACCGCGACGACGACCGCGTCGAGGGCGACCGCGACGACGACGACCGCGTCGAGGGCGACCGGGACGACGACGACGACGACCGGGACGACGACGACGACGACCGGGACGACGACGACGACGACCGGGACGAC
>CAYZQO010000109.1:0-13384 GCA_964480725.1 uncultured Polyangiaceae bacterium | reverse complement strand
CAGGCAGGTGCTAGACCTGACAGAGTCTTCAGGCTATGTTTGAAAGGGTTTGGAATGTAATGGGTCATATTGCTGCTATTAAAACGAACATAAGTTTTGACCTGTTATTCCTCTTTAACAGTACGAAAAATGATGTGGTTTTTATCTATATCAGATTAATTTTTCTCTATAGAAAGCGTCATAAGTGTCTTTTTTTTTGTAAATTATAGCAAAATTCTAGTATTTGTACTGCATACTTCATGTTTGGCCCGATTAATAAGCCCTGATGTATTTATAAACTGCAAAGATATTTTAATATCTGTTTTTTATATTCTGATATTTCAATAAGCCTTAAACGCTAATTGCCTTGTTGGTGGTATAAAAAAATAAACCATGAAAAAGAATCGGCAAAATTCTTTTGATGAAAAGCATCCGGAAGTTGAAGAGAAATACCGGGCAATGATTCAGAAAATTAATGCAGCTATTGTTGTGCATGGTACTGATACAAGAGTTATTATTTCCAACACTATGGCCCAGGAATTGCTTGGGCTGACGGAAGAACAAATGCTCGGAAAATCAGTTATAGATCCGTATTGGCATTTCTTCCGCGAAGACGGAAGCATCATGCCTGTTGAAGAATACCCGGTAAATAAGGTTTATACATCGGGGCAGGCACTCAGGAACTACATTGTTGGCATACACCGTCCCAACAAAAAAATGGATGTTTGGGTTTTGGCAAATGCTGATCCGGTTTTTGGCAAGGAAGGTGAAATAATTGAGGTGATTGTTACTTTTATTGATATAACCTTGCGAAAACAAGCAGAGGAAGCTTTACGTAACGAGCGCGGACTTTTCATATCCGGTCCAACTGTAGTGTTCAAATGGAAGGCTATGGAAGGCTGGCCGGTTGAGTACGTTTCTCCCAATATAACTGACCAGTTCGGTTATACTACGGATGATTTTATTAGTGGTAAGGTCAGCTACATTAACATTATTTATCCTGAAGACATCGCACGTGTAGCCGAAGAAGTAACCACTTACAGCAAACAGGGGGTTGCCTCATTCCGACAGACATACCGGATTGCTGGTAATGACGGGCAATACCACTGGATCGAGGACTTCACGACGGTAATCAGGTCTCGAACTGGCACCATTACCCATTACCTTGGGTATATTTTGAACATTACCGAACGCAAGCAGGCCGAAGTCCAGATACTTAAACTGAACCAAATCTACGCTGTGCTGAGCAACATCAATCAAGCCATTGTCAGAATACATGACACCAAAAAGATCCTGCATGAAACTTGCCGCATCGCAATAGAATATGGAAAGTTCCGAATGGCATGGATTGGTATGGTGAATGAAGAAACTAACATGGTGGATGTAGTTGCGTCAAATGGTGTTTCAGGAGATTACCTGGAAAAGATCAATATCGATCTTTCAGATGTATCCCGAAGCAGTGGACCCACCGGAATAGCTATCAGGACAGGTAAGCATAAAATTTCCAACAATATCAGAAATGATAGTACTATGATTCCATGGCGAGAGGCAGCCATTCAGTATAATTATAAATCTTCTGCAACTTTCCCATTAATAGTTTTCGGTAAGGTCATCGGTACATTTAATATATATTCTGATGAATCTGAGTTTTTCCATGAAGATGATATTAAGCTTCTCGATGAAGTTGCCCAGGATATTTCTTTTGCCATTGAATTCATTGATACAGAAAACAAGCACAAGCAGGCAGAAATGGAGATTACCCGTGTGAACCGTTCGCTTCAGATGCTTAGTGACTCCAATCAGGCACTTATCCATATTACTGATGAAATCACTTTGTTAAAGGAGGTTTGCCGGATTTCCGTTGAAGTGGGAGGGTTCCCTATTGCATGGGTTGGATTTGCAGAAGATACTGAAAATAAAACCATTAAATTGGTGGCACATGCAGGCCTGGATATAAATTACATTAAACCTTTCAGTGAAGAATGGCCAGATCACATTATTGAAAATAACCCTACAACTTTGGCATTCCACACAGGAAAACTAAATATTATACCCGATATTTCGTCAGATCCGTTTTTCACTCAATGGGAGAAAACATTAACAGATCTTGGGGCTAAATCGCTCATCTCATTGCCGTTGCCAGGCAAAGTTAAGCCTTTTGGAGTACTTAATATCTTTGCCAGTGAGTCAGATGTTTTCGATGCAAGGGAAGTAGAGACCCTGACAGAACTGGCGGGCGATTTGGCCTTTGGTATCCTCGCTTTACGTGCACGGGTCGAACGGGACAAATCAGAAGAAGCCCTTAAGAAAAGTGAAACACTCTATCGTACTATTATTAACACTATTCAAGATGTCTTCTACAGAACTGATAAAGATGGAATTATCCTCATGGCTAGCCCTTCAATTCTGCCACTTTTAGGATATAGCACACTGGATGAGATCATCGGACAACCAATTACCATGCTATGGAAGCAGCCGGAGAAACGACAAGTTATGCTCGATCGAATTGGAAAGGACGGTTCTGTGTATGATTACGAAGTAGAATTAAAGAAAAAGAATGGAACTACTGTCTTTGTGGCTGTCAACACCAGTTTTGTCTTAAGTGATGAGGGTAAGATTTCAGGCGTCCAGGGAGTATTCCGCGACATAACAAAACGAAAAAACGCCGAAGAGGCTTTGCGCGAGAGCGAAGAGCGATACCGTCTGATTGCCGAAAACACAGCAGATACCATCACTGTATTTGACATGAACCTTAACCAGATTTATGTAAGTCCTTCTATAGTAAAGTTACGTGGATATACTGTTCAGGAGTGCTTAACACAATCGTTGGATCAAATTCTGACCCCAGAATCCCTGCAAAAAGCAAAGAGCTTATTTGCCGAAGAGATGGCAGCAGAGGTCACCGGAAGAGCAGACCCTGAAAGGACATTTTTACTTGAACTGGAGCTAAATCGTTATAATGGTTTCACTATCTGGGTTGAAGTAACGATATCTTTTTTGAGGGATAGCTTTTTAAAGCCGATCGGGATACTTACAGTAACGAGGGACATTTCTGAGCGCAAGCGGGCAGAGAAAATACAAGCCACTATATATAGGATGTCTGAGGCTGCCCTAACCGCTCCCGGTTTAGAAGTACTTTTTGGTTCTATCCATAGTATGATCGCTGAACTGATGCCGGCAAGAAATTTCTACATTTCATTGTTTAATGAATCCACCAAAGAAATTCAATTTCCTTACTATGTTGACGAGTTTGACACCAAACCACCCGCCAATAAGTTAGGCTTGGGACTTACTGATTATGTCCTGAGAACAGGCAAACCGCAATTGGTTACGAAAAAGGTATTTGAACAACTCGTAGAATCGGGACAGATAGAATCTATCGGCACACCCTCGGTAGACTGGTTGGGCGTACCACTCAAAACCCAGCGGGGTGATACGATCGGTGTTATGGCAGTTCAAACCTACACGGACGATCTTCACCTGGATGTGACTCATGAGAATATCCTTGAATTTGTCTCTACGCAGGTCACCATGGCAATCGAACATAAAAGGGCTGAAGAGGCCCTGCACCGCTCCGAAGAGAAATATCGCACCCTTGTTGAGAACCTGAGTGAAGCAATATTCACTTTGGATACGCAAGGTTGTTTTACTTATATTAGTCCGGCCATTGAACAATACACCGGTTTTCTCATGAACGAGGTCATTGGTATGCCTTTCACCCGCTTTATCCATCCCGACGATCTAAATGGCCTGTTGTCAAGCTTTGAACGCTCTTTATCCGGTAAATTGGAATCATACGAATTCAGGGTACTGAATAAAAACGGTACGGTTCGACAAGTTCGTACTTCAAGTAGACAATTGATGGAGGAAGGAAAGATAACAGGTTTGACCGGCATTATGACCGATATAACCGAACACAAAAAGGTTGAGGTTGAGTTATTAAAGGCTAAGGAAAATGCGGAAGAAAGCAATCGCTTAAAGTCTGCCTTTTTGGCTACCATGAATCACGAATTGCGTACACCATTAAATCATATTCTTGGATTTAGCGATTTAATGCGTTCAGGCGCTGTTATGGAAAACATTGCTGATTATTCCGATATTATTTTTAAAAGCAGCCAGTCTCTATTAGAAATCATCGAGAGCATTTTTGAATTGGCTCTTGCTGAACAATCAGAAATAAAACTAAAACTTCAAACTATTAAATGCCTTGATCTGTTCTTAAGCAATAAATCTGTTCTGAATGAAATTCTTGAGATTTCAGGAAAAAAGGATTCGATCGAATTGGTTTTCAATGCGGACAAACAATTGCTTTTACAAAACATTAGCACCGACAGGAATAAAATCAATCAGGTCCTGCTCAATCTTTTTAAAAATGCCGTAAAATTTACCAAAACAGGCAAGATTGAATTTGGCTTAAAAACAGAGGAACCCGGTTGGCTAACCTTATATGTCAGTGATACCGGTATTGGTATACCGGAAGAAAAACATAAAATTATCTTTGAGTTTTTCAGACAAGCAGATGACAGCCATACCCGGGAATATGGAGGTGTAGGGATTGGCCTTGCTATCTCTAAAAAAATTGCAGAAGTAATGAATGGGACCCTCAGTCTAAAGTCTGAACCAGGCATGGGGAGTACGTTTTGCTTCAGAATTCCAACAGAAATGGGGCCATTTAAAGATTATCAAATGAATAATACTGAAAATGAGTTATCTATTCCAATCCTGGAGGGTAAAACAGTTTTGGTAGCAGAAGATGATCCAGCCAGCATGATATTAATTAAGCGATATATTGCTAATACGGGGATAAATCTAATTGAGGCCATGAACGGAAAAGAAGCCATTGATAACCTGGATAAGAATCCAGATCTGATATTGATGGATTTAAGAATGCCAATCATAGATGGCTATACTGCTACGCGCATAATAAAATCAAAGCGACCTGAGATCCTTGTTGTTGCATTGACTGCTTATGCACTAACTTCGGATCAGGCCAAAGCATTCGGGGCTGGTTGTGATGGCATCATACCCAAACCTGTGGAAAAAAGGATATTGTTAAATGAACTAAGAAAACTTTTACTTCCCTGATAAAACAAGGTAAAGGCGGATTCTTTTGTTCATTGCCTGGCACAATTTATAACATTTGCCAGAAACTTATTATGCTCTCCAGCATTTAATATCGGATAAAAAACCACGGCAGGGCCTAACATCAGTAAAAAACATACTTTGAGCATTTTCATAACTGTAAAAATTATAAGGTGGTACTGGGCGCTGGTTGCTGGGTGCTGGGTGTTCTTCGAAATTCGGTGTTCGGTGCCTGCCTGCCGGTCAGGCAGGTTCGGTGTTTTTGTTGTTTGATAGGGTATTATATAATGAAGGAATGAAAAAATGAATAAATGAAGAAATAGAAGACAAGCACCCTTCAAGGGTTTCCAACCGCTTGAAGGGAATCCGTAACAAATTTGACAAGATGGTCCCGATCGTGGAAAATCCCATGTAAATTTCGTACATTTACGTGTTAAAGGGTATTACACACGAACATTTCATTATTTGAAGGTCTACATTAAAAATATGGTATGCACCCGGTGCAAGATGGTTGTGAAATCGGAGCTTCAGAGGCTTGGTTTACACTTTATGCATCTTGAACTGGGCGAGGTTGATGTTATGGAAGACCTGTCAGCCGAACAACTGGAAGTTTTAAGCGCTGGCCTTAATAAAACCGGCCTTGAGCTGATGAATGACAAAAAAAGTATACTGGTTGAGAAAATACAAACCACCATCATTGAACTTGTCCATTATACAGACGAACAAATCAAAACAAACCTTTCCGATCACCTGACGGCTAAACTCAACTATAATTATACCTACCTGGCAAATCTCTTTTCCGAAGTCAAAGGAACAACGATTGAGAAATTCTACCTCAACCATAAAATCGAGAAGGTTAAAGAGCTGCTGGTGTATGATGAACTCAACCTTACCGAAATCGCCGATAAACTGCACTACAGCAGTGTCGCCCACCTGTCGAACCAATTTAAAAAAATGACAGGCCTTACCCCATCTCACTTTAAAAATCTCAGACTCAAAAAACGCAACACAATAGTGAATATGTGAATGTTGTAACATATTTTCAAAATTGTGTAATGGTTTCCGATGTAAAGGCCCTCACCTTTACCTGACATATTAATGCAATAGAAATGGGAAATTTACTTTACATCATTGCCGTAATCCTTTTCATAGGTTGGACAATAGGATTGATTGGCTTTCAAGCCGGTGGATTCATACATGTTCTTCTTGTACTGGCGATTATCGCGGTACTGTTCAGGTTTTCTCAGCATAAAAGGGCCCTTTGAGAACAGGATCTTTGTTGTTTCCCAGCTATTTCAGGATTTCTCACATTTGATTAACCATGCTAAAAACTCTTATTATGAATTTAAAAAAAGAAATGCAACAAGCACAAGCAACAAGTAATAAGGCATTCAAAATCAAAAAAATACAAGAAAATGCCTTGAGAATTATAGCAACAGTGTTGGTTGCTATATCCGCCGTGGGTGCAATATCTGCACAGGATCTAAGCAGAGTCGAATTCGGAATTCGCTACATGCCAACATTTTCGGCCCTCGATTTGAAAGCGTCCAACAACGATATCATTGAGGGTTCGGTATCAATAAGCCAGGGCTTTGGCATTATGTTGGGTGTAAACCTGAGTAAGCATTTTGGTATCCAGGGAGAAGTCAATTATTACCAGGTAACGCAAAGCTTCAGAGATCAGGACCTAAATAATGAGGTGAAGATTAAATACCTGAATATTCCCGTGCTGATATCCCTAAATACGAATAAGGAAAGGAGATTAAACTTTAATGTTGTGGTAGGACCCCAGTTTGGTGTAAATGTTGGAGCCAGCATTAATACAACAGGTACCGATGACCCTGATAACTTAGATGCCGTGGTTGAAATTAAAAAAGGGGACATTGGTTTCGCTTACGGAGCAGGATTTGAATTTGCATTGAACACGAATCATTCTGTCCGTCTCGACTTTGGATATCGTGGGTTCTATGGTATAGTTGATATAGATGCCACAAAAACAGGTGATAA
This sequence comes from uncultured Polyangiaceae bacterium, assembly GCA_964480725.1. Classification (GTDB taxonomy): domain Bacteria; phylum Myxococcota_A; class Polyangia; order Polyangiales; family Polyangiaceae; genus JAFGBI01. The sequence goes on along the minus strand of CAYZQO010000109.1, from coordinate 6,316 downwards.
TACCTATAATGTAATAGCAGAAGCCTCCAGGAAAACGAATGCCATTTATGCCGGGTTAACATTTTTGTTTTGATCCAATACAACTTGAGAAAGTTTTAAACAAAAACGTAACCATTCAAGTACCTTCCCATGATAATTGAACAAATGAGATCAGTCAAGGCCAATTCCATGCGGAATAAAGCAGAAGTGCTTTATAAAAAAAGAAATACTGAAAAAGCTTTTCCCAGAACCGAATCAGGAATAATGCGACTGCTCCACGAGCTGGAGGTGCATAGGATAGAACTGGAATTACAAAATGAGGAACTTCAAGTGGCCAGAACTAAGGCGGAAGAAAGCGAAGCTCATCTTCGCGATCTTAATGCAACAAAGGACAAGCTCTTCTCCATCATATCGCACGACCTGAGAAGCCCGTTCACCAGCATAATTGGCTTTAGCAATACGCTGGCTGAGCGGGTTTCCATTAAGGACTATGATGGAATTGCTGAATATGCACGTATCATCAGAGATTCTTCCTGGCGTGTCATGGATTTGCTCATGAATCTACTCGAGTGGTCGAATTCACAAACAGGCAAAATGGATTATAATCCCGAATACATCGACATTGCTTCCCTGATTATGGAAGCCTGTGCGCTGTCATCGGGGAGCGCACAGCAAAAATCAATCACTATGCTAACTGATTTGACTGATAATATCCCCGTTTTTGCTGATAAAGCTATGATCAGTACCATATTAAGGAACCTGATCTCCAATGCAATAAAATTTACCCATTTACAAGGCAAAATTGTAATCTCGGCAAAAGAGGATCACAACGGGTTACTGGTTTCAGTGTCTGATAACGGAGTAGGAATATCCAAAAAAAGGATTGAGAAAATTTTCCGGTTCGAGGAAAGTGACTCTACATTGGGTACGCAAAGTGAGCATGGCTCAGGACTGGGATTATTGCTTTGCAAGGAATTTGTGATGAGACATGGAGGCAATATCTGGGCTGAGAGTGAATTGGAAAAAGGCAGCACGTTTTTTTTCACGGTTCCCAGGATTTAATTAGTGAATCAATAAACTAAAATCACGCTAAATAGTACCCTTAATGGAATCAATCACTACAGAGGGAGCACAATATGCCAGAAGCCTCATAGAGGCCAGTCGGGACCCACTTTTTACAATCAGCCCCGATGGCAAAATAACCGATATAAACAATGCCTCCATAAGCATAACCGAAGTAACACGGGAGAAACTGATCGGAACAGATTTTTTTGATTATTTCACAGAACCTGATAAGGCCCGTGATATTTATAAACAGGTATTTGCGGAAGGTTTCGTGGCTGATTTTCCATTGACCATCCGTGATGGCAAATTAACCGATGTGCTGTTTAATGGTTCTGTTTATAAAGATGAAGCCGGGAAGGTTATTGGTGTAGTGGTGGTGGCCAGGGATATTACCGATCACAAAAGGATCGAAAATGAACTTACGGAAGCTAAGGAGTTGGCTGAACAGGCCACAAAAACTGCTGAGGTGGCGAAAATAAAAGCCGAGGAAGCCACTAAAATCGCCGAGAATGCAGTGACATCCAAGCAACAATTTCTGTCGAACATGAGCCATGAGATCCGCACACCCATGAATTCAATTATCGGGTTCACCAAGGTGATGTTGAAAACCGCGTTATCTGCCAAGCAAAAAGAATATTTAACCGCCATTAAAATGAGTGGCGATGTGTTGACGGTGCTGGTGAACGACATACTCGATCTGGCAAAAGTGGATGCCGGGAAGATGGTATTCGAAAGAAAACCTTTTAAAATGGCTTCATCCATTTCAGCCATGATCCAATTGTTTGAGCCAAAAATGCAGGAGAAGAACCTGAAATTAATAAAGAAATACGATAGAAAAATACCCGGCATCCTGGAAGGTGATCCTGTCCGGTTGCACCAGATACTGATCAACCTGATGAGCAATGCCGTAAAGTTTACCAATGAAGGTAAAATAACTGTGGAAGTCCGGATGCTCAATTCAAATGAAGAACAAGCAACTATTGAATTCATCGTTACAGATACCGGAATAGGTATTGCGGAGGATAAAACGGGTCACATTTTCGAAAACTTCCAGCAGGCAACCAGCAATACTTCAAGGTTATATGGAGGCACCGGACTTGGGCTGGCCATTGCCAAACAATTGGCAGAACAACAAAACGGGACAATTTCGGTAGAAAGTAAAATTGATAAAGGTACCAGTTTCAGGGTAGTTTTACCATTTCGAAAAACGAATGCCAACATAGAATCAGGGTTGGAAATCAAGGAACCGAAGGTAGAAATTAAAGGAGTTAAGGTGTTGGTTGTTGAGGATATAGCACTTAATCAATTACTAATGAAAACGTTGTTGGATGATTTCGGAGTTGATTCCGATTTCGCCGAAAACGGAAAGATCGCCATTGAAAAATTCATAAGTAAGCCCTATGACATCATTCTCATGGATCTGCAGATGCCAGAAATGAATGGATTTCAAGCTACCAAATACATACGCGATACCATGAACTCTCAGGTTCCGATTATTGCCCTGACTGCTGATGTTACCACCACCGATTTACACAAATGCAAAGTCATTGGCATGAATGATTACATTTCAAAACCTGTTGACGAGAAACGGCTGTATCGCAAAATAATTGAATTGGTGAAGAAGCCATGCAACGCAAATGAAAACCGTATGACCGGGAATTTACCAAAATGTACGGATTTGAATTATCTGCGCGAACGCACAAAATCGAATCCCACATTAATGCATGAAATGATCATGCTTTACCTTGAGCAGACCCCCCCTTTAATCAACGCTATGAAAGAAGGTTTGCAGGCAAAAGATTGGGATTCTTTGTACACAGCAGTTCATAAAATGATCCCCTCGTTTTACATAATGGGAATTCATAAAGACTATGAAACTATGGGGAAAAAAATACAGGAATATGCAAGGTCAGAAAATCATCATGATGAATTGGAGGAACTGGTAAAGCAACTTGAAAGTATTTGCAACCAGGCTTGTATCGAATTGAAGGAAGAAAATGATCTGATCATGAAATTAATCCGATGAAAGGCGAAAAGAACATTCTTATTTTTTTGGTAGACGATGACGCGTTGTTTTTGAAGTCTCTTGAAATAGAATTCGCGCAGAACACACAGTCTGCCATCATGACTTTTGCCACAGGCGAATTATGCCTTGAAAAAGTCTCACTCAATCCGGATATTATCATCTTGGATTACCATCTCAATAGCATTGATAAAAATGCCATAAATGGATTGGAAACACTTGATAAAATAAAAACTACCCAACCGCAAATACCTGTTATTATGCTTTCCTCGCAGGATAAAATTGAAGTGGCTGTGAATTGTATGAAACACCAGGCTTATGATTATATCGTTAAAAGTGAAACTGCCTTTATTCGATTACAAAAGGCCATCACTACAATTTTTCATTATCAGAAGATAGAAAAAGCCCTGAACTGGTATATGGAGAAGATATAGCATTCAAGGTGAATCTTCAATAAGACCAAAACCAACGAAAACATGTGAATATTGTAATTATTTTAAAAAATTGTGTAATAAATAATTACGCTACTTCAGGTAATTTTATGCAATCAAAACACCTAAAATTTAATGGTTATGACTGCAATAGAATTTCATTACAAACTGATCAGTCTGGAACAAGACCTGAATAGATTTGCTTACAAATTAACTGCCGACAGGGAGGAGGCCAGGGATCTTGTGCAGGAAACCTTTTTGAAAGCCTTGAAATATTGTAGTAAATATGCTTATGAGTCCAATTTTAAAGCATGGGCCTATACCATATTAAAAAATTCTTTTGTCAACGACTATCGTCGATCTTCCAGACAAAATACACTAAACAATAACACCTGCAAGGACTTTTTCAACTATTATCGCGTCTCTTCGGAACTTTGTCATCCCGATGATGCATATTCTTTCAAAGAACTTGAAAAAGCAGTTGATGCATTGCAGGAAGAATTCAAATTGCCATTTAAAATGCATTATGAAGGATTCAGGTACCAGGAAATAGCTGAAAAGCTAAACTTAAAAATAGGAACAGTAAAGAGCAGAATTTACTTAGCCAGAAAACTGTTGAAGGAACAGGTAACCAGATAAGCCTTTTCCTGCGGGTCTGGCAATACTGTTCAATACATGCAGCGGTAATAAAATGACCACTTAATCTTATGCAAAATGTGGTTCAAAACGGCCATCCTATGCCCCATGATTTGTCTGTGTGCATGTATGTTTGTTTATTCACAGGAACACCCGGTTAAAGAAGATTCTACCCGGATTTATAAGGACATTGAAACCTATTCCAAGCGAAGAGGCTTTACCAAATTTCTGTACAATTTAGTTTTTAAACCGGTTGCCATCATAACCAAAAAGCCACAGGAAAAAAAAAGATATAGTAAACGCATCCAGAAACCATACAGTGATTTCGAAGGAAAAACAATCCGGAATATTCATATCGAAACCATGGATCCATTTGGTTATTCCATTGATGACACCAATGATACGCTGCAAAACGCCTTTATAAAAAAAGCCAATAAATTGCATGTTAAATCACAGAACTTTACCATTCGTAACCTATTGCTTATTCGTCAGAATCAACTCTTTGATCCCCTGCTGGTAAAAGAATCTGAACGATTGGTACGTACCAGGAATTATGTATATGATGTTTCATTTTCTGTAAAAGCAACGGCAAAGAACGCTGACTCAGTTGATATTTTCATCCGGGAAATAGATAAATGGAGCCTTTTCCCAAAATTTGGTGTATCGTCTTCCAACATCGACATTAATTTAACAGACAAGAACTTTTCAGGGTTAGGTCACGAATCGTATAACAGTTTTGGCTGGGATCATGCCAAAAATGACTTTGCTTACAACATTAAATACTTTATTCCTAACATCCGTAACTCCTTTATTAACTCAACAGTATTTCTTAAGAATGACCATCTCAACAACACAACCAGGAGTTTTGCACTTGATCGGCCATTTTTTTCACCTTTTGCCAGGTGGGCTGCAGGTATCAGTTTTACGCATCAAAATCGCCAGGATTATATTCATACAAACGATTCGCTTTTACTGCTGCAACGATTTAAATTAAACACGCAAGACTATTGGGCCGGCAGTGCCATAAGAATATTCAAAGGGAATACGGAAAGCAAGCGCGCCACTAATTTTATTTCCGCTGCACGTTTTTTACGAATCCGGTACCTGGAAAGGCCAATTGAAATTCAAGATATGCAGGATGTGTTTTCCAATGAAGATTTCTACATGGCAAGCATCGGGATATCAACCAGAAAGTATGTGCAGGATAAATTCATTTTTAAATATGGCCTCACAGAAGATGTGCCGGTGGGAAGAGTTTTCAGCCTGACTGGTGGCTATCAGGACAAAAATAACACAGGTCGTATGTATTTTGGTGCACGTTTTTCTTCAGGTAAGTATTATCCGTGGGGATATCTTAGCTCCTATTATGAATATGCCACTTTCATGCGGGCATCCCATGCTGAACAGGGAGTTTTTTCAGCCGGTGTAATTTATTTCACCGGGTTAACGGAACTGGGAAGATGGAAATTCAGGCAATTTGTAAAACCGCAGATTAATATTGGCATAAACCGATTCTCAACAGATAGTTTAACGCTTAATAATAGTTTTGGCATGGACGGTTTTAACAGTCCTTCATTGTCAGGGACAAGTCGTTTGCTGTTTACGATGCAGACGCAATCTTATGCCCCATGGAATTTGATTGGGTTCCATTTTGGACCTTTTCTGATTTTTTCACTTGGCATGCTTGGCGATGCGGAAGGTGGATTCAGAAACCACAAAGTATATTCACAAATAGCGTTGGGTGTTTTAATCAAAAATGAAAACCTGATAATAAGTTCATTTCAAATATCCCTTGCCTATTACCCGCTAATTCCCGGAAAAGGACAAGACATATTTAAGTTAAATTCATATAAAACAACGGATTTCGATTTCAGGGATTTTGAAATAGGAAAACCGGCTACAGTCGCATACCAATAAATTGAAAACTATGGCACGGTTGGCTTTTGTAAATGTATGAATCATGTAACTTTTTGACAAAGTTATGTAACGCATGCTATGAATAGGGGAACTACCTTTAAAGTATACTAAAATCCAAATAACATGTCACTCTTAACCGTTTTGTTGGTATTGATTGTTGCAGGGGTTGTTCTATGGCTTATCAACAGATACATCCCTATGGAACGCACGATCAAAAGTATCCTCAATGTTGTTGTTGTAATTGTTGTTCTTGTTTGGCTTCTGA
>CAYZQO010000108.1:13551-15041 GCA_964480725.1 uncultured Polyangiaceae bacterium | reverse complement strand
CAGCCCTGGTAGTCCGTGCAGACGTGGCTTCCGGTGGGGGCCGTGGGCAGGGTTTCGACCGTGCACCCGTTCCAGCGCGCGAATTGGTCGGTCTGGGTCGTCTGCGAGTTGCCGGACTCGCCCAGGCCGAGCGACCCCAGGTAGGGGACGGGCTCGCAGCTGGTGGGATTGGCCACGCCGCCTCCGGAGTGGCCCGCCACTGCGCGGAACACCTGCGGTCGTGAGCAGGCGATCGTCCACGACATGGCGGCTCCCTGGCTGAAACCCTCCAGCATGATCCGCGAGGTATCAACGCACAGGTCGGCCGTCACCTGCGCGAGGATGTCATCGACGTAATCCACGTCCGTGTCGGCGGACCAGAAGCCGCCGACGGCGTTGGCGGCGACGAAGATGGTGCTCCCCTGCGCGAGGGGCAAGAGTCCGAAGTAGTCACCCGCGACGTCGCTGGCCTTACCCGTGGCTCCGTGGAAGCCGAGGATCATTCGATACGGATGCTCGTTGTCGTAGTCGGCGGGAATGTTCAGGATGTAATCGCGGCTTCCCACGGTGACGTTGCCGCTCGTCAGCGTGGGCGTCTTGCCGCACCCGACGCTCGGTACAGCGTCGCCCGCTGTGCCGGATCCCGCAGAACCGCCCTCGTTCGCACCACCGGAGCTCTCGCCGCCAGAGCTCGCACCGCCGGTTGCCGGGCCGCTGCCACCGGTGGTGGTGAGTCCACCGGTGGCGCGCGGGAGCGCCCTTCCTGCCACAACGGAAATGTTCGGTTGCGAGGGAGAAAAAGCTCCCCTGTCCCCTGCCCCCCCTCCCGTCATCTTTGGCGTCGGGAGGAGACGGCAGCTCCGATCGAGAACCCTACCAGAGGTGGTGGCAGGTGGAGCGGACGCGACGTTTCGAAGGCTTTTTGGTTCTCACCGCGATCGCATTGGCAGCGTGCAGCGGCGGCGAGGACGACAACCAAACCGACAGCCCGGGGACCGGCGGCGGCATCGCCAGCGGCGGGTCGGGTGGATCCCTCGGCGGTGGAACGGCGACGGGCGGCATGCCGGGCACCGGTGGTGCAGCGCCCACCGGCGGCAGCCTCGTCGGCGGCCAGGCGACGGGCGGCCTAACGACCGGTGGCTTTGCTACGGGCGGGATGGCCACCGGCGGGATGGCGACGGGCGGCCTAGCGACCGGTGGCTTTGCTACGGGCGGGATGGCCACCGGCGGGAGGGCCACGGGCGGGATGGCGACGGGCGGGATGGCCACCGGCGGCATGGCAACCGGCGGCATGGCCACCGGCGGCATGGCAACCGGCGGCATGGCGACCGGCGGCATGGCAACCGGCGGCATGGCCACCGGCGGCATGGCCACCGGCGGCATGGCCACCGGCGGCATGGCCACCGGCGGGATGGCAACCGGCGGCATGGCAACCGGCGGTGTTGCCACGGGCGGCGTTGCCACGGGCGGTGTGGTCACCGGAGGCACCGACCCGGGGACCGGTGGCAACG
>CAYZQO010000108.1:11571-13451 GCA_964480725.1 uncultured Polyangiaceae bacterium | reverse complement strand
GTTGCCACGGGCGGTGTGGTCACCGGAGGCACCGACCCGGGGACCGGTGGCAACGGCGGATCCGGGGAAGTTGGGCGGAGCGCCGGCTGCGGCAAGCAGCGCACCCTGATGGACGGCCGCAAGACGATCCAGAGCGGCGGGAACCGCGAGTACATCCTCAGGGCTCCCAGCGACTACGACAACAACAAGCCCTACCGGCTGATCATCGCCTATCACTGGCGGGACGGCAACGCGACCCAGGTTGCCGAGGGCGGCAATGGGGGCTCGACGGAGGATCCGTATTACGGACTCTGGGATCTCGCGGAGAACAGCACCATCTTCGTCGCGCCGGAGGGGCTCAACGCCGGATGGGCCAACAGCGGCGGCCAGGACGTGACGCTCACCGACGCGATCCTCGAGCAGGTCCAGAGTGAGCTCTGCATCGACACGACGCGCATCTTCGCCACCGGATTCAGTTACGGGGCCGGCATGTCCTACGCGCTCGCCTGCGCTCGCGCCGACGTCTTTCGCGGCGTCGTCCTGTACGCGGGCGCACAGCTCAGCGGGTGCGATGGTGGGAACATCCCGATCGCATACATGCATGTGCACGGCGTCAGGGACTCGGTGCTCAATATCTCGATGGGGCGCCAGCTTCGCGATCACTTCGTGTCGGTGAACGGCTGCACCTCGCAGAACCCGCCCGAGCCGGCGGAGAACAGCGGTACCCACATCTGCACGTCGTATGAAGGGTGCTCGGAAGGGTATCCGCTGCGCTGGTGTGCCCACGGCGGCGACCACAATCCTACGGAGAAGGACAGCGGCCAGAGCAAGAGCTGGGTCCCCGGCGAAGCCTGGGAGTTCATCTCGCAGCTCTGAGGCCTCGGGCGCGCCGGCGTCATCACGGGCTCGGCCCGTGGCGTGGCGTCCGGCGCGCGGCTCGAGGGCGTTGTCCGCCCGGTCGACGCGCGCCCGGGTGGGCGCCGAGTCGGAGGGTCGGCGCGCGCCTCGGAGCTGGGGGCTCTACTCCAGCCCGCTGAAGAACGACCAGATGTTCCCCGCGGTGGTCGAGGTGATCGTGTGGTTGAAATTGCCCACGCACCACGCCACCGGGCTCGCGTCGGGGCAACCGTCGTAGCTCTGGCATCCAGAATAGGACGCGGTGCTCGTCTGGGCGCAGCCGTTTTGCTCGACCCAGAAGTCGCGGCTCCCTTCGCCGCTCGAAATGTCGACGATGTCGTCCGCGGTCCCGTGATGGATCATGATGGCGGGTTCGACGCCGTCGGCGCAGGTCGTTGGCCCGCCCCCGGCGATGGGCGCAAAACCGCGGAACCAGTCGCTGTGGGCGCAGGCCAAGGTGTTGGTGAAGAAGCCGCCCATGCTGAAGCCGGCGATGAACACGCGACTGACATCGATGCAGAAGCGGTTCTCGAGATCTGTCATCAGCGCATGGATGTAGTTGTAGTTGGCTTCGTTGCCCTGCCACGTCGATTCGAGCACGTGGTCGCCCCAGTGGGAGACATCGCCGGGTGGAGGCCCCTCGCCGTAGGGCAGCACGGTGATGGCCTGACCGTTCGAGCGCTCGGTGAAGTCGTAGAGGCCGGCGACGGCGACGTTGTTCATGTCGTAGCCGTGCAGGCCGAAGATCAGCATCAGGGGTGTTCGATTGTCGGCTTGGGTCGGCACGTGGAGCAGGTAGTACCGAGTCGTTCCATCGACCACCAAGGTCTGCTGAACGTTCGGGTCGACCCGCGAGATCGGCGTGCCGCAACCCGGGGAATTCGTGCCCGTGCTCCCGCCGGAGCCGCCGTCGCTGCCGCCGTCGCCGCCCGTGGCGCCGCCCACGCTGCCGGCGTTGCCGCCGTCGCCCCCGGTGGCGCCACCCACGCCGCCGGCACCGCCCG
>CAYZQO010000108.1:2733-11471 GCA_964480725.1 uncultured Polyangiaceae bacterium | reverse complement strand
GGTCGCACCGCCCGTACCCCCCGCCATCGCACCACCGGTTCCGGAGGTCACTCCGCCGCCGGTACCAGCTCCCCCCGTACCCCCCGTCGCGCCGCCGCTGCCACCACCGACTCCGCCCACGCCCGGGGCAGAGCCCCCGGTGGACGACCCGCCGCCACCCATGGCGACGCCACCGGTCCCACCCAAGACGCCGCCGCTCCCGGGGGGGGGCTCGTCGCCCGATCCAGGGACGTCGGGTCCACACCCGTGGATAACCAGAGCGACACCAAGGAACAGCGTTCCAGTGAGCTTCGGGCGCGGTGCAGACTGCCGAATGGGATTATCCATGGGTGCTCCCGCTGCAGGTCCCCCGGTCCGGCAGCAGATAAGACTGTGCCGCTGCCCGACGCCACGGGTGAGGGGAGAAGGATCGCCCCCTCGAGCCGCCACGCTACAGCGTGACGGCAAGCAGCGCGCTGGCCCGACCGTTTCCGATAGATCCTATCATTTGCGATCTATGTAGGGTCCGTACTGCTGAAACATTCCCGAGACATTGCCACGTCGGAGCGGAGCGTTCGCCAGCAGTGGCGCCGGTAGAAGGCGATCGGGACGAGCGAGCCCGTCGCCCGTGCGCGGACGCCACGGTCGGCGCGATCGGCTGCGCCCGTCACCCGGTCGCGGGGGGCGGCGGGGTCGGGTGGGCCGTGTCGAGCAGGGTGCGGATCCTCGTCGCGAGCTCGAACGGCCGGTACGGCTTGGGGAGGAAGTTGACGCCCGGGTCGAGCACCCCGTGGCGCGCGATCGTGTTCTCGCCGTACCCGGAGGTGAACAGGATGGGCAGGCCGGGCCGGAGGGCGCCGATCCGAGCGGCGAGCTCGCGGCCGTTGAGGCGAGGCATCACGACGTCGGTCACCAGCAGGTCCACGCGGCGGCCCCGCTCCTCGAAGCGCCGGAGCGCCTCGTCGGCGCTGCCGCAGGGGACCACCTCGTAGCCGAGCTGCTGCAGCGCGCACTGCGCCATCTCGAGGACGAGCGGTTCGTCGTCCACCAGCAGGATCACCTCGGTGCCTCGGGGCATCTCCTGGTGAGCGCCCGGGCGCGCCGCGCCGCTGGCGAGCGGACCGGTCGCCGCCACCGCGTCGTCGGCCAGGCGCGGCAGGTAGATGCGGAACCGCGAGCCGCGCCCGAGCGCGGAGTCGACGGTGATGAACCCATGGCACTGCTCCACCAGCCCGAGCACGGTGGTGAGCCCCAACCCCGTGCCCTCGCCGATCGGCTTGGTGGTGAAATACGGCTCGAAGACCCGGGACAGCACCCCGTCGGACATCCCGCAGCCGTCGTCCTTGACCGTCAGCACGGCGTAACGGCCGGTGTCGAGCTCGGGCGTCGGGTGCTCGCAGGCCGGCGTGCAGTCGTGCGGCTCGGTCGTGATGGTGATCTCGCCGTTCTCGTTGATGGCGTCGCGGGCGTTGACGACCAGGTTGATGAGGATCTGCTCGACCTGCCCCGGATCCGCGAAGACCGGACAGCGGCCCTCCGCGGCCGGCACGCGCAGCGTGACCCTGGCCTCGACCAGGCGCCGCAACATGCCCTGGACGCGAGCGACCAGCGCGCCGAGCTCGAGCGGTCGCGGCTCGATCACCTGCTTGCGCCCGAGCGCGAGCAGGTGGCGCGTCAGCGCGGCGGCGCTCTCCGCGGCCCCAGCCGCGTCCATGAGGTGCCGCACTCCGCGCGAGCTGGCGGGGAGGTGCTGCAGGGCCAGGGTGATGTTGCCGAGGATGCAGGTGAGCTGGTTGTTGAAGTCGTGGGCGACGCCGCCCGCGAGCTGTCCGATCGTCTCCAGCTTCTGCGCCTGCCGGAGCTGGGCGTGGACCGTTGCCAGCGCCTCCTTCATCGCCTCGCGCTCGGTCACGTCCTGGGAGACGCCGAGGACGCCGACGATGCGCCCCTCCGGATCGCGGAGGGGCCGGAGGTGGTACTCGAGCGAGCGCCCCATGCAGACGTCCTGGTAGGTCTGCGGGTAGCCGGCCAGGGAGCGCAGGTGACACGCGAGCGGCTCGTAGGTGGGGTCGCGCGTGCCGTAGAGATCGAACAGGGACACGCCGACGAGCTGATCCTCGACGAGGGACAGGTGCGCCAGACCCGCGCCCGCGCTGGCGGTGAACGTGAGCCGCTCGTCCACGGTGTAGCAGAAGCCCGGCATGTGCCCGAGGATCAGGCCCAACCGCTGCTGGTTCGCGTGGGCTGGGGCCGCGAGGAGCGAGCCCGCTGTGAGCGCCTTGAGCGCCACCGCCGCGGCCTCCGATCGGCTCCTCGCGGCGGCGTCCGGCGACCCCGGGCCGCCGACGATGCCGAGCGCGGGCAGCGCTTCGGCCTCGAGCCGGAGCTCGGTCGCGCCTGGCGCGGCGACGATGCTGGCGCGGAGCGGGGTGGGGAAGCTCCCGTCACCGGGGATGAGCGCGACCAGCCCGCGCCAGTCGACCGCGATGTCCTCCGTGCCGAACAGCGGGTACTGCGCCGGCTCCAGCGCCACCAGGAGCTCTCCGACCGGGCGCTCGAGGGCCGTGGCCGGCGACCACCCGCCGACCCGCTCCCACTCGGCTCCGAACCTCTCGACGCAGCCGTGCCGGTCGAGCACGACGAATAGACCCTGGTCGTCCGCCATGACTCCCCCTCCTCGGGAGCTAGGCAAAGCATCCGCCGCCGCGGCGCGTTCCGCAAGGGAGGCGCGCGGACCTCGGCCTCGCCCTCCCTCCGGGGCGTGCGGGCGCCGCGGGAGAAGGGCGCAGGTGGGGCGCGCTAGGAAACCGCTCGCCGGTTGGGCGCCGCGCGGCGGCGAGTGGCGGCGGCCAGGCCGAGAGCGAGGCCGGCGAGCAAGCCGAGCCCGCCGGCTGACCCGTGCGGCGCGGTGCGGCAACCACAGCCCACCTCCCCCTCCGGGGCCGAGAGCGAGCCCCCGTCCGCCCCCTCGCCGCCGGGGTCGTCCCCGTTCGAGCCGGGGGGGCCGTCCAAGGGGTCGCCCGGGTCGATCACCGTCGGCGGGGCGTCGTCCCCGCCGTCATCGACGACGGTGGACGGGTCCTGGCAGATCCCCGCGACGCAGGCGGCGCCGCCGGGGCAGTTGACGCCTTCGCAGGGGTCGACGCAGTCGCCGAGCTTGCAGACGAGCCCCTCCGAGCAGACGACGTCGGCGCACTGCGGATCCGAGCAGAGGCCGTCGGCGCCGCACACCAGCCCCTCGGCGCACCCGCGGCACTGGCAGGTGGAGACGCAGAGCCCGCGCTCACACACGCGCCCCGCCGGGCAGGTGATGGCGGCGCAGGGATCGACGCAGCGGCCGAGCTGGCACTCCTGCCGCTCCGGGCAGGTGCGCCCGGCGCAGGGGTCCACGCAGGCGCCGTCGCGGCAGGCTTCTCCGGGTGGACACTCGATCCCGGCGCAGATCTCGTTGATGCAGATCCCGCTGGCGCAGACCAGCCCGATGTCGCAGACGAACTCGCCGGTACCGCAGGCCTTGACGCAGACGCCCTGGTCGCAGGCGTAGCCCTCCTGGCAGAGCCCCTCGCCGTCATCGACCACGCCGTTGCAGTCGTTGTCGACGTTGTCGCAGAGCTCGGCGCCGGGCTGGATGATGGCGCGGCAGGTCGGCGCGATCCCCTCGACCTCGCAGTCGGTGCGGCCGAGCGAGCAGGCGCCGAGGAGCCCCGTGTCGCAGGCCTGGCCGCCGCCCTTGCAGCTGATCCCGGTGATGTAATAGACGAAGTCGTTGAAGTCGCCGTCGTTGCTGCCCACGGCGCCGCCGCCGGGGTTGTGCCAGTCGTCGGGGGACATCTTGAGATCCTCGAAGGCGACGTAGAACCCCTCGGGATCGATGGTGGACTGCCAGATGAGGGACGTGATCCAGGGCTCGCCGCTGCTGTTGCGGTCGTTGTGGGCTGCGATGGAGTGCTTGGTCTGGTTGCACTGCGAGTCGGGGTCGCCGATCAGGGCGAAGGCGACGGCCCCGCCGCGGTAGCGCGAGTCCTGGGCGATCTCCCCGGAGTCGAAGACCCGCGGGACCCAGGCGAGCTGGGGGGGGTTGTAGGGGTGGTGGTTGTCCCACCCGAACGGGCAGAAGCCGGTGCCCTCCGGCTGGATCTCGCCGTTCTGCGTCATGCACTGCATGTACGTCTCGATGTTCGACGGGATGAGCTCGTAGATCTCGCTCGGGGCCGGGGGCGTCGGATCGGTGGGATCGTCGACGTTGTACCAGCCGAAGGCGAGCGTGCAGTTGCCGCCGCGCAGGACCAGCTCTCCGGTGAAGCCGCAGCTCGGCGAGAAATAGCCGGGCTCGGTGCGCGCGTCGGCAATCTCGTCGATCTGCTCGCCGCGCCACTTGAACAGCCCGCTCAGGCGCACCGCGTCGCCGGTCTCGAACTCCGGGAAGTAGTCGGAGTAGAGCGCCGCCGGGTTGAGGTTGTTGCCCTCGAAGTCCTTCCAGAGCTGCTGATCGGCGGCCCACCCGAGGTCGTCGGAGAGACGGATCTCGTTCGCGCTCACCGGCTGTGGCAGCGGGGTGGCGGCGGCGTCGGACTGGAACACCTCGGCGTGGGCGGAGCCCGTGAGCAGCAGGGCGGCGGCGCCGAGTCGGGCGGCAGCGCACAAGGGAAGTCGCGTCATGATCGTTCGCTCCAGGACCTGGCCGCGCGCAGCGGCGAAAGGGCCACGCGCCGAGCCACTGCGGCTCGGGGGCGCGGTCGACAAGCGGGGGTGGCCCCGACCCAGGGGGCACCGACCCCTCGATTCTACGCGCTGGGCGCGCTCGGGCGAGGGAGGGGGGGAGGATCGCGCAATTTGCCGCCGGAACGGGCGCCGGGCCGCCGCGCCCCCCTCCCTCCGGCGGCGGCCCGCGGCGCCCGCCAGGGACGCCCGTGGTAAGCAGGACCAGGAGCGACCCTTGGCGGCCCGGACCGAGCTGACGTTGCCCCTGCTCTGCGACGTGCTCGAGCGGGAGGGGCTGCTATCCCCCGAGCAGCGTCGCGACGCGCTGCTCCACGAGGAGCGCGAGCGGGCGCGCATCCTGCACCAGCGCGCCGGGGCCGGGCGGCGCGGGTCGAGCGGGTCCGCGGCGGAGAAGGTCCACCCCGCCGAGGTGCTCGCCGCCCTGGCGCTGAACATCGGCGGCGACCCGCGCTTCCCCCTGACCGAGCAGCTCGTGGTGGAGGCCTTCGCGCGCGCCATCGACGTGCCCTACGTCGCGCTGGACCCGCTCAAGATCGACGCCAAGCTCGCGGTGCAGACGCTCTCGCGCCCCTTCGCCCGGCGGCACCAGGCCGTGGTGATCGCGGGCGACGACGCCTGCGTGACCGTGGCCGTCGCCAACCCCCTCGACGTCGAGCTGGTCGACAATCTCCGGACCTTCGTGCGGCGGCAGGTGCGGCTGGTGGTGGCGGCGCCGAGCGACATCCAGCGCGTCATCACCGACATCTACGGCTTCCGGACCTCGGTGGTGGCGGCGGAGCGGGAATTCACCGCTGGCATCGACATCGGTAACCTCGAACGCTACGTCCGCCTCAAGCAGGTCGAGGACATCGAGGCCACCGACAGCCACGTGGTCAACGCGGTGGAGTACCTCTTCCACTACGCCTTCGATCAGCGCGCCTCGGACGTCCACATCGAGCCGCACCGCGAGCAGTCCGTGGTGCGGATGCGGATCGACGGGGTGCTGCACGCCGTCAACACCCTGCCCAAGATCGTGCACCCGGCGGTGGTGTCGCGCATCAAGATGCTGGCGCGGCTGGACATCGCGGAGAAGCGGCGGCCGCAGGACGGCCGGATCAAGACCGCGCGGGGCGACCGCGAGGTCGAGATCCGCGTCTCGACCATGAGCGTGGCCTTCGGCGAGAAGATCGTGCTGCGCATCTTCGACCCCGAGGTGATCGTGCGTGACCTCGGCGACATCGGGCTGTCGTCCGCGCAGCTCACCCTCTTCGAGCGCTTCATCGCGCGTCCGCACGGCCTGGTGATGGTGACCGGGCCGACCGGCAGCGGCAAGACCACCACGCTCTACTCGGCGCTGCGGGCGCTGGCCGCGCCCGAGGTCAACGTGACCACCATCGAGGACCCGATCGAGATCGTGGTCGATCAGTATAACCAGGTGGAGATCCTGCCCAAGATCGGGCTCACCTTCCCCGAGGCGCTGCGCCACCTGTTGCGGCAGGACCCCGACGTGATCATGGTCGGCGAGGTGCGCGACGCGGAGACGGCGAGCATCGCCGTGCAGGCGTCGCTCACGGGGCATCTGGTGCTGGCCACCCTGCACACCAGCGATTCGGTGAGCGCGATCACCCGCCTGCTCGATCTCGGCGTCGATCCCTTCTTGCTCGCCTCCACGCTGACCGGCGTGGTCGCGCAGCGGCTGGTCCGCCTGGTCTGCCCGGGCTGCCGGGTAGAGACGTTCCTCACCCCCGACCAGATGTCCCTGCTGGGCATCGACCTGCAGGATCTGGAGGCGCAGGGCGAGGCGCCGCAGCTCATGGTGGCGGTCGGCGACGGCTGCGTCAAATGCCGCAACACGGGCCTCTACGGGCGCTCGGGCGTGTTCGAGGTGCTCGAGATCGACGAGAAGCTCCGCAAGCTCGTGGGCGCGCGCGCCAGCGCCAAGGAGCTGATGCGGCAGGCGCGCCAGGATGGCCTCCTCACGCTGCGCGAGGGGGCCATCCGCAAGCTCGCCAAGGGGCTCACCTCCTTCGAGGAGGTCCTGCGCGTGACGGTGGAGGACGGTTGACCGCGGACGCCTTCGCCCTGGAGCTCCGGTGGCAGGTGGCGTCGGGCTTCCCCATCGTCCTGGTCGTCACCCACGAGGAGCAGCGGGCGCTGGGCGTCGTGGGCCAGCTGTTCCAGGGCCAGACCTGCCCGGTCTGGTCCGTCAGCGGCGGCACGGGGCCGGTGGAGGCCGTGCGCGCGGCCGAGGGCCCGGGAGCGTACGTCTTCCTGGATCTGCACCCGTACTTCGGGGATCCGGCCCTGGTGCGCGCGCTGCGCGATTTTGCGGCCGAGGCGGCCCGCGCGAGGAAGGTGTTGGTCCTCATCGGGCCGGAGGCGACGATCCCGCGCGAGCTCGAGAAGGACGTGAGCGTGCTCGACCTGCCGCTGCCGAGCGCGGCGGAGCTTGCCGTCGTGCTCGCGGCCGAGGTCGCCGACGCGGCGGCTCGCGGCTGGGATCCCGAGGTGATGGTCCGCGCCGCGCGGGGGCTCACCGTGGGGGAGGCGGAGCGGGCCTTCCGCATGGCGCGCGCGGAGCGGGAGCCGGGCCAGGCGCTCGCCCGCGTCCTCCGGGAGAAGCGGCGGGTGATGCGCCAGAGCGCCACCGTGGAGCTCATCGAGCCGGAGGTCACGCTCGACCAGGTGGGAGGGCTCGAGGTGCTCAAGGGCTGGCTCCGCTCGCGCGTGGCCGCCTTCGGCGAGGACGCGCGTCGCTTCGGGCTCCCGGAGCCGCGGGGGGTGCTGGTGTGCGGGGTCCAGGGTTGCGGCAAGTCCCTGGTGGCCAAGGCGGCGTCCCAGGTGTTCGGGGTGCCGCTGGTGCGCCTCGACTTCGCTGCCGTCTTCGCCGCCGCCTCGCCGGAGCATGCGCTGCGCCAGGCCCAGCGCATTGCGGAGGCGATCGCGCCGCTGGTGCTGTGGGTCGACGAGCTCGAGAAGGGGCTCGGCGGGGGCGCCCTGGATCCGACCCGCGCCCGGGTGTTCGCGGATTTTCTGGTGTGGCTCCAGGAGAAGCGCGCCCCGGTCTTCGTCGCCGCCACCGCCAACGAGGTGGAGAGCCTGCCACCCGAGCTGGTGCGGCGCGGCCGCTTCGACGAGGTGTTCTTCGTCGATCTGCCCGCCGCCAAGGAGCGCGCGGAGATCCTGGGGATCCACCTCTTGCGCCGCGGCCGCGACCCGCGCTCCTTCGCGCTCGAGGAGCTGGCGCGGGGCCTCGAGCACTTCTCGGGGGCGGAGCTCGAGCAGGTGGTCATCTCGGCGCTCTTCCGCGCCTTCGCGGCCGGCCGCGAGCTAGCGCCGGAGGATCTCCGGAGCGCCATCGCCGAGGTCGTGCCGCTGGCGACCCTCTACGAGGAGAAGGTGCAGGCCCTCCGTCTCTGGGCCGAACAGCGCGCGCGCCGGGCGTCGGCCGACCGCCGGACCCTGGAGCTGTTCCGGGACTGAAGCGCGGCGTCGCGCCGCGGGTCCTACCCGCCGAGGACGAGGCGGCCGAGCGCCGCGTGGAGCCGGCCGTTGGTCACCAGGAGGTTGCCTCGCTCGAGCCGCGCGGGGCTCCCGTCGAGGTGGGTCACCACGCCACCGGCGGCCAGCACCACGGCGAGCCCGGCGGCGACGTCCCAGGTCTTCAGCGAGCGCTCCCAGTAGCCGTCGTAGGTCCCCTCGGCGACGAGGCAGCAGTCGAGCGCGGCCGAGCCGCAGCGGCGCACCGCCTGCACCACGCGCTTGACCCGCTCGAAGCTGGCAAAGTTGTTGTCGGGCTCGAGGTCGCGGTGGCCGTAGGGGAAGCCCGTGCCGACGAAGGCGTCGGTCACGTCCTCGGTGTCGCTCGGTCGGATCGGCTCCCCGTTGCGGCGCGCCGGGCCGCCCCGGTAGCCGGTCCAGTGCGTGCGCAGCACGGGCGCGAAGACCGCGCCGGCGAGGGGTTGGCCGTCCTCGAGCAGGCCGACGCTCACGCACCAGTGCGGGTGACCGTGGGCGTAGTTGGTGGTCCCGTCGATCGGGTCGCAGTACCAGACGCG
>CAYZQO010000108.1:0-2633 GCA_964480725.1 uncultured Polyangiaceae bacterium | reverse complement strand
CCGCCGGGCGCGTCACCCCGGTCACCCCGGCTTGCCGTGGCACTTCTTGTACTTCTTGCCGCTCCCGCAGGGGCAGGGATCGTTGCGGCCCGGCAGCTTCTCCACGCGGACGGGGGGCCCCGCGATCTGCTCGCCGTCCACGAAGTACCAGCGGCCGTTGAGCTTCTTGAACTCCGCGCGCTCCCGGTGGGTCAACAGGGCGCCCTTGAGCTTGTACCGCGCGACGAACTCGACGAAGCTATGCTCGTCGTTTACCGGCTCGCTCTTGGTGATCTCGAAGCCGAGCCACTCGGACTGCTTCGACCACTGCTCCGTGTTGGAGCGATCGACCTCGTTCCGCGTGTCGGGCCAGTGGGTGGAGATCACCCAGTCGATCTCGCCCAGGGCGTAGGCCGCGTACCGCGACCCCATCAGCTCCTCGGGGGTCTGGGGGTAGCGCTCGCCGCGGAAGCAGGGGCCGTACGTCTCGCGCAGCCACTCCTTGCTGCTGGTGGGATCGGTCGCGTTCGACGCGGCGGGCTCGTTCGGGGTGGCGGGCTGGTCGGTCATGGTGGGTTCTCGGGACTCCCCTGGGCGGGCGCGGTCCCCGTGAGGGACGGCCGCCGTCCCCGTTCACGGGCGCCCGAGCGCCGCCAGCAGGAGCCCGTGGATGCCACCAAAGGCGCCGTTCGACAACAGGGCGATGGTGTCCCCCGGCCGCGCCCGCGCCGCGAGCCGTTCGACGATGGCCTCGACCGAGGGCAGCGCGGCCGCCGGCACCCCTCGCTCGCCCACCGCCGCTGCCAGGCGGGCGAGGTCGAGGGCCGCCTCGGGCGCGATCCCGGACCGCCCGAGCGGGGCGAGCAGCAGCTCCGTGGCGTGGTCGAAGGCCTGCGCGTACTCGTCCTGGTGCTGGGCGCGGCAGGCCGTGGCGCTGCGCGGCTCGAAGACGGCGTAGAGGGCGCCCTCCGGGTGGCGCGCGCGCAGGGCCGCGAGCGTCTCGCGGACGGCGGTGGGGTGGTGGGCGAAGTCGTCGTAGACGCGCACGCCGCGCGGCTCGCCGAGCAGATCCTGCCGCCGGCGGACCCCTTGGAACCCGGCCAGCGCGCGGACCAACCGCTCGAGCGGCGCGCCGTACCCCTCGGACGCGGCCGCCAGCGCAGCCAGGGTGTTGGCGACGTTGTGGCGCCCCGGCAGCGGCGTGGTGAGGCGCCCCTGCGGGACGCCCGCCACAGTGAGCTCGAACTCGGTGCCGGCGGGGCCGCTCGCGCCAGGGGTCGCGAGCCACTTCGGCGGCACGCTCACGGGCTGGTCGGCGAGCGCGGTCCAGGCGACGGGCGCCCGCGCATGCTCGCGGACGACCTCGACCACCCGCGGGTCGGCCGCGTTCGCTATCACCAGGCCGCCCGGCGGAACCCCGCCGACGAAGCGCCGGAAGGCATCCACGTAGGCGGCCTCGGTCGGGTAGATGTCGACGTGGTCGTGCTCGATCGAGGTCACGATCGCGACCTCGGCGCGGTAGTGGAGAAACTTCGCCGTCTTCTCGAAGAACGCGGTGTCGTACTCGTCGCCCTCGATGACGAAGGGCACCGATCGCGCGACCGTGGTCCCGTCGGCGCCGGCCGCGGGGCGCGCGCCCGCCGAGCGCGCGGCGCGGAAGCTCCGCGGGAAGTTCTTGGGCAGCCCGCCGACGAGGAAGCCGGGCTCGAGCCCCACCGCGTCGAGCAGCCAGGCGGCGAGGGCGGTCGTCGTCGTCTTGCCGTGCGTGCCGGCGACCACCAGCGGCGAGGTCCCCTCCAGCGCGAAGCGCTGGAGCGCCCCGGCGATGTGACAGAGCTCGAGGCCGAGCGCCTGCGCGGCGACCACCTCGGGGTTGTCCCGCCGGCAGACGTTGCCCACCACGACCAGCTCCGGCCGCGGCTCGAGGTTCTGCGGGGAGAACCCCTCGCGGCAGACCACCCCCCAGCCGGCGAGCGCGGGGCCCATCGGGGGGTCGAAGTGGATGTCGCTCCCCGTGACCTGGTGCCCGAGCTCCCGGAGCAGTCCCGCCAGTGAACCCATGCCGGTGCCGGCGACCGCGATTACGTGGATGTGCATGGTTCGTGGTGGGGAACGGGGGAGGGCGCGACTTTACACCACCGGGGCGCGCGTCGGGGAATACCTGCGAGCGGCACCGGACCCAGGGTTCATCGGAGGCGGCGCGCGCGCGAGCAGGACGCGCAGCGTCGCCGCCGCCGACCGTCAGGCGGAGAGGGCGCGTGGGTCGGCGCCCCGCTGGGCCGCGACGACGGAATCCTCAGCACCACACCGCGGAGCCCGGATTGCGCGGGACAGACCTCGTGGCGTCGCCGCAGGGCTGGGACGGTCAGTTGCCTGAGCCCCAAGTGGCCGGGCGGAGTCAGCGCGCCTCCGCGCGCGTATCGCACCTGGTTCGAATCCGCCGGACGTAGGAATTCCAGAGTCGACCCGATCTGGGGAAAGCCGAGCTTGGGGCATTTCCGAATTGACACGTCTCGGTGACGACCCGACCATCGCCAACGGGTGTTGGCGGGAGACTGGTGATGGCGAACAGCGAACAGCGAACAGCGAACAGCGAACAGCGAACGGCGAACGGCGAACGGCGAACGGCGAACGGCGAACGGCGAACGGCGAAC
>CAYZQO010000107.1:0-15252 GCA_964480725.1 uncultured Polyangiaceae bacterium | reverse complement strand
GGGCTAGCCCCGGAAGTGGTAGAGCAGGTTGTCGGGGCCGCCGAGGAAATAGCCGCCGTCGGGGAGTGTCCAGACGTCCCAGACGTACTGCCCCCTCGGCTCCTCGAGCCTCGACAACTCCGTCCCGTCGTAGCCGCGGACGAGGGACTCGACGTGGCTCGGGCTACCCTCGGCCCCGACCAGCACGATCCGGTCCGACGCCGTGCCGTGCATGCCTAGCCAAACGGCGTTGGAGCGGCGGTCCACCTCGGTCCACTCGTCGCCATCGTAGCGGAGGAAGACGGCCTCGAACGGATCCCCGGATGAGCCGCCGACGGCGTAGACGTCGTCGGGAGCGGTGCCCCACACGCTGCGCAGATCGAACGAGGTCCCGCTCTCCTGCTCGGACCAGGCGTCCCCGTCCCAGTGCAGGATCATGCCGCCCTCGCCGACGACGAAGACGTCGTCGCTCGCCGTGCCCCAGACGGAGCGGGCACGCCCGGCGACCGGCAGGGTCATCAGCGTCCACTCCGCGCCGTCGAAGTGCGCGACGTTCTCCCCGACGACGAAGAGGTCGTCGCTCGCGGTACCCCAGAGCGCGAACACGGCCTCGACCGGCAGGGCGGACTCCGACCAGGCTCCGTCTCGCAGCGTCACCGCCCGGCCCTCGCCCGCGGCCACCACCGTCGAGGGAGCCCCGGTCCAGATCGCTGTCAGCCAGTGATCCGTCTCGTGCTCCGTGCGCCAGCCGGTGCCAGACCACCGCCGGACGAAGCCGCCATCGCTGCAGGCGCAGCCCGTCACGTAGCCGGCAACGTAGACGTCGTCGCCGTTGCCCTCCAGATCGGCGTTAACGATCCAGGGCTCGGGGCCCTCTGCGCTCGCGCAGGCGAGCGCGATCGCCGCTGCCGCGAGCGCCGCGGACGATCGCGCCCTGGAACCCAGTGAGTGCTCCGTCACGCGCCGAACATACCACCCGCGGTCGCGGCCGGACCGAAGCCTGGCTCGCGCCCGGTCGCGGTGCTGGCGGTGCGGGAGCCGGACTGGCGCCGTTGGACCGGGCTCCCGACCTGAACTGGCCGTGGGGCGCCGCGACGCCCATCGCGGCCCAGGGGTCAGTACCTCCGGCCGGGCCGAGCGGCACTGGTCATGATCTCAACCTGGACCGAACGCTGCCGCGGGCATCCTCGCTGTGCCAGACTCCCGGCGCCATGGTCGAGTCGGAGTCGCTGCCCGTATCGCCGCCGTCGCCTTCCCGGCGCCGGCGCGTGTGGCTGGGCGTGGCGCTCGTGGTCGCGCCAGTCGTCGTCGGCGCAGTCCTGCTGCGGTTCGGCGGGGCCTCCGCCGGCGCGGAGCCGGTGGCGCGGGAGGCCGAGGCCGCCCCCGTGCGTGTCGCGGCCGTGGAAAAGCGAACCCTGACGCTGCGCGTCGAGTACCGGGGCGAGCTCGACGCGGACGCCGCCGAGCTCGCCGCTCTGGTCACCGGGACCCTCGAGTCCGTGGCCGTCAACATCGGCGATCCGGTGGAGCGAGGCGCCCTGCTCGCCCGCATCGACCCGACCCGTGCCGTGCGCGCTGCAGCGGAGGGCCACGCCCAGGTCAAGGGCGCCGTTGCGGCCATCGCGCGGGTCGACAGCGAGCTCGGCCTGGCGAGGGTGGAGCTCGAGCGCGCCGAGCGGCTGGCGACCCAGGGGCTGATCGCGGAGCAGGATCTGGTGGCGCTGCGGGCACGGGTCCGCGCGCTCGAGGCCGAGGCGCTGACCGCGCAGGCGACCAAGGAGCAGGCTCGGGCTCGGGTCGGCGTGCTCGGGCAGACGGTGGACGAGACGCGGCTCGTCGCGCCCTTCGACGGCGCCGTGTCCGAGCGCTTCCTCGATCCGGGCGCGCTCGTGCAGCCGGGGACCCGCGTGCTGCGGCTGGTACGGCGCGGCCCGCTGCGGGTGCGCTTCCGAGTGCAGGAGCGGGAGCTCAGTCGGCTCGCCGTCGGCAAGGCGGTGACCATCAAGACCCAAGCGACCGGGGATCGGCGCTTCGCCGGGACCGTGGAGCGCGTTGGCGCCGAGGTGAACCGGCTCGACCGCATGATCCCCGTGGAGGCGGTGCTCGAGGCGGAGCAGCCCGCCCTCCGACCGGGCATGTACGCGGTGGTTTCGCTCGAGCTCGAGACGCTGACGGGGGCCACGGTCGTCCCCGCCGAGGCGGTCGTCACGCGGCAGGAGAGCGATCAGCAGCGAGGCGTGTACGTGGTGGAGGGGGACACGGCGCGCTTCCGCCCGGTGACGGTGACGGGCGAGGCGGAGGGGCTCGCGGCCCTGCGCGGCCCCGTGTCCCCGGGAAACCGGGTGGTCGTCATCGGGCAGCAGCAGCTCCGTGACGGCGCTCGGGTGAGGGTCGTCGGGGCGACGGGGGAGCCGTGAAGTCGCTCCTCGCCCTCGCCGTGCGGCGGCCGGTGGGGGTGGTCATCCTTGCGCTGGTCGTCCTGCTCCTCGGGTTCGTGGCGATACGGCAGCTCGCCGTCGATCTGTTGCCCAACGTGGACGTGCCGCGGGTTTCGATCACCACGCAGTACGAGGGGGTCGCGCCCGAAGAGATCGAGACCCTGATCACGCGGCCGATCGAGCAGACCACCTCGACCGTCGAGGGGATCGAGCGGATCACCGCCGTGTCCTCCGAGGGGCTCAGCCGGGTGGAGCTGCAGTTCGCCTGGGGGACCGAGCTCAGCGAGGCGCTCGACGACGTTCGGGTCGCCATCGACCGGGTCCGGGCGCGCCTGCCGGAGGACGCTGACCCGCCGAGCATCTTCAAGTTCGATCTGGCCAGCGTCCCCATCGCCTTCCTCGGGGTGACCGGGCAGGGGGATCCACGGCGGCTGAAGTACCTCGCCGAGGAGGACTTCAGCCGCGCTCTCGAGCGGGTGCCCGGGGTGGCGTCGGTGTCCGCCGACGGCGGGCGGGATCGCGAGATCCGGGTCGCGCTCGACGGTGAGCGGCTGGCCGCGCTCGGCATCAGCGCCGAGCAAGTGGCCACGGTGCTGGCGCGGGAGAACCGCACCGTGTCGGCGGGTGACGTGCAGGCCAGTGGTCACGAGGTGGTGATCCGGACCGCGGGCGAGTTTGAGACGGTCGCCGAGGTGGCCGGGGTCGTCGTCGCCACCCGTGACGGGCAGCCGATCCAGGTGCAGGACCTCGGCCAGGTCCGGGACACCATGCGGCGGGTGCGGAGCGAGCTCTGGATCGACGGCGATCCCGGGATCCGGATGCGCGTCTTCAAGCAGTCCGGGGCCAACACGGTGGCGGTCGCGGATGGCCTCCAGCGAGCGATCGACGAGGTGAACCGGCAGTACGAGGGGCGCGCCAAGATCCTGGTGCTGCGCGACAACTCGACCCACATCCGGGCGTCGGTCAACGCGGTGCAGTCCGGGGCGCTGAGCGGCGCGCTGCTGGCCGTGTTGGTGCTGCTCGTCTTCCTCCGCAGCGTCCGGGCGACGTTGGTGGTGGCGACAGCGATCCCGCTCAGCATCTTGGCCACCTTCGGCCTGATGTTCCTGCGCGGGATGACGCTCAACATCATCAGCTTCGGTGGCCTCGCCCTCGGCGTCGGGATGCTGGTGGACGCCGCCATCGTCATCCTGGAGAACATCTACCGGAAGCGCGACGAGGGGAGCCCTGCCAGCGTCGCCGCGGTGGAGGGGGGCAGCCAGGTGGCGGGGGCCGTGGCAGCGGGGACCGTTACCACGGTGGTGGTCTTCGCCCCCGTCGTCTTCATCGGCGGCTTCGCGGCGATCTTCTTCGGCGAGCTGGCGATGGTGGTCACCTTCGCGCTGCTCTGCTCGCTGGTCACCGCTCTCACGGTGGTTCCGATGCTGGCGGCGCGCTGGCTCGAGCGTCCGAGTCGCCCCGTCCGCTCGGGTCCGCTCGGGGTGGCCGTCCGGGGGCTCGAGCGCGGCTTCGAAGCGCTCGAGCGCTTCTACGTCCGGCTGCTCGACGCCGTCCTCGCGGCGCCTTGGGCTGTCATCGTCGGGGCGAGCACGCTGCTCGCCGCGAGCCTCCTGCTGGTCCCGCGGGTGGGGACCGAGCTGATGCCGGAATCGGACGAGGGACGGATCCAGATCAACCTCGAGCTCGCCGTGGGCACGCCGCTCCCGGTCACCTCCGAGGTCGTGCGCGACGTCGAGCGCAAGGTGCTCGGATCGCTCCGCGAGGGGGAGCTCGAGCACGTGATGACCTCGGCGGGGCCGGCGTCCTGGTGGCGCCCCGGCGGGAGCCACGAGGGTGAGCTGGATCTGATGCTGGTGCCGCGCACCGCGCGCGACCGGGGCCTCGCCGAGGTCGAGGCGGGGATCTGGCGCGCCCTGCGCGACGTCCCCGGGGCGCGGATCCGGGTCCAACAGGCGACGAACAACGTGCTCACGCGCATCTTGCGGCGCGGCGACTCGCGCCTGACCGTCGAGATCCGGGGTCACGACCTGGCCACCGCCGATGCGCTCGGGGCCCGCGTGGTGGAGTTGCTCCAGGCGACGCCGGGCGTCACCTACGCCCGCCCCAATCGCCAGCTCGCCCAGCTCGAGCGGGTGCTGCACGTGGACCGCGAGCGGGCGGCGGAGCTCGGCCTGGGCAGCGCCGATGTCGCCGCCGCGGTCGAAACCTACCTGCTCGGTCGGGTGGCGACGCGCTACCGGGAGGCCGGTGACGAGTTCGATATCCGCGTGCAGTTGGCCGAGGACCAGCGCGAGCGGCTGGATCAGCTCCCCACGCTCCCCATCGTGACCCCGACGGGGCAGCGGGTCACGCTCGACGCGCTGGTCACGGTGGTCGAGCGGCGCGGCCCCTCGTCCATCTCGCGGATCGACCAGGAGCGGGTGCTCGAGATCAACGCGGGCGTCGCCGGGGACGTGCCGCTCGGGGCGCTCTCCGCCGAAGTCGAGCGGCGGATTGGGCAGATCGCGCGTCCCGACGGCTTCTCCCTGGCCCTCGGGGGGGAGAGCGCGGAGCAGAAGGGGGCCGCGGGCGATCTGCTGGTCGGCATCCTGCTGGCGGTCTTCCTCGTCTACGCGGCGATGGCGGTCCAGTTCGAGTCTGCCCGGGATCCCTTGATCGTGATGCTCGCGGTGCCGTTCGCGTTCATCGGCGTCATCGCCGTGCTGATCCTCACGGGCACCACGCTGAACCTCTACTCCGCCCTCGGCGTCATCGTGCTCATCGGGATCGTGGTCAACAACGCCATCGTGCTGGTGGACGTGACCAACCAGCTGCGGCGGGAGGGCGGCCTCGCCCTGCGCGCCGCGATCATCGAGGGGGGGCGACGGCGCCTGCGTCCGATCCTGATGACCACGGCCACGACGGTGTGCGGCCTTATGCCATTGGCGCTCGGGATCGGGGAGGGCAGCGAAATGCAGGCGCCGCTGGCGCGGGTGGTGGTCGGCGGGCTGCTCACCTCGACGCTGGTGACGTTGCTGCTGGTGCCATCGGCGTACCTGATCACCGAGCGGCGCGGGGAAGCGCGGCGGGGCGCCGAGCCCGAAGCGGTCCCGCCGGAGCCGGGTCCGTTTCCGACCCAGTAGGTGGACGATGCGCAAACAACAGCAGCTCCAGGAGCTCACCCGACACGGCGCCCTCGACCTGCCCAGCGGCGCGGCCCTGCTGGCGTCCCCGCTGCTGAACAAGGGGACCGCCTTCACCGCCGAGGAGCGCGAGCGCCTCGGGCTCACGGGCCTGCTGCCGCCGCGGATCTTCACTATCGAGGACCAGCTCGAGCGCGTGCTCGGCAACCTTCGCCGCAAGCCGACCGCGCTGGAGAAGTACGTCTTCCTCACCACGCTCCAGAACCGCAACGAAACGCTCTTCTACAAGCTCCTGGTGACGCACCTCGAGGAGACGATGCCGCTCGTCTACACGCCGACCGTGGGCGAGGCCTGTCTCGAGTACAGCGCCATCTTCCGCCGCCCCCGCGGCATTTTCCTGACGGCGGAGGATCGCGGCAACGTCAAGCGCGTGCTCGCCAACTGGCCGCACCGGCACGCCCGGCTGATCGTGGTGACGGACGGGGAGCGCATCCTCGGGCTGGGTGATCTGGGGGCGCTCGGCATGGGCATCGCCATCGGCAAGCTCACCCTCTACGCGGCTTGCGCCGGTATCCACCCGTACTACTGCCTGCCGATCACGCTGGACGTGGGCACCGACAACGAGCGGTTGCTCGACGATCCGCTCTACATCGGGAGCGGGCACCGGCGGATCCGCGGCGCCGAGTACGACGAGCTGGTGGGGGAGTTCGTGAGCGCCGTCCAGGACCTCTTCCCGGGGGCGCTCATCCAGTTCGAGGACTTCGGCAACGCCAACGCCTTCCGGCTCCTCGCCGCGCACCGCGACCGGGTCCCCTGCTTCAACGACGACATCCAGGGGACGGCGGCCATCGCCGTCGCGGGGCTGCTGGGGGCGCTCCGGGTGACGGGGCGCGGGCTGGGCGACGAGCGTCTCCTCTTCCTCGGCGCCGGCGAGGCCGGGACGGGTATCGGCGAGCTCTTCGTGGCGGCCGCCCGCGAGGCCGGTGTGGACGAGGCGACGGCGCGGGCCCGCTGCTGGTACTTCGACTCCAGGGGGTTGGTGGTGAAGGGCCGCGCCGATCTCGCTCCGCACAAGCGGCCCTTCGCGCAGGAGCACGCGCCTGTCGCCGACTTCACCGAGGCGGTCCGCGCGATCCGGCCCACGGCGCTCATCGGCGTCTCGGGCACGCCGCAGACCTTCACGCCGCCGGTCCTCGCTGCGATGGCGGAGCTCAACGAGCGACCGATCGTCTTCGCGCTCTCCAACCCCACCTCGCGGGCCGAGTGCACTGCCGAGGAGGCGTACCGGCACACCGGGGGGCGGGCCATCTTCGCCAGCGGCAGTCCCTTCGCGCCGGTCACCCTGGACGGGCGCACCTTCGTCCCCGGTCAGGGCAACAACGTCTACGTCTTCCCCGGCGTCGGCCTCGGAGCGCTCGCCTTCGGCGCCCGCCGGGTCACGGACACGATGTTCCTCGCTGCGGCCCACGTCGTGGCCAGCGAGGTCACCGACGCCGATCTCGCGGTCGGGCGCGTCTACCCGGCGCTCACCCGCATCCGCGAGGTGTCCGCCAAGATCGCGGTGGCGGTGGGCGAGGTGGCCTACGCGGCCGGGCTCGCCACCGTGCCACGCCCCGCCGACCTGCTCGAGTTTGTGCGGGAGCGGATGTTCGAGCCGGAGTACGTCGCGCTGGTGTAGCGGGTGCCCCGTCCCGAATGGCGCGCGACGAGGCCCGACCGCCACCCGCGGGTCGCGGTGGCGCCGCCCAGCTCGGTGCGCACCCACCCGGGGCACAGGGAGTTGACCTTGACGTTGGTCCCTTCAGCGGGAACGCTGGGGCAGCGGTCCGGAGCCGACAAGCCCTCTGCGCGCGCCCCCTGCCGGCTCTCCCGCTTGACTTGGCCGGACGCGGGCGCCATTCGTGTTGCCGTCGGCCATGGAGCCTCTCGTGACCACGGTTCTGCTCGGGGTTGGCCTGGCCGGTGGCCTGCTCAGCGGGACCCTCGGTGAGTACCTCATGCACCGAGCGATGCACGCCCGGCGCGCGCTGGGCGAGCGGCACGCGAGACACCACCGCCTCGGGTTCGGGCAGGGGTGGCTCGGGGAGCTGATCGACTACGCCGGGGGGGGCCTGCCGGGCGGGGTGGCGCTGGCGGCGATCCTCACCTGGGTGACCGGGTCGCCTTCGTTCGGGGGCGGGTTCTTCACCGGGGTCCTCCTGCACCTGGTCTTCGCCGCCTACGCGCACCAGCTCCAGCACGAGCGCCCGGAGCTGGTCTTTTGGATGCGCAAGCCGGTCCATTACCTGCACCACGAGCATGGGCTCTGGCACCACAACTTCGGGATCTCGACCCCGCTGTGGGATCACGTCTTCGGGACCTACCAGGAGCTGCCGTTCGAGGGGCGGACGGCGCGCTCCACCGCGCGCTTCGCCGACTACTTCGCCATCGACTGGGGGAGCCCGCCCAAGCTCGACGCGACACGTCGACGGCAATGGGAGGAGCAGGCCCGCCAGCGGGCGCGGGGGCTCCGAGCGGCGCGCCAGGAGCGGCGCCAGCGCCGGCGTGGCGCGAAGGTTCCCCCGGACGAGCTGGCCTGAGATCCGGTGGCCCTGGGCGTGACGAAGAGGGGCGCGCCATACCCGCTCTGGTGCCGCGGGAGCGGGCGAGCGGCCATCAGTCCGGGAGGGACACCGAGGCGGACGTCGCTCGCGCGCTCCGGGGGCACCACGGCTCCCGATGAACGATCGGGGCTGGGCCGGGCACTCCTCACCGAACCCGCCGCGGAGCGGGCCCGTGGAGGAGAAGCGGCATGTTCTTTCGGTCAGCTGGGCAAATCTTCGCGATCGCCGGGGCGGTCGGGGCCTCGGGCTGTGCCTTCGATGGCGAGCGGCGGCTCGAGTCCTTCACGGTCGAGGACGAGGTCAGTGCCTTGGTCGTCGACGTGGGCAGCGGGAACGTCACCGTGCGCGGCGTTGACTCCGAAACGACCTCGGTGAAGGCGTGGATCCGCGGCGAGTACTGCGAACTCGACCAGGAGCTCGTGTCGGGTGTCCTGCGCCTCGAGAATCGTCACGAGAGGGGTCACCCGCTGCAGTGGCGCTGCGAGATCGATCTCGAGATCTCGGCGCCCGCCGGCGCAGACCTGGAGCTCGACACGGGCTCGGGCAACGTCGATGCGGCGCACGTCGTGGGCGCCGTGGACGTGGACACGGGGTCGGGCAATGTGGACCTCGCAGAGGTGGCGGGCGATCTGAGGGTGGAGACGGGTTCGGGAAACATTGACGCCCACCGGCTCACCTCGTCGAGCGTCTATGCGCACGTTGGTTCCGGAGATGTCTTCGCGAGCTTCGCCGTCCCACCCGACGCCGTCGCGGTCGAGACCGGATCGGGCAACGTGCGGCTGCGCTTGCCGGAGGAGCGGTACCGTGTCGACACCGACCACGGCTCGGGAAACGTGCACGTGACGGGCGTCATCGACGACCCCGACGGCGACCGCTGGATCGCGATCGACACCGGCTCGGGCAATATCGACGTCACTGGGACGTAGACCGGGGGGCTCGAGCGCCGATGGAGCCGGGGGCCGGCAAGTCGCGTGCCGGAGGCAATGGCGCACCGGCGCCCGGATTGCGCCTCCGTCGGAGGCGGCGTGCGCCAGCGCTGGGCCAGGGGCGGGGCGTGTCTTCCGGGGCGCGCTCGGTGGCTCGTCGCAGGCACCGTGCAAGGGGGGGGCTGTGCGGGTCTGGTGGGAGCGGTCAGGTGCGCCAGATCCCAGCCCGCTGGCGGCTGCCGGGTCGCTTTCGCGCCAGCACTGGCGTAGGAACCGTCCCAGGTGGTGAACATGAGCGCGAAGCGATCATCTGCTCCTCCCTTGGCGCCGGAGGGGCGCGCGGTGTCGGCTCCACTGGACGAGCTCTGGCACACGCTCGAGGCCTCCGACGTGCTCGAGCGGCTCGGGGTCAGCGCGGGCGGCCTGTCGTCGGCGCAGGTGAGGGAGCGGCTGGAGCGCTACGGCGCCAACGTGCTGCAGCGAGTCGGCGGGGACGGCCCGCTCAAGATCCTGCTCCGTCAGATCGATAACCCCCTGATCTGGGTGCTGCTGGGATCGTCGGCGCTCGCCATCACGCTGGACAAGGTCACCGACGGGCTGGTGGTGCTGGCAGTGGTCGTGCTCAACAGCATCATTGGCTTTGTCCAAGAGTACCGCGCGAGCCAGGCCATCGAGGCGCTGCGCGACATGGTCCCCGAGTTCGCCTCCGCCCGCCGCGACGGCCGCGTCGTCAGCGTGCCGGTGGCGGAGCTGGTCCCCGGTGACGAGATCCTCCTGGCCGCCGGGGACAAAGTGCCCGCCGACGTGCGCCTCACCCAGGTCAAGAACCTGCGCGTCGAGGAGGCGATCCTCACCGGCGAGTCGCTACCCTCGGAGAAGCGGGGGGCGGTCGCGGCTGCGGACGCGTCGCTCGGCGATCGGCACGGAATGGCCTTCGGGGGGACCCTGGTCACCTTCGGCACCGCGACCGCCGTGGTGGTGGCGACCGGTCTCCGCACGGAGCTCGGGCGGATCTCGAACATGCTGGCCGAAGCGACCGACCTGGAGACCCCGCTGACGCGCGCCCTGGCCTGGCTCGGCAAGGTCATCACCATCGCCATCCTGGTCGTCTCGGCCATCATCCTCGCCTTCGGGGTGGTGCGGGCCCTCGGCGTCGGGGTCCCCCTGGGGAGCGCGCTGCGCGACACGCTGGTCTTCGCCATCGCGCTCGCCGTCGGGGCCATCCCCGAGGGGCTGCCGGCGATCGTCACCATCGCGCTGGCCATCGGGGTGCAACGGATGGCGCGTCGCCGCGCCATCATCCGCAAGCTGCCGGCGGTGGAGACGCTCGGCTCCACCTCGGTCATCTGCACCGACAAGACCGGCACCCTGACCCGCAACGAGATGACGGTGCAGGTGTTGTGGACGCCGGCCGGGGGGCGGGTGCGAGTGGAAGGGATCGGCTACGAGCCGGCGGGCGCGCTGGTGGCCGAGGATGGGGGTCGGGAGCTCTCCGCCGCTGCCCGTGCGCTGCTGGAGGGCGCGGCGCTGTGCAACGACGCGACCTCCCTGCACGGCGAAGCGGGCTGGGGGATCACGGGCGATCCGACGGAGGGGGCGCTGGTGGTCGTCGCCGCCAAGGCCGGGGTGGCGGTGGACGAACTGCGGCGCCGCGTGGCACGGCTCGACGTGATCCCGTTCGAGTCGGAGCACCAGTACATGGCCACCTTGCATCAGGACGGGGCGTCGCGCCGGATCGTCCTCAAGGGGGCGCCCGAGGTGGTGCTGCGGCGCTGCGGGGGCGAGGCCCGAGGCTACGACGTGGCGGCGGTGCGGGCCGAAGTCGAGGCCCTCGCCGCGCAAGGCATGCGCGTGCTGGCCGTCGCCGGCAAGGACGCGAGCGCGAGCGAGCCGCCGGCGCTCGCGGAGGCGGACGTCGAGGACGGCCTCACCCTGCTGGGGCTGGTGGGGATGATCGATCCTCCACGCGAGGAGGCCATCGCCGCGATCGCGGCCTGTCGCGCGGCCGGGATCCGGGTCAAGATGATCACCGGGGATCACCGGGGCACGGCGCAAGCCATCGGTCGCCAGCTCGGGATGAGCGCCACCGAGGCAGCCATCGAGGGGCGGGAGCTGGCGCGGATGGACCCGGCGGCGGTGCGGGCGGCGGCGCGCGAGGTTTCGATCTTTGCCCGCGTCGCGCCCGAGCACAAGCTGATGCTGGTCAAGGCCCTGCAGAGCGAGGGGCAGGTCGTCGCGATGACCGGCGACGGGGTCAACGACGCGCCGGCGCTGAAGCAGGCCAACATCGGGGTGGCGATGGGGATCACTGGTTCGTCGGTTTCCAAGGAAGCAGCGGACGTGGTGCTCACCGACGACAACTTCGCGACCATCGTGGCGGCCGTGGAGGAGGGGCGCCGGGTCTACGATAACCTGGTCAAGAGCCTCGCCTTCGTGCTGCCGACCAACCTGGGGCTGGCCTTCATCCTGATGTACGCGGTGCTCTGGCTGCCCTTCGAGCCGGTGGCAAAGACGCTGCTTCTCCCCATCTTGCCGACGCAGCTGCTCTGGATCAACCTGGTGGCGGCGGTGGCGCTGGCGCTCCCGCTCGCGCTCGAGGCCAAGGAGCCCGACGTGATGCGGCGCCCCCCTCGCTCGCCCTCGGCGCCCATTCTGTCGCGGCTGGTCGTGCGGCGAACCGTCCTGGCCTCGATCCTGATGACGGTGGGCGCGATCGTGCTCTTCCGGTGGGGCCACGCCAGCTACCTCGCCCGCGGCGGGACCGGTCCGGACTCGCTCGCCGAGGCGCAGACGATGGTGGTGACCACGGTCATCTTCTTCCAGGTGTTCTACTTGCTCAACTGCCGCTCCCTGCGCGAATCGATTTTTCAGATCGGGGTCTTCAGCAACCCCTGGGTGTTCGTCGGGATCGGCGTCACGTTGGTGCTGCAGGCGGCGTTCATCTACGCGCCACCGTTGCAGCGGGTCTTCGGCTCCGTCGCCCTCGATCTGACGGAGCTCGGCACCGCGGCGCTGGCCGGGGTGGCCACGCTACCCGTCATCACCCTGGAAAAGTGGCTGTCCCGTCGCTGGGGCGGCGCGGACCCAGCGGCCACCGCTGCTGGCGCAGCCGCTCGGACCGATCCCTGAGCGCCGGCGTGCGGCGCGGCCGCGGACGAACGCGACGGGGTGCGCTGCCGACGGCGCGAGGCCAAAGAGCAGCGTGAGGACCGCGAGCATCAGGAACACGGTAGCGGGAGCGGTTCCGGGATCAAGCGTTCGGGGCGCACCACGGGCGACCCCAGGACGCCGATCGAAGCGCGGGTGAGCGCCGCGGCCGGCCGCCAGAGTGATACGCTGCCGTCATGGCGCTCCGTTCTCGACTCGGCATCGTTGCGTTCGTGCTGGGGGCGCTCGGCGCCGGGTGCAGCCGCTCCGGACGAGCGGTGCCCGCGACCGACTCGGCGCCCGTGCCGAGCAGCGCCGTCCCGAGCGCGCGCTCGTCGAGTGATCGTTCCCGCGGCCCTGCAGCGCCGAGCGCGGCACCGTTCGGGGGCGCCGCGCTCGCGGCGACCTTCGCGCGGGTCGTCGAGTTGCCGTGCGGTGAGGCGCGCCTGCACCCGCTCGACGGCGTCACGTTCCTGTCTTGTGGCAAGACGCTCTGGGAGGCCAGCGCTGGTGGGCTCCGCCGCACCCCCGAGCGCGAGGCGGGGCTCCACCCGGACGAGCCCGACGGGATCTGGGAGATCACGGCCGTCGCGGGCGCGTGGCCCGACGCGGCGTGGCTCAGCACCACCCGCTCGACGACCTACTCCAGCCAGAGCCACTTCTTCCGCTGGCGGCGGGCGCGCTGGGAGCCCACCAGCGACGCGCGCGTCGACGAGGGCACGGTCGGCATCGTCCCCTGGAGCGACGGAGGAGCGCTGGGGTTGGTGCAGCCCGGCCTGCGCCGCACGACGCGCTTCGTTCCCATCGGCATCCCCGCGGCCAAGGTCCCGGGCTTCACCGCGCCCGCCCGGCCCAACGACGCCTGTCGCTCGCGCCTCTGGGCCGAGGCCTTCGCAGTGCTCGCCCCCGGTGACGCGATGGTCTTCGGTGGCCAGATCTGCGACACCGTGGGGGCGGCCCCGTCCGAGGCCGTGTACGCGGGCCTCGGCGCCGAGCGCTTCCGCGTCGGGGAGGCACAGGGCTCGCTCGGGGTGGTGCCGACCCCCGCGGGTGTGCCGGTGGACGCGACCTGGGAGGTGACCGGCGCGGCGGTCCTCTCCCCGACGGAGCTGTGGATCGCCGCGAAGTCCTACGTCGAGTCCCGCGGGCACGTGCCGCTGCTGGCGCGGTGGGACGGCACTCGCTTCACGCTCGAGCGCCCCCCCAGCGAGGCCGGGCTCGAGCAGCTCTGGGCGGAGCGCCCCGCGCTGCTCTGGGCGACCGATCTCGAGGGCGGGCTCTGGCGCGGGCGCGGCGAGCGGTGGCAGCGCGTCGAGGGGCCGCCGCGCGGTCGCGACGACCGCGTCACCGCCGTCCTGGCGCCCGCGGCTGACGACGTCTGGATCGTCGTCTCGCTCGAGCGCGAGAACCGGAGCGTCGTCTTCCACGGGCGAGTGGGACCGTAGCGGGCGGCGACGGCGTCGGCCGGTCGCCGCCCGCGGCGCGGCCAACTACGCAGCGGGACCGAAGACGACGCGCAGCTTGCCACCCTGACCCGCCGCCAACGTCACCTCGCGGGTCGCGGCCGTGAAGGTGGTGAGCGGCTGCCCGTCGAGAGACACGGACTGGATCTGCATCGAGTCGTCGTCGATGGCGAGCGGAGTCAGCTTGACCACCTGCGCGCTCGTCGACGGGGGCACCCGGTAGTAGAGCGCTACCGGGGTGCGGTTGAGCATCAGGTTGCCGTACAGGTAGGTGAAGTAGAACGTCTCCGTGGAGTGGTACTCGACGTTGTAGAAGTTGCTCTTGGCGCTCTGGGTGGGTGCACCCGTCACGCTGTTCATCTTGTAGGTGCCGCCGTTGACGTGGTCGATCACGTACTGGTCGAAGAACTGGAGCGACCGGTCCGCCATCTCGAGGAAGGCGTCGCGATCGGCCGGGTTATCGGCGATGTAGGAGTTCGACAGCCCGCCGGTGATCGCCTGCTCGATCTGCCAGCACTCGGCCTGGTGGGTCACTTGCCCGGTGCTCCAGTTGTACCTCGTGTAGGGGACGCCGTGGGCGTAGTCCCAACCGCCGTTGTCGAGCACCTCGTAGATGAGCTCGCGAGCGGCCTCTCGGTAACGCTCGTCGGGGTGTCGGAGGTACACGCGGGCCAGCACCCAGGCGGACTTCAGGACGTGCCCGACGTCGCCGCCGGTCTGCGAGGTGTCGACGGACCAGCTCGAGGTGTAGTTCTCGGGGTAGCCGAACCTGGCGTTGCTCAGGTCCATGTTGGCGGTCAGGCGATCGGCGGTGATGTCGGCCAGATCGAGCAGCCGCTGCCGGTACGAGGGGGTCACCCACAGTAGGTCGATCTGGAGCGCGTGCGTCGTCAACGCATCGACCGTGGGGGTGAACCCCTTGTTCCGAGGGCTGCTCAGGTTGAGGTTGGCTTGATCGTAGTAGCCGAGCTGTCCTGGGGTTGCGTCCCACATCTTGGTGTCGAGGAAGGTTCGCCCCTGCTGCAGCCAGGCGCAGGTGGCGGCGTCGTGAGCCGCGTCGCAGTAGGCGCCGATGCCGAGCAGCGCGTAGTGCTGCACGAACGACCACTTCCAGGTGTTCGGATCCCACCACCGGCTGTACGGCGTCAGGTTCCCGTACTCGTCGCCGGTGAAGTACCAGCCACCGCGCACGGTGTCCTGGCCGTGCGAGCGCAGGTGCTCGAGCGCGTGCTCCGCGTGGTCGAGGTACGTGTCGTCACCGGTGACCATGAAGGCGCGCGAGAAAGTCCAGGCGTCGCGGGTCGTGGTGACGAATCCCTTGCGACGATCGGAGCTGGGGTACCCGTTGGAGTTGACGAAGGTGAAAAAGCCGCCGTTGGCGTCGTCGCGCGCTCGGGCGCGGAAGTCGGCGAGGGAGGTCAGTACCGGAATGGCCCGATCGGGATCCTGCAGATACTCACTGACCGGCGCGTAGCCCGCGTCACCCGCGGCCCCGCCCGTCTCGGCGCCCGCGGCCCCACCCGTCTCGGCGCCCGCGGCCCCACCCGTCTCGGCGCCCGCGGCCCCACCCGTCT
>CAYZQO010000106.1:0-16614 GCA_964480725.1 uncultured Polyangiaceae bacterium | reverse complement strand
CGGCCTTCGGCCACGGCGCTGCCGCTGACCGTGAGGTAGTCGGCGTCGCAGCCGGTGACGGTGGTGGGCCAGTTGGCGTTCCCGTACACCACCGTCGCCGAGCGGCCCGCGGTCCCGGTGACCGCGACGATGCCGACGATCTCGCGGCGGATGGCCTCGACGTCGGCGCGCTCGAAGGGCTTGGCCGCCTCCCGCACGCCGCCGGGCCCGGGGCGGTCCGCGCCGGGGCGCACCATGATCAGATCCTCGCCGAGCGAGCTGATCTCCTTGGTGACCTGGGCGGTCGCGCCCTTGCCGATGGTCACCATGGCGATCACGGCGCCGACGCCGATCACGATCCCCAGCATGGTCAAGAAGGACCGCAGCGCGTTGCGCCGCACCTCGCGGAGCGCCATGACCAGGGTGACCCAGATCATGCCGCGACCTCCTCGGCGAGGATCCTGCCGTCCTTGAAGTGGACCGTGCGCGAGCCGAAGGCGGCCATGTCAGGCTCGTGCGTCACCATGACCACGGTGATGTGCCGCTCGCGGTTCAGCGCCGTCAGGAGCTCCATGATCTCGAGGCTCTTGGTCGAGTCGAGGTTGCCCGTGGGCTCGTCGGCGAGCAGCAGCGACGGCTCGGTGACGATGGCGCGCGCGATGGCGACGCGCTGCATCTGCCCGCCCGACATCTCGGCGCTCGTGTGTCGCGCGCGATCGCTGAGTCCGACCTGGGCGAGCGCGGCGAGCGCGCGCCGGCGGCGCTCGCCCGCGGGCACCCGCCGGTAGACCAGCGGCAGCTCCACGTTTTCGAGCGCCGTGGTGCGCGCGAGGAGGTTGAAGCCCTGGAACACGAACCCCATGAAGTGCCGCCGGATGAGGGCGCGCTCGTCCTGGTCGAGCGAACCGATCTCGATCCCGCGGAAGCAGTAGGACCCGGCGGTGGGGACGTCGAGGCACCCGATGACGTTCATCGCGGTGCTCTTGCCGGAGCCGCTCGCGCCCATGATGCTCACGAACTCCCCGGGTTGGATGGTGAGGTCGACCCCGTCCAGCGCGCGCACCGCGTAGTCACCCCGGCCGTAGACCTTCTCGATGCTGCGGAACGCCACCACGGGGTCCGCGCCGGACACCGAGGTCACTCCTTCGCCTCGGTGGCGTTGACGATGACCGCCGCGCCCTCGACGAGCTCGGGGGACTGCACGCGGGTCTTGGCGCCGCTGCTGGCGCCGGTGGTCACGGTCACCGCCTGCGGGGCCCCGTCGCGAAGGATCCAGACGGTCTTGGTCCGGGCTGCCCGCGCGCCGCCGGCCGACGCCGAGGGAGCGGGGGAACCGGCCCCCGAGCGTCCGCTCGGCCGCCCTCGGCGGAACAGGGAGGTGAGGCTGACGCCCGCCTGGGCGTTGGTGTCCGGTGGGGTGAAGCGCAGGGCGGCGTTGGGGACCAGCAGGACGTCCTTGACCTCGCTGACGGTGATCTCCGCGGTCGCGGTCATGCCCGGTCGGAGCAGGCTCTCCTCGTTGTCGACGGCGAGCCACGCCGTGTAGGTGACCACCGACGAGGAGGTGTTCGGCAGGTTCTTGACCGTCAGCACCCGCGACTGGAACCTCCGCTCAGGGTAGGCATCGACGGTGAAGACGGCGGGCTGGTCCTTCTGGACGACGCCCACGTCCGCCTCGTCGATCGCGATCTCGAGGCGCATGGCGTCGAGGCTGGCAGCGATGGTGAACAGCACGGGGGTCTGCAGGCCCGAGGTGACGGTTTGGCCGGGCTCGACCAGGCGGTCGAGGACCACGCCGTCGATGGGCGAGGTCACGACCGTCTTGTCGAGGTTGCTCTTGGCGACCTTCAGCGAGGCGTTCGAGAGCGTGGCCTGGGCGTTGTCGCTGGTGACCGAGGCCTCCGCCCGCTCGACGGCGGCCTGGGCCGTCTCCAGATCCTGCTGAGGGGAGAGACCCTGCGCATGCAGTGCCTTGACCCGCTCGAGCTTGAGCTTGGCCTCGTTGAGGGTGGCCTTGGAGTTCTTCACGGAGGCGTAACGCGCCGAGAGCTGGGCCTGGGCCTCCTCCACTCGGGCCTCGTAGGTTTCCGTGTCGATCTTGGCCAGCACCTGGCCCGCGGTGACCTGGTCGTTGAATTGCACCAGCACCTCGACCACGCGTCCGGTGATCTCGGCGCCGACGTCGACGGAATTCAGCGCCTCGAGCGTGCCGGTGGCGGTCACCTTCACCTGGAGATCGCCGCGCGCCAAGGGCTCGGTCCGGTAGACCACCCGGGTGGCGGCGGCCGCGTCCAACCGCCAGGAGTAGAGGCCCCAGCCGCCGCCCAGGACCACGACGGCGAGCAGGGCGCGCAGGACCCACCTCCGGAGGCCGCGCGACCGCGACTGGGCCAGGATCTGGGCGACTTCGTTGCTCTTTTGGTTGGCCTGGGGGTCCGCTGCGGTCATGCGTGCCTTGGACGTTCGGGGGTAGGCTCTCCCTACCGCAGGGCCCGGTTTTTTTTTAGCGGATTCGGGGCCGACGACTCCGCACCGACCTGGGCTAGCATGGCCCGGTTCGGACCGTAGGGAGCCGGTGCTGGCCGACGTCGGACTCCCAGTGAACGGGCTGTTAACGGAGATGAGCCGCCATTGGATAGCCTGGCAGAGGTCGTGGCGCGAGTGTCCCGAGGAGACGCGGGCGCGTTTCACCAGATCGTCCGAGCCACGAGCCCGCGCCTCGTCCGCCTCGCGGCACGCATCCTGGGCAGCGAGGAGGAGGCCGAGGACGTGGTGCAGGAGGCCTACGTGAAGGCGTTCCGTTCCCTCGCCGAGGGGCGGTTCGACCAGCGGTCCGCGCTGGAAACCTGGCTCTATCGGATCGTGTCCAACGGCGCCATCGACGCCCTGCGGAGCCGGGCGCGGCGGCCCCTGCCGACCGAGCACCTCCCGGAGGTGCCCTGGGGTGGCGCCGGCTCGCCGGAGGCCCACGTCGCCCTGCGCGAGCTCGACGACTGGCTCGCCGACCTCCCCGCCGAGCAGCGGGCGGCGCTGGTGCTCAAGGCCGTCGAGGGTCGGGAGACGGCCGAGATCGCGGAGATCCTGGGGTGCAGCGAGGGCGCGGTAGAGCAGAAGCTCGTGCGCGCGCGCGCGACGTTACGCAAGCGAGGGCAAGACCATGACTGAGCTCGACGACGACATCGATCGGCGCCTCACTCGCCTGGCGGCGGCGACCGATTCGATCACGGCGCGACCGGGGTTCGAGGCGCGGGTCCTCGCCGCCATCGCGGTCGAGGGGGTGCCAGCGGCCCCGAGCTCGCGGGTAGGGGACTGGCTGTCGGGCGTCGCGCAGCTCGGTCGGGTGGCGCTCGGCGCAAGCCTGCTGCTCGCCGCGGTGGCCACCGTCGGTGCGGTGATGAGCGCGCGCCAGGTCGAGATGGAGGCTGCGTTGGCCTACGGCACGGTGGAGCTCGAGGCATGGTGAGGAGCAAGCGTCTGACGGGAGCGTTGGTGCTGGGCGGAGTGTTCCTGCTCGGCGCGTTGACCGGCGCGGCGGGCATGTACGCGAGGGACGCCCGGCAGCAAGCGGAGATGGTCGGCCCCGATCGCGTTGCCCAGCGCCGACACGGTTTCGTGCGCCGGCTCGGGCTGTCGGCGGAACAATCGCGGCAGGTTGACGCGGTCTTCCGGCGTCACGAGCCCGAGATGGAGCGGGTCCGCGAGCGGATCATGAAGGACTGTGGCGCGCCGATGCACGAGCATGGCGAGCGCATCGACGCCGAGATCCGGGCCCTGCTCGACGCCGACCAGCAGCGCCGCTTCGATCGGTTGCGCGCCGAGCGGCGGCGCCGGGGGCTGGTCGGTCTGGGCCCGCCCTTCGATTCACCGCGTGAGCGCGGATCCTTGGCGCCGCCGCCGGCGCCCGCGGGCTCGCCGTAGGGGACGGTCGGCGCTGGCCCCCGCGGCGCGAGGCCTTGACCTTCGCGGCGAGGTCGCGCCAAGGTTCCGGCCCCCATGGGAGAGCTCGGCCCCGTCGATCCGCGACCCATCGGCGTCTTCGACTCGGGACTGGGTGGTCTCACCGTGGTGCGAGCCATCCTCGCGGCGGTGCCGACGGAGCGGATCGTGTACCTCGGCGACACGGCGCGCGTGCCCTACGGCACCCGCTCGGCCGAGACCGTGATCCGATACGCTCGCGGCTGCGCGCGCGTCCTGACGCGCCGGGACGTGAAGGCGCTGGTGGTCGCCTGCAACACGGTGAGCGCAGTGGCACTCGATCTGCTCCGTGCCGAGCTCGATCTGCCTGTGCTCGGGGTGATCGACCCGGGCGCTCGTGCCGCCGTGCGGGCTTGCGTCGCGGCGGCTGGCGCGGGTGGGGGTGCCGCGCCCAGGATCGGCGTCCTCGGCACCCCGGGGACCATCCGGTCCGGGGCCTACCCGCGCGCCGTCGCCCGGATCACGACTCGGATCGAGGTCGTCGCCCAGGCTGCGCCGCTGCTGGTGCCGCTGGTGGAGGAGGGCTGGACAGAGGGGGAGGTCCCCGAGCTTGCGGTGCGGCGCTACCTGGAGCCGGTCATCGCCGTGGGCGCTGGGGTCATCGTGCTCGGCTGCACGCACTATCCCCTGCTCGCGCCGCTGGTGGTGGCGGCGGCCCAGGCGCTCGCCGGGCGCCCCGTCCCCGTCGTGGACAGCGCGGACGCCACCGCCGAGGCCGTGGCGGATCTGCTCCGCGAGGAGCGGATCCGGCCCGGCGTCGCGGCGGAGGGAGGGCCGCGGCTGGAGCTGCTCGTCAGCGACCTGCCCGAGGGCTTCGCGGCGGTGGCGCGCCGGTTCCTCGGCGACGGCGTGATGCCGACCGTGGAGCAGGTGGACATCGATCCGGCGTGAGGGCGCGGCGAGTGAGCAGCGCGTCTGCGCGCCGCTCAACGGGGTGTAGCGGCGAGGGGGAGAGGGCGGAGGCTCAGGAGCAGGGACCGAAACCGGAGCCGGAACCGGGACCGGAGCGGGGACCGGGACCGGGGCCGGAGCGGGGGGCTCAGGCGCCCACGGGCTGGCCGGGCTCGCGCGCGCTCAGGTACAGGATGGCCATGCGCACGGCCACGCCCGCCTCCACCTGCTCCAGGATGACGCTGCGGGGGCCGTCGGCGACGTCGTCCGCGATCTCCACGCCGCGGTTCATCGGGCCGGGGTGCATCACGATCGCTTCGGGGTGCGCGCGCTCGAGCCGCGCTCGGCTGAGCCCGAAGAAGCGAGCGTACTCGCGCAGCGTGGGGAAGACGGCACCGCCGAGTCGCTCCTGCTGGATGCGCAGCATCATCACCACGTCGGCGCCCTCGATGGCGGGCTCGATGCGGTCGTAGACGGGGCAGCCGAGGAAGCGGGTGTGCCGCGGCAGCAGGGTGCGCGGCCCCGCCAGACGCACCTCCGCGCCCAGCAGGCGGAAGAGCTGCGCGTCGGAACGGGCGACGCGGCTGTGGGCGATGTCGCCGCAGATGGCGATGGTGAGCCCGGCG
The DNA here is from genome assembly GCA_964480725.1 of uncultured Polyangiaceae bacterium. Classification (GTDB taxonomy): domain Bacteria; phylum Myxococcota_A; class Polyangia; order Polyangiales; family Polyangiaceae; genus JAFGBI01. The sequence goes on along the minus strand of CAYZQO010000106.1, from coordinate 11,143 downwards.
ACCGAACCTTTCCGCTGGCGGATGGTGAAGGCGTCGAGCAGGGCCTGCGTCGGGTGCTCGTGCATGCCGTCCCCGGCGTTGATCACCGCGGCACGGATGCGGTCGGCCACGTAGCGCGGGGCGCCGGAGGCCGCGTGGCGCAGGACGACGACGTCCGCGCGCATCGCGTCGAGGGTGGCGATGGTGTCGCGCAGCGTCTCGCCCTTCTTGGTGCTGGAGGTGGCGACGCTGATGTTGACGACGTCGGCGCTCAGCCGCTTGCCCGCGAGCTCGAAGGAGGTCCGCGTGCGCGTGGACGCCTCGTAGAACACGTTGATGATCGTCTTGCCGCGGAGGGTAGGCACCTTGCGCACGGCGCGGCGGTTCAGATCGAGGAACACCTCTGCGGTGTCCAGGATGCGGTCGGCGGCCGTGCGGCTGAGATCCTCGATGCCGAGGAGGCGGGGGAGGCGGTCGTCGCTCATGGCGGGGCAGGGAAGGAGGAGGGGCAGGAGAGGGGCTGGACGACCACGCGGAGGCCCGCGGGCTCCTCGATCAGATCGACGCGCTCGTCCGCCGCCACGTCGATGGTGCGCAGCACGTAGTCCGGCTGAATTGGGAGCTCGCGCCCGCCGCGATCGATCACGGCCGCGAGCTCGAGGCGGCGGGGTCGCCCGAAGTCCATCAGCGCGTCGATGGCAGCGCGGACGGTCCGACCCGTGTAGACGACGTCGTCGACCAGGACCACGCGGCGACCCTCGACCCCGCCGGGGATCTCGCTGGGGCCGATCCGCGGGTTCGGCAGCGCCGTCGCGGCGTCATCGCGGTAGAGGGTGATGTCGACGTTGCCGACCGGGACCGCGTGCCCCTCGAGCTCGAGCAACCACCGAGCCAGCGCACGCGCCACTGGCACACCCCCGCGCCGGATGCCGACCAGCATCAGCTCCTCGGCGCCGCGGTGGCGCTCGACGAGCTCGACGGCGATGCGCCGGAGCCCCCGCGAGACGCCCTCGTGGTCGAGGATTTCCTGCATGGGGAGGCGTCTATCACATCCGCTCCCCGGGTGAACCGCGCCGCGCCGGCGCGCCGGATTCTCCGGGGAGCGGGCGCGGCGTCCGCCCCAGGTTGGCGGCCCGCCGCCGCCCGGGGGAGGGGGATCTAGTGGAGCAGGCGCGGGCCGCCGCCCGGACCAGGCTCCGCGTCCGGCTCGGTCCCGGGCTCCCGCGCCGCGCCACCACCCGGGATCACACGCAGGCCAGACGCCGCGGCCCGGCGCCGCTGGCGTGCGGCGAGCGCGGCGAGCTCCCGCTCGTGGGCGCGCAGGCGGAAGGTCAGCCAGAGGCGCCGGAGGGTCATCGGCTCTCCCCCGAGGAGCCACCCCGCGAGCATCCCGCCGAACGGGGCGATGAGGCCCGAGGGGGGCATCTGGGCGGCGATCACGGCGAGGACGCTGGCGCCCACCACGAACAACACCAGCCCGCGCGAGCTCACGGGCAGCACGAAGAAGAGGTTGACCACGCGGCCGCGGAAGCTCGTCGCCCACGCGATCGCGATCGCCTCGACGAGGGGTAGCGCGCCGAACCAGGCGTCCGGGGCGAGGCGTCGGCCGACCGCAGCGGGAAGCAGGACCAGCGCCAGCGCCTGCAGCCCGTAGCTCGCCAGCGAAGCGCCGAGCAAGAAGAGCAAGAAGCGCCGGCTCCCCCAGGTCTTCTCCAGGTTCGGGCCGAGGAAGTACAGGCCCAGGAGGTTGAAGAAGATCGAGCCGAGCTCTTGCGGCTCGTGCAGGGCGGCGGCGGTGACCAGGCGCCAGAGCTCCAGCTGGGTGAGGGCGGCGGTCCTGCCGGCGCCCGCCTCGTAGATCTCGCTGGCGAGCTGGGCCAGGGCCTCGGGGCCCCAGTTGACGGCCAGCGCCAGGGCGATCCAGATCCCCAGCAGGGCGGCGAGGACCGCGGTGAGCGCCGGGCCAGGGCGCGGCAGCGCGGTCCCGAAGGAAGGGTCGTCGCTCCGGCGCACGACCGAGGGGTATCAGCGATCGCGCGCGCCGTCCACGGGTGGGAACGGCTCGCAGGTCGCGGTCGCCTCGACGCCGCGCGCGACCTTGACGAAGCAGGCCGTCGTCCCGGCGGCGGCGCCGTCGGCCGCGAGCGCGACGACGTCGACGCGGACCGTCCGGCCGTCGGCGAGTTCGAGCCCGTCGTCCGCGGTGAAGCGTGCCGGCGCGTCGCAGCCGACGCTGCGGGTGAGCGAGCCGTCGAAGGTGAGCCGGAGCTCGGCCACCTCGCCCTCGCCGTCTCCGCAGGCCCGTTCCCCGAGCAAGGACGACACCGGGACGACGAGCGCCGTCTCCCCGGTCCCGCCGGGCTCGGACAGGAGGGCGCAGCCGCGCGGGTAGGTGGTCCAGTTGGTGACGGCGATGGCCGGCTCGCCGCACTCCCAGACCCAGGTCGGTAGTACGAGTGCGCCCGTGACCGGATCCACGAGCTCGGGCGAGCCCTTGGCGAAGGGGACCAGATCGTCGCGATCGTAGCCCTCCACCCGCGCCGTGTAGCGGTGGCCTGCGGCGATGAAAGCGAATGCCACCGGGAGCGCGCAGGGGACCGGCGCCGAGCTCGGCAGATCCACCGGATCGCAGGCGATCGAGCAGGTCACGGTGGTTTCGTCCGCGGTCACCGTCGTCACGGCGCCGGCCGCACCCCCAACGACCTCGAGGGTCGCGCCCGCGCCCGCCGCGCCCGTCACCCGGCCGAGGTACTCACCCTCGGCGTCGTACGCCCAGCAGCGGTCCGTGCAGATCTCGGTGGAGAGGACGGGCTGCTCGGGGAACGGCGTGCGGTCGGTCAGCGTCGCGACGTAGCTCCGCAGGGCGCCGGGCGCGTCGGCGCAGGTGACGCCCTCGAGCAACGCGGGATCGACGGACACCCGCGTCGGGCGCTCGAAGGGCTTCTCGTCGGTCTCGTCGCGGCAGGCGACGGCGAGGAGCAGGGCGAGGAGCGCCGCTGACGGGACGCGGGTGCGCATGGCGACGGCTGCTCTAGCAGGGCCGGTGACCGCCGAGCAACCTCGACGCCCGCGCCTGGCCGTTCCGGTCGCCGACCGTCCGGCCGTGCCCGCCGAGCAGCGACAACCGTTCGCCGTGGCCCCAGGGTCCGCTCCGACCGCGGGATGACCCGTCCGTCCCGTCGCCGCGGCGCTCCGGCCGCCGGCGAGGCCCCTCCGGTGCGTCATCTCCGAGCCCCCTAGGCGCAATTCCACAGCAAACGAAGTCGATTCCACCTCCGCGTTCGAGAAGCCATCGTCCAATGACGTCAAAGCTGCAGTCGGAGCGGATCAACTCACCCCGGAAACGCCGAGTCTCGACCTCAACCGGTCCAGACCAACGTGACTCTTCCGCAGCTTGGCAGAGGCCTCGGCAATCCCTGGTGGAATCCACGATCCAGACCACTACTGCTCGCTGACCGATCTGAGGAGGACGTAGCGAAGGTGGAGCCTTGATGCACCGTGGTGCGGAAAAAGCTGCTCTTCCCGCCTGGAGTTGGACGCCGCTGCCGAGGCGGAGCTCGGTGGCGCCGCGGCGGGCGGTGCGAGCTCGGGGCGGCCTCGACCGGCGGCGCGGCGGGCGTTGGATGCGACGGCGCGGCTCCGACCCCCTACGACGCCGCGGTGCGCTGCGATCGACTCGTCAGCCACTGGACGATGAGCCACGACTCGGGCACGGAGCCCGATCTGGCGGGAGGCCTCGCCGCCGGGACCTGCCACGGCGATCCCGTCGCGCAGGCGGGGCTCCCCAACGGGGACCTCGCCCCTCGCTTCGACGGCTCGGGCCAGTACCTCCTGAGCGACCGGGCATCGTGCGGCGCTCCCTCGTGGAGCGCCGGGGTGTCGCCAGGGATGTTAGCATCGCACGATGAACGCACGAGCCCCGGGGTGGTTGCGCTCGATGAGCCTCCTCTTCGCTGCCGGGCTCGCCCTGGCCTGCGCGCGGGAGGAGGGGAGCCCGACGGCTGCGTCTGGCAGCGCCGCGGGAGCGGCGACGGTGGCGTCCGGCGGCACGGCCACGGGCGGTGCCACGGCTGGCGGGGACGAGGCCGGCGGCGCGGTCACGGGCGGTGCTGCCGGGGGTGGGGGGGAGGCGGGCGGTTCGGTCACCAGCGCCGGAGCGGCGGGAGGTCTGCCTGCTGGTGGTGGCTTCGGCGGTTTCGCCGCCGGCGGCGCCGCTGGGGATGCGGGCGGACGGGCGGGGAGCAGCGCGGCCGGTGACGGGGGCACGGCGGGGGCGAGCGGGGAGGGTTGCCTCGGCGTCGTCGCGCCCGAGGACCCTGTCGCACTGCCCGCGTCTGGCAGTTTCGACTTTCTCGCTCTGGGCGACAGCTACACCATCGGCGAGAGCGTCGAGGCCGCTTGGCGTTGGCCGGTGCAGCTCGCGGGCTCGCTGCGCGAGGTGGGGTTCGACCTCGCCGCGCCCGAGATCATCGCCCAGACGGGGTGGACGACGAGCGAGCTCGACGCGGCCATCGACGAACGAGATCCGCGGGGACCGTACTCGCTGGTGTCGCTGCTCATCGGCGTGAACGACCAGTATCGGGGCTACGACGTCGAGGGGTACGAGCCCGAGTTCCGGGCGATGCTGGAGCGCGCCGTGGGTTTCGCTGGGGGAGCGCCGGAGCGGGTGCTGGTCCTGTCCATCCCCGACTGGGGGGTGACCCCCTTCGCCAGCGGCCGCGATCGGGCCGCCATCGGCGCGGAGATTGACGCCTTCAACGCCGTGAATTCGCGCGTCACTGCGGAGCTCGGCGCCCGGTACGTCGACGTCACCGCTGCCTCGCGCAGCGATCGGCCCGACCTCATCGCGGCCGATGGCCTCCACCCTTCCGAGCACCAGTACGCGATCTGGGCCTGCCTGGCGTTCCGTGCCGTCGCGGCGTCGCTCGCTCCGTGATCGGGGCGATCCCACGGTCTATCCGCGACAGCGCGCTCACGGGCAGGCGATCGACTCGCTGGGCCCCGGCGTCACCAACGGTTCGGGGAACGCATAGCGGCGCACGATGACGTCGTCCCAGCGGGCGCGCCCGTCCGCGTAACCGACGCAGAGCCCGACGCGGCCCTGCACCAGCTCCGCGCTCGTGGTGTGCGAGAAGCGCTCCGGGAGGGAGTCGGCGAAGAAGGCGAGCTCACGCCCTTGCATCACCGCGCCGAGCGCGTGCCAGCCGGTGCCGAGATCGGCGACGGTCGTGGTCTGCAGCTGGTCGGTCGTCGCCGAGTGCGCGGTCGGGCTCGCGAGGATCATGTCCCAGAGCTCCAGGCTGCTCCCGCTGGTGCCGGTGCCGAAGAAGAGCGCCGAGAAGTCGTTGCCGGGCTGGGCGCGGACGAACAGGCCGTAGTAATCGCCGTCGGGGTTCTGGATCTGCAGCCGGGCGCTCACGGCGATATCGCCCCAGGTGGGATCGCCCCCGAAGAGGTAGTCGGCGTCAGGGTCGAGGCTCTGGACCTCGAGCACGCGGTTGTCGTCCACGGTGGCGACGGCATAGGCGCTCGACCCCTCCCAGCCGCCGGGTAGCGCGCCCACGGTGTCGTCCTCGAAGTCGTCCGCCGCGAGGTAGACGGCGGACCGAAGTGCGCCCGCGCCCATCGAGTCGCTCCACCGCGCCGGCGCGGCGCCGGCGGCGGGGTTGCTGAGGTAGATCGCGTAGCGCGTGTCCTCGCCCTCGAACGGCGCCTGTGTCGCGAACCAGACGGCGGTGCTGGTGCCGTCGAGCCCGATGACGTGTCGGTCGAGCTCCCGGCGCGCGCCCTGGTCGCTCCAGACGACGCGAAGATCCTCTCCGCTCGGCAGCATCGCGCCGGCGGCGACCAGCGCCTGAGTGTCGAGCGTGAGGGCGACGGAGTAGCCGGCGGGGAGCTCGCCGTCGAGGCTCTCGGTGAGGGTGAGCGGGAGGCGAGTCACGTACTCGGTGGACCACCAGTCGCTGGGCACGACCGGGTCGGCCACGCCGGGGCAGCGATCACCGGCGCCCCCCTGGGCGCCGGCTCCGGCCGCGCCCGCGCCCCCGCCGCTCGCGGGCGAGCCGGCGTTGCCCGCCGCTCCGCTCGAGGCCGTGGCGCCGGCGGAGCCCGCGTCGCCGCCCGAGGCCGTCGCACCGGCGCTCGCGATCGCGCCGGCGTTGCCCGCCGCACCCCCGGTGACCGCGACCCCACCCGCTCCTGGCCGTTCGCTGCCACCCTCCGCCGCGCCATCGCCGCCGCTGTCACCCGCGCCCGCCGCGATCCGCCCGTCATGGTCGAAGCCGATCCGACCGCACGCCGCGAGCGCGGCCGCGGCGAACAGGGCCCGTCGGCGCGCGGCAGCGACGGCTCCCGGAAGCATTCGGGAAGGGTACGCCCGGGTTCGTGCCGTCGCCAAGGCGCGCATCGAGACGCTATTCGCCGCCGTAGGCTCGTGCAGAGTCGGCGCTGTTGTCCCACGGATCAACGGTCGTGGCTGCGCCACGGCGCTGCCGTGCGGTGGCGCCCCGGGTTGCTCGTCGCTCAGCAGCTCGAGGCGCAGTGCTCCAGCGTGCAGACGCCGAGGGTGTACCACCGCTCGAAGCCAGCGATCGCGTCCGCGCAGAGGGGCTCGAGGCAAGCCTCGAGCACGGCCGGCTCCAGCTCGAGCGAGCAGGCGCTCTCGATCACGGTCTCGTTGGCGGCGACGCAGGCGCGCAGGGCGTTGCAGTCCTCGCTGCTCCCGCAGTCCTCGTACTCGGCGCAACAGCTCGCAGCGAGGCACTGCGCGCAGGCGGACGCCCCAAAGTCGCAGCTCGTGGCGCCGCCGGCCCCCGTCGCGCCGCCGTCTTCGCCCGACTCGCCACCGTCTCCGCCCTCGCCCTCGCTGTCGCCCCCCGTCGCGCCGGCGGAGCCGTCGTCGTCGTCGCCGGACTCGGTCAGAAAGGCGCAATCGGCCAGGAGCTCCGGCCGGTCGAGGAGCTCGCAAACGGAGGCTCCCGCCTCCGCGTCCCGGGTGAGCTCCAGCGCGGTGTCGTCACAGTCCGCGAGCGTCGCCTCGGGATCCTCAGCGGCGCAGCGGCCGGCGGCCTTGACGGCGGTCACGCAGCGCTTGACGGCCGTGTCGCTCGGCTCGTCGTTGGCATCGAGTCCGTGCAGGCAGTGGTCGCGGTAGAAGCGCTGGCAGGCCTCGACGTCCTCCACCCCGTAGGGCGAAGGACAGCTCGCGACGGCCTCGCAGCGGGCCTCCTCGACGGAGCGGCAGGCCTCGACCCCGACGGCCTTGGTCCCGCAGCCTGCGCTGGGCGACAGCAGGCCAAAGAGGGCGCCGAAGAGGGCGGCGGCGGCAGCTCGGCGGGCCCCGGACATGCCGAGGCGGCTACCACGCGGCCGGGCCCAGGGCGAAGTTTTCGGCCAGCGCCCGCCCGGATCTGGGCCGCGGCCCGGGGCTCGGCCATGCTCCGGCCATGCCGCGCGCGATGATCCTCGCGGCCGGGCTCGGGACCCGGCTCCGGCCGCTGACCGAGGAGCTGCCGAAGCCCCTGGTCCCGCTCGGCGACCGGCCCCTGCTCGCGCAGATCGCCGACCAGCTCGCGGCTGCGGGCCACCGGGAGGCCCTGCTCAACACCCACTGGCTGCCGGAGGCCTTCGCGCCGTGGAGCGACCGCCTCGCCGTTCAACTCCACGCCATCCACGAGCCCGTGATCCGAGGCACGGCCGGGGGCGTTGCGGGGGCTCGCGGCCGGCTGGGGACGCCGCCGATCCTGGTCTACAACGGCGACGTCGTGGTGGATCCGCCGCTCGTCGAGCTCGCGGCGGCTGCCGACGACGGCCTCACCCTAGTGGTGGCGCCGCGCCCGCGCGGGGCGGGGACCGTCGGGCTCGATGCCGACCGCTGCGTGGTCCGGCTGCGGGGGGAGCGCTTCGGGGAGGAGGCGAGCGGCGGGGACTACGTCGGCGTCGCCGCGATCGGGGCGCGCGCTCTCGGTGCTCTGCCCGCGATGGGTTGCCTGATCGGCGACGTCGCGCTCCCCTGGCTCCGGCGCGGTGGGCGCCTGCGCGCGGTCCTGCACCACGGGTCCTTCGCCGACGCCGGCACGCCGCCGGACTACCTCGCCGCCAATTTAGCCTGGCTCGTGCGGCGGGGCGCGAGCGCCTGGGTGGCGCCGACCGCGCGGGTGTCCGCCGCCGTCACGCTGGTCGAGTCGCTGGTGGGCGATGGCGCTGCGGTCGAAGGCGGCGGCCGGCTCACCCGGTGCGTGGTCTGGCCGGGCGCGACCGCCCTCGCGCCGCTCGCCGACGCTATCGTGACGCCACGGCGGGTGGTGCTCGCCGCCGGTCCCGCGTGAGGGGAGGCCACGGCCGCTCAGAACGGGACCATCGTGTAGAGGGCTATGCGGTGTGACTCGCCCTCGGCCATCGGCCCGCTGTAGGTGGTGAAAGGGGAGGCCACGGCCGCTCAGAACGGGACCATCGTGTAGAGGGCTATGCGGTGTGACTCGCCCTCGGCCATCGGCCCGCTGTAGGTGGTGAAGAAGTAGTCGTAGACCGCGCCAACCACGAACTGCTGGTAGGGCTTGAAGGCGTTGCCGAAGTGGAAGGTCTGGTTCAGACCCCGACCCCCGGCGTTAACGCCCTTCGGATTGTCGACGCCGGCGCCGACCTGGAGCGAGTACCAGGGCACGGCATCCACCTGCGCCTGCACGAAGCCGCCCTTTGCCGGGATCGTGACGCCCTCGTCCGTGACCTCGTCGCCGTCGAGGTCGCGAAGCTCGATCCCCTGGCCGATGCCGCCGCGGAGGTCGCTCAGGTTCTCGCCCACGAAACCCTCGGCCTGGAGGGTGACGACGCTCACCGGGATCGACAGGTGCGCGACGCCCGCGATGACGTCGAACACCTCCTCGTCGGCGCCGACCGCGACACGCTTGGCGCCGTAATGCCCGGAGATGCCGAACCGGAGCGGCTGCTTGGCCTCCGGGTCGAGCTTGATCTGCAGCTCGGCCAGGCCCTGGACGGCGGGGCGCGCGGAGGCCACCCCATCCATGACCGCGTCGGCGTCGAGATCCTGCATGTCCACCGCGCCGCTCTGGGCGGCCGCGGCGGCGAGCATCACCTTGGCAGCGCCGAACTCGGGGCCGTAGGTGACGCGGAGCTGCGGCCGACGATCTCCGAGGTTGCCGCCATTCCAGAAGAGGACCTGCTCCATGCCGCCGTAGATGAGGGGGGCGATGAGGTCCGAGGTCTGGCCGCCCAGGATCTGGAAGTCCCCCGCCTTCAACTGCCCGTAAGCGTGCAGCATGCGCGGCGTGGCGCGGGACTCGGCGCCCGCTGCCGTGCCGCCGTTGTTGAAGTCGAGTTCGACCTTGGCGTCGATCGCCACGCCCTCAGCGGGCTCGGCGACGGCGACGTCGACGCCGAGCCGAGACCAGCGGGGATACAGCACGAATTCTGCCTCCTCCGCGCCAGGCATGTCGGGGCTCAGGACCCAGTATCCGGACTGCGGATTGAACATGCGCCGCGTCGCGTAGGCGGCATCGAGGCGCGCGAAGCCGTAGAACCTGAAGCTCGGAAAGGTCTTCTTGGGCGCCACGTCGGCCGGCGGGGGCGGAGCCGTCGACGCCGCGACCGGCTGCGCGGCGGCGTCGAACGACAAGCCCATCAGCAGGATCAGGGCGGGACTGAGGTTTGCTGTTCGCATGGGCACACTCTCTTTGGCGACGCCGAGGGGCGCAGGGTAGCTCGGATGCTGGCGAGGGGGGAGCGTCGTCGGCGCTTCGGGCGAGAGGTCGAAGCCGTTTCAGTGCGGCGGCGGCCCCCCTCGGGATGCAAGGCTCGTGGGCAGCGCTGAGGACTCGACGCTGACTCCGCCAACGCTGGCTGGCCCTGCCGTGAGCGTCCCCCACGGCTCGACGGTCTGGAGTCGAGCGCGCAGGGCTCGCGTCCTCCCGCGGAGCCGACCGTTACATCGTCAGAATCCCGTTCGGGGCGACGATGATGCACCGGCCGCCACCCCGTTTCGCGTCGTACAGTGCCCGGTCTGCGGCCTCGATCAGCTCCTCCGGGCCGGACAGCGATTCGTCCTCGGTGGAGGCGACGCCGAACGAGATCCCGAGCTGAGTGGCGGTTTTGCTCCAGGTCCGGCACTCGCGCTGCAGGCGTTCGCGGATCCGTTCGAGCGCTACCAGGGCTCCGTCGCGAGCGGTGTGGGGGAGCAGCAGCGCGAATTCGTCGCCGCCGTAGCGAGCGCAGACATCGACCTCACGAACCGAGGACGAGAGCATGAGCGCGACCTTGCACAGAGCCGCGTCGCCGGCCGCGTGCCCCTCGACGTCGTTGACCGCCTTGAAGCCGTCGAGATCCCCGATCGCGACGGAGAGCGGGTGCGCGTAGCGCCGGCTCGTCGCCCACTCCCGGCGGAGCAGATCCACGAAGCGCCGCCGGTTGTAGAGGCCGGTCAGCTCGTCCGTCATCGCCAGATGCTCGGTGCGCGTGAGCATCGCCTCGAGCTCGGCGTTGCGCCGGCGGAGCTCGGTCTTGGCCTCACGGGCCCGGAGGGCGGCGAAGATGCGGGCCTCCAGCTCGTCGTCCGCGAACGGCTTCGGCAGGTAGTCGTCCGCACCGACGTGCAACCCCTCCACCCGGTCCGCCACCCCGGAGCGCACGGTCAGCATGATCACGACCACGTCGCGGGTCCGCTCGGAGAGGCGGAGCCAGCGACAGACGCTGTAGCCGTCAAGATCGTCGAGCATCACGTCGAGGAGCACGACGTCGGGCGGATCGCCCTTGATGCACCGGAGCGCCTCGACCCCACCCGCGGCCTCCGCCACGGCGAAGCCACGCTGCTCTAGCAGGCCGCGCAGGTGCGCGCGCTGGCTGCGCGAGTCCTCCACCACGAGCACGCGCGCCTTGGGAGACAATGCGGGGTCTGCCATTTCGTCACTGGCAAAGATACCCCATCGCGGAGCGCGCGCCGATCAGAGGATGAACAGCTCGATCGAGGTCGCCGCCCCGCCTGTCTCGAGCGTGCCGCCGGCGACCACGACGTGGCCGAGGTAGGTCATCAGCGCTCGCGCCCCGGCGCGCCGCTCCCGGAGCTGGAGCTCGGTCACCCCGTTCGCCTCGAGGAGGCGCCCGGCGGTGAGCCCGTCCGCGTCGGTGCCGATGGCCAGGATGCTCTCCTTGAGGC
>CAYZQO010000105.1:0-16486 GCA_964480725.1 uncultured Polyangiaceae bacterium | reverse complement strand
CCGCGCCCGCTACGCCACCGGTGTTGCCGCCGGTCCCGCCCGTAGTGCCGCCGGTGCCTCCGGTCCCACCGGTGCTACCGCCAGTGCCGCCGGTGCTACCGCCAGTGCCGCCGGTGCCTCCGGTCCCACCGGTGCTGCCGCCGGTGCCACCCGTGCCACCCGTGCCGCCGGTGCCACCCGTGCCGCCGGTGCCACCCGTGCCGCCGGTGCCGCCGGTCCCGCCGGTGCCGCCGGTGCCGCTCTCGCAGGCGGCTGGCGCCCCCAGGGTCGCCACCTCGAGCACGGGGCTCACGCCACAGTTGAGGACGTTGACCTGGTCGGTCGCCTCCGCGAGGAGCGTGATGCCGGCAGCGCAGGCCGACCCGGGGAAGGCGACCTTGTAGCCTGGTGACCCCCAGAAGGCGATGCCGTGCACGCCCCCACTGCAGGCGCCCCCGCAGGCTCCGAGGTTAAGGATGAGCTGGCCGTCAACCGGGTTTCCCACCATCGGGTCCAGGCCCTCTCGCGGCTGGCAGCCACTGTCGAGGAACTTGATGCTATCGAAGCCGCACCCGTTCCAGTTGGTCGCCCCGCTCACGTCCACGTTGAGCTCGATCCGGGTGTTGCCGGCGCCGTCATCCACGTCGACCTTGGCCAGTTCCACGTCGCAGGACGGCTCGTCGTAGATCGTGACCCGCGACTGCACCGTGCCGACCGAGCTCGGCTCGTTGCTGCACGCCGTGGTGGCGACGCCGACTAGCACCACGCTCGACCAGCTCCCGATAAGACTGCTCTTCATGCCCGACCTCCCTATGGATACGCCGGTTCGATTAGCACGACGTGCACGCTCACGGTACGAAGGCCGCTCGCTGCGGTCGGAGCCGCGGCCACACGTGACCACCTTCGCGCCCACGCCGCCCGTGGGGCGCGCCACGATCGGTCGCGGTCGCGAGGGGCGTCTCGGGCGCACGCTAGCGAGCGGTCACGCGCCCGCGCGCTGCGGGGTCGCGAGCGGCCGCACGTCGACGAGGCCAGGTTGCCCACCCCGGCACCGAGACACGCGCGGGCGCGTTTTCTTCGCCGACTTGGGCCCGCGGGCGCCGTCAGGCCCCCCGGCCGCAGCGCCCCGCGGAGAGAGCCGCTCACGCCCTGGCCTGGTTTGGTAGTCTCCCCCTGAGCCGCCAGCCGGTACGAGGGTTACATGCGAAAGGTCGATTTCTACGCGCTGCCCCGGGCGGTCCAGGAGCGCTTCCTCGCGTCGACGACGGGCGCGTCGCCGCCGCTGCCGCTCGCGTTGCGGTCGGCGGGGGCACGCCTGCCCGTCGGCTGGATACTGTCGGCGGTCGCTGCGCTAGTCGCGCTCTTCGTCGCGTTGCGGCTGGGCTACGGCGACGCGAGGAGCCCGCTGGCGCTGGCGCCCGCGACCATGATGATCGCGTATGCAGCGGCGTGCTGGTGGCTTTTTTTCAGCGTTTTCAAGGCCATCGGCAAGGTCGCGCAGGCGGCGCTGGTCCCGTTCCGTCGCGGCACCTACCTGTTTCCCGGCGGGGTAGTGGCGGCTCGGTCGGCGCGGATCGAGGTCACGCCGCTCTCCGATCTCGTTCGCGCGGAGCTCGTGGCGGGCGGGGCCTCCGTCCGGCTCTCCTTCAAGAGCGGCGGCCCCTTCGAGCTCCCGGTCGCGGATCGCGCGCGCGGGCCCGCGATGGTCGAGGCGCTCGAGGTACACCGGCAGCAGCTCGTGGAGGCCCTTGCGGCCGACAACCAGCACGACGTCGCCCTGCTCGATCCGCTGATCGACACGGGCATCCACAGCCCGCTCATGCCCTCCGAGCCACTCCGCCGGCGGGTGCCGGGCATCGTCAGGCATGCGCCGTGGCTCGCGCTGCTGCCCGCGTTGGGGCTGGCCTGGCCCCTATTCACTGTCAGAAACTCGATGAGCGAGGAGCGGTTCTTCACCGCGGCCCACGCGGAGAACACCCCGGAGAGCTACCGCACTTACCTCGCGGCGGGCGGGGACCGGCGCGAAGTGCACGACGTGCTCCTCCCTCGCGCGGAGCTCGCTGCGGCGCGGAAGACAGGCTCGTCGGCGGCCGTCGCCAAGGTGGTGGAGGCCCACGCGGGCACGTCTGTGCGCTCCGAGCTCGAGCTCGCGCTTCGGGAGATGCTCCTCGCCGAGATCGCGGCCGCGAAGCAGGTGGGCACGGCGACCGCGGTCCGCGAGCTCGGAGTCCGGATCGTGCGGCGGGACCTGGTGGAGGGTGAGCTCGCGGTTGCGCTGCACGACGTGTACGTCGCCGCGCTGGAGCGCTACAAGAAGGAGGCGCGCCAGGACGATGCGGAGCTCGTGCCCTTCGTCAAGCGGCTGCTGACCCACGCCGAGCGCAACGGGCCGCGCGTCGAAGTGCGCTTCCGCCGCGCCCTCCGGCCCACGGTGGCGGCGATCGACGAGATCATCAAGAAGAACCCCTACTACGCAGGGCCAGCCTTCCTGCCCTCCCGGTACTTCACGCCGGAGTACGCTGCTTCGAGGGAGTCGCTCGCGTTCGAGCGGCTGCGCGCCCGCTTCGCCGCCGTCTTCCCCAAGGAGATCCTCGAGCTCGTCCGCGGCGCTCCCATCGAGGATCCCACCGCGACCTACCCGGCGGTAACGGTCCCGACCCTCTTCTTCTCGCACGAGACGTTGATGGGCGGCGCCTTCGCCATGCGGCGTCCCGCCGGGGTTTTCGCCGGCGTGGGTGTCGTCTTCGAGGTTTCCTTCCGGATCCCCAGCCGGCCGAACACCCTCGAGTTCCAGCTCTCCGTCTGGCAGATCCCGGACCTGGCCAAGATCCAGGACGAGAAGCTCGGTCCCGAGCAGGTCTACGAGTGGCTGGCGACCACCGCGTTCGAGCGGTGCAGCAACAAGCTGCTCGCGCGCTGGTTCGAGAAGCCCTGAGGGCGTCCCCTCCGAACAGGCCCGGCAGGGGGGTGTCGGCGCCGGGGGGCTGCGATGAACGAACGCCGTCTCGCCGGGCACGGAGGCGCGAAGCCGGATCGAGGGCTCGCGCCGCAGCTCCCACGCGGAGGGCGAGTGCGCGCTCGTCGCTCGCCCGGCAACGGCCACCGGGAAGAGGTCACTTGCCTCCGCAGCTCCGAACCCACCGCGCCCCCCGCACCGCGGGGGAAGTGCTCCTCCTCGCCACCCTCGCGGCGCCTGCCCTCGCGCAGGTACCGCCCGCACCCGAGCCGGGCGCGCCCCCCGCGGTCGCCGACCGCGCGTCGGTGACGCCCCCGCGCCGGCTCGATCGCGGGCTCCCCAACTGGCCGGAGGGGGAGCCTGGGACGGCGCCCGCCGTGGTCACGCTCCGCCTCACCGTCGAGACGGACGGTAGCGTGTCGAGCGTCGAGGTGACGGAGGCGCCGACCGCAGCGCTCGGAGAGGCCGCGGCCGTGGCGCTCAGGCAGAGCCGGTTCGAGCCCGCGCGCCAGGGTGGGGTCCCGGTGCGCGTGCGGGTCGCCTACCAGGTGGTGGTTTCGCCGCCGCTCTCGGCGGCTCCCCCCGCGGCGTCGCCGCCCCCCGCAGAAGACCCTGGAGCGGCGCCCGAGCCGGCCGTGCCCCCTCGGGCCGCGGAGCCCGCCGTAGCGCCGACCGCTGCGCCCGCCGGCGCCGAACCTGCGCCTGGGCCGGTCGTGGACGACGGGTTCGGGGCGACGGCCGAGATCGCCGCGCCACCCCGCGAGGTGACGCGGCGCACGGTGGACGCGGCGGTCATCGCCAGGATCCCCGGTACCATGGGGGATGCGGTTCGTGCCATCGAGGTGCTCCCCGGTGTAGCCCGCGGCGAGGAGGGCGACGATCCGATGATCCGCGGGTCGGCCTGGAACGAAACGCAGACCTACGTGGAGGGCTCCTTCGTCCCCTACGTCTTCCACGTTGCAGCGAAGAGCGCCTTCAACTCGCGCCTGGTCGAGCGGGTGGATCTCTACCCGGGCAACTTCAGCGCTCGTTACGGCCGCGCCGTGGGTGGGATCATCGACGTCAAGGCCCGTGACCCGCGCTCCGACGCCATCCACGGGCTGCTCGAGCTCAGCGTGTTCGACAGCATGGCAATGCTCGAGGCCCCGCTCGGCGAGGACACGGCCGTCGCCCTGGCGGGGCGACGCAGCAACATCGACTTCTTTTTCGACCAGTTCCTGTCCGAGGCCGACTACTCGGTGGCGGCGGCCCCGCTCTACTGGGACTACCAGGCGCTCGGGGTCCACCGCTTCGGGTCGCGGCACACCCTGCGGCTCACGGGGCACGGGAGCCACGACTCGATGCGGCTTTTCCTCTCCGATCCCAGCGATTTCGATCCTTCGCTGCGGGGGCGGCTCGAGTTCGCGTCCGAGTACCACATCGGCATGGCGTCGCTCGACAGCGAATTCGGGCGCGGCGTTGACCAGCACCTCCAGGTTTCGGTGGGGCGCTTCGGGGGCCTGATGGTGATGGGGCCGCTCGAGACGGAGTTCGAGATCTGGCAGGGCGCTGCTCGCGCCGAGTGGGGCGTCCGGATCACCGACGCGGTGCGCCTCGACCTGGGGTTCGACGGCGAGCTACAGAGCCTGTACGGGGACTACGAGGGCGAGCCGCCGCCCCAGTCCGAGGGCGACCCGAACCCCGAGCAGTCCGGCGCCACCGTCGACACGGTTCGCCTCGAGGACACCATCCTCATGGTGCGTCCGGCGGGCTACGTGGAGGCTGAGATCCGCCCCGTCGAGCGATTGCTCCTGGTCCCCGGGGTGCGCGTCGATGTCTACGGTGACCTGGGGGACGTTACCGTGGACCCCCGCCTCTCGGCCCGGCTCGAGGTGACCGACTCCACCGCGCTGAAGTGGGGCGTCGGCCTCTTCTCGCAGCCGCCGGTCTACTACGAGTCCCTGGACGAGATCGGAAACCCCGAGATCGAGCCCACCCACGCGCTGCACACCAGCGCGGGCGTCGAGCAACGCCTCGGCGGCGCGCTCGGCGTCGGTCTCGAGGGGTTCTACAAGCGCCTCTACCATCGGGTTGTCGCCACCGAGGGGCTGGTCCCGCCGCGCTTCACCAACGACGGGGTGGGCAGGATCTACGGCGCCGAGCTCTCCGCCCGCTACCGCACGAGCAGGACCTTCGCCTACCTCGCCTACACGCTGTCGCGGAGCGAGCGGCAGGACCGCGCGGACGCGTGGCGCCTCTTCGAGTACGATCAGACGCACATCCTCGCGCTGGTCGCCAGCCACTCGCTCGGTCGCGGCTGGGAGGTGGGCGCGCGGCTGCGCCTGGTCAGCGGCAACCCCTACACGCCGGTCACGGGTGCCGTCTACGACGCGGGGGCGGGCGGCTACGTCCCCTACTACGGGCGCCAGCTCAGCGAACGAAACCCGGTGTTTCACCAGCTCGACCTGCGTGGCGAAAAAGAGTGGACCTTCGAACGGCTGAAGCTCGCCGTCTACCTCGACGTCATGAACGCGTACAACGCTCAGAACGAGGAGGGTTACGAGTACAGCTTCGACTTCCTCGAGCGGGAGTCTTCCACCACCGGCCTGCCCATCATCCCGAACCTCGGCGTGCGAGGCGAGCTATGACCCGTTCACCGCACCTTGCCCTTGTGCTCCTGCTCCTGGTCGCCGCCTGCGGCGATCCGCTCAAGCCCCCCGGGCTCATCGAGGAGCCGCGGGTGATCGGCGGCAAGGTCGAGGTCGACGGGGAGCCCCGGTGCGCCTGGCCGGCCCCGGGCGAGGGCGCGACCGTGCGCTGGCTCGTCGGCTACTCGGCGCAGAAGGTCCCGATGACCTGGGGACTCCTGGTCTGTCCAGGTCTGCCCCAGTCGATGGGGGTGGCCGAGTGCGCCGGGGCGCCGCTCGCCACCGCTGTCAACGAGGCGCCCTCGACCGAGTCCCCTTCGCTCCACTTCGAGCTGCCCGGCGCCGATGCCCTTGCAGGGATCGAGCGCGCGCTCGCGCTCGGCGTCCTCTGCAGCAATGGGGTGCCGGTGCTGCGCGACTCGATCATCGACAGCGGCTGCTCCGATCCCGCGGCGCCGCCGCTCAAGTTCAGCCTCGAGATCGGGATCGAGCGCGACGGAGAGGGGAACCACAACCCCAATTTGTCGGCGGCGACGGTGGCGCTCGACGACGAGATCTGGGCCGCCGCCGAGCCCGCCGCCGAGGCCGGGTCCGGCTGCCAGGGGGGGGAGGCCCGGCCCGCGATCGTGGCGGGGAGCGGGGCGCACCGGATCTCGATCACGACGTCGGCGGCCGATCGGGAGCCGATCCCCGATGAGGGCCGGCGCGAGCCGCTCGAGCTCACCGTGCTCGTGACCGGGGGCGATCTCGATCGCCCCTACGGCGTGATCGAGGGCGACGCCGAGAGCGATCGGCTCGAGTTTGCATGGGACGCTCCCGCCGAGGCCGCCGCGGACGGGACGCTCGTGCGCGTCTACATGGTCGGGCGCGACCAGCGCGGGGGCCTCGATTGGGCAGAGCGCGCCCTGTGCGTGGTCCCCTGAGCGCGGCGTCGGCGGTCGCGCCGGCGGGCCGTCAACTCGGACTCGGCGGAGCGGCGCGCCGGGCGCCATGCTAAATCGGGGCCATGAGCTCCCGCCCGCCCTACGCCGACCCCGAGCGCCCGGTCCCCGAACGCGTCCGCGATCTGATGCAGCGCATGTCCCTCGAGGAGATGGTGGGGCAGATGGTTCAGGCGGACGGTCGCCGTGACGCGGAGGAGCAGGTCCGCGAGCGTCGGGTCGGCTCCTTCCTCCACATCCTGGGCGAGTCGACCGTCGCGCTGCAACGCCTCGCGGCGGAGACGGGGTTGGGCATCCCGGTCCTGTTCGGGATCGACGCCATCCACGGCCACGCTTTCTGGCCCGGCGCGACCGTGTTCCCTACCCAGCTCGCCCTCTCCTGCGCCTTCGATCCGGAGCTCGTGCGTATCATGGGGCGCGTGACCGCGCGCGAGATGGCGGCTACCGGCTCGCACTGGACCTTCTCGCCGGTCCTCTGCCTCACCCGCGATCTGCGCTGGGGGAGGGTGGGGGAGACCTTCGGGGAGGATCCCTACCTCATCGGTGAGCTCGGGCGCGCGCTCATCGAGGGGTACCAGGGCGAGCGGCTTTCGGATCCGGACAGCGTGCTCGCCTGCGCCAAGCATTTCGCCGGCTACTCGGAAACCGTCGGTGGCCGGGACGCCACGGAGGCGGAGCTCTCCGAACGCAAGCTCCGCACCTACTTCCTGCCCCCCTTCCGGGAGGCGGTGCGCGCGGGCTGCCACACCTTCATGACGGCGTACCAGTGCATCGACGGCGTGGCCTGCGTCGTGAACCGCCGCCTGCTCACCGAGATCCTGCGCGAGGAGTGGGGCTTCGACGGGTTCGTCGTCACCGACTGGGACAACGTCGGCCGCACCCACACGCAGCAGCGGCTCTATCCCACCATCGCGGCGGCGGTGCCGGACGTCGTGCGCGCCGGCAACGACATGATCATGGTGACGCCGGCGTTCTACGCGGCGACCCTCACGGCGCTCGCGCGCGGCGAGGTGGCGCGCGCCGACGTCGAGACCGCCTGTGCGCGCGTGCTCACCGCCAAGTTCGAGCTGGGGCTGTTCGATCACAAGCGATACCCGCCGATCGCGCGGGCGCACGAGGTGGTCGGGTGCCCAGCGCACCGGGAGCCGCTGCTGCGGGCCGCGCTCGAGTCGCTGGTGCTGCTGGAGAACCGCCCGGTCCGGGGCGCGCCGCTCCTGCCGCTGGGGCCTGGGGTGCGTCGGATCGCGGTGCTCGGCCCCAACGCCGACGACCCGCTGGCGCAGCTCGGAGACTGGTCGTTCGGCAGCGGCCAGGCGGGGCTCAGGAGCGATGGGCACCCCCGCGAGCTGGTGACCACCGTGCTCGACGGGCTGCGGGTGCGGTCGGCGCGGGCGGGTGTGGTCGTCGAGCATGCCCGCGGCTGCGACGTCCTCGACCCGGACCCGAGTGGGATCGGTGCTGCCGTGGCGCTGGCGCGCGCCGCGGACGTGGCCGTGGTGGTGGTGGGCGACACGCTGGAGCTCACCGGCGAGGAGTGCGACCGCTCCAGCCTCGACCTGACCGGCGCCCAGCAGGCGCTGGTCGAGGCCGTGGCGGCGACCGGGGTGCCCCTGGTGGTCGTGCTGCTCAGTAGCAAGCCGCTGACCATCCCCTGGATCGCCGAGCACGCTGGCGCGCTCCTGGTGGCGTTCAATCCCGGCATGCAGGGCGGGCAGGCGATCGCCGAGGTGCTCTTCGGGGATCACTGCCCCTCCGGCAAGCTCACGGTGAGCTTCGCCCGTTCGCTCGGCTCGCAGCCGGTCCATTACCAGCAGCTGTCGGGCTGGCATGGGAGCAAGCACCACCACTACGACGCGCGGCCGCTCTACCCGTTCGGTTACGGCCTGAGCTACACGAGCTTCGCGTACTCCGGGCTCGCGCTCTCCGCCGCGCGCGTGCGCCGCGGCGAGCCTATCGGCGTCGCAGTGACGGTCACCAATCGCGGCGAACGCGCCGGCGTCGAGATCGTGCAGCTTTACGTCAGCGACTGCTTCTCGGCCCTCAGCACCCCGATCCGGAGCCTCCGTCGCTTCGTTCGGGTCGCGCTCGCGCCCGGCGAGAGCCGGCGCGTCGAGCTCACGCTCGGCGAGGACGACCTGGTGTACACCGGCCGCGACGGCCGGCCCGTGGTCGA
Source organism: uncultured Polyangiaceae bacterium (assembly GCA_964480725.1). GTDB lineage: Bacteria > Myxococcota_A > Polyangia > Polyangiales > Polyangiaceae > JAFGBI01. Next base: position 7,810 of record CAYZQO010000105.1, on the reverse strand, counting down.
AGCGGGGGCGTTCGACGTCCTGGTCGGCGGCTCCTCGCGCGACGAGGATCTGCTGACGGCGCGCTTCGAGCTCGTCGAGGGGTGAGCCGGGGGCGGGCCGCGGCGCCGGGCACGAAGCGCGCGACGTGAACGTCCCGGGTCGAGCCGACGGCGCGCCCCGGGACGTCGGTGCGCGCGGTTACTTCTTCTTCTTCTTGCCCGCGCCCTTGGGGCGCTCGTCCGGGCTGAGCTCGGGATTGCGCCAGTAGTAGTCGATGCTTTTCCCCTCGGCATCGGCGATCCCCACCATCACGACCTCGCCCTCGATGGTCGTGGTGCCCTCGGGGACGACCGAGTTCTTCACGCAGTCGAACGTGAAGTCGTACTTCTCGCCCGGCTTCATCACCCCGCCGAAGATGTTCGCTCCCGAGCAGGTGTGGAACGGCCGGGCCTTGGCCGTCTCAGCGCCCGCGTCCTTCACCTCGAGCTGCTTGCCGGCCTTGTCGTAGAAGTAGACGGCAATCTTGCCGTAGAGGATGGTCAGCTCCGAGACGTTTTCGACGCTGAAGGTTGGTCCCTTCTCGTCCTTCTTCTTGTCTCGCCAGAAGACGTCCATGACCCGGGCGTCGCCCTTCGCGTCGCACGGCTTGTCGAAGCTGCCCTCGCCCGTGGACCCCTTGGGGCAGTCGACGGGCGGCGCGGTCGGCGTCGGCGCGGGTGCCGGCGCGCTGGCCGACGCGACCGGTGCGGCCAACGGCGCCCGGGCGCTCTTCACCGTCGCCTCCGGCTTGGGCTCTTCTTTCGAACAACCGAGCACGGTCGCGGCCACGGCTACGGTCATGCACGCCCATCTCGTCGTCGTCTGCATCGTTACCTCGCTTGCTGCGCCGGCGCCCCCGGACGGCGTCGAGCGATCGCGACCCTATCGATGCCGCCGAGGCGGATCAAGCGGAGGGATACCGTCGGGTTACCGCGGCGGGTTGGGAGCGAAGGGCCCGCACCGAGCGGCTTTCTGGCGTGCCTTTCGCTTGAGGATCGCGGAAGATGACCTCGCGCCCCCTGGCCCGCTGGTCGGGGCGCGCTTCCCTCTCGATCCGCGCCCTTGGGGCGCGTGCCCATCGAAGCGAGGTGGTCCCGAGTGCCCAAGCGAATCGGCTTCGACAACCAGCGTTACCTCGAGGAGCAGACCGCCGCCATCCGGGAGCGGGTCGCGCGCTTCGGCGACAAGCTCTACCTCGAGTTCGGCGGCAAGCTCCTCTACGACTACCACGCGGCGCGCGTGCTCCCGGGCTTTGACCCGAACGTGAAGATGCAGCTCCTGCAGAACCTCAAGGAGAACGCGGAGGTGGTGCTCTGCATCTACGCGGGGGACATCGAGAAGAAGAAGGTCCGCGCCGACTTTGGGATCACCTACGACGCCGACGCGCTCAAGCTGATCGACGATCTGGGCGAGTGCGGCGTGGAGGTCCGGGCCGTCGTGATCACCCGCTACGAGGAGCAGCCGGCCGCCGTGGCGTTCAAGCGGCGGCTCGAGCGGCGCGGGGTGCTGGTCGTCACGCACCAGCGCACCCGCGGCTACCCCACGGACGTCGACCTCATCGCGAGCGAGGAGGGGTACGGCGCCAACGCCTACGTCGAGACGACAAAGCCGATCGTGGTGGTCACTGGTCCGGGACCGGGCAGCGGGAAGCTCGCGACTTGCCTCACGCTGCTCTACCACGACTACCGCCGGGGGCTTCGCTCGGGGTACGCCAAGTTCGAAACCTTCCCTATCTGGAGCCTTCCGCTCAAGCACGAGGTGAACCTCGCCTACGAGGCCGCCACGGCGGAGCTCCGGGACGTCAACATGGTGGATCACTTCCACCTGGACGCGTACGGGGAGCGCGCCATCAACTACAACCGCGATCTCGAGGCGTTCCCGGTGTTACGGCGCCTCCTGGAGCGGATCACCAAGGCGCCGTCCTTCTACCGCTCGCCCACCGACATGGGTGTCAACCGCGCGGGCTTCGGGATCGTCGACGACGAGGTCGTGCGCGCGGCGGCGGGGCAGGAGATCATCCGGCGCTACTTCCGCTATGCCTGCGAGAGCGCGATGGGGCTGGTGGACCGGGAGAGCGTGTCCCGCATCGAGCGTCTCCTCGAGGAGCTGGGCCTCCGGCCCGAGGATCGCCCGGTGGTGGAGGCGGCGCGGCAGGCGGCACGGCGGGCGCAGGCCGGCGGCAAGGGCAACGAGGGGATCTTCTGCGGGGCCGCCGCGGAGCTACCGGACGGCACCGTCGTTTCCGGATCCAACACGGCGATGATGCACGCCGCTGCGCGCCTCGTGCTCAACTCTGCCAAGCGGCTGGCGGGGCTCCCGGACAACCTGCGCATCCTGCCCAGCCTGGTCACCGACGCGGTGCGCCGCCTGAAGACTGAGGTGCTCGTCCGCAAGCGCATGAGTCTGGACGTCGAGGAGACGCTGATCGCCCTGGCCATCAGCGCGACCACCAACACCGCGGCCGAGCTCGCTCTGGGCAAGCTCCGCGAGCTTCGCGGCTGCGAGATGCACCTGACGCACATGCCCACCCCCGGCGACGAGGCGGGGCTGCGCAAGCTCGGGGTGAACCTCACCAGCGACCCGCATTTCGCGACCAAGGACCTGTTCGGGGGATGACGGTCCGGCGCGGCGTGGCCCGGGTGGCCACGCCGGTCAGCGGAGGTAGGGCGAGGCGCGGACGTCGCGATACTGGTTGAAGGTGCGGGCATCGGGCGCGAAGGGGGGCGCCTCGGTGACGTCGACGTCCCACAGGCGATACCGCGAGCCGCCCATGAGGTTGTAGAAGTGGAGGTAGCGGTTGTCGGGTGGCTCCGCGGGTCGACCGAAGTGGCCACCGCGCTGGGGGTAGCCGCTGGTCTGGTCGGCGATGGTGCCGTATGCGCTCCCCTTGTCGGTCAGGACGTGGCCGATCTCGTGGGCGGTGAGGGCGCGATCGGGGTACCGCTCGGCCTGGCAGGCGCAGGCGCCCGCCTCGGCCCGGCCGGCGAAGTCGAACTCGGGGTACGCCATGGCGAATTTGCCATCGCGGAAGGCGTCGACGTAGAGCACGCGCACGACCCGCCCGGAGTCGGGGAAGCGGCGGCAAAAACGGGCGAACGCGCGCTCGTCGAAGGCGGCGAGGGAGTCGCGCCAGCCGAGCCACTCGCTGGCGTCGACGACGTAGTGGACCTCGTCGGCCCCCAGCGCGCCCTCGATGCGGGCAACGCTCGCGGGCGCGGCACTGCGGCTCGCCTCCGCCGCGGGGTGGGGCACGGTGCGGACGGTGATCCCGAGCGCCGCGTAGATCCGGCGTGTGCGCTCGATCCCGGCGCGGAGCTCGGCGGCGGTCGCCACCGGCTCGCGCGTCCCCCGCCGGCTGGCCACGAAGAGCTGTAGCGGGAGGGTTCGCCGATCGCGGGGGAGGAACGGACGGGCGACGAGGCGCTCCCGGGCGGCGGCCGCGCCGTCGGCGGGGTACTCCACCACCACGTCGCCGGTCGGGCTCGCGAGCCGCAGGCGGTGATCGGGCTCGCCCGGGCCGCGCTGCTCCCGACCGGTCGGGTAGAGTCCCGGGACGCCGCAGTGGGTGCGGAGGTCCCGGTCCATCTCCCAGCTCACCAGCATCACCCCCGGCGAGACGAACTCTCCGGGGCGCCGTTCCACCAGCGTGAGCTTGCCCGCGCCGGCGCCATCGTCGAGCGGTGCGCCGCGCTGATCGCGCGTGAACCACCGCGCCGTGACGAAGCGGCGCCCATCGGGGAGGGTGCGGGCGTCGTGCGGCGTGTCGTCCTCGACCCGGACGTGGAAGCGCCGGCTGTCGGCGCCGACGAAGCTCCGCGCCTCGTCGAGCTCGTCCAGGATGGGGTCGCGCTCGTCGTGGTGCGGCGCGCCCGGACAGAATTGCCGCTCGAAGGCGTGATCGAACAGCCCGAAGCCGAGGCCCTGCGTGCCCGGATCGATGACGGCGCCGGCGCCGTCGAGCAGTGCGAGGCACGGGCTCCGTTCCGACCTGGGCGGCACGCCCCCATGGTGACGCGGCCCACTCCGCGCGGCCACCGCGGGGGGCCGGCTTCCACGGCGGCGGGGCGTCGGCGGAGCCCGTCGAGGTCAGTCGTTGATACCTCGCGGCAATTGAACCGATTGCCGTTCTGGACCGGTGCCCCCGATTGTCGCGCGGCCCCTGAGCCGGCCCTTGAGGGGCAAGGGGAGCGCGGTCCGGTGGCATCAGACCCCGGGCCGGCGAGCCCGCGGGGGCGACCGTGGCCCATCTCGCGACCGCGAGGGAAGCGCCGATCGCCGTTCGCGCGCGGATCGGCGTCGGGTACTATTCCGGTCGCGCCAAGGGACGCGCACTAGGAATGCTTGGAGGAACCCATGAGAAGGCCTGAGACGGCAGCACCAGGTGGCGACGGCGGACGAGGGAGCGCGAGGCTCGCGAGTTTCCCGGTCGGGGCGGCTGCGTTCGCGGCGGGCGTCGCCTTGCTCCTGGGAGCGACGGGTTGTCGCGACGACGAGACGAGCGGGCTCTTCGGTAGCACCGCCCTCGGCGGCGCGCCGAGCCAGACGGGCGGCTCCCCGAGCACGGGTGGGGTCGCTGGCAGCCAGGACCAGGGCGCGTGCGACCCGGGCGACACCCGGGAGTGTGTCGGTCCTGCCGGCTGCCGCGGCGGCCAGATCTGCCAGGACACCGGCATCTGGGGGGCATGCGACTGCGGCAGCGGCACGGGTGGCGACGAAGGGAGTGGTGGCACGACGACCGGCGGTGCGGGCCAGTCGGGAGGCGTGGCGGACGCGGGCGGTCCGGGCACCACCGGTGGCGCTGCGACGGGTGGAGCCTTGGACGGGGGCGCCGCGACGGGCGGCGGGGAGGAAATGGGGGGCACCCCCCCGACGGGGGGTGCGAGCGGTGCCGGGACGAGCGGGGGAGCCGCGGGCGCTCCGGAGGGCGGTGCGACCTTTGGGGGCGCGACCGGCAGCGGCGGGAATGGGCTCGCCGGGTGCCAGTCCGTGGGCGACACCGTGACCCTGTCGGTCACCTATCGCGACTTCGTGGCGGCGCACCCGGACTTCGAGCCTTCGGCTTCGGGTCGCGAGGCGGAGACGACCGGCCTCGTCGCCGGCACGCTCGGCGACACTGGCGCGCCGGTGCTGGTTGGCACGGACGACACCATCGCGAGCGCCGCGTCCTTCACCGAGTGGTACACAGACGATCCGCGCGTCAACGCGTCCATCCTCGGCGAACTCGTGCTCTTCCGCACCCAGTCTGGCGATTACGTGAACCGCTGGGGCGCGGAGGGCGAGCGCTGGCAGTCCTACGAGCAGGTCACCTGGTGCGGCGAGATCGGCGGCAATTGCTCCAACTGTGACCGCATTCCCGAGGGCTCGACCTGCTACGACCCCTGCCCACTCTCCGGCTACAACGGGAGCTGCTCAGCCGAGATGGTGCACTACGACGGCACGCCGGTCTTCTTCCCGATCGACGGTGCCTCCGGTGCGCTCACCAGCGAGGCCGAGTACTCGACCGCGACCATTGCGCCCGCCTATGGCGGTGACTGGGAGGTGGAGCCGGGGGAGGCCCGACACAACTTCCACTTCACGAGCGAGCTCCGGTTCAACTTCGTCTACTCGGCGGGGCAGAGCTACTCGGTGGAGGTGACGGGTGACGACGACGTCTGGGTCTTCGTGAACGGACAGCTCGCCATCGACCTCGGCGGCATTCACACGCCCGTGGCGGACGTCGTCGAGATCACGAATGCCACCGCGGCTCGCTTCGGGCTCGCCGACGGAGAGGCGGCGGAGATCGCGATCTTCCATGCCGAGCGCCAGACCACGGGGTCGACGCTGCGCCTGCGGCTCGGCGGCTTCGACTGGGCGACCGCGGACTGCGGTCCCGCCGAAGGGCGACCGCCCCCGGGCACGGGCGGGACGGGCGGTGCTGGTGGGCAAGGCGGGGCCGGCGCGCAAGGCGGGGCCGGCGCGCAGGGCGGGGCCGGTGCGCAAGGCGGGGCCGGCGAGCAAGGCGGCGCCAGCGGGCAAGCCGGCGCTGATTGACCTGGAGCCTCTCAAAATCGGCACAGCGGACAACCGGCCGGCTCGTAAATCGCCGTCCCCGCGTGACAACTCCGCCCGGATTCTCATAATCCGAAGTGACCGCGGCTGTCCGACCCGCGGCATCACTGGCTCGGCGCGCCTCCGGCTCCGGGCTCCGACGGAGGCAATGAGCCCATGAGCACGACCCGGAACCAGCGAACGGCGGCCCTCTCGGCGCTGTCGGTCGCCATCGTCACGATGCTGCCCGCCCAGAGCTGGGCGGACAACCCGATCGTCCAGACCAACTACACGGCTGACCCCGCTCCCATGGTGTACGGGGACACGTTGTACCTCTACACGTCACACGACGAAGATGTCACCGTGGACAACTTCTACACCATGAACGAATGGAGGCTCTACTCCACGACGGACATGGTCAATTGGACCGATCTCGGCAGTCCCGCAAGTCTGCGCACCTTCGACTGGAGCACCGATAATGCCTGGGCTCCACAGGCGGTCGAAAGGGACGGAACCTTCTTCCTGTACGTGCCGATCAACAACAACACCGGCGCGAAGATCGGGGTGTGCGTATCGGATAATCCAGCCGGCCCGTTCACGGACCCGATCGGGCGTGAGCTGGCCCAAAGCGGCAGCATGGCCATCGACCCGACGGTGTTCATCGACGATGACGGGCAGGCCTACCTGTACTGGGGCAATGGAAACCTCCGGTTCGTGAGGTTGAACTCGGACATGATCAGTACGTCGGGAAGCGTCACCTCCAACGTGCCGATGAACGGATTCACCGAGGGGCCGTGGTTCTACAAGCGAGGGTCGCTCTACTACCTCGTCTATGCCGGGAGCGGCGAAAAGATCAGCTATGCGACGAGCAACGCCCCCGAAGGCCCCTGGACCTTCAGGGGCGACGTCATGGGCAACCCCTCGATCGCCACCAATCACCCTGGCATCGTCGACTACAAGGGTCACTCGTATCTCTTCTATCACAACGGTGCGTTGCCGGGCGGCGGTAGCTTCAAGCGTTCGGTGTGCGTGGAGGAGTTCACGTACGGCGCTGATGGCAGCATCCCGGCGCTGACGATGAGCGCGGAGGGACCCGACGCCGTCGGCACCTTGAACCCCTTCGAGCAAGTCGAGGCCGAAACCATCGCCTTCTCGTCGGGGCTCAAGACCGAGACGTGCACCGATACCGGCGGTGGCCAGAACGTCACTTCGATCAGCAACGGCGACTACATCAAGGTGAAGGACGTGGACTTCCTCGATGGCGTCACCTCCTTCGACGCCCGGGTATCGTCCGCGGGCGGCGGCGCGACCATCGAGCTTCACCTGGACAGTCGGACTGGCACCCTGCTCGGGAGCTGCGACGTGTCGGGCGCCTCGTCCTGGACCACCGTGACCTGTCCGGTCAGCGGGGGGAGCGGCACCCACGACCTGTTCCTGACGTTCACCGGGGGAGGCGGGGATCTCTTCAAGTTCAACTGGTGGAAGTTCACGGGACCGACGATCCCAACCGGGGAAGGTGGCGCCGGAGGTGGGGGGGGAGCTGGAGGCGCCGGTCCGGATGCCACCGGTGGCGCTGGAGGCGCCGCGGCCGTGGGTGGCACCGGTGGCAGCACCGATCCGGCCACCGGTGGTTTCGGCGGCGGCCTGCCGGCCACCGGGGGCAGCCTGCCGAGCACCGGGGGCAGCCTGCCGAGCACCGGCGGTGGTCCGCCGGCCACCGGGGGCAGCCTGCCGAGCACCGGGGGCAGCCTGCCAAGCACCGGC
>CAYZQO010000104.1:0-17327 GCA_964480725.1 uncultured Polyangiaceae bacterium | reverse complement strand
CCGGCGGAGCGGTGACGGGTGGTGTGGCGACCGGCGGAGCGGTGACGGGTGGTGTCGCGACCGGCGGAGCGGTGACGGGTGGTGTCGCGACCGGCGGCGTCGCCACGGGTGGTGTCGCGACCGGCGGCGAGAGCACCGGCGCTGCGGGCGCTGCGGGCACCGGCGGCAGCACCCACCCCGGCCCCTGGCGCATCACCCCCTTCGGCGACTCCATCACCGGCACGACCTGCTACCCCAAGCTGCTCTCCAAGCTGCTCACGGACCAGGGACGGACGGGTTTCGAGTTCGTCGGCTCCGTGCTGAACAACCAGGACTGTGGCGGTGGCGTCCCGAACGTGCAGACCGAGGGCCACGGTGGCTACCTGGCGACCCAGCTCGTCCCGGGTGGGGCGCATGCGTCGGAGCTAGCGACCTGGTGCTCGACCAACCAGTCCGAGATCGTGCTCCTTCACTACGGCACCAACGACACCTGGAACAGCACCATCTCCACGCCGACGATCCTCGATGCCTTCTCGGTGATCCTCGACGCCCTGCGCGGCGCGAACCCGGACGTCATCGTGCTCGTCGCGCAGATCATCCCGAACGCCGCCTGCAGCACCTGTGGGACCAGCATCCCGGAGCTGAACGCCGCCATCGTGGACTGGGCCGCCGCGGAGGGGACGGCCGCGTCGCCGATCCACGTGGTGGATCAGTACACGGGCTTCGATCCCGCGACGGACACGGGTGACGGCTGCCACCCGAACCTCCCGGGCTCGCAGAAGATGGCCGAGCGCTGGGCGGCCGCGCTGGCCGAGCACGGGCTGCTCTAGAGCAGCAATCAGGTTGATTGCTGCGACAAATCAACGACCTGGAGCACCGAATTGGGAGCAGACTTCGGCGAAGGAGGCCTGGGAAATGTCTCCTCGCCCTGCACGGAGGCATTTCCAGGGCCTCCGTCGCTGTGGGCAACCTATTCGGTGCTCCAGGAGCCGAATCGAGCGATTGAGCGGACCGAGGCGCCGTCGAGCGGTCGGCCTCGGGCGAGCGAGCGAAAGGAACCACCGGATCCATGCGCGTTGGCATCACCTACGACCTCAGGCAGGACTACCTCGAGATGGGGTACGGGGAGGAGGAGTCCGGGGAGTTCGACCGCCCGGACACCATCGACGCGATCGAGACGGCCCTCTCGGCACTCGGTCACGCACCCGATCGCATCGGCAACGTCCGTCGGCTGGTGGAGCGGCTGGGGAGGGGGGATCGCTGGGATCTCGTCTTCAACATCGCCGAGGGGCTCCGCGGGTTCGCGCGCGAGGCCCAGGTACCAGGACTGCTCGAGGCCTACGACATCCCCTACACCTTCTCCGATCCGCTCGTTTTGGCGCTGACGCTGCACAAGGGTTACTGTAACCGCGTCGTCCAGTCCTTCGGGGTCCCCGTCGCCGAGTTCTGCGTCGTCGCGTCGCCGGGGGAGGTGGAGCACGTGACCCTCCCTTGTCCTCTGTTCGCCAAGCCGGTCGCGGAGGGCACGGGCAAGGGGGTGGCGGCCGACTCGATCGTCCGTGATCGCGCCCAGCTCGCCGCGGTCTGCGGCCGGCTGCTAGCGCGCTTCGAGCAGCCGGTGCTGGTGGAGACGTACCTGCCGGGGCGCGAGTTCACCGTCGGCGTGGTGGGCTCGGGCGACCGGGCCCGTGCCCTGGGCGCCCTCGAGATCGTCCTGCTCGCGGGCGCCGAGGCCGGGGTCTACTCCTACGTGAACAAGGAGCGATGCGAAGAGCTCGTCCACTACACGCTGGCGTCCGACGAAGACCCGCTCGTGCGCGAGGCGAAGGCGGTGGCCCTGCAGGCCTGGCGGGCGCTCGGCTGCCGGGACGCCGGGCGCGTGGATCTGCGTCAGGACGCCGCCGGCGCGGTCCGGTTCCTCGAGGTCAACCCCCTCGCCGGGCTCCACCCGGAGCACTCCGACCTGCCGATCCTGTGCCAGCGGCTCGGGATCACCTATCGGCGGCTCATCGGCTGGATCGTGGAGTCGGCCGGGGAACGGATCACCCACCCTTTGCCGGCGGTCTGAGCACCTCCGGCGGCGCGGTCACCCGTAGCGGCCCTCGATGTACTCGGCGGTGCGCGGATCGCGGGGGGTCAGGAAGAGATCCTCGGTGCGCGTGTGCTCCACCAGCTCGCCGAGGAGCATGAAGACGCACTCCTCACTGGCGCGCCGCGCTTGCGCCATGTTGTGGGTGACGATGAGCACCGTGTACTGCTCGCGCAGCCGCCACATCAACTCTTCGATGGCACGCGTCCCCTCCACGTCGAGCGACGAGCAGGGCTCGTCCATCAGGATCACCTCCGGCTTCAGCGGCAGCAGGCGGGCGATGCAGAGCTTCTGTTGTTGCTCGAGCTGCAGCCGCCTGGCGTCCTGCTTGAGATGGTCCTTCAGCCCCTCCCACAGGCCGACGTCGCGGAGCGCCGCCTCGACGGCGGCGTCGACGGCGCTCTTCCCGCCCTTGCCGCTCTCGTGCAGCCGGAGTCCGAAGGCCACGTTCTCGTAGATCGACATCGGTAGCGGGTTGGGCCGCTGGAAGACCATCCCCACCGAGCGGCGGAGGTCCTCGAGGGCGACGTCGGGCTCGTAGATGTCCTTGCCCAGGATGCGGATCGACCCGCGGGTGGTCACGGAGCCGTACCGTTCGTTGACGCGGTTGAAGCAGCGCAAGAGCGTCGTCTTGCCGCACCCGGACGGGCCGATGAGCGACGTGATCCGCCCCCGACGGACGCGCAGGGTCACGTCCCGCAGCGCCTGGAAGTCGCCGTACCAGAGGGACAGCGCGTCGGTTTCGATGCAGTATTCGGCCGAGTCGTTCATCCGAAGGCGCCCTGGACGTAGTCGCGGGTCTGCGGGGAGCGGGGGTGGTCGGAGAACACCTCGTCGGTGGGCCCGACCTCCACCACGTTTCCTTCGAACAGGAAGAGGGTGTGCTGGGAGAGGCGCCGCGCCTGCTGCACCAGGTTCGTCACCAGGACGATGGTGAGCTCCCGCTGGAGCTCCTTCAGCACGTCCTCGATCCGCATGGTGGTGACCGGGTCGATGGCGATCGAGAACTCGTCGAGGCAGAGGATCTCCGGGTCGTGGGAGAGGGCCCGTGCGATGGTGAGCCGCTGTTGCTGACCGCCGGAGAGCTTGGTCCCCAGCGTGCGGAGGCGGTCCTTCACCTCGTCCCAGAGCGCGGCCTGGCGGAGGCAACGCTCCACGATCTCGTCCAGGTCCGCCCGCTGGCGGATCCCGGCCGTGCGCGGGGCGAAGGCGACGTTGTCGTAGATGGTGAGGGGCAGCCCGACCGGTAGCGGCGCCACCATGCCGACCTTGCGGCGCAGGTCGTGGACGCTCTTCACTCGGGTCACGTCCTCGTCGTTGATACGGACGGTCCCGGACATCCGGGCTCCCGCCGTGTTCTCGAGCGTGCGGTTGAGGCAACGGAGCACGCTGGTCTTGCCCGACTGGGCTGGGCCGATCACCGCGAAGATCTCGTGTCGGGGCACCTCGAACGAGATGCCATGGACCACCTCGCGGCCGCCGAAGGCGACCCGGAGATCCTTCACCTCGACGGCGAGATCGGGTCGAGGGGTCATCACCAGCGCTTCCGGGCGCGGAGGCGAGTCCGCACGATGATGGAGGTGGCGTTCACCGCCAGCACGCACCCGAGCAGCACGACCGCCACCGCGTAGGTCAGCGCGTGGGGCGCGTCGGCGACCTGGGTCGCCACGGTGTACAGGTGCATCGAGAGCGCCATGCACTGGTCGTCGAGGCGGTACGCGAAGACGTCCCCCTCGGCGATGCGCTTGTAGAAGACGGCGCCGGTGAACATGATTGGCGCCGTCTCGCCTGCGGCCCGCGACACCTCCAGGATGACGCCGGTGAGGATGCCGCTGACGGAGTTGGGCAGCACCACGCGGCGCACCGTCTGCCAGCGCGTCGCGCCCACGTTCCAGCAGGCCTCGCGGAACGCCATCGGCACGCTCGCCAGGGCCTCCTTGGTGCTCGCGATGATGACCGGCATCGTCATGATGGCCAGCGTGAGCGAGGCCGCCAGGATCGAACGCCCCATGCCGGCGAAGAGCACGAAGGCGCCCAGGCCAAAGAGGGCGTGCACGATGCTCGGCACTCCGGCCAGGTTCACCACGGCGAGGTTGATCACGCGGTTCAGCCAGTTGTCACGGGCGTACTCGTTGAGGTACACGGCGGCCAGGACGCCCACCGGAGCCGCGATCGCGAGCGAGGTGAGGACCAGGTACACGGTGCCGAGCAGCGCCGACCAGATCCCGCCCTTTCGCATCCCATGGGTCGGGTTGGTGGTCAGGAACTCCCACGACAGGAGGGGTGAGGCCTGCCACACCAGGTAGCCCACGATCAGCACGACCGGGACGATCAGGGTGACGACGGCCCCCCCGAGCAACCAGCGCACGACGCGCTCCTGGCGCCGGCTCCGCAGGGTGGAGGCGCTCGCGGCGAACATGGCTACTGCCTCCTCACCCCGCGGATCACCAGATCCGCGATCAGGTTGACGAGGAAGGTCATCCCGAACAAGAGGACGCCGACCAGGAAGAGGACGCGGTAATGGGGCGACCCGGCCGAGGCCTCGCCGAGCTCGGCCGCGATGGTCGCCGTCAGGGTGCGCACGGGGTCGAAGAGGCTCGTCGGGATGTTGATGGCGTGGCCCGTCGCCATCAGGGCCCCCATCGTCTCGCCGACGGCCCGGCCGACGCCCAGCAGCACCGCCGCCAAGAGGCCGTTCTTGGCGGCGGGCAGGAGCACGCGCCAGATCGTCTGCCAGCGGGTGGCGCCCATCGCCACCGCGGCCTCGCGAAAGGAATCCGGCACGGCCTTCAGGGCGTCCTCGCTGATGCTGACCATGATCGGGAGCGCCATCAGGGCGATCAGGACCGCGCCGTTGAAGGCGTTGAGCCCGACGGGCACGTTGAAGACCTGCTGGATGAGCGGGTTCATCACCGACAGCCCGATGAACCCCCAGACCACGGAGGGGATCGCCGCCAACAGCTCGATGACGACCTTCAGCGTCTCCTTCAGCCGCCCGGTGCAGAACTCCGAGACGTAGATGGCCGCGCCGAGCCCGAGCGGGATCGCCATCGCCATCGCCATGACGGTGACGCTCAGCGTGCCCAAGATCAGCGCGGCGGCGCCGAAGCGGACGTTGACGACCGAGGTGGGGTACCAGTCGGGGCTGGTGAAGAACTCCCAGAGGTCGAAGCCTGCGAAGAGCAGGGGCGCTCCCTCGCGGAAGACGAAGAAGAAGATCCCGAACACGAAGATCACGGCGCTGATGCCGCAGAGGGTGACGACGCCCTCGATGCCGCGCTCCCCCCAGCGCTCCCAGCGGGGCCGCCGGGCCCGCTGGCGGCGTCGCTCGGGCGCTGCTGCAGAGGGCATGGCGGAGGCACCGGCGGTCAGAGCGCCGACGTCGCCGAGGACGCTGGCCTGGCCGGTGGTCATGGCGTCACTTCACGGGCACGTAGCCCGTCTCCTTCACGATGGTCTGTCCGGCGGGGGAGAGGATCCAGTCGAGGTACTGCTGGACGTGCGGCGGGGGATCGCCGGGGAGGTACATGTAGAGCGCTCTCGCGATGGGGTAGCTGCGGTCGAGTGTGGCGGTGACCGAGGGACCGATGCCCGGTTCGCCCTTCTTCTGCGACACCCGGAGCTGCTTGACGCCCGCGGTGAGGTACCCCATGCCGCTGTAGCCGATGGCGCCCGGGGTCTTGCTGATCAGCTCCACCACCTCCTTGGAGCCGTTCATGTCGAGGGTGCCGCTCCGGAAGTCGGCCTTCGCACCCAGGACGTGCTCGCGGAAGTAGGCGTAGGTCCCGGAGCTGTTCTGGCGGCTCACCCGGATGACCTCGTCGCCCTGCCCACCGGGAATGGCGGTGACGCCGAGCTGGGACCACTTCGAGATGCCCCCATTCTCCCGGTAGAGCTCGGAGAGCTCCTCGACGCTGATGGCCTCGAGCGGGTTGTCTTTGTGGACGTAGATGGCGAGGGCGTCGTGGCCGACGGTGATCTCCCGCAGCGGGTGGCCCGACTTCTTCTCGATCTTCGCCTTCTCCTCGGGCTTCACGTCGCGGCTCGCGTTGGCGATGTCGGCGGTGCCGTTCTCGAGCGCCGCGATCCCGACGCCGGAGCCGCCGCCGGACACCTCGACCGAGATGTTGGGCGCAACCGCGTGGTACTTCTCCGCCCAGGCCTGGGCCAGGTTCACCATGGTGTCGGAGCCGATGATCTGGATGGTCTTGGCCTCGGCGGCCGAGCCGCTGCCGGGGGCGCTGCCGGTCGGATCCGACCGGCGCCCGCAGGCAGTGAGCGGGACCAGCAGGACGAGCAGGCCGAGCGAGGCGAGGAGGCTTCGGAGGGTCACGGAGGGGATCCCTTTCTGGACGGGAGGAGGCAGCTTCGTGGCCGGCCGGATGGGGCCGGGAGAGAGGGGCTTCAGTCGTCGCCCGGCTCGGCGCTGCCGAGCAGCGCCTCGACGAGCTCGCGGATGTGGTCGCGGAGGAACGTGTAGGTCCGCTCCAGGTCCTCTTCGATCTGCTCCGTGGTCCCCGTCGACTGGCTCGGGTCCGGCAAGATCCACTCGAGGCAGACGATCCGGCTCGGGGCGGGCGGGAAGACCTGGCGTGCCCGCTCGGAGAGGGCCACGAGCACCTGGAAGTGATCGAAGTTCGGCACCTTCTCCGGCCGCTGCGGGGCGTGCGACACACGAGCGATCCCCTTCTGCTCGAGGAAGAACGCGGTCGCGCCGTCCAGCGCCGGTGCCGGATCGAGCCCGGCGCTGGCGAACACGAACCGCGGCTGCGCCATGGCGTTGCCGATCGCCTCGGCCATCGAGCTCTGGGCGGCGTTGGTGTCGTCCACGAACAAGACGCGGTAGATCGCGGCGCGGCGGCGTTTCTCGAGGTCGCCCTTGGCGACGTAGGCGGCGCTCTTCGCGATGCTCCGGGCCTGGTCCGCCACCCGCTCCAGGCGGTTACCGACGATCAGCAGGGGGCCGAACGCCTCGAGCTTTATCGTCCCCGACTCCCGCCAGTCGAGGAGCCGTTGACTGACCGCCTCGCGCAGCGCGTCGACCCGCTCCTCCTGGGCCTTGAGCCGCGCGGCGCTGCTCGCGTCCTCCTGCACGAAGGCCTCGACCGCCTCCCGGAGCATCGGGAGCGCGATCGCCGCCATCTCCTGGAACGGCTCCACCGGGAAGGCGCTGGCGTCGGCGTAGAGGGCGAGGGAGTGGCGCGCGATGCTCTCGGCGTAGTCGCCGACCCGCTCGAGCTCGGCGTTGACCTTGATGGTGGCGAAGGCGAGGCGCAGGTGCCGGCCCACGGGTTGCTGGCGGACGATGAGCTCGAGGCAGAGTCGGTCGATCTCCTTCTCGAGCTCGTCGATGCGGTCGTCGCGCAGGATGACCGAGTAGGCGAGCTGGCGGTTGCGGGTGGCGAGGGCGGCCACGGCGTCCGCCACCGCTCGCTCCGCGAGCCGACCCATCTCCACGATCTTGGCCCGGATCCGGGATAGATCGCGCTCCAGGCTCTCCTCGTAATGGCCCGTCATCGGTGCACGCTCGGTTGCAGCAGGGATACGTGCGGCGCGTGACCGGCCCACGGCGCCGCGGTGACAATGGAGTGACGCTCGCTCCTGGGACCGTCACTCGCCGCGTCGGTCTGCGTGAGGCCAGCGCAGCTGGCGGCCTCCCGAGGTTGCACGGCGACGTTCGCGCGCCGCCTCTCCGGGCGGGACCGTCGAGTGCAGCAGGTCGGTGCCGCCGTGCCCGGCGGCCGCGGGCGTGGAGCACACGTTCACGCAAGAAGGGCGAAATGGTACGGATCACCCAGGATCCGCCGGGTCCCCGCGCTCCGGGTCCGTTCCCGAGCCTGGATTCCTCGTACAGGCTCGCTTCAACGATCCAATGTGAGCTTCCACTGCGGCGGGGCTGCCTTGGCGACGCGGATCACTGTGACATACTCGATGAAACGACCGCACGGGTCGCGGGCGGTGGCGTAAGGCACAGGATCCAGCGACCAGAACCGCGACCCCGCGCCCGTTCGGCGCGGGACCTGGATTTATGCAATGAGCGCCGCGCTTCGGCAGCGCGGCACGGAGCCTGGACGATGACGAGACGACTTCTGCGCACCATCTTGGTCACCTTCGCTTGCGCGACCCTCGGGGCCTGTTCGGATCCCATCAACCCCGGATACCTCCCGTACTCGGGCGGGACGGGGCCGGCTGGGACGGGAGGCACTGGCGGCGGCGCGGGCTGCGCAGCGGGCTCCGTCCTCTGCGGCGCGACCTGCGTGAACACCCAGATCGACGGCGCCAACTGCGGCGTCTGTGGGAACGTCTGCGGCGTCGGGCAGTCGTGCTTCAACGGGTCTTGCCAGTGCGCGGCGCCCTACGCCGCCTGCAACGGCGCCTGCGTCAACACCATGACCGACCCGGCCAACTGCGGCGCCTGCGGGACCGCCTGCGGGGCGCAGGTCTGCTCGAACGGCCAATGCGCCAGCACCTGCGCGATGGGGCTGACCAACTGCGGCGCGGCCTGCGTGAACACCCAGATCGACGGCGCCAACTGCGGCGTCTGCGGCAACGTCTGCCCGAGCGGACAATGCTCGGTCGGGACCTGCGTCCCGGTGGGCGGCACCGGCGGAGCCGGTGGCACCGGCGGTCTGCCGACGGGCGGCGCGCAGCCGACGGGTGGCGCCCTGCCGACCGGTGGCGCGCAGCCGACGGGCGGCGCGTTGCCGACCGGTGGCGCCCTGCCGACCGGTGGCGCGCAGCCGACGGGCGGCGCGTTGCCGACGGGCGGCGCGCAGCCGACGGGCGGCGCGCAGCCGACGGGGGGCACGGACCCGACGGGCGGCACCGCGGGAACCGGCGGCGGCAGCACGGGCGATCCGCCCGGCTTCTGGCGCTACGGCAGCTGGAAGGGCTGCGCGTGGACCGGGATCGACGATACCAGCGTCGGCACGACCGTCTCCCCGCAGGACTTCACCAGTCACGTGACCGGAGAGCCCTACTGCGCTTCCGGCTCCGTTGGCCCGCACCCCGATTACGAGTCCGTGGCGCTGCTCGGCTTCAACCTCAACGAGGATCCTGCGACCGCGGACTGCACCTACGACCCCGCCTCGACCACCTCCGAAGGGCCTCCCGGTGTCACCCTGGGTGAGAGCGGCATCGCCGCCAACATCGTCAAGCAGGGCAGCGACACCGCCTTCACCTTCCGCATCCAGATCCAGGGCCCCAACGGCGCCACGGACGCGAACGACCGCTGGTGCGCCACCATCGCGGCGACGCAGGGCAAGATCTTCGTGCCGTACACCGACTTCAACACCGAGTGCTGGGACGACGGCGGCAACCCCTACAACGGCGAGCCGATCTCGGCGGTCGTGTTCCTGGTCCCCGGCGAGCCCACGGCGATCCCCTACGACTTCTGCGTCAACGGCTTCGCTGCGGGCAACACGGCGGAAGACGCCCCCGACGGCACCGCCGAGGTCGGCGATCAGTCCGGGACCGTTGGCTTCACCGAGGTGTCTCCGGACGGCGACTTCGACCGCGCGAAGGTGCTGGTGGGCGGGGAAGAATACGTCATCCAGAACAACAACTGGGGCAACCCCGAGGGGTCGAACCTCATCCTCGACTACTTCAACAACAGCTTCACCATCGTGGAGGGCAGCGGCAGCAGCCCCGGCGGCGGCGTCCCCGCCTCTTTCCCGTCGATCTTCATCGGCGCCAATGGCGAGACCAAGAACGGCACGGTGTCCACCTCCGGCACCGACAACCTGCCGCGGCGGATCTCCGACATCATCAGCGCCCAGACCACGTTCGGCTGGAGCGGCTCGACCGGCTCGTTCAACGCGACCTACGACGTGTGGTTCTCGGACCACATCCCGACGGCGATCTACCAGGACGCCATCAGCGGCTTCATCATGGTTTGGGTGCACGATCCCGCGGACGCGCAGCCCATCGGTAGCGTGCAGGCCACGGCGAACGTCGGCGGCACCAACTACGACGTCTGGGTGGGGCCCCGCGGTGAGGGCCCGGATGGACCCAGCAACGCCCCGGTGGTGTCCTTCGTCGCCCAAGGGGACGTTCGTTCGGGCAGTCTCAACCTGAAGGACTTCATGACGGCGGCCGAGGCCCACGGCATCAACCAGAGCTGGTACCTCACCGACGTCTTCTTCGGGTTCGAGATCTGGAATGGCGGCGCCGGCGGCAACCTGAAGGTGGAGGAGTTCACCTGCGTCGTGCAGTGACCGCTGCTCAGAGGCCGGCGGCGCCCTGAGCAGCGCCGCCGGACGACCTGGGCCGCCTCGTCCGTGACGGGGCGGCCCGCTTCGTTTTGTGCACCGGGGCAGGAGCGTCGGCCGGGCCTCCCCGGCGCCGCCCACCGGGGGGGCGACCCGCGCCGGCGTGTGGCCCGCCGCTCCCGCTCAGGCGCCGGGCGGCGCGAGCCAGCCGTCGCTGGCGAGGACCGCCCGGGCCGCCTCGATGAACGTCCGGGCCGCGGCGACCTCCTCGGCGGCGCCGGCGGCGCTGAACAGGAACTCGGCGCTGTAGTCGGCGTCGAGGCGGAGCTTCTGCAGCCGGGAGAGGAGCCGCGCGACGTCGGGATCGAGCCGGCCGGGGCGCACCAGATCCCGATGGAGGAGGCGCTCGACCCCGGCGTGGGTGATCGGCTCCTCGCCCAGGGTGAGCAGGAGCGCTCGAGCATAGTGAAACGCGCCGTAGTAGGCGCGGCTCACCGCGTCCGCGAGCTTGCCGGCGTCCAGCAGCAGCTCCGCGGATTCCAGCGAGGCGTCTCCGCGCGCCGTCTCGAGCGCGAGGTTGGCGCGGCGGTTCTCGTGGGTCACACCGGGATCCCGTCCTTCGCGATCTCGCGCGGCAGCCGCCGCTCGCGGCGTCGCAGCTCTGCGATCTGGTCGCAGGAGTAAGGGAGCGGGGAGAGGCAGACGTACTCGTCGCCCGCGGCGCCCGCTGCCCAGCCGAGGTCGAGGACCTCGCGGCGCTCGGCTTCGGTCAGTCCGTCCACGACCACCAAGAGGTCAACGTCGCTCTCCTCGGTCGCCTCCCCCCGGGCCTGGGACCCGAAGAGCACCAGCTCGCGCAGGCGGTCACCGAAGCGCTCACGGAGCGCCGTGCGGAAGCGCGCGAGGGCCTCGGCGATGGGGGCGGGGAGGGTCACCGCGGAATTGAACCGCGGCTGTGGCTCCCTGTCGAGGCGGGAGCAGGGAGCCGCACCTTGATCGGGGCGCGGATCCGGTGTCGGGCCCGGATCCGCTACCGTGCCCGGATCCGGTGTCGGGCCCGGATCCGGCGCCGGCCTTGCCGTGCTGGAACGACGCGCGGGTCGGCGCGTGCGCTCAGGGCGCGGGGAAGTTGCCGCTCATGATGAGCAGCGTGATGAAGCCCACGGTGGACGGGAAGTAGGTCGTGTTGAAGTCCGGGCTCTCGAGGACGTCGAGCATGGTCCGGAAGGCGCGATCACGGACGGCGGCGTCACCCGAGGCCATCGCACCGACCCCGATGGGGCCGATGAACGAGCCCTGGAAGTCCTTGGCGACGGCGCCGTCGCCGGACCCGGCGGGGTTGCCGCTCGACTTCACCCAGCCGGCCTTCATCAGATCGATGGTCGCCCCGGCGTCGTACTTGGCGGCGAAGAAGTCCACGATCGAGCCTGACAGGGTGGTGCCCGTGCCGCCGTTCAGGCAGCCGTCGTGCCCGATCCGCCAGGGCACGCGCGCGGCGTCGTAGCCGAAGACCGGCACCGTGAACCCGGCCGTGACCTGCGCCCCGAGGCTCTGCCCCGTCACCGGTGCGCCGCTCGGGTCCGTCCAGTCCGTGGGGAAGCGGCCCGTCTGTGCGTTCACGTTGGTTGACAGCAGATCGTAACAGGCCGTGATCACGCCATCCATGCCGCCGAACCGGCGGAAGTAGGAGGGGGCGAAATAGGACGGGTTGAAGCCCGGATCCCAGTTGCTGCCGGCCTTGAGCCGCGTCCCGCTCACGTCGCTGGACTTGATGGCGTCGATCATCGAAGTGGCGGCTGATTCGTAGCTGCCGCCCCACTGCGCGTCGGCCATCAGCAGCGCGTAGGCGATGTCGACGTCGCCGTCCGTGGCCGAGCCGGTGTCCCCGTCCTTCCAGGTCATCAGACCGCCCGAGAGCTTGGTCTGCACGAAGCCCCAGAACTTGTCGAAGGAGGTCTTGTCGCCCATGGCGGCGGCGATCAGCATCCCGTAGCCCATGGACTCGGACGTGTAGATGTTGTTCTGCTCCGGGGCGAGCACGCGGTTGTCGCTGACGAAGTTCTCTTGCCACTGCGCGTAGATCCGCGAGATGGCGCCGTTGAATGCCGCCGCGGTGCCCGCGCCCGCGGACGCGGGGGTGCAGGTGCCGATGTTGGCGTTCTGCGGGAAGGGCTGGATCGTCCCCGCGGAGGACTCGAAGGTCGTGTCGTTGGGGCACTCGCCCTCGATGAACTCGAGGTCGTTGAGCCAGAAATCGAAGGCGAGGTTGGCGGCCATGTCCACGTAGGCGCTCTCGGCCACGTACCCCCGGTACCAGTCTTTGCCCTTGTTGAACTGGAACTGGAGCTTCAGGATCTTCGAGGGGAGCTCGTTCCGCTCCTGGTTGGTGAGGTTGCTGGGGAGCGACAGCGGGTAGAGGTCCCGATCGAAGCAGTAGGTGAACTCCTTCCAGTCGGTCGTGAGCTCGTTGTCGGCGTCGATGTTGCTTTCGACCTGGAGGAACCGGCCGAGGTGCTGGTAGCAGTCGCGCGCGGCCTTCTCGGTCGTCGCCCCGAGGGTCGCGGTGTCGCAGTCGCCGCCCGAGCCGTTGCCCTCCGTCTCCGGGATCGAGATGTTGAAGCGAACGGCGGAGTGCTGGTCGTGGCCCGAGCCCTTCTTCGCCTTGAAGCGGACGCCGGTGTACTTGCTCGCGTTGTAGGCGACCGGCGCGGTCTTGTCGGTGCCGAAGAAGATACCGATCCCGACCCAGTCGCCCCAGTCGCCGGCGGAGCCCTTGGCGTGGAGCGCGTACTGGTCACACTCCTCGGAGTTGCCGGAGGCCTCGACGGTTGAGGTGAAGCTGCCCGTCTTGGTTTCGTCCCAGAACCGCTCCCAGGATCCCACGCGGCTGTCCTGCGCGAGCACCACGGGGCTTCCCGTGCCCTCCTCGAAGCTCGAGATCATGCCGGCCGGGACGTTGCAGCCGTCTGGGCTGCAACTCGTGCCGGTGACACAGGCACCGTCGCAGAGGACCTGGCCGGAGGGGCAGGCGCAGGTGCCGCCCGTACAGACCTGCCCCTCGGGGCAGGCGGGGTCGCAGCAGGTCCCCGCGGCCACGCAGGTGCCGCCGCAGTCCTCCTGACCGGCAGGGCATCCGCAGACGCCGCCCGCGCAGGTGCGGGGCGCAGCGCAGGGGGCGCCGCACTCACCGCAGTGGGCCGCGCTGACGTTCAGATCGGCGCAGGTGCCGCTGCAGTCGGTCTGGCCCGCAGGGCACTCGCAAGTCCCGTCCACGCAGTTCTTGCCGCCTGTGCAGGCGGGGTCGCAGCCGGTGGCGCAGGTGCCGGCGGGGACGCAGGTGTCTCCGCAGCTCTCCTGCCCGGTGGGGCAGGCGCAGTTGCCGGTCGCGCAGACCTTGCCGCCCGTGCAGGCAATGCCGCAACCGCCGCAGTTGGCGGCGTCGCTGGTCAGGTCAACGCAGGCGCCGCTGCAGTCGGTGGTGCCCGTAGCGCAGACGCAGGTACCAGCCTCGCAGACCTGCCCCGCGGCGCAGGCGGGGCTGCAGGGGCAGGTGGTGCCGGTGATGCAGGTGCCGCCGCAGTTGATCTGCCCCGCCGGGCAGCTACAGAGGCCATTGCTGCAGGCCTGGCCGCCGGCGCACACGATCCCGCACTGGCCGCAGTTGGCGCTGTTGCTCAGCGTGTCGACACAGCCGGCGCCGCAGTCGAGTTGCCCGGCGGTGGCGCAGTTGCACTGCCCGAGCGCGCAGGTCTGGCCGGCCGCGCACGCCCGGCCGCAGGTGCCGCAGTTGGCCTCGTCCGTCTGGATGTCGACGCAGCTCGTGCCACAGGAGGTTTCGCCCGCCGCGCAGCTCGCGGTGCAGATCCCCTGCGAGCAGAACGGCGCCGTGGTGGGGCACACGTTCCCGCAGGCGCCGCAGTCCGTGGCCGTCGTCATCAGATCCACGCAGCCGCTGGGGCAGGCCGCGGTGCCGGCCTGGCAGGTGCACTGCCCGCCCACGCAATCCTGGCGCAGGGCGCATCCGTGGCCGCAGGCGCCGCAGTTGGTGGGGCTGGTGAGCGGGTCGATGCAGGCGCCCACGCAGAGGAGCTGTCCGGCGGCGCAGGCGCACACCCCGGACTGGCAGACCTGACCCCCCGGACAAGTCGCGCCGCAGCTGCCGCAGTTGGCCGGGTTGGACAGGGTGTCGACGCAGACGCCGTTGCAAACCGCTTGCCCCGGGGCGCAGGCGATCGTGCCGCCCGTGGCGGCGACGCCGCCCGTCGGCGCGCCACCCATGGGGGCTCCGCCGGTGGCGCCGGCGCCCGGCGTGCCGCCAGTGCCCTGGCCGAAGTACTCGTCGTCGCCACTGCTGCAGGCCACGGCGAGCAGAACCAAAGCGGACGCGAGCAGCGAAAGAAGAGGGCTTTTCATCGGGCGATCTCTCCGCCGGCGGCGTCGGGAACGCTCGCGACCACCCGTGGTGACCGCCAGCCTGCCGCCGTTTCCTCACCGAGGGTTACATGAGCGCGCGCTTCGGGCGAGCAGATACCACCGCGCGCCCCCCGCGCGCTGGCGGACTGACTGCATGTGGACGACCGAACCTGGAACGGTGTGTTCTGCCTCGCCGCCCCCGCCGGGTCCCAGGCCGCCGTCGAGCGCAACCTCGCGACAAAATTTCGCGTTGGCTGTCGCCGCGGTCGAGCCCCGGGCGACGGCCATGCCCGTCCCGGGGCGGCGGCCCGGTGCGGGCTTCACTCCAGTTCGAACGCGCCGGCGCTCTCCGTGCCCGAGCGTGCCGCTCCCCCCGCCGGGGCCCGGTACTCGTGCTCCACCGGGTGGGCCGACGCCGCGTCCGCCAGCGGCACGGTGATGCCGTCCGCCTCGGCGCCCGCGGTGAGCGCGTAGTCCCGGGCCGTGGCGTCGACGAAGCCCGGGTCGGTCCCTTCGTGGTTGTCCGACGCGGTCACGGTGCCGGCGAACGAGGGCGAGCCGTCACGCCAACCCGAGGGCAGCCAGTTGCCCTGGAGCGACGCGGTGCCGAGCTCCTCCAGGATCCCGAAGGCGTCGCCGCCGGCCGTGGCGTAAAGGACGTTGTTGCGCGCGTCGAGCGTCGCCTCGGCGCTCGAGAGTCGCACCAGGACCGCCAAACCGCTCCGCTCGGAGACGACCGTGTTGTGATAGAAATGGAGCGTTCCGGTGCGGAAGTTGGCTTCGTCCCCGTCGCCGCCGTAGTGCACGATCTGCCGGTTGCCGTCGTCGTCGAGCTCGACGAGCACATTGCCGTAGACGAAGCTGTCGTCGTAATCGCTGGCGCCGACGATGGTATCGTAGTCGGAGTCGACCAGGTCGAGGGCGCGGTTCCCGCCCACGATGGTGTTGTACCGCACCACGAGCCCGCTCGAGCGGTCCTTGAGGTTGTTCCCGCCGCACCCGGCGCAGAGCTCACCGTAGCGGTTGAACTCGAAGACGATCCCGTGCGCCTCGGTGTAGCTGTTGTGCTCGTAGATGCTGCCCGGGTTGCCGTTGTCCCAGAGCTGGTTGCCGCTCACCAGGACGTCGGAGCTCCCGCTGGCGACGAACAGGCCGTTGCCGCAGTCGTGGAGGCGGTTATGGCGCAGGGTCACCGAGGTGCCGGCCTCGAGGAAGATCGCGGAGGCGTTGTCGTCGTAGGTCGTCGTTGCGCCGCCGTCGTCGGTGAACTCGTGAGCCTCGCGGGCGCCCGAGAGGTCGAGGCACTCGACGACCACGTGCGACGCCGTCTCCACGTCCGGCGCGCTGCTGCCGCCGATCTTGATGATCCCGCGCGTCTCGCTCCAGTAGTCGAGCTCGGGGCGGGTGACGGCGTCCTCGCCGGTGATCTCCGGCAAGAGGCCGCCCTCCGGGACGCCCAGCACGACCACGGGCGCGTCCGCCGTCGCCTCCACCGCGATCACCCACTTGTCCGCGTACGGCGTGTCGCGGCGGTGGATGCGCACCAGCGTGCCCGGGCCGATCGACTCCCAAGGTACCTCGGACGGCGTCGAGTAATCCTGGCCGGGCCCCACCTCGTAGACGGCGGCGAAGTCGGCCGGATCCCACGGCGGCTCCTCGCAGGAGGGAGGCGCGACCGTGACCGGCCTCGCGCCGCCCGTGCCGGTTGCCCCCGCGGCGCCCCCCGTCGAGCTGCCTCCCGTCGAACTGCCCCCCGTCGAGCTGCCCCCTGCCGCGGGGGCAGCGTCGTGCTCGTCGTCCTGGGAGCAAGCGAGCGAGGCCAGGCCCGCGCTCAGGATCAAGATGGTGCGAGTGAACGCTCGTCGGTGTCCCATGCCCTCGTCTCC
This sequence comes from uncultured Polyangiaceae bacterium, assembly GCA_964480725.1. Taxonomy (GTDB): domain Bacteria; phylum Myxococcota_A; class Polyangia; order Polyangiales; family Polyangiaceae; genus JAFGBI01. The sequence goes on along the minus strand of CAYZQO010000104.1, from coordinate 750 downwards.
CCGTCCGGCTCCCCGGATCTGGAGCCCATGGTACCACCGACCGTCTGCGCACTCGACGCCGGACCCGGCGACGCACCTGTGCTCGCACGGTGCGATCGGGCCGCTCGTTTCGACGGTCCGCCGCGGCTCGCTTGCCGGCAATCCGGCGACCGGTCACGATCGTCGCCATGCGGGGCGATGCAAGGACCTGGGAAACGGGTGGGTTGATTCGGTTGCGCGGCGTTGGGTGCGCGTCGGGGGTGCTGCTCTCGCTGCTGGTCGCCGCCGGTTGCGGTGGCGACGGGACCGATGAGGACGGCGGCGCCGCGAGCGGCGGCGACGCCGGGGGTGCCGCCGCGGGCGGTAGCGACTCGGGCGGCACCGCGACGGGAGGGAGCGCGACGGGTGGCGCTGCGAGCGGTGGCAGCGAACCGGGCGGCGCCCGGACCGGCGGCAGCGACGCGGGCGGCGGCGAGCCGGGGGGAGGTGAACCAGGGGGCGCAGGCGTCGCGGGTGGGGAAGCGACGGGGGGCGACGCCGGTGGTGATGACGCTGGCGGTGGTGAGGCTTCCGTGGGTGGTGCCACGGGCGGGGGCGGCACGGGCGGGGGCGCCGCGGGCGAGCCGGGCGTGGACGGCGGCGCGGCCGCGACGGGGGGCGTGGGCGGTGGTGCGGGAGCGCCCGGAACCGGTGGCGCCGCGGGCGCGCCGATCACTCCGCCGCCGAGCTGCGCGCCGGCGGCGACGGGCTCGAGCGGGGCGGTGCAGGCGC